>CAYNYK010000053.1:0-32778 GCA_964401335.1 uncultured Planctomycetales bacterium
ATGATCCCGAAAAAACACTCGTTCGGGGAGACCCGGCTTTCATAGTTTCTCCGTGACCTCCGCTGTAAATAACGGCTACGGGTTTGCGTCGCTGATCGGGATCGGCTCAAGGCTCCAGATTCGCTCCGCGTATTCCTTGACCGCCCGGTCGCTCGAGAAAAAGCCGATGTTGGCCACGTTCAGAATCGCCGCCCGGGTCCAGGCCGCCTGATCCTTCCACAGGGCCTCCACCCGGCGCTGGGCGTCCGCGTATGAAGCGATGTCGGCCAAAAGCATGTAGTGATCACCTTCGCGCATGAGCCAATCGCACACTTGCCGATGCAGGAGAGGGTCGACGGTGTTGAATTGTCCATCGGCGAGCGCATCAAGCGCTCGCCGTACCGGTTTATAGGAATGATAAACCCGCCAGGGATCATGCTGCGGGCGGGTCGCGGCTACCTCCTCGGCGGTCAGACCGAACAGGAAAAAGTTCTCCTCGCCCACTGCCTTGCGAATCTCAACATTGGCCCCGTCCAGCGTGCCGATGGTCAGGGCCCCGTTCATCGCGAACTTCATGTTGCCGGTCCCGGATGCTTCCGTACCGGCCGTCGAAATCTGCTCGGAAAGGTCGGCGGCCGGAATCATCTCCTCCGCCACCGAAACGCGGTAGTTCGGAATAAACACGACCCGCAAATGCTCGTTGATCCGTTTATCGTGATTGATGGTGGCGGCCACGTCGTAAATAAGTTTGATAATCAGCTTCGCCCGGTAATAGGAAGGCGCCGCCTTGGCCGCGAAGAAAACCACCCGCGGGACCCGCGAACCCGGCGCATCCAGCAGCTCATGGTACATCATGATCACGTGGAGAATGTTCAGAAGCTGGCGTTTGTATTCATGGAGACGCTTCATCTGCATATCAAAAAGAGCGCCATCCGAAAGCATGATACCCGTATTTCGCAGGACCAGATGGGCCAACCGCTTTTTGTTCGCCCGCTTGACCCGGCGAAATTCTTCCTGAAACACGGGGTCATCGGCATGGGCGGCCAGTTCCCGGATGCGCCCGAAATCGCGCAGCCAGTCCGGACCGATGCGCCGGGTGATGGCCGCGGCCAGCTCCGGATTACAGGCTTGCAGCCAACGCCGCGGGGTGATCCCGTTGGTCACGTTCGTGAATCGTTCCGGCCATAACGCGGCGAAATCGGGCACCAGACTCGTTCGCACCAGCTCGCTGTGCATTTCCGCCACGCCGTTGATCGCATGACTCCCCACGATCGCCAGGTGGGCCATGCGCACCGAACGCGGTGTGTCCTCCTGGATCAGCGACATGCGCCGGATGCGCTCGATGTCGCCGGGCCAGCGGGCCTCCACCGTCTGCAAGAAACGCCGATTGATCTCGTAAATGATCTCCAGATGGCGCGGCAGATAACGCTCGAACATATACACCGGCCAGACTTCAAGGGCCTCGGGCATCAGCGTATGGTTCGTATACGCAAAAATCGCCTCGGTCATCTCCCAGGCCCGCTCCCAGGGCATGTCCCGCTCGTCCACCAGAATCCGCATCAACTCGGCGATCGCCAGCGAGGGATGTGTGTCGTTAAGCTGGATGGCCACCTTGTCCGGTAAATTATCCAACGTGTCATGCTCACGCTCGTGTCGGCGAATGATGTCGGCGAGGGTACAGGCCACAAAGAAATACTGCTGCACCAGGCGAAGATGACGCCCGCTCTCGGTCTCATCGGCGGGATAAAGCACCTTGCTGATCGTCTCGCTCATCATCTTGTCCTGGACGGCTTCCAGAAATCCGCCCCGGTTAAACTTCTTCAGATCGAAGGCGGCGGACGCCCGCGACGACCAGAGCCGCAAAATGTTCACGGTGTTGTTGGCATAGCCGACGATGGGAATGTCGTACGGCACGCCGACAACCGTCCGGAAGTCCACCCACTTCGGACGGTAACGACCGGCCGCATCGGTTCCATGCTCAACCCGCCCGCGCAGCCGGATCACCGTCGCGAATTCCGGCCGAACAAACTCCCACGGCGTCCCGTACGTCAGCCAGTATTCCGGATTTTCGACCTGCCAGCCGTTCTCGATGCGCTGCTCGAAGATGCCGTGCTCGTAACGGATACCGTATCCGTAAACCGGATACCCCAGCGTCGCGGCCGAGTCGATATAACAGGCCGCCAGTCGCCCCAGCCCGCCGTTGCCCAACCCGGCGTCCGGCTCGACCTCCAGAATCTGACCAAGGTTCTCTCCGATCGACGCCAGGGACGCCCGGCACTCTTCATAAAGCCCCAGATTGACCAGATTATTCCGCAGCAACTTGCCTAAAAGATATTCGAGTGAGAGGTAATAGGCCCGCCGGACTTTGTCCTCGGCGTATTTGCCGTGGGTCAGCATCATCTTGCAGGCGGCCACGTCGCGCACGGCCATCGCCAGGCTGACGTACTTGTCATACTGCGTAGCCCCTTCCCAGTGCCTGGCCAGGGTATATTTCAGATGGTGACGCATCCGTTCGAGCAGAAAGCCCGGCCGTTCCGCCTCGGCCACACAGCTCCCCCTCTGGCAGATATCCTCCACAACCGCCGCGCCTCGGGCCATTGCTTTTGCCATCGATGCTATCTCCAATGCAAACAAACTCCCCTTCCACCGTCCCACGCCTGCTGCCTGCCCTCCTTACACCCAACCTCCTTATCACCCCTCCTCGGCGTCTCTGCGCGAGGATCACCCCAATGCCTGCAATTTCATGCTTCGATACTCGCTATCCTCGGCGTCTTTGCGCCTCTGCGCGAGCATCAACCCAAATCCGGCAACTCGTAACCCTTGCGCCGTGGCCGTGACAGCTTCTGGTTAGCCTCTTTGTCGTCCACGAACTGCTCGGCCTTCGGGTCGTATTTCAGCTTGCGTCCGAGTTCCCGACAGATGTTGACCAGATAACACACCGTTGTCGATCGGTGGGCGATTTCTACATCGGCGTTCGGGCGCTTGCGGCTGCGCATGCACTCGAAGAAATTCTGGAGATGCTCGATCGCCTCGCCCGGGCCTACCGGATGCCCGGGCGGCGCGTCCTTGATCAGCTCTGCCGGCTTGGCCCGAAGTTCGCCGCGCATAATCTGCATTTCACCCTTGTCCCCCTGGAAGATCGCCCCCAGATCCTCATACTTCGGAAGCCGCTCGCCGTGCAGCTTGAGCAGGATGCCGTTCGCGTACTTCATGGTCACTTTGCCTTCCGGCCCCGGGGTTTCCGGCCACACTTCGACCGGCGTGGTGTCGTCGGTACCCAATGCGCATTGCACCTGGTCCAAGGCGTGCGTCCCCCAGCCGGTCACACCCCATGACAAACCGCCGCCGTCATAATCCCAGTACGTCGCCCACTTATACTGCAAATCCGGATGGTACGGCCTCAGCTCCGTCTGGTTGCACCATTGGTCCCAGTCCAGACCCTCAGGTATCGGCTGCGCCGGCTGCGGTTGCCACGTCTCCGGCCCGGTGAAATTGCAGGCTAAAACGGTATGCACCTTACCGATCGCGCCTTCGCGTACCAGTTTGCTGGCCCATACGTTAATCGGCAGCGATCGCTGCTGCGTACCCCCCTGGAAAATACGGTTGTACTTGCGGGCGGCCTTGATCAGCGCCCGCCCCTCGGCCACCGTCAGGCAGATCGGCTTTTCCGCGTAAACATCCAGCCCTGCCTGCATTGCATGAATCGCGATCAACGCCCGGGCATGTGTCGTGGTGGGCACGAACACCGCGTCGAGCTTTTCCTTTTCCAGCAGTTGGTGGTAGTTCTGATATTTATTCACCTTATTCTTGCCGTCGGCCTCCAGCGGCTTGGCCGCCTCATGGGCTCGCGGTTCAAAGCAGTCGGCGATGGCCACGATCCTCGCATGTTTATCAAGGCCCTCCAACGTCATCAGATGCCGCCCGCGCCCCCCGGCCCCGATGAAACCCACTCGAATCTCGTCATTGGCCCCCAGCCGAGTCGCGGCCAGCACCCGGGGCATGATCCGGGAAGAACCCGCCACACTTGCCGCCGCCGCGGCCGCCGATACCTTCAAAAACTCGCGTCGATTCATTCGTGCACCTGTTCATTAAGAAAGAAATGTCTAACATCGAGTCCTACCGTTTCCAGCACCAAGCCGCCACGGCCTATGGATTCGCCAATTAACCGCCCACCATCATAATCCAACTTGACGTGCAAGACAATTTGCCCGTGGGTAACTTTAAGCGCCTTGCGGGACAATCGAATTATTGGGCCTCGGCCATCATGACCAGTTCCGAGCCTCCATGCATGGTGCTTTGTATTCGGCGAAGCGGCCAAGAGACTACGGCACTAACCCCGAGAACAAACCTTGCCCGACAATAAGATGTCCGCCTGGTTACCTCTCCTGCTTCTTGTGGTTGATTCAGGTCCGAGGTCTTTCTTCGAAGATGATGCACGGTCCTGAGCCATTCAAAAGTATCCTGCGGAGTATGGATTTCCACCACACGCCAGCCGGTCTGCCGAAGACACAACTCCAGACTCTGCGCGCTAAAGAGATTGAGATGCGCCGGGGAATAACCGGGCCATCGATTGCCAGCCAACTTATGCGGCCAACCGCCTGTGTTGGGGGTCGAGATAAAAACCAGACCACCGTTTTTCACATAAGAGCGAGCGATCCGCAAATGCTGAATAGGGTCCGGAACATGTTCCAGAACCTGGTTACTGACCAAAGCATCATAGGTTTCACCATGAAGATCCACCTGTTCAAGCATCCCCTGATAAACCATAACACCCAGACGGTCATGTAAACGCTGGGCCAGTTGAGGGGAATCTTCGACTGCCGCTACTCGATATTCAGCCGACAAGGCAAGCTCCAGAAACTCGCCTCCTCCCGGTCCGATTTCCAGAATGGATCCCCCCGACAAGTGTTTTCGCAGCAGTCGAAGTCTTTGGGCGGCTTTCTGAAGTTGAAGGTGATGCAAAAACGGATTATCAAAGACGGTATGTTCTCCATAGTAAGCGGCCTGGACCTCGGCAAAATGATCCATACCTGATTGGCCGCCGTCGGATACCTGGCTTTCCAACCCGCATTGAGGGCAACGCAAATAATCGCCTCCGGCGGTAGGACCAATCCGCTCCAGCCGATCATTGCGACAGGCCAGACAACAACATATATACGAGTCATTGCTCATGTTTATTATGTTTTTTCGACACAACTAATGGTGACCCGTCAACCTTCTCACGGGCCAACAACACCCGTCATACAGGGACGTCTCTTCAAGCCGGCGTGAATAACTTTTTATCCACTTCTTTCATGCTATGCCTATCTAATCCACGGCACAAATGGGCGATTCAGGCCACCAGTTGCCCTTCCTTGATTTCGGAAACCACGAAACGCAGTTTGCCCGTAGCCGAGCGGGGCAGGCGATCAACGTATTCGACGCGAATCTCGAGCTCTGCGCCAAATCGATCGTGGAATTTCTGCAACAGCATAGCTTCGTCTTTCGCCGTATAGGTTGCCCGCCGGACCACGCGAACATGCAGTATACCGGGCATATTCTGGTAAAGCTGGGTCTCCCTGATGTTGTCAAAATCCTTAAAAATATGGGCCATACGCCCTACGCGGGCACCCTTGCGCAGGATCACATAATCCTCCTTGCGACCATCTATGGAACGAATAATACGGCCGGGACGGCCGCAGTCACAGGGGGCATCCTCCAACTCAACGATATCACCAATGTCGTAGCGTAATAAGGGCGTCGCCGGATTGGAAAAATTGGTTCCTACAACCCGATAACCCTGCCCATCGGCTAGGGGTATAAACTCCGTGGCCGCGAAATCCTCATCGACGTGCAGCCGGCCACAAGGACATTGGCAGCAGTTGGCAACGGCTTCAGAGCTGCCGTAATGCTGAAGCGGCGTAACCCCGAAGGCCTGCTGAATTTGCCTGATTTGCTGCTCCAGAAGGCTCTCCGATCCGATGGTGATCCAGCGAACCGGATACTCGATCGTTTGCCCGTGTTCTAAAAGATAAGAGGCCAGCAAGGCCAGGATCGAAGGATAACCATGCAGCCAGGGCGGTCGGGCTCGCCGCAATTCATCAATATAGTATCCAAGATTACCGGGGGACATGTGATAACCACTAAACAATACTTGGCGGCCCGGATGATTATATCGCCAAAAAGGCGGTTTGCCTTGCGAAAGTGGGACCACCGACCGACCGCCGAAATAGCCGCACCATGTCCCGAAAGACAGACCATGCCATCGCCAGTACCGCCACAGAACAGCCCATTGTTGGTGAACGGACTCAATGGTAATGGCAAACTGCAACCCGCTGCCGGTAGTCCCACCGGTACGAGCAATTATTCGCCGTCGGGGGGCAACTTGCGTGGACAACAGGTCCGCATAATGCTCCTGCACGTCGGCCTTGGTCATGATGGGTAGTCCGGACATGTCTGCCAGGCCCTTGATATCTTGCGGATGGATCCTGAGACGATCAAATAGCTTCTGATAGTAAGGAACACTTTCTGCGCAATGTTGGATAAACCAACACAGGCGCCGATCTCGATAGGCCACGATCTGCTCATGAGACCAGGTCCCACGCTGTTCAGCTTCCTCCAGAGTTTTCCAAAAACCCGGCCCGAAGCGACTCCGCTGAATGCGCCATCCCTCCAAGCTGCAAGCCCAGTTCTGCATGAAAACCGGAAGACGTTTGTACAGAGCGTCAGTCACGGCCACTCCTCGCGAAAAGTTTACGAATCGCCACCTTCACCGCCCCCCAATAACCCTTGTTGAATTGCTTCCACATCCGAGGGTCAAGCCATCGGACAAAACGACCTACGAGCCTGTGCATGATATAACGCTTAAAGAATGATTCGTAGTTTTTGCCACTCAGCGGCCTGGATAATTTCGCAAGGAAACGCTCCCGCCGACCCCTTTCGTGTGGTTGAACAAGATCAATCTTACCCTGGCGTGGGTCATAGCGGCTATGATGAAAAACCAGTCGGTCCAGCCGCCCGTCGACAAAGTCGGCCTGACCGATGAGTCCCAGGTAGTTTTCCCCGCTCAGCCGGACGGGGTGTCCTCGCGAATGGTATTCCGAAAAGATGAAGTTACCCAAGCTGTACAAGATGGCCCCATGCCGGTAGCGCTCATGGCCCTGAATCACGTGAGGATGATGACCCACCACCAGATCCGCGCCTGCATCGATCAGCGATCGACCCAATTCGATACTTTCCGGCAAGGGATAATGGTAGTTCGTATAACCCCAATGCACCAGCACCACGAGGATCTGTACGGTTTTGCGTGTTTCCTCGACGGCGGCTCGCATGATCCCGGCCTCGAGCGGCCGGCATCCGTAATGGTCAGTGCTCGCCACAACCGTCTGAATAGCGGGTTCACTGAATGCGAGAAAACCGATATGGGTTGCCTTTTTCCGGATGATTAATGGAGATCGGACCGCCTCATCATTCAGACCCGCACCCACATGGCGTATTCCGCTATTGCCGAGGACGGTCAGGGTATCGACAAGTCCTTCGCTCCCCCAGTCACAGATATGATTGTTTGCGAGCGAAACCACCTGGACATTCAACCGTTGAAGCGTCTCTACCAATGTAGGATCACTTCTGAGATGCAGGGATTTGCCCTCCAGCGGCGTACCCGCGGCTGTCAACGGCGCTTCAAGATTGACGATCAACATATCGGCCGATGCCGTCAAGGATTTCAGGTCTTGACCGATTTCAGGAGACTGGTGACCGAGAAAGACATCGCCCGTAAAAAGCAGTGAAAGAAATGCCTCGTCTTTGCTCATGGTGCGTTATGCCTCTGGTTGGTCCGCGAGTCCCGCCCCGCTCGGCAACCTGGTGACCGCCCGGTCGATAGACCGCAAACGGTAAGGGCCTCGACCG
Source organism: uncultured Planctomycetales bacterium (assembly GCA_964401335.1). Classification (GTDB taxonomy): domain Bacteria; phylum Planctomycetota; class Phycisphaerae; order UBA1845; family PWPN01; genus JAAYCU01. Next base: position 7,867 of record CAYNYK010000053.1, read on the forward strand.
TTTATTATCTGCCGGGGCGGGCCAATATCCGCTCATAAAATTGTCTGAAGTTTTTTTGGTCGTTTTCGCAGTTCCATCGATTTTCGAAAGCTTTGCGCCCCTCGTTACCCATGGATTCCGCCCGGACCGGATCATCCAGTAGTGTTTGGATGGCTTGCGCAAGCTCTTCGGTACAACCCGGAGTAAAATACAAGCCGGTCTTGCCTTCCTCGATAAAGATACGTTCGGGAGGCAAATCCGAGCTGACCACCGGCATGGAGCAAGCCATATATTCAAAGGCCTTGCAGGCGATATTGTTACGAAATTTCGGCATGTCCAGCAAACCCACCACGCCGATCTTGACCTGTCCGAGCAGGTCCGGTACCTGCTCGTGAGGAATCCAGCCGGTGATGGTCACCTGATCGGCCAGATCGTATTGATCAATCAGACGATTGATTTCGGGAAGCACCGAGGGGGTCGGCTGTCCGAGCAGCAGCACACGGATGATTTTCCCCCGCCGCTTGAGCATGCCGGCGGCCTCGATAAGATTCGTCGCGCCCGTTCGAGGCGACATGGATCCCATCATGGTCACGTCATATTTTCTTTCTGACCAGGGAAGACCGGCACTCTTAAAAAGACTTAACTGAGGGGTATTATAGAAAATCATTTTGCGATCATCCGGCATGTGTTGGTGCATCGAAAATAACGCCGGATCGGAAACCACCATGCCGTCAAACGTCTTGGCCGCCAGGTATTCGATGCCTCTCACGGCCCAGGCCAGCACCTTCCCCGCCGGAGCGAAGGACCAGTCCTTATGGTCCCGAAGGCTGTGGAACATGTCCTCGCGGCAATCGTAAATCACCTTGACCCGGGTTAACAATTTCAGCATCAACCCCAAGGGCAACAACTCGACCGATGACAAATGCACGGCCTCGGGCTTATAACTAACGATATGCCTGAACAGATTGATCCCGCCGGTCAAGCGAGCCCATTTCTTCTGCCGGGGGGGCAAGGGAACCATCCGAACACTCGTTTCCACCTTTCGATCGGGCTTCCCGCAAAAATAGATGACCTCGTGCCCGCCCTGAACCAGGGCCGGGGCCTGTCTCAGGAACTGCCGGAAGTCGTCCCAGGGGATCACCGTAAGCACCACGCATATCCTGGCCACAATCTATCCTTTCCGGGCTTTTGTCTTGTCGAAATCGAACCTTAAAAGGAACGATCCTCTTTGCCGTTATAGGTCCGCATAGCTGATCAACTGAATATTATTCCGTTTGACGGCCTCGATCACCCGGGCGTCCGTCAGGATCCGGGTATCCTCGTTCTTGCCGTCATCCTGGGCGGAATCGGACGGGCTATAGTCCGGATGAAAAAGGATTTCCGAGACACCCTCGGGAACATGCTCCAGACAGATCAACATCCTTTGCACCGGATCGCTCGTCACGGCCATCATCTGCCACAGGCTGATCTTTCGGTCCGTCAGGCGAAAACCGGCTCGCCGATAAAGAAAATTGCTCCAGTGCCGGAATGCGGTTTTGTGCATCACGCTCAGATTGCGTCGGAAACACTGGAGGCCGGCCCGAAACCCGGCCCCCCGCGGACACCAGAATCTCGAGATCTGATTACGAACCTTGATGATCCCGTAACGGCGAACAACGTTGATGATGGCGTCGCGCACAATCGGGAGCGAGTGGATGCCGGCATGACTGTCGCAATGGGTCGGTTGAATACCGAGATCAAGGGCCCGTTCCACCTGGGCCGCGAACTCCCGTTCAATCTGTCGGCCTACATCCTTGGACGGATGCCGAAGATCGGCGTTTTGCTTGAGAGGATGAAGAAACACGCCCTGCTCATCCACCAGATCCCTGACTTCGTCCATTTTCGACAACGCCGGCCCCTGCGTCAGCGTCAAATGAATCCCCACCCCCAGACCCTCGGCCTCTTTCGCCCGTTGACAGGCATACTCCGTCGCCGGCATCTGCGTCATAAGGGTGGTGCTGGTCAGTATCCCCTGACGATGGCAATCCATGATCGCATCGGTAACCGATACCGTACGTCCAAAATCGTCACCATTGATGATTAAGCGCTTATCCATACTTCATTCTCGGCTCAAAGTTGCAGTCGTCCCAAACATTGACGTATACTTGAACCGACACGTAATCATGGTCATGACATTCTGATTTTCCAACTTTACTTCTAATATTTGATATTGTCTCACCAAAATAAACCATCAAAGATGGAGATTATGTGCGGCTCGTGCGTGTATACCATTTCCAAAATCACGGGCTTATTGCCTTACCAATATAGTGCCAATTATCTACGAATATCAACCATCTTCGACCCGGGAGCATGGCGGAAAACGGGAATTCGGCCGACCGTCATATCCGTACAATCCAGACCCCTTTAATGTAGGAATCATAAAATGTGGCCTCAACGCCGAACTTTTCCACCCACCGACGTACGATTTCCCGTTCGTTGTGCCGAGCTCCGTCATCGACTACCGCGATGGCGCCTTTTTTCATGCCTTTAAGAAAAACAGGCAGGGCGGGATAGCGCATCAGCGATCCTTTGGGCATGCCGTACTGCGGCGGTCCATCGATAAAAAGCAAATCGATATCTTGAATCTCGGGGATTCGCTTGCGGTCATACCACGTACACGGCCGGCCGTCGATCTCCTGCTCCATGAGCGGCGCGTGAATCAACTCAACAAAATCACTCAGGCCGTGGCGTTCGACTTGGCGCCGGACAAAATCGAGGGAATCCGGGAAGCTCTCGATCGACCATACTTTTCCGGCACCCTGCAATTGTAGCATGCGGGCCTGGACGATGGTCGAGGCGCCAGCCCCGCATTCCACAATCACTTTGGGTTGTCGCTCGAGAATCAACTCGATAAGCAGTTTGGCCACATCAGGAGTAATGGCCCAGGAAGTCAGACTGGGCAGTGGCGTGTCCAACTTTAGGGTTTGCGTTACCGCAATAAAGGCTTCCGTCTGATCGTGCAGGTTGGCGATGGTCCGTTGAAGCCGGCGTACGCAGGACACGGAAAACAACACAAGGATACCCGTAATCAGACCTAGTGCAAATATCAGCCCCACCTCTGGATGCAGCCGATAGACCACCGTCCCGCCCATCCATACGACAACGGCACAGAACGCCGCAAGCAGGACATCCCGTCGAGTCACCTGTAATTTTAATAACATGCCAAGCACCACCCACATATTTTAGCTTACTGGAGTTTTGCAAAATGCCCTCGGTGGATATCCTGACCCTCGTTTTTACCCCCGTCAGCGGGGGTCAACACCCCCAAGGAGGCGGTTTTAGGACGACTTTGCAAAACTCCAGTTAGCTTAATGATACATAGAGGTTGCGGACTCGTGCAACCATTTTGTCAACACTGAATTCAGCCGCCCGGACCGGACCGATGCGACGAAGAGCTTTTTGCCTCGTCTCATCGGAAAGCAGGCTGACAATAGACGATGCCAAGGCGGAAATATCGCCAGCTTCGGTCAGAACACCCTCGTCAGGAGAGCGGATGATTTCGGGGATGCCGCCCACGCGGTTGGCGATCACCGGCAAACCGGCAGCCATGGCCTCGATGATGGCCACTCCAAGGGCCTCAACGCGCGTAGGCGTGACAAAAAGATCGCTATGCCAAAGCACGGCAGGTAGCTGTTCACGGGAAATAAGGCCGGGGAAACTCACCTGATTGACGATGTCATGACGGCGGACCAGACGATTTAAATCCGCCAAGTCGCGCGGACGATGCGGGCCACCCACGGTCAAGTGGACATGGGGAATGGTTCGGCGGACCAAGGCCAGGGCGGCCAGCAACTCCGGCACGCCCTTAAGCCGCCAGTTGGAACCGATGGTCACCAGGCGCGCTCCGGCTGGCCGCTCCGGTAACGGATCCGGCGGCAATGGCAATTTCTGCGGTCGAGCGAAGATCGAAGCATTGACCCCCTTGTAAATCGTGAGCACCCGCGAGGGATCGCAGGTGTAACAGGACAAGAGCCGCTGCCTCGTGTACTCCGAATTGCTGATCACATACGCCGGGGACCGCATGACGTGAGCTTCCTGACGATATCGCCAGAGAATACTGAGCAGAGTGCGCAGGCCGTACCGGTACAACGTGCTGGGCACGTTTTGCCAGATTTCGGCCACCCGATAATCATTGATATGGGCCAGGATGATCCCCGAATAGTCGCCCAGGGTTTCAAAAAAATGGGCGCCGTTGCTATGCAGAATAGACCGAGCTCCCCCCGCTTCCGCCACTTGAACGGCCAACCGACAGGCCCGGTTGTACAGGTCGCGCGAGGATGGGCTGTGGCCCGACGCATGTAACCGGGGGTGCTTCTCTTGAAAGGTCGGGGCAACGACATGAAATTCGATGTCCGGATCGTCCCGGAAAGCGTCCCACAGATAGCGGGCAAAGATTCCCGGTCCGTTACTCACCTCGTCGAAAGTGGTGGTCAGAAAAACGACCCGAACGTTCATCCCTTTGTGCTCCGTATTCATATCTATACCGACTGGCCGGTAATAACCCGTCGGCACGTCTCCCAAACCGGATGATGCTCTGGACAAATCCGCATAAGCTCCTCGATTGTCGCGGGCCTGTGTTTGCGTAACGCAAAGAACAAACGCATCGTACTACGTCGAATCGGTTCGCGACACCGTAAACCATTAATGATTGCTGAGGGAAATCTGATCAAGGCACTGATATATGGCTTAATTAGGCGCCTTTTGAAGGCCACAACTGCGTATCGGCAAATCGACAGAATTGTTCCGGTGGTGGCATATAACAATGGGTGCAGCATCCAGGCCACGTGAATACGATTGGTCATGACTTGCCGAAAATTCCGGGCGTTGTCCCGCCCGCCCTTATGACCTTCGTGATAGCCAAGAATATCCGGGCTCCAGTAGACCAGATACCCCATATCCAAGGCCTTTTGGCCCACGTATGCATCGAGCCCGCCGTAGGTGGAATGTTCTGGGTAATAACCGACTTTCCGCAGTCCGTCCGCTCGCCACAATGCATGACCGCCGTAAATTGTTGCCGTATAGGTGGCCGGTGGAATACATTTGCATTTTCCCCAGATCGACATCCGGTAACACTGGTGAGTATAGATGTCGACGAACTGTCCGGAGACCAGCAGAATCTCCGGCCGCTTAAGCAGAAGGTTCACCGCTTTTTCCACGGCATCCGGAAACAGATAAAGGTCGTCATCGAGAAAATAAATAAATTCGCCATGAACGTTGGCGCTAGCAACATTTTTTGCCATCGGCCAGCCGATATTGCGATGCATGCGGATGACCCGCACGTCGGGAAACTCCTTCTGCACCTCTTGCCAGCCACCGTCCACCGAGTCGTTATCGATGATGAGTATTTCCGTGTTGGAGTAGGTCTGGTCCCGAGCGGCCTGCACGCAACGGCGCAGCGCATCCTTGCGGTTGTACGAAATGATGGCGATGCTGACCAGCGGCTGATTGTCCACCGATACCGTCATGTAGGCATCCTCATGCAAAATTGTTGTTTATATCTAAAGCGACGATCCTACGATACAATTCAACAAGTTTCGGAACCTGCACCGCCAAATCGAATGTTTTTTCCACCTTCTTACGCCCGGCCAATGCTAAACGTCGACGCAAAGGTTCATCGTTAAGCAGCCTGATAACTGCCCCAGCCAACGCCTCGGGATTCTCCGGTGGAACCAAAAGGCCTGTAATTTCATGCTCGATCACTTCCTCTAAGCCAGATACTCTCGTAGCCACTACTGGCACGTAACTGGCCATAGCCTCTACGGCAGCGATGCCGAACCCTTCGAAACGGGAAGGCATGAGAAATAAGTCATACATAGGCAAACGTTCTGGAACATTTTTCACAATTCCTGCAAAATTCACATAACGATCTAAATTTAACTCTTTCGCCAGAGCTTTCATATCCTGGACAAGAGGGCCAATGCCAAATAGATCTAATTGAAAGTCTATTCCGGCGTCATGCACTATTTTCATCGCTCGCAAAGCGATGTCATGGGCCTTTTGATAAAAAAACCTTCCAACAATAACTATCCTAGGAGTGGCATTGGAACGAACTGGTATCTGGGTGATGAACCTTGATAGCGTAATGCCATTATATATGGTTGCCACGCGAGATTCAGGAATATTCAGATTATGACAATAATATTTTTTCACATCGTTGCTGACAGCCAACAGGTGTGAGTCTGTCCGTCGGCAAGTCCAACGTTCAAACCATTGGATGACCTGTTTACGGAAATCCGTACTGGACATCTGTGGATCGGTATTATGCCATGTGGTAATGGTCGGGCACAATCCTCGGGCGGCAAGTCGACCCCAAGCGTTAAACGTATAAAGATTCAAATGTACCACATCCGGTCGTTCCTGGCGAATTACCCGACGGAGACGTAAAAGCAATTGACAAAGCAAACGAAGCGCTCCTATGGTATTTGTGGCGTTTTGCAAATCTAGGGACATATGCTTGACGGCCAAACGATAGTCTCGTATCAAATCATCCTTTGAACAAAAGGTAACAATAGTGGCTTCCACGCCCTCTTGGATCAGCAAAGGAATCTGATTAGCCAAGAGCATTTCCGCGCCACCCCGCCCCATGCTGGGAATAACGTACATCACCCGTATCTTTTCTCCTGATCGATCCATTCATGACTCCTGATTGGAACGGACCAGCATGCGCCGTGTGCTGCTATTCCAAGTTTTCTCAACGATGATTTGCATCATCCTTTGACCTTCGTTTCCATATGGTGCTAAAATGACTGCCGTCTTGTGAGTATTTATCGGCCAACTGTTGGCAGATCCGTGTCTGCTTGGCCGATAATTTGTTTTTCGAATAGGGACCAAGATAATCATAAGTCATAACCCACTCCAGCGACCAAGTTTCAGCGAGTTCTTTTTGTATCTGAATATAATCCAGGCCACGACCGGCAACAGCTTCCTGTATGGAATGGGCCACACCGATATCCACAAGCCGACTGATAACCATCGCCGGCGGCATCCGGTCAAATAAACCGCGACGTAAGGCCTCCTCGGCGGCCTTCCCGGAAACACCTGGTTGCGTCATGTTCAATATATTTTTTATACGATACAACAATGATTGTCCGGTCAGAATTCGCCGCCACCGCTGTTGACGCTCATATCGATGCATGACATCAAGGCATTCATCATTACGAAAAAATCGATTCGATGGTTCATGCCCGGCAATCCATACAGCGTCTTTGGTCAACATCGGCAGCAATTGATTGATCGTAGCCAAGGGAGTCGGCAGGTGATGAAGCAGCGAATTGGTTATAAGAAGGTTATAGGGCTCGTCCGCATGCTTCAGCTCTTCATGATTGCTCAGATACCTTGTCCCCGGAAAGAGGGGATCAATACGCCGACGGCATTCCTCCAGCATCTCCGGAGATAGATCATAACAGGTTAACGATGCAATACGCTGAGGTTCATTCTTGAGCAGTTGAGTGGCTTCAAATCCCGCACCGCAACCAAAATCCAAAACATGCCATTTCTCGGTAGGGATCAATCCTTGAGCATGAGTAAGCATGGTATGCCATTGGTGCGGCAGAGAATCATATATCTCAGGATGCGTCTCACTGTACTGCTTGGCCTCGATGGCATGATAGATTCGGTTCAATTCCTGAACAATCTCGGCGAGGGGATAACGTGGTCCATAAGGTTCAATAAGTCGCGCTTGTGCATCGGTATCCCACATGTTATCAATCCTCTAATCAAGCAACCTTATTAAGCGATATATCATGACGCTTTGAAAATCAGGTCCGGAATTTATTTAATCAGTATTTACAAATCCAGTCTGTCATTTTCCATGGCGTCGATAACGACGGTTTTATCGCTGGCCCGACCTAAAAAGCGGCGCAGGGCCTGACTGAGAATACTCTTTTCATACGCATTCAACCCACCCATGAACCAAAGCAGCGGAATAAGAAACAGTGCCGCGACTACAACCTGTATGGGCCAGAATCCAGGAATAATGTAATATATCATGGAAACCTCACTCCCGGCAACAAGGGTTATCCATAGGACATAAACAATTAAACTCCCCAGATCCCGAAAGGATATCTGGGCAACCAGACCGAGAAGAAAGCATTGCAGAATAACGGGGAACAGCATGGCCAGTGCGGCCCCCAGCCCACCCCAGAGGGGGATAAACAGAAGGCAAAGAATGATGTTCGTCCCTGCCGATGCCCCGGACGACCATACCAGATACCGCTGCCGTCTTCTGGCAACGGCGACATAATACAGAATGCCGCATATCCCTTGAAAGGGCAGGGAAACACTTAATACGATCAGGATGGGAACCGCTTGAAGAAACCGTTCATCGAGAGTCAGAGCAATCAGGTTTTCGGCCCAGTAATAGAGAAACACCAGAAACAGACACCCCGGCAGAGCGGCCATCTTAAGGGCCAGCCGCAGAAGTTCGCGATTGTCCCCGCCTCGTTTTTCGCCCTGGCATATCGAAGGGAAAACGCTGACCGCCATCAATCCGGGAACGCGTATCAGTATCTCGTAGAAACGATAACCGGCGGCGTAGGTTCCCAGCACGGCGTTGGTCTTCAGGGTGCCCAGGAAGATCCAATCAAAGCGATTGAAGGCGGCCGAGGTTAGTCGGGCGGCGGCGATCTGTCCACCATCTTTTAAGAGGGATTTCGAATGGCCCTTGGCCGCCGGGATCGGCCAATGACCAAAATACCGTCGGTAGGTACCAATCATTACCACCGTGGTCAGAACGGCGGATACAACCTGGGCCAGAAACAGCGACAATACCGAAAATCCCAGCCACAACAGGGCAATACCAATCGCCGCCTTGACGATCACTTCCAGGACGAGAATGGCCTCTGGTATGGCCATTTGTTTTTTACCCTTGAAATATGCTCCATAAATGAGTATTTCCACATTGAATATCGCGGAAACGAGAGCAAGAATAAGATAACTGATACGTGCGTTAAGGAAGGGAAGCAATGCTACGATCACGGAGACCAGCAATACAACGACACTCCCAAGCACAAGAGTTACAAATGTCGCCGATTGGACCGTCCGATGACCTTCGATCTCATCTGATATGGCCGACTCCCGTGTCACCAAAAGTGGAATACCCAATTGCATGAAGACCGAGGAGATGGTCACGATCGCCATTACGTAGCTGAACTCGCCGAATCCTTCCGGCCCGATGATTTTCGCCGCGTAAAGGACATAGCCTAACGTGATAACATCGACGCAAAAACCCCCTATCAAAAGGGATAAAAAATTGAAGACAACTCCCCCTGGTCTCGGGCCTTCGGGCCGCTTCTTCGCCTCACGCATGACGGTATCTCATCAACTGTTCTCTTTGTATTGGATCCAGAATAGCAAGGCTGGCATAGCCGGGCTGTTCCAACGATGCGTACAGGAACGTAGATAGAATAACACCAAAGAGGATCATGAACAAGGATGCAATCTGGAATGTATTGGACGATGGAAACAGACTTTCCTGGGACAATCCCGAAGCCAACACACCCAGCATAATCGCCAGCATCGTATTGCAGGCGACATGCTGAAAATGATCATCGCGGCCTTCGCGAGCCAAACGATAAAAGAGAGTGACCAACTTTATCCAGAATGTCAGCATAAGGCTCAGACCGACAATCCCCAGCTCGGCCAGAACCTGCAAATACATGTTATGCGCGGCAGCGTACGCCCCTGCCTGAAGACCATAGGTGCTTGCATAGCGAAGATAACCAGAACCGGCAAGAAGGAATTGGGGATTACCGATCAGATAAACAAGCAGACGTCCCCAGGCGTCGAGTCGTCCCTGCCCGCTTGATTTTCGAAAAGCCTGTTCGGAAAACAAGGCCGCGAAACGTTCCGTCCATGCCTGAAAATCGGCATGCAAAAAGCTAAGGGCAAACCCGCCGATACCCACGGCCAACAGCAACGAAAAGGTATTTTTCAACTTGAGTCGAGAAACCACCACGATAAAACCCACCATGGTGGCCAACAATCCAGCCCGCGAGAAACTGTCCAGCAACAAGGACGCCAGCAAGGGAAGACATACATAGAGAAACAGCTTTCCTCCCACCCCTCCCAGCCAGGAACGCATCAGAAGCAGGAATATACCCAAAAACGCAAACAGCCCCACGGAAGCCCTGTTAAACCCCAACAACCAGGAACTGATGTCGCTCTCCCCGGCCCGCTCTTCGATGTAGCCCATCCGTAGTATGTTACGCATGTAAAAATGAAGATTAATAATACCCTGCCGGGATATGATGTTTGCGACAGCCATGCCGACCGTCAATAATACGATCCAGGTCGCCAAGCGGCGAAACTCTTTTCGATTAATCGGCAACAGGACAGCGATGTAATAAACCAGAACAAACGCCAGAAAACGCAGAGAAAAAAAACCGAAATGATACATGGCCATAACACCGGCGTTTCTCGCGGTGTAAAGGGCAAGGCCGACGATCGCCGTACAGAAAAGCATGGTCAACAGATAAGCCCCCGGGGGCTGTCCATGAATGGAGGTCCGATTCATGGCCGTTACCCCCCAGCGCAGAATGACTCCGATGAGCACCACGTCGACAACCCAAACCGCTGAGTTGGCTCCTGTACTGGTGATCGCGACAGGAAAAGCACAATAACAGGATAAGACCAAAGCCAAGAGCCCATGGTATGGCCTAGGGCCGATCATAACCATAAGAAAGAGAACCAGAGACGTAACTATGCCGATATAGGCCATGATTTTATAATCCTGCGATTACGTTTGCCCCTCACCCTATTCCTCAGAGTCAAAAGTCGATGTCGCAAGTCCAAGCTTACGCAGGGCCAAAATCTGCCGTGTAATCAATTGCCTCGCCATATTGATCCGTCCCCTGCCACCAGTATCGGCCAAAACATCGGATACGGCCTGTTCCAGAATCATGGGCGCTTCCGAAGCCTGATCCACATATCCGCGTTTCCGAACGCTGTTAATCTCCTGGCGTAACTGGGCCAGGTATTCATAATCCTCGACGCCCTCGCGCCAGGCCTCCCAACGCCGACTGGGTACCATGATTTCGCCGCCGCAATCCACCGGAGCGTATCGGCCGTCATAAACCACCGAATATCTTTCAACCTCACAACCGAAATCGTCCCAACTGTCGCAGGGCCTGTTGTGTCGCCGGTCTGCGTAGATCCAGAACCCGCAACCCGTCTCGCCGTCCACCCAGGCAAGCCAGGGCATCCTGCGATAATAGTCATAGGGTTCAAGCCCCCCCCTGGCATAACTAGCAGCCGCATACCGCCAGATTTCCTTGGGCCCATGTTCCCTCAGGATGCCTGCGGCCACCGGAGAACGCGAGGTTGGTTGGGGCAGACACCAGATGTCAATATAATCGGTAAAACGCTTGATTTCCTCATATTCTTTGCTCTGGCCCGTACTATTGGCGAAAATCCGTATCCGGGGATCGACCTCCTTGATGAATTTCGCCAGTTGCAGAAAATCGTCACAAAGGCTTTCGTCATAAGGATATAGAGCAAAACGATCATAGCCGATGCCGCGCTTGGCAAGATGGTCCATCCATTGATTCAAATAACTTCGAAAAAAATGCTTCCATGAATCGCTCATCCATGGCCCCCAGCGGCCTCGGCCAAAGCTATCCGGACGGTGGGGTAAACACGCCGCGAAAAAAAGATAGAAAGCCGCATCCGGGTAGTAATCCAGGGCCAGGTCATGCTTCCGGAAATCCATACCCAAGGATCCCATGTGGACTTGACCGACGGGTAAGTCCGTCAAGGGTAGAATATGCACGTTTGTATGATGTTCTTTCATATCTTGCACCACATAAGGGATATGGCGCTGCTCAAGACCTAGCATGGTCAGATAGACCCAGTTATAGGTTTTCAATGTCACCCGCTCGGGGAAGCGTATAGGGTGAATGATGATCTCGATGGGAATCACCGTTTCTTGGGCGGGCTGCCCTGCGGTATTTCGCAGGCGGATCCCGAAATGATACTTCCCGGCGGGTAAATCCGGATTGTGCAGCGTCAACCATAATTGCCCTGCGCTGCCGGCCTCGATAGTCCAGCGGCCGTCTACAATTTTCACGAGAGCGTCGCCGATCAGACCGGCCCGTACGGTTTCCACGAACCAGGCCCGGCGCAGTGTTATGGTTTCATGTGGCCCAAAGGTCTGACCGGCATCATTCTGCAGCAAAGATATGGCCACCTCGAAAGTTGCGTCCTCGGGCCGCTGATTCACCACGGTCAATGCCAGGGGCTCATACTCCCCCATCCACATCTCCAACCGGGCGACCTGCGACTTGGGAGCGGCGGGTCCATAAACATCGTCCGGACCTAACTGATACATGGGGTCCGCCTGCTGCCAGCGCAAGGGCTGCTCCTCGCGTCTGTTCAACCACCGCCCCCGAACGCGCTGAACGGAGCTTTGAAGCTCCCGGATTTTTTCGGGTTGATCGATGGTCAGCTGCTCCGCTTCGCGGCCGAGCCGTTCCGTCGATTCGACCAGTTCCGGAATCGTTCGCCGTGCGTCCTGGCTGGACGATTCCATTTGTGTAATCAGCCGTCCGATTTCCCACTGAGCCCGAACGAGATGACGATGCTCCGCCAGAAAACTGGCCAGCCGGTCGGCGGTGGCCGTAACGCGCCGTTGCGTCCAATTCTCCGCAGTTGCCTGATCGCCCGCTAAAACCTCGATTTCATCAAGAAATACATACATACTGGCGGGAACCAACATGACCCGGACATAGCGGCCGTGGCTTTGCAGATTGGTGGCCATGAACGTGCAGGGTATGACTTCCTTTCCCGGCTCAGCCAGTTCCATTTCCATAATAGGATTGTGGGCTGCCCCGGCGAGATAATAGGTCCGACCATCGTCGCTGACCGTAATCAGTAATTGCCGAGGGACAAACACCCCCGCTCGGCCTCCCCCTACACTGTAAACCCGGACCTCGCCGATAGGCTCGACCCGACCAAGATCGATCGTAATCGTTGCGTATCTTCCCGGAGTAGTCCAGCCGACCGTACTTTTTCGGCCCCAGTTAGCCCCGGCCTTGAATCCATCGGTCAACTGGATGCGATCATCGGGATCCGTGCAGTGCTTATAATTCGGTTCCGGTGTCGTAGTGTAGGGCTTGCCAACGGCTAGGTTGACCTCCCCAGGCTGGTTTTTTTCGGCCAAGGCGGTTCCAGATACTGCCATCACCAGGATACCGGTCAGAAAACCGATAACGGGCATGATATATCGCCCCGAACAGCGCCGAGCCCTCCCCCCAAAGGCCGACATCCGGCTCTGCCCTGTCGGTAGATATCGATTACTAAAGAACTTATTCATGGCCTTTCTCAGCGGCCCCACGGATTCTCAATGATAGCTTTTCATGGAGGGAAAGGCCCATCGAGATGACAGCCCCATCTTTTCCGAATCCATCCCGTCCAGTTGCTCGTATTCCCTGCCGGATATTAATGGATACGACCGCTTTCGGGTACAGGTTCAATACCCCTGCCGCGACCGTCTCCCGATCAATATAGATCACGCCCATGCTTGATCGATCAAATCGGCAGATGCACTCAATTCATTGTATCCGCTGATCTTATCGGCATCCTGAATGTTATTCTCAAGCCCGGCTACAAAGCTGGAAACCAAAACGAAAGCCGGAAGAATTGCCCCTGACAAGTTGCTTGTATTGACGAATCTGCTAATCTGCCGGCTTTCCGGTCGCATGAACAGGGCGGTATCGAATGGGTCCGACATCACCAGCCAACGAACACCGCGCAGCCCAAGATATCGGCCTCTCGATTATCATTCCGACATATCATGAAGCTGAAAATATTAAACCCTTGATAACCAGAATCGCGGTGGCCTTGCAGGATACGGGAATCGCTTACGAAATCATCATCGTCGACGACCACAGTCAGGATGGGAGCGCGCAAATCGTGGAGGAATTGGCGGCCAAGGAGTATCCGGTCCGCATTATTACTCGAACCAACGAACGCGGGTTGAGTTCGGCGGTCATCCGGGGCTTTCAGGAAGCGCGCGGCCGCGTTCTGGTTTGCATGGACGCGGATTTGAGCCATCCGCCGGAGGCAATCCCCCGGCTGCTGGCGGCCTTGAGCGAGCCGGGCGTAACCTTCGCGATCGGCAGTCGTTATGTCCCCGGGGCCAGCAGCGACGAGGACTGGGGGCTGTATCGCTGGCTGAACAGCAGATTCGCCACCCTCCTGGCCCGGCCTCTGACCCGGGTCAAGGATCCGATGTCGGGTTTTTTCGCGATCCCACGGGAAGTTTTCGAGCAGGCCGCACCGCTCAACCCCATCGGTTACAAAATCGGCTTGGAATTGCTCGTCAAATGCAACTGTCGGCAGGTGCGGGAGATTCCCATTCATTTCGCCGACCGGCGGGCCGGGCAAAGCAAGCTCTCCTTCCGGGAGCAACTCAACTATATCCGGCATATCAAGCGCCTGCTCGATTTTGAGTACGGCTGGACTTGGCGAATCCTCCTGTTCCGTCGGAAGAAGCATGCGTAACCGCGTGCGGTTCAAGGCAGGTATGAGCTACTTGAACATAACAACGTAAAACCGACGACCGCATCAATCCTGTTCAAATTGCTCGATCCATTCCCGGACGGCTTTCAGCACACGTTGTTTGTAGACATAAACACTGGACACGGCGATGCCGAGTTGCTCGGCAACCTGCTCGGCCTGGTGACGTTCGAGGGCGAAGAGATTGAAAGCCTGGAACACTTTCTCACCCATCGTACCTGAAACCTGACGCAGGGCCTCATCGAGCAGCGCATAACGCCATTCCTGTTCCCACAGATGAGCGGCGGCCGCCTCGCCTTGAGGATCGGCCAACTGCTGGAGCGGATCCAGGCCACTGGCAAGGGCGGCGTGCTGGACACGGGTGCGCCGGTGACGTTCGCGCATGGCCTGCATGACACGTTTACGGGCAATGCCGTAGAGCCAGCGGCGGAATCGTCCTCGGGCCGGGTCATAAACCCCACTCACCAACGACCGATGGGCCGCCATCAGTACATCCTGGGTCACGTCCTCGCAATCGGCATCAGATAAGCCAAGCCGTTGGGCAAAATGGCCGAGCATCGGCGCGTAAATGCGATAGAAACTGATCCACGCTTCCTTATTGGTGGTGTCGCGAACGGCCCACAGCAAGTTGGTCTGGGTAGTCTGCAATATCGAGGCTCTCAAAGCACAAAGATTGTTTCCGTTCCAGCTTTTCATATTACTCAAAAGTGCCGAACGCAGGCAAGAGCGAGCAAGGCAACAATCATAAACATTTGCGGATGCGTTACTTAAACCCATAAGGCACCCTGATTACATTTTTTTCAGAAAGGTGTAATAAACGTCGCCCGAATGGCAACTAATAAACAGGAAGCAAATATCCGCTACTGGGGAGCTATGGTTCGAGGTGCAAAGGTCGCCGGCTTCCGGCGGCGATGCGGGGTGTCGCCGCATCATACGGAAGCCGGCGACCAGCATCGTTACCGGGTATCGACGCTCCAAACATGTCCCGCTATAATCACTTCCGCTCACAATGATCCACCGGGAGCCGATTGTGCTCCATGCCAACCTGATTGAGGTTCCACGACTTTTTCCCCTGAGAACACAAAAAGGAGAAAGGTGACATGCAAAGCAGGACACTTAAGCGGATGTCTTGGTGGCTATGTTGGGGGTTGATCGGCATGGGGGAAGCGGCGTCGGCCGCGGAAATCTCCCCTACCGCCGAGGCTTTTCCGGTCGAGAAATTACCGCCGGGGTACGTGCGCGGCGACGTGGTCAGCTATTCCTACGTGCCTAATCGAACGTGGGGTCGTGCCGAGGCGATGGGCGTATGCCCTTATCTTTTCGAATATGCTCTTCTGCAAATTGATGACAAATGGTATTCGCTGGAAAAGGGGCACGTGGAGAACATACGCCGGATCGACATGGTCAGCCAATGGTCCACCGTCGTCTCGCTTTCTCATCGTCATGAGTATTTCCGCCAGGAGTTCATCAACCTGATGATTCGGGCCTTCGCCAAGCGACAGCTCATGATCGTCAGCGCGTGGGAAGAAGACCCGGATCAACCCCATAAAATCATCGGCGGACTGCTGGAGCAACTCTGGGCGGATCGAGACAAGACCCTCACCAATCCCGAAGGTGATCAAGCTACCGGCCGCCAGCTCATCAATAACATTCTGGCGGTTTCCATCGGCGACGAGGAGCTGGCCGCCATCAAAACCGAAGGGTTGGAAAAACGCATTCAGACTTTTAAGGAACAGATTCAAAACCGGCGGATAGACGGCCAACGCCCCTTCGCCCACATTAAATGCTGGTTCAACGAAATTCATTATGCAATCGGGGCCTATGCGGCCAATCCGGAGGACTTGGAGAAAGGTCGGCACAAATGGCCGTCCAATTGCGAGTTCATCGGCGTGGACACCTATCACTTCTGGGGTTTTGACCATACTCCATTCGATCCTGATGATCCGAACGTGTCCGCGCAACAGATCATCGATCATGCGCTATCCTGGCAAAACGTGGTCACCCGATATTACGGCCGCGATTTTCGCGTACGTCTCGGCGAGGTGTGGAAACCCGAGCACCATAACGACACTCATGCCATGATGCAGGGAATCGACCTCGGCGGCGCGGATCGGGCCATGATGATCTATATCGCCAACTCCTGTGCGGTCCATGAACGATCCTATACTACGCCGATCGAGACGATGGACGCTTTTTACGACTCCATCAAGGCCGGTCCATGGGTCGGGCTGAGTTGGTGGATTTTCGGCGGATACGTGGAATTCACCGCCACGTTGGACTATATGGACAAAACCCTGAAGCGCTACACGCCGCAACATCCCAAGGGCGTCGCGTATTCAGAGGCTGAATTAGAGAAGTATCGCCGCCGTTTTCTCGAATCGCGCATGCGGATGTTCAACGATGTGGTTTATAACCAGTTCGGCCACCTGAACGGACCGAAGCCGAAGTCTTGAATTTTTAAGGAGTAGACCATGCTCAATCTAAGGAACGTCATCATTATTGCTGCCTCTCTGCTGGCAAGTACCACCTTATTAGGACAATCGCCGGTCCGGGCCGGCCGAGCGGGCGACGATGAGAAACTGCCGCCGGGATACGTACGCGGGGACGTGGTCAGTTACTCCTACGTTCCCATCCGCACCTGGAGCCCCAAGGAGGGAATTGGCATCATACCCTATCTATATGAGTACGGCCTGATGGCTTCCGAGGACAGCAAGCCGTTGGAACCTTTTCACGCCGAAAACATTCGACGCATCGACATTGCCAGTCAATGGTCGACGGCCATCCAACTCGGCAACCGCCGGGATGACTATCGCGATGAAGTCATCAATCTGATGATCCGCTGCTTCGCCAAACGCCAACTGATCATCCTGAGCGCCCGCCCCTCAAAAAATGCACAGAAAGACTCCGCCGGTAACCTGCTGCGCATCCTGGAAAAGCTCTGGGCCGACCGGAACAAAACGCTGACCAACCCCGAGGGCGACCAAGCCACGGGGCACCAACTCATCAACAACATCCTGGCCGCCGACCTGGGCGACGAGGGCGAATGCGGTCTGAAAACCGTAGGGATGGAGAAGCTGTTCGCGGAGTTTGACAGAAATATCCGGCTGCGCGAAATGGACGGCGAGCGACCCTTCAGCCACATCAAAGGCTGGTACAACATGCTCGGCTATGCGGCGTTGGACTACAACGGTTGTTACGCCGCCAGCCAGGAAGATGCCGACAAGCACAAGCGGGTCAAGCTGCCCCCCAACACCCAAGCCATCGGCGTCGACGTCTACCATTACTGGTTCTTCAAGCACAGCCCCTTTGACCCGGCCGACCTGTCCATCCCCCGCGAAAGAGTGCGGGCCCATTCGGACGAATGGCAACGTATCCGAACGAAATATTATCCGGAAGGTCTGCGGGTGGGCGTATGCAAGGACAGCAGCGATCCGAAGACCTGGATTCCCGAGTGCTGGAACGATACCCATGCCCTGATGAACGGTATCGAGCTGGCCGGGGCGAAAAACGCCATGATGTGGTACATCGCCGCTTCCGGGCAGATCGAGGGCCAAAGCTATACCACGCCCATCGAGACCATGGAATCGTATTACGATCACCTCAAGGCCGGTCCGTGGGTAGCCCTCGGCTGGTGGATCTTCCCCGGCTACCAGGAGCACGGCCGGCCGGGGATGGGGGCCCATTTCATAGGTGGACTCGATTATTACGACAAGACCCTCAAACACTACACTCCGCAACACCCCGAAGGCCAACCTTATTCCAAGGAAATGCTCGACTACTGGCATGACCAGTACGTGGCCATGAAGATGCGTATGTTCAATGACGTGGTTTATAACCAGTTTGGCCACCTGAACGGACCGAAGCCAAAGAAATGATCTTTATTAAAAAGAGGCATACCATGCACGCTAACAAGTACGTTCTTGTCGTTGTGGTTACTCTACTGACAAGTGTTTTATCCTATGGACAATCCCCGACCCAAAGAGAGCGACGTGGCCGGGCGGCCAAGGACGACAAACTTCCGCCGGGTTATGTCCAGGGCGACGTGGTCAGTTATTCGTATGTGCCCAATCGTTACTGGAGCCTGGAGGAAGGGGTCGGGATCTGTCCCTACCTCTTCGAATACGGATTGATCAAATGGGACAACAAGAAGCCGTTGGCGGACTTCCATGAGGAAAACATCCGCCGGATCGATATGGTCAGCAAATGGTCCACCTGTATCCAACTGACCAACCGTTACGCGGCCTGGAACGACGAAGTCATCAACCTGATGATCCGTTGCTTCAAGAACCGCCAGTTGATTATCCTTTCCGCTCGTCCGGATTCCAAACCTGACAAGGAAAAAGACTATTTCGGTCACCTGGTCGCCATTCTGGAAAAACTCTGGGCCAACCGGGATACGGAACTCGTGAGTCCCGAAGGCGACAAAGCCACGGGACGCCAGTTGATCAACAACATCCTGATGGCCGACACCGGCGATGAGGGGTTGACGATCCTGAAAACCCACGGCCTGTATGCCTTGAATGAGCGGGTCCGCGAGGAAATTAAGGAACGAAAGATGGGACGGGAACGCCCCTTCCGACATATCAAGACCTGGTATAACGAAATGCACTACGGCATGGGCACCTATGCCGCGAACAAAGAGGACCTCAATAAAAAGGATCCGAATAAAGGCCCGCAGAAATGGCCGTCCAACTCTGAATTTATCGGCGTCGACACCTACCATTACTGGGGTTTTGACAACGCTCCATTCGATCCTATGGATCCTTCCATTCCTCGCGAACGCATTATGGAGCGGGCCAAAGCCTGGCAGGACGTGATCACCCGCTATTACGGTCCCGACTTCCGGGTAACGACCGGACCGACGTGGGAGGCGAAACACCGGAACGACACGCACGCCATGATCCAGGCGATCGATCTGGCCAACGCCAAACGGGCCATGATGGTCTATATCGCCAATTCGGATTATATCCCCGGTACCAGCTATACGACCCCCATCGAAACCATGGATGCATTTTACGACTCGATCAAGGCCGGGCCGTGGGTCGGGCTTGCCTGGTGGGTGTTCGACAACAATCACGAAGGCTGCCGAACGCTGGATTACATCGACAAGACGCTCCGGCGCTGGACGCCGCAGCCCAAAAAGGACAAGACTTCGGACAAGGAAAAGGACGCTGCTCAGGAGCAACAGGAGAAGGAGCGGAAAAAGAAAGAACGCGAGGGCGTACTCTACCCAGAGGAGGTACAAGAGCGTTTGCACAAGCAGTTCATTGAATCGCGCATGCGGATATTCAACGACGTGGTCTATAATCAGTTCGGCCATCTGAACGGCCCGGCCCCGAAGGATAATCCTAAATAAGGAGATCGGCATGTTGAAATCGCAAATGAGTTTAAGTTGCCGCGTCGCCCTGGCGGGGATACTGGCCTTGGCCGCCGGTCAATGGACGCAAGTCACCCAGGCCAAGGGACCCGCCACCGTAGGCAAGAAATTACCCAACGGTTTCGTCCAGGGCGAGGTCGTCAGCTATTCATACGTCCCCATCCACACCTGGACGCCGGAGGAAAGCATCGGCGTTTTGCCCTACCTTTTTGAATACAGCTTGATGGCCTGGGATGGCAAACAACCATTGGAAAAATATCACGCGGAAAATATTCGCCGCATCGACATCGCCAGTCAGTGGTCCACGGCCATCCAGCTCTACAATCGTTACAACTATTTTCATGACGAGATCATCAACTTGATGATCCGCTGCTACAAGAACCGACAGCTCATCATTCTCAGCGCAAGCCCGAACCCCAAAAAACCCGAACAGAATTCTTTCCAGAACCTGATCGACATCCTCGAAACCCTCTGGGCAAAGCGGGATATCGAGTTGGTCAGCCCGGAAGGCGATCGGGCCACCGGTCGGCAACTGATCAACAATATTCTGGCCGCCTGCATGGGTGATGAAGGGGAATGCGGCCTGAAAACCGAGGGATTGCGGAAATTATTCGACGATTTCAATCGGGAAATCCGCTTTCGTGAAAAGGACGGCGAGCAACCCTTCCGGCACATCAAGAGCTGGTACAACATGTTCGGTTTCGCAGCCTTCGATTATCACACCTGCCTGGCCGCCGAAAAGGAAGACGTAGAGAAACACAAGCGGTTCATCCTCCCGTCGAACACAATGGCCATCGGCGTCGACGTCTACCATGGTTGGACCATCGCCAACAGCCCTTTTGATCCGGCCGACTTGTCCATTCCCCGTGAAAAAGTCAGGGCCCACGCCGACGAGTGGCAGCGCCTGCGCACGAAGTACTATCCCGAAGGCCTCAAGGTGCGCGTGTGTGAAAACAGCAAGGACCCCAAGACGTGGATCCCCGAATGCTGGAACGATACCCACGCCCTGCTTCAGAATATCGAGATGGCCGGGGCCAAAAACGCGGAAATGTGGTATATCGCCAACTGCAACCAACTCGTCAACGCCGGCCAGTCGACCACCTATACCACTCCTATTGAAACGATGGATTCGTACTATGACCACCTTAAGGCCGGCCCCTGGTCGGCCTTAAGCTGGTGGTACTGGGACCCGCAAGACCCCGGTGGGCAGGGTGGTATGCACTATTACGACAAAACTCTGGTGCATTGCACGAAAGACAATCTCAAGGGTACACTCTATCCGCCCGAGATGCTCGACTACTGGCACACCGAGTTCGTCAAGTCCCGCATGCGGATGTTCAACGACGTGGTCTATAACCAGTTCGGTCACCTGAACGGCCCGAAACCGAAACCATAGCCTTTATGCATTGGAGTATCCATCATGCGCTCGTTCCCATCGACCTGTTTTTTTCTGACGGCGGGACTACTTGCGGCAACAACAGCCGGTGTTTGCCTCGGCGAACAAACCAGCCCGACGGCGGCGGCATTTCCGGTGGAACAACTGCCGCCCGGCTACGTGCGCGGTGACGTGGTCAGCCATTCCTACGTGCCCAACCGTAACTGGGGTCGCGCCGAGGCCATCGGCATCTGTCCGTACCTCTTTGAATACGGCCTCATGAAATTCGAGGGGAATAACCCGCTGGAACAGTATCACGAGGAGAACATCCGGCGGATCGACATGGTCAGTCAATGGTCCACCTGCATCGGACTCTACAATCGCTACGACTATTTTCGTGACGAAATCATCAACCTGATGATCCGTTGCTTCAAGAACCGTCAGTTGATCATGCTGAACGCCATCCCCAACGATCAAAAACCGGAAAAATGTGCACTGCGAAACCTGATCGCCATCCTCGACAAGCTTTGGGAGAACCGGGATACCCCCCTCACCAGTCCCGAGGGCGATCAGGCCACCGGACGACAATTAATCAACAACATCCTCATGGTCAGCATGGGCGACGAAAACCTGCAAGGCCTCAAGACCCGAGGCATGACCGAGCTTTTCGATCGCTTCAAACGCGAGGTCCGCGATCGCCTGCTCAACGGCGAACGGCCCTTCGCCCACATAAAAACCTGGTACAACGAGATGCACTACGGCATGGGTACCTATGCCGCCAACGAAGAGGAACTTAACAAGGACAATCCCGACCGGGGCCCACAACGATGGCCGGCCAACTCGGAGTTCATCGGCGTGGATACCTATCACTACTGGACACCCGAACATGTGCCCTTCGATCCGGACGATCCCTTCATACCTCGCTCGCAGATTATCGAAAGGGCCGTCGCCTGGCAGAACGTGATCACCCGGTACTACGGGGCGAATTTCCGCGTGACTTTCGGCGACCAATGGGATCCCAAGAACCGAAACGATACCCACGCCATGATCCAGGCCATCGACCTGGCCGGGGCCAACCGGGCCATGATGATCTACATTGGTAACACGGACAATCTGCCCAATTACTACACGACACCCATTGAAACCATGGACGCCTATTATGATTCGATCAAGGCCGGACCGTGGGTCGGATTAAGCTGGTGGCACTTCGATCCGTCGGATCCGAACTTCAACGGGGCCATCGACTATATCGATAAAACCCTGGCCCGTTACGATCCCAAATTGAAGAAACGCGTACCCTATACCGAGGCCGAGCTTGAACAATACCGGCAGCGGTTCATCGCGTCCCGCATGCGGATGTTCAACGACGTGGTCTACGGCCAGTTCGGCTACTTGAACGGGCCGACACCCAAAAAATGACCGGGCAAACCCAAGCGCCGAAAACACGGAGATCAACGGCTCAATGCAGCCCCGGCCAATGATTCATCCAAACAACGGCTATCCCGGCCGGAAGTTCGCCTGGACAGCGGGCCGTCCCAACCGGCACATCCGTTACAACCGGCAATAGCCTTACAAACGACAGCCGGCGAGCAAAAATGAAAAATCGAGCCGCTGTCTATCGGACCTGCGATGGATGCTGACAACATGGCACGACAGGTGCCTTATTTCCTCACAAAGGGCGGGTAATACGCCGGAGGAGGAAAGTGCGATGCGTTTGATACTATGGCTGGTGGCAGGTGTTTGGACGGCGGCGATGGCCGGCTGCTGCTGCATGAGCAAGGCCCCCAGCGAGTTCGGGCCGCCGGCCGAAAGCCTTGTCCAATCGCCGCAGGCTCCCGAATTTGCCGCGGGGCTGATCTTCGATCGAAGGCCGGGGTATTTCCGGGCCACGGATTTCGCCTCCCGTAGCTCGTGGCCTTCGACCGATTCCTTTTACTCTCCAAGCCAGGTTATTGAATTTCGGGAACACTTTGTCGACTACCAGGGCCGCCCCTTCAGCGATTGGGATTACTCCTATCGTCGATTCGACACACGGCGAACCGGGGTCGCCTTTCGCTGAACCAAAGGACCTTCCAGTCGACACCCGTAAAATTC
Organism: uncultured Planctomycetales bacterium; assembly: GCA_964401335.1. GTDB lineage: Bacteria > Planctomycetota > Phycisphaerae > UBA1845 > PWPN01 > JAAYCU01. Next base: position 31,245 of record CAYNYK010000053.1, read on the forward strand.
AGGAAACAGCCATACGGGACCGGTCGGTCGGGGGGCCGGTCCTTGTTTTTTCTCATTTCAGGCGGCATGAGCAGGCCCTTTTTATGGCGTTGGGTGGCATGGGCAGGCCCTTGTCATGCGGTAGCAGGACAAGGGTCTGCCCGTGCATTTCCGACAGCCTCGTAAACGTATGAATATCCAGAGGTGGACACCAAGGTGTCTGTGCCACTATTTTCCATATACCCCCGAAAACTGTTCTTGCATTCGTTTTTGCTTGACGAATGACGGATTCCCGTTATCATTACAATTTGCTTCTGTTCCCTGATGTGCTGAACAAACATGGTAACCAAACGTATCCGCGGACACAGGGAAGTGTTCCCGATGATGGGTTGGGACCAACACGGCTCACCACCCACCATTCACCGAGGGATGGATCATGCGAAAAGAAATTAAAATTGCATCCGGCATTGGTTTTGTTGGTTTGGTGGCCCTGGCCGTCATCGGCTGGCAGCTTAAGGGCCGTTCGTCGGCAACGGCGGACAAACCCGTTCCAGAAAAAATTACCCACTCATCAATCGACGACGATAGCACCGATATCTGGCGCGATGCTTCGCGCGAACCGGCCGGCCACACCCATGTCGCATCGCCACCGCCTGTCATTCCGGACCGCGAGCCACAACAGGGTGATCGGCCGCGTACAGATATAACGCGGGAAGATCTTCCAGGCCACCCCATCGTGCCTCTCGTCGAGGAAACCCCCATCAGCGAAGCCGTTCCGACACCGGCCGAGGAGGATACCCTTGCCGATCATGCCGAGTCGGAAGAACGCCCAACTCCCTCCCCGATAGTTACGCCCGAACCCGCGACCAGCTTGCGGGCCCCGGCGGTGACGCCTCCGGCCGACACCGGCGAACGATTCAGTCGGGCACCCGTAACCGCCCCGCCGGCAGGGCTGGTAGTCACTTCCCAACCGGCGGCCCGGATGCGGGAATATGTTATCAAACCAGGCGACAATCTATCGATCATCGCGGCTCGTTATTACGGCCACGCCAAGTATGCGGATGAACTTATCAAGGCCAACCCCGGCATCAAGCCACGGCAACTACGCGTCGGCATGAAAATAAACATACCGGAACTCGCAACCACTACGGCCCCCGCCGGGCAAACCCCGCCGGCCGTCCCCGCCGCCCCAACGCGTATCGTCTCGGAAACCCTGCCGCCCATCCCTCCGGAACGGGCCTATCGCGTACAACCGGGCGAGGGCTGGTACGAGCTGGCGGCACGGTTTTTGGGCAACGGCAACGATTGGCCGGAATTGTATGAGGAAAACAAAGGTCGCGTGCCCCACAATCCGCAAGACCTGCGTGCCGGTACGCTCATTCAATTGCCCGAGCGGGCGGTCAAAAACAAAAATAACTGATGAACCACCACCGCTTGGTTTTCGTGTAAAATCATAAACCCCGGACCAAGGTGCCCCGGGGGGGTTCATTTTCTATCTTCGTGTCTTCTATGAAGCCGGGTTTGTCAAGTCCCTGCCGGGTCTTCTGGTCGATGG
>CAYNYK010000054.1:0-32518 GCA_964401335.1 uncultured Planctomycetales bacterium
GACCGTTCAACGAAGTCTTTCCGCCGGCTCCGCGGCGGAAAAACTCTTTTCGTTTCGAGACCCCGAGGACGGCGGCCACCTCGGCCACGTTCAAACCGCCGAAGAAACGAAGTTCCACGATGGCGGCCTGACGCGGGTCCACCTGGGCCAGTTTACCCAGGGCCTCATCCAAGGCCAGCAGATCCTCGTCTCGTTGCGGAGAGAGTGCTACCTGTTCGTCAAGGACAATGCGTTGGAGCCGGCCGCCGCGCTTTATGCGCTTCTTTTGGCGGGCATAATCGACCAGAATGCGCCGCATGGCCTGGGCGCCGATCGCCAGAAAATGCGTCTTCCCCTGCCAGTCAACCTGATTCTGATCCACAAGCTTGAGGTAGGCTTCATGAACCAGGGCCGTGGGCGAGAGGGTATGGCCGACTTTTTCGACGCGGAGATAACGCTGGGCCATATCGTGGAAAACGTCATACAGCAGCACAAAAAGCCGCTCGGAAGCCCCTTGGCGTCCCGAGGCCACATCTCCGACAACCTGCGTTATCTGTGCATTAAACTCTGTCGGCATAAGATTGCATCAATTCCCTGATAAACCCAAACCCATTCCGAAAGGCCGCAAATCAAAGGCATTATATCCCATGTCCCCCATGCCGGACAGCGGACGAATTTTAGCATTCTCACGCCGTCGGGGCGGATAGGGTGGCAAACGAATCCGTATCGCCGACTTCAGGGGCACCGCGTCTTGTCGCACCTAAACCACCCGACCACAAGTAGTTCTGAGTTTCGACCTAACCACATGTAGACGGGATGCCGGATATTGGCATACGACCACTTGCGGATCGTCACTGGGTTCGTCGCGTAGAAATGAAGTCCGGTCCTATTCGGCCATGAGGCTGAAAACGGACAAGAATCTCCGCCCGTATCGCGTGGGTACGAGCAGAGTTCATGGCAGGGTTTCCACGCAGGAAATGGAAAATCGTTATGTGGCAGAAAACATTGCGAAAATGGGCTGTCCTGTGTTCAGGTTCAACCTTCGCCGTTCTGGCCGTTCCCGGATGCGAGAATCTTCCCGCCGTGTTCAGCCAGATCCTGGGCGTCATCGTCGGAGCGTGAGATGGGTAACCGGCCGCGTGCCGCGCCAATCCAAAACGCGGTTCGATGAACTTTTTCACGCTATGGTTTGAGGCTGAGAGAATCGTAACCCACGGTTCTCTCGGTCTCTTTTTTATCGTCCGCAACAATATCACTCCAACGCGCTTGGATTATGGTTTGGCGAACACAATCCAAAACCGGTAACATGAGTATGCTCGATCACAGATCGTCAACCTCGTTCGGATTTGTAGCGGAGGAACAAACGCAATGTATATTTATGATCGATGGCGGAAGGTCGCGGGTCATTTCGCCTTGCCGGTTATTTTGACGTTTTCGTTCATGTTGTCCGGCACGGTTGAGGCGGCAGCGGAAAAAACGAACTTTCTGGTCATTCTCTGCGACGATCTGGGATACGGTGATCTGGGCTGTTACGGGCATCCGATCATCCGTACGCCGAACCTTGATCGCCTGGCCGCCGAGGGCATGAGGCTCACCGACTGCTACGCGGCCGCTCCGGTCTGCTCGCCCTCGCGGGCCGGCATGTTCACCGGCCGCACGCCTTACCGAAGCGGTATTTTTGACTGGATCCCCGATCAATCGCCGATGCATCTACGGGCCAGCGAGATCACCATCGCCACCCTGCTCCGCCGGGCCGGCTATGCCACCTGTTTCTCGGGCAAATGGCACTGCAACGGAAAGTTCAACAGCCCCGAGCAACCGCAGCCCGGCGACCACGGCTTCGACCACTGGTTCGCCACCCAAAACAACGCCAGCCCTTCTCACCATAACCCGGTTAATTTCGTCCGCAACGGCAAGCCCGTCGGACCGCTCGAAGGATATTCGAGCACGTTGATTGTCGATGAGGCGATTGCCTGGCTCAAGCAGCATGATCGCGGCCGGCCGTTCTGTCAGTTCGTCTGGTTTCACACGCCGCACGAACCGGTCGCCACCGCGAAAGAGTTCACCGACCTTTACCGCGACGTGCTACCCGAAGATCGGGCGATTTACTACGGAAACGTTACGCAGATGGATCATGAAGTCGGGCGACTGCTGGCCGCGCTGGATGAGCTTGGCCTGCGCGATAACACATTCGTCCTGTTCACCAGCGACAACGGACCGGAGACGCTGAACCGCTATCCAACGGCGAATCGATCCTACGGTTCACCCAGCCCGTGGCGCGGGATGAAGCTGCACATATACGAAGGCGGCATTCGGGTTGCCGGCCTGATCCGCTGGCCGGGTCAAACGTCGCCAGGCCAGATTTGCAACGAACCGGTCTGCGGCACGGACGTGTTGCCCACGTTCTGCGCGATCACCGGCGTTCAGCCACCGACGGATCGGCCGATCGACGGAGCGAACATTCTGCCCATTTTCACGGGTAAGCCTATTGAGCGACGCGTACCTCTCTACTGGCAGTACGACAGAGCCATAGGCGAACCGAAGATCGCGATGCGCGTCGGCGATTGGAAAATCCTGGCTAACGCCGCGGTCAGCCAGTTCGAGCTGTACAACCTGCGCAGCGATCCGGGCGAAACATGCAACCTGGCCGCCCACGAGCCCGAACGGTTAAAGGTGATGGCCAAGGAACTGAGCCGACTTTACAGCGAGATCAAGGCGGAAGGCCCGACCTGGCCGGCCAGCACAGAACCGGCCAGCAAGCGTTGAACACACGCGGAGCCTTGACGAAACCGCCCTGAAAGTTGGGATACCCGCATCTTGTTGACGGGATTATCCGGAAAAACTCGATGTATCCAATAATATGGAATAAAGGTTACGCCATGCACAATGCTTTCCGAGCCGTCTATGCTGTTCTTGCGATTTTTGGATTGATGTTTCCAACAACAGCCCGGGGCCTTGAACTGCGTAACACCGATTTTACGGAGGTAGAGAACGGTCGTTTCGTCGGATGGACCGCCTTTGGCTCCTATAAGTCGGACGGGGCCACGGCCCATGTGCGTTGCACATCACCGGAGCAATCCACCGGCCTTTGGCAGGTTGTCCGGTGCGATCCGCCGATCACGGCGCCGTTCACCGCGTCGGCCCGGGCGAAAGGCGTCAACGTCGGCGACACGGGGGATTTCGCGGTCTATATCGATCTTATCCACGCCGATGGATCGCCATCGTGGGGACATGTGGCCGGCTTCGATCGTGGAACAAGCGACTGGCATGAGGCGGCGGTCGATATGGTGCCGAGCAAGCCGGTCGCGGAAATCCGTTTCCATTTGCTCCTGCGTAAGACCACGGGCGAGGCTTGGTTCGCCCAACCACGGTTGAAGTTCACACCCGTGACGTTCACGCAAGTGCAAGCCGTGTCCGGATTATGGCGGCCACACAGTCTGACGATCCGGGCGGAAACCAACATGACGGCGTCGATCACCCTGGATAGATTCAAGGATGTGGCCGGCATAATAACCACCCAAGGCCCCTCTTCCCTGCTTATGGAGATCGCGGATGCCGGGGATTCCGAGAGCACCAAGTCTATCACGCTGGAAGCGCGCTCAGCCTTTGATGCGGCTAACCGAACCCAGGTCAAACTCGACATGCAAGACATTTTACACGCGGCATCGCCGTCCGCCTGGCGCGTGTGGACGGCCGACACACTGACGCGCGTATTTGCCGATACCCTTCCGCCAATCGATTCGCTTCGTGGGACACCGGCCGAGCCTGTGGTCCTCGACGCCGTGCGTAACGGCCATGTCGAGTTTCAGCTCGCGGTTGCCGTCAGCCCGCATGATTCGGATCAGGACGTTGACGTGGTCATGGGCGATCTCGCCGGTAAGTCGGGAATCCTGCCCGGAATGCTCTGGCAACGATTTCGTGTCGGTTTTGTGCGTAACGAGCAACCCGCCCGGCACCCCTCCCTTGAGCACGCGGGCCCGGCCTGGTGGCCTGACCCGCTTCTGACCTGGCAACGTCTTTCTGTTCCACACGGCCAGACCCGCTCGGCGATCTTGAGCATCCGCGTGCCCGACGATCAGGCACCTGGCGTTTACGAGGGACATGTAACCGTTTCGCAGGTCGGCGGCGAGACCAAGCGGCTGCCGGTCCGGCTAACGGTACATGACATCACGTTAGGCAACCGGCCGCGCATCAAGACCGCGTTTGCCCTGATGGACGGGTTTCTCGAAAAAATCCATGGCACGATCACACCCGAACTCCGCCGGGCCTATACGACGTTTGTTCTCGATCACCGACTTAATCCCGATGATATCAGCCGGACCCGTCTGCCCGATCTGGAGGAGCTGGTCTGGGCAAAGGATCGCGGCCTTAATGCGTTCAACGTCCTCAACCTTGTCCCGGAACCCACACGCAAGGTGACTTGGGTCTGTTACGCCAAACTCGAGGACTACACGCCTGAGTTCAAGCAACGTCTGATCGAGCGGCTGGACGCATTTGTGCCCGAACTGGAGAAGCGCGGCCTGCTCGATATGGCATACGTGTACGGTTTCGACGAGCGGGGATCGGAATACATCCCCGTGATCCAGGAATATTTCGGCCTCATCAAGCAGCGTTACCCGCGACTGCGTACGCTATCGACCTGTTGGCCGCCATCCGGCACGGACCCTGAATCGCTAATGATCGACTGGTACTGCCCCCTGTCGAACAAGTACGACCCGGTCGCGGCCGAGCGGCATCGCGCACGCGGCGGCGAGATGTGGTGGTACATCTGCATGGGGCCGACGTGGCCTTACGCCAACTGGATGCTCGAATATCCGTTGATCGAGAGTCGGCTGATCTGGTGGCAGACCTGGCAACACAAGGTGGACGGGTTTTTATACTGGGGGCTGAACATCTGGGACCGGCCGCACAATAACGCACCCATCCCCGACGACGCGGACGTAATGTTGAAGTGGTCGGTGACGCCTTTCGAGCCCCTGCACGGCGATGGTGTTTTACTGTACCCGGGGACGGCGGGTCCCCTGGGTTCATTGCGACTGCTGGGTATCCGCGCAGGTATCGAGGACACGATGCTGTTGGACGCCGCCGAAGCTCGGCTTGGCCGTGATCGAGTTCAGCAATGCGTTGAAAAGGTAACGCGCGGGTTGACCGATTTTACCCGCGATCCGGCCATCCTCCACGCTGCTCGCCGAGCCATCCTCGCGGAAATGCAAAAGGCCGGCTCGCAACCTTAGATAGGTACCATCCGTTCGGACATCCGGCCAAGGCGTTGTCCATCGTGCGCAATTTTATATGATGAACATATTGAACCACCACATAAGGGAGGTTGGCAGATCATGAAAACGAAGCGCAGAGATTTGTTGAAGTGGACGGGCCTGGCCAGTCTGAACGTGCTGGGCCGAGCAACCGCCGATGCCTCTGGTAATGCTCCGGATGGTTTGCCCGCCGGCTTTTCGGCCGCGCTGAATCGTAAGCAGCGATTCAACATGTCCGGTTACGCCGCCGAGCCGATCAAGACCGTGCGTATCGGCATCATCGGGCTGGGCCAGAGAGGGCCGAGTCACATGGGAACGCTGATACGCATCGAGGGGGTCGAGATCAAGGCCCTTTGCGACCTGCGACCGGAAAAAGCCCAGGCGGCGAAAGAACGACTCGCGGGCACGCCGCATAACCCGGACCTGTACACCGGCTCCGAGGACGAATGGAAAAAACTCTGCCAGCGCGAGGACCTCGACCTGGTCTGGGTCACGACTCCCTGGTATATGCACGCCGACATGGCGGTCTACGCCATGAACCACGGCAAGCACGTCGCCAGCGAAGTCCCGGCGGCCGGGACGATCGACGAATGTATGCAGCTCGTCGAAACCGCCGAGAGAACCCGCCGGCACCTGATGATGCTCGAGAACTATTGCTATATGCCCTTCCAACTGGTCATGCTCAACATGGCTCGACGGGGGTTCTTCGGCGAAATTTTTCACGGTGATTGTGCCTACAACACCAGCAAGATGCGGAACAACTTCAGCAAGACACTGTACTGGGACATGTGGTGGCTCAAGCAATACGCCAACAGAAAAGGCAATATTTACCCGACCCACGGCCTCGGGCCGGTCGCCCAGATCATGGACATCAACCGCGGCGATCGGTTCGACTTTCTGGTCTCGGTCGAAAGCAAGGATTTCATGATCGCCGCCAAGGCCGCGGAACTGGCGGAAACCGACGATTTCTTCAAACCTTTCGTCGGACTCGACTACCGCGGGAACATGAACGTGACCACCATCAGGACGGTGCAAGGTCGGACCATCATGCTCCAGCACGACGCCACTTCGCCCTCGCCGCACAACTTGATCCACGGCATCTACGGCACCAAGGGAGCGGCCCTTTACGACCCGCCGCCGCCGAGAATCAGCACCGGTAATCACCAATGGGCGCCGCCGGAGGAATGCGAGCGGATCAAGGATAAATACACGCCCGCCCTCCTCCGGAAGATGGGCGAGCTCGCAAAAGACAGCGGACACGGCGGTTCGGACATGCTGATCGACTGGCACCTGATCGATTGCCTGCATCACGGCCTGCCGCTCGACCAGGATGTCTACGACGCGGCGGCGTGGAGCGCGATCGTCCCGCTGAGCGAATGGTCGGTAAAAAATAATTCCAACTCCATCAAGATACCTGATTTCACCGCCGGAGCATGGCAGAGCAATAAACGAAACATGAACATCGAGCTTGAACAAGGCGGAGATACGAAAGTGATAACATGAATAAGGCACTCGTCCGAAGAAAATCGTCATGACAACGCCATTACATCGACCGACGAGTATTCCACTCTATCGTATAAAGGAACATAGACATGTCACGATTGGCCATTCTATTTGCATTCGGTATTATCCTCGGATCGGTTAGAGCGGCGGACGACAAGGCCGCGACGGTATTCACGATCCAAGACCATCGTGGTCAACCTACCTTGCATATTGACGGCCGCCCGGCTTACCCATTCATGTACCTGCCTCACGGAGGCGATCATCAGAAACAATATCGGCAATTCGCTTCGACCGGCGGGCATTTCTACGCCTTCGGTTGCCCTATCGGTAATGGCCACCCCGGCAAATTCGATGCCGCCGCCGTTGATCGCGTTTTCGAATCTGTGCTCAAGGCCGACCCGCAAGGCTATCTATTACCCCGCGTCACCGTAACCGCCCCCGGTTGGTGGCTGGAAGCCAACCCCGACCATCGCGTCCTCTTCGATAACGGCGAAACCGGACCGCAATCGTTCGCTTCACAAAAGTGGCGACGCGAGATCGGTGATCAACTGGAAGTGTTCGTCAGGCACGTTCGTTCACAACCTTACGGCCGCCGGGTGATCGGCTTTCATCTCTGTTCCGGCGTGACGGCCGAATGGCAATCCTGGGGGTTGTGGAATAATCTTCGCGGCGATTTTAGCCCCGTGGCCCGACAGGCCTGGCACCAATGGCTTCATCAGTACTACGCCACCGACGAGGCCCTGCGCCGGGCGTGGGGACGGGAGGATGTCACGCGCGATACCGCGTCCATTCCGTCACGGGAGAGACGCGAGGAAGTTACGTCACGTTTTCTCCGCCGACCAGACGAGTATCGCGACGTCATGGATTTCTATCGCTTTTACCCGGAACTCGTGGCCGACTCCATCGTGGAGTTGGCCGGCCGGTGCAAAACTGCCTCGGAGGGTACGACGCTGACGGGTTTCTTCTATGGTTACGCAGCCCAGTACGGCGGCATGGCCCAGGAAAGTCAGCATCTGGCTCTGAGCACGGTACTGGCCTGCCCGAACGTCGATTTTCTCTGCTCGCCAGCCATGTATTCCGAGCGCGGGCCGGCCGGCACCAGCACGTTCATGAGCGCTACCGGATCGGTGAACCTGCATGGAAAATACTGGTTCCACGAAGCGGACCACCGCACGCATCTGGTCAAGCCGGACAGCCCGTTCGCCAAGGTCTATCCCGCGAAGGACCTTGCCGAAACCCGCGGCGTGCTGCAGAGGGAATTCGGCCATTGTATCCAGCGGGCGGCCGGCATCTGGTGGTTCGACATGGGCGGAGGCTGGTACGATGATCCCGCCATCCTGGCGGACTTCACTGAAATGAACCGCCTGGCCGAGCCGGTGCTTCTGCACGAGCCAAACCTCCTGCCCTCGCCACAAATAGCCGTCGTTCACGGCTACCATGACTACGCCCGGCAGCAGCCCAACCACGGCTATCTGGTGGAGTTTGTCTGCAAGCAGATCGTCTCCTTGAGCCGCATCGGGACACCCTCCGAGGTCTTCCTGCTTGACGACCTTGGTCGCATCCCCGCCTCGAAAGTCTACCTCTTCATTAATTGCGCCGATTTGACCGACACGGATCGAGCAAACATCAAAGCCTTGAAGCGTAACGGCAATATCCTTGTGTTTACCTATGCCGCCGGCCTGGGCCGCATCGACGCTAATATGGATGTCTCCGAGGATATCGCCGCCATGTCGGAACTGCTCGGCATCAAAATGGAGATCACCGAAGAGCCTCTTCGTCCGAAGGTACGCTTGCTCGAACAGCACCCCCTGCGGAATGAACCGAACTTCCCCGAGCGATTCGGTTATGATACGGCCTCCAGTCCGTCTTTTCACTGCATCGAGCCAGATGTTCAAGTCATCGCCCGCTACGACGATCTCGACCGGCCGGCGATAGTCATGAAAACCTTTGCCGATCATACGGTGGTCTGGTCCGCGGCCACCATACCCCCCGCGCTTTTACGAGGCCTGGCGCGTCGGGCGGGTGTCCATATCTACAGCGACGGCGACGATGCCCTATTTGCCGGCCATAACATCATCACCCTCCATGCCGCGAACCCGGGGGCCAAGACCATCGTCTTGCCCAACGATGGGTTGGCGACAGCCCTATTCGGCGCACCCGCCCCGCAACAGACCGGCCGCACCCTGCGATTCGAGATGCAACAGGCGGGAACGCGAGTTTTTCATATCCATCCTCGGTAGACGGACCTATTGAGACAGACCTTTACGGATGCTTTGTGGCGTAACCCAGCGAGCCATCCGGGCGTGACAGGCACCATCATTTACCTGTTTTGCCCTTACCCGGTGGGCCCGGATAATGCAGCTTCCATAGGCGTTGCGTATCATTGGATGTTCGGGTGCGCATTCGATCGACAATGTCAAGCCACTTATCATGGCTGGTGCAGCCGCGGGTAAGTCCCCCATCCCAGAGCACACCCGTGTCCCGGCCGTTCCCTTCGAATACCGTATTCGCTCGGATCAGGTCGAGATTCCGGCTCCAGCAATCACCCGCACTCCGGAACCGTGCTTCCGCCTGATCAACAAGGCGGTCATATTCATCCGTCCCGGGTACAGCAGCCCAAGCCTGTTCAAGGAAACGTAATCCTTCAAGGAGAAGTCTTTGGCTGCTCTTCTGATGTTGGTAATAGACCCAGGAATCCTGGACTTTCCCGATACGGGCCAGGATCATGTCTTTTTGTGGGTCCGATTGGACCAGGGTTCGGGCCTCCTCAAACCACGACTTTGCCGATTCCGAAAGCGAAAGAACCGCGTCGAGATACTCGACAAATCCCCGCAAGTCGCGGTCGGTTTGCGGCTCGATGGGATAGCACGAATGCGCTTGTCCCGGCCAGAAGATGTCCCAATTATTGCCGTAAACGTAGTTGAATTCCGAGACGGTGTGGAGTTCCTCGTTCTTCTCATAGAAAAGGCGTATGGGTTTGGCTGTGCCCCCGAAGTAATGTGCGAAATAGTCATCCTTCATGCCGGTCAGGGTCAGCGAATCCGGATCCCACATGAGTTTTCCGGTCAGGTATTGCACCGGCCCTTTGAGCCACCAGGCTCCCATGCCGTGGAAGTTCTCAATACCGACGAAGCCTTGAGCCACCAGCTCCTTCATGGTCGCTTCGAGGGATGCGGGCGGTAACAGGTGATAACCCGTGTAGAAAAGCCGCGTCCATCTGCCAAACAGAACCCATCTCGGTTTGCCGCAGGCCGAGGTGAGATAATTACGCCACTGGTCAACAATGGCGTTAGGCTCGAAAGGCCGGGAAAACACGGCGTATATATCCATCGAAACGAGCGTGCCATCGTCCAGCTTGACCTCATTCTCCGGCGGCCTGCTTGTGTTGGCGTACACGAGCAGCGAGTTGGAGATGGTATCGCCGTGTCGAATCGATTGCGGTCGCAACGTTTCCTTGTCCAAGGCGCGTTTAATAATGTTTTGCATACGGATAAGCCGCTCCTGAACGCTGAACAGGCCGCATATTTCGCACTCACATGTATTATCCGTGCCATCCGGCGACCACACCGCCCAGAGGTCAAACTCCGGGTTGGCCCGATAGAAGGAAACGATCTCACTCAGGAAAGTACGGACCGCCTCGTGGTTGGTCGTGCAGAAACATCGGTTGATGAGGATATCAATGGGTAATCTGGTTCCATCCCGAAACGGCCCCCAGGCATGGTCTTGGGGCCAGCCGGGCGTATCCTGGCACACGAATGGCCCCCAGAAGTGGCCCCCGAGACCATAATGTAATCCCCGTTTCCGAATCTCCGGCGTAAGTGTTTTCACCAGGTCCCAATTGTCGCGGAGAATGAACTGGCCGTGCCACGAGCCTTCCAACAGGGCGGTGTTGTAGCGGTTCTTGGCCATCCAGTCGATGAGGTTCGCGATCGAACGAAGATGGGCGGCAAACCAGCGTCGGGTTACTCCCGTTTCGTTTTTGGGCTTAACCGACACGGCGCCGGCTACATCGCAAGTGCTCAGAATCATCAGCGCCCGGTAGGGCATGACCGGCGATTCGAGATGACTAAAGGGATGTCGCAGGACCGCGTCCACGGCCTCAAGACTCATGCGCGGAATGACTTCGTCCGTGGGGTCGGCATGGTACCAACGGCAGTCAAGATAGCGTTCGAGAAAAGCGTAGACGCTATACAGCGTGCTCCGTCCGGTAGTCCCGGTCAGCGTCACATGGGCACCCTTCGCACATAGTACATAGTCGTCCTCTTCGCGTCCGGCCAGGAGTTCGGATAGATGGAGGCCCACTTCGAGAACGATGCCCGCGGATTCCGGGGCTTTGTCCCAGACCATCGGGAAACGACGACCGGTGATTTGGAAAAGGTATTTCTGCAACTCGTCCGCGGCGAATCGTACGACTTCATCAGCATCCGATTGGATTAAGATAACGTGGCCGGGAGCTACTTCCCCCTGAGCGGGATCCGGCATTCCGGAGTGTGCATACGTGACTCCGGGGGCGGCGGCTTGGCGATACCAGGCGTCAAGATGCCAATGGTCGGGGACTTCGAGATCATCAACGGGAAACCAACAATACGTCGTGCGGTTCTTGAGCCTTGCCTTCGCCGTTTCCACACCTTGTTTCCATGCGGCCTCGTCCTTCTCGTTGAAAGTTCTAAAGACCAGATTATCCAAGTATAAAAAATCATGGGTGTGGGTGGCACATAACGCCGTACTCAACTCGGTCGCATTATTTCTAAACCGGATACCATGTCCCACGGGTTTATCGTTTACAAAAAGCGCAAAGGTTTGGGTCTCCGGATCAACCAGATACTTGATGTGATACCAATCGTTTGCGCGGTAGGGACCGGCGCTCCGCGATGTCCCACCGTCCCAGTAGATCAATTCCCCGCCCATGAACGACAGGCACACGGCCTGGTTCAGGTACAGGATCGCCGCACCATGGCCGGGTGTTCCGGTGATCATCGTATCGAACTCAACCACCACCCGCGCTCGAAGCGGAGGTACGATCGTTTTACTTGCATACGTTTCGTCGCTAAGCTTCAGGCATCGATTGGGTTGTTCGGGCGCCGCAGCAACACCAGGGGTCTCGACGATCACCGCCTCGCCGCCGTCCGTCTTAATCGACCATCCCGACAAAGCGTCCTTTGTGTTGAAATCCTCCCGGTACAGAATGACCTCCTCCGCAAATGCAGGGAGAACCGCCGTCAGGATGACTATCCCCAGGATTAGCCGAGCCGACCGCCTGCTGACGCCGTACTTGCCCATCACCATCTCGTCTCCTCGAAGTTCCGGCTCAAGGCACGTTTCCGGAAGAGTTCCGATGCGCGTCTGCGTCGCCGGCTCGTGTGCTCAATGGCGCTTACCTGTTGCCCAAACTCATGATCATCAGTGTATCGGAGGGGTCTCTCGATCAAAATATCCATCGCAGGTTCGCCCGGAATCCCCCCTTGATTGCATCGGATAAGAAGGCCTCGGCATTTTCGTCCAAGACATAATCCCCCATGGGGAGCATTTAAGTCAACGGACTACCGTTACTGTAAACCAAAGACGAGATCATAGCCCCTTGGTATCCCTTGCCGAAACGGATTTTTATTCTCCGCCGAAAAAGAAGCCATCTTGAGCGACATAAATAACTGCGATCGTGGACGACAAGTTAACGATGTGCATGTGAAAGTCTCGATTTAGAGGACATAAAAGCTTCGTTTAGCGGGGGGCGAGACAATAGCAAGGCCCATTCCAAATTTCTTGGGTAAAAAACCTCAAAAAAATCGAAAAACCATTTGACATTGTGAAAAATATCACGTATATTACTTATCGGTCCATCATTTTGTTTCGAGGCCTTTTGTAATAAAAATCGTTTTTTTGTACGCCTCTTTGCCGGGACAAGGTGTATCCGTGCCGCGGGTACGGAGGGTCTTGGTGCGTACAGCCATATCCGTGGTTCATAGCTAAGATGCTTCGCGTCACATGCGCAAGCCTAGGGAGGCCGCCCCATGGCAACATGGATACTGCGCGAATTCGATCTTCACTCCCTTATCCAAGCTGGCTCATTTACTGAACGCTTCGTGACCGCGCGCGCCGAATCGGAACTCGCATGGGCGCGGGCCAACCCGGAGCGCCTGGAGCAGGTCGATCTGCGTGCCCCGCGTGGATCCATGTCCGTTAAATCATTCAGTTTCCCCCCACGCGAATTGATGGCCCGGTACCCGGAAGAATCGGGCGCAGTGGCGACGGCCGCTCCATCTCGGCTTCTGGTCGGGGCCCGGGCCTGCGAGTTGCGGGCCTTGGTTTACCTGGATCGCGTGTTCGGCCATGAACCGACCGCCGATCCCTTTTATCAGGAACATCGCGAGGCCCAAGTCATCGTATCGGTGGATTGTATTGAGCCGCACACCACCTGTTTCTGCAACCTGGTGGACGGCCATCCTTATGCAACGGATGGTTTTGATTTGAATCTTACGCCCATCACCGGGGGTTATCTTCTGGAAAGCGGCACACAGGCCGGCGAGGCCCTGCTCAATAAAATCATGGACCGGCTCCGCCCGGCGACCCCGGAAGCCCTGGCCGAACGCGATCAAGTCCGCCGCGCAACCGAGCAGCGTCTGCGCGAAATCAACGCCGATTTCCAACCCGCCCGTTCGCCGACAAAGGCCCTGGTCCAGGCGGAAGATCAACCCGTCTGGGATGAACAGGCTCGCGGCTGCGTGGAATGCGGAGCCTGCACCCAGATTTGCCCGACCTGTCATTGCTTTTACCTTTATGACCAAGGTCGACTCGAACAGGGATTCGAGCGGCTGCGGGCCTGGGACAGTTGCATGTGGAGCGGGTATTCGCGGATGGCCGGCGCCCCGTCCGGAAAGCCCAACCCGCGAGCCCGCTTTCGTTCACGTTTTGCCAATCGGTTTCTGCACAAATACGCCTGGTCGCCGCGACAATGGGACATGCTCGGCTGCGTGGGTTGCGGCCGGTGCATCGAGGCTTGTCCGGGGCGCATCGATATTCGCCGCGTGGTCAAGGAGGTGTCCGCGTGATCAGCAAAAACCCATATCGACCAATGCTTTCCCGGCTGGTGGAGGTGATCGAGGAGACCCCCACGATCAAAACTTTTGTCATCGAGCCGCCGGAACCCTTTCCCTTCAAGGCCGGCCAGTTCGCTCAAGTGACCGTGCCGGGTCAGGGTGAATCTCCGTTTACACCTTCGAGCGACCCGGCTCATCCGGAGCGGCTGGAATTCACGGTGATCCGTACCGGGCGGGTAACCGACCTGTTGCACACGCTCAAGCCGGGCGATCCGGTGGGCGTGCGCGGGCCGTTCGGCCGTGGTTATCCCGTGGAGGAGATGGAGGGCAAGCATGTACTGGTTATCGGCGGCGGTTGCGGACTGGCTCCCCTGCGTTCGCTGATCTACACGCTGTTGGGACATATGGACCGGATTGCCAGCCTGCATATCAAATACGGCGGACGCGAATCACGCGAGCTGTTGTATCGGCGGGCGTATGACGACTGGGGTCGCCGTCCGAAGGTGGAGATGGCCTGCACGATCGACACGGCCGAGCCGGGCTGGAACGGTCACGTCGGGGTGGTCACCACCTTGCTGGATAAAATCGACACACCCCTGGAACAAACCATCGCCGTCTCCTGCGGGCCGGAGATCATGCTTAAATTCGTGGCCGCCACCCTGCTCGAACGAGGCTTGCGGGATGACCAGATCATTCTGTCCATGAATCGCCGCATGAGCTGCGGAATCGGCAAATGCGGGCGGTGCAACATCGGGCCGTATTATCTGTGCAAGGACGGGCCGGACGTCCATTATTCCATGATCAAGGACTATGCCAATGTCTTCTGAGGGCGCGCGTTATTCGAATGAGGGTCGATGCCTGTTCTGCAACCTGGGCTGCCGACTGCGCCTGGAGCAATTCGCTCCGCAGCGCTGGCGACCAACGTATAACGACAGCGACCGCCTTTGTGCTCGCGGCCAGATGCTGGCTGACCTTGTACATCATCCGGAGCGCTTGTATCGGCCGAGCATGAATACAAAACCGGTCGCCTTGGAAACCGCCCTGCGCTGCCTGGCGGATCGGCTGGTACGGGGCGGCCCGGCGAGTTTGTCGATATGGCTGGATGGTAATACGGCCTTGGAAGATCTGACCGCTGCCCGTTTATTTGTGGATCAATGGAAAGGGTCTTCCGAATTGCTGGTTCATCTTCCGCCGCATGAACGCGGCGCGGTGGAGGGTCTGGACGTGGCCGGCGTCGAACCGGTCGATCCCGAACAATGGCACCGGGCGGACGCCTTTCTGGTTATCGGTAATCCGTTGGCCTCCCATCCGCCGATCGCTCCGCATCTTCTGCGCTGGGGAAAGGAGCGGACAAGTACGCCGCTGGTGGTCGTCGATTCGGCGGCGGGAGTCACCGATGCCTATACCCCTCATGCCCTTCGCTGTCGGCCGGGCTACGAGTATTGGGTGACGGCGGCGATGATCCAATCCGTCGGGGCCGGCCAGGCGGCCACCTGGCTACCCGACGGCGACTCACTTCGCCAAGTGGTCGACGACAGCGGGGTCGATCCGCAGCGCGTCGACCGGGCGGCCAATCTGTTACGGTCGGCGCATCGCCCCGCTGTCATTATAGCCCCAGCGTCCGGGGCCGCCGAACGCTGGCGGACCTTGACCGCTGCTGCGTCCGTCTGGGCGGCCGCGAAGGGTGGGATGGTTTCCGTGCTGACCTCCTGCGCAAACGCCTTGGCGGTCTCGCGCTATACACGCCGCTTTGCCATCAAGGACTGGGCAACCGTTCAGTCCCAAGTTCACTCACGACAGGGGGATATCCTGCTGATCCTCGGCTGGGACCCGAGCAGCGCTTATCCACGCACGCTTTGGGAATCGTCCGTCAAGACCGCGCAGACCGTGGTGATGGCCAACCCGTTCGCACCGATGGAATCGGGCCGGGTTGCTCATTTATTTCCGCTGGCCTTGGGCTCGGAACGAGGCGGCACTTATGTGTTGGCTGACGGTAAAAACCGTGTCATCAATCCGCTCTTGTCGCCGCCGGCAGGGGTTCTGACGATTGCCGAGCTTTTCATGCTGCTCGCTCGCTATATCAATCAATCCGGCGATGGTTCGATGGATTTGAGTAATGAACAGATATGCGTTTCCCCGGGAGACTACGCCCCCGTCAAGGTGGGAGTGACAACGGAAATACCCGCGCCGCCGAAAGCGTCAACCGCAACCGGCTGGCCCGCGGTACTGACCGGTGATCCGACACATTATTTTGACGGGCAGATCACGCGGCGCTCGCGCTGGTCGCGGCAGATGAACTGGCGGCCGGAGTTGCATATCAGCGCGGCCGACGCCAGGGCTTTGGGACTGCGTGACGGCGGGCCGGCGGAAATTCGCAATGAACGCGGCCGAGCCGTGGTTCGCGTGCTGGTCAGCCGGGACCAGCCGGAGGTCGGCGGCTGCCTGGTGGAGGCGGGGCCGGATCGACGAACGATCGGCTGGCTGGCGGTCAGCGGTTGTGCCGCCGAAATCCGCCGCCTGGCCGACTGGAACTTCGCACCGGCCGATGCCTCGGCGGCGGCCGGCGTTATTCATGTGAATGTGCAACCCATCGACGCAACGGATGCCGACGAGGCGGCACGGGAGGCAGTCTATGCCGACGCTTGAGTGCGTAAATGAAATCCGCCAGCGGGTGGCGGTCAATCTCGACGCCTGTATTGAGTGCCGGAGTTGTGCCGCGGCGTGTTTTTACGGCCATCACGAGTTGCCCATCGTGCATTTTGCGCGAACCGGGGCCGCCCTGCTACCGGCGGTCTGCCGACAATGCCTGGATGCTCCCTGCGTGGCCGCCTGCCCGGCCGACGCCATGCGTAAGACGGCCGATGGGACGGTCTATCGGGCCATCTTCCGCTGTCGCGGATGCGGAACCTGTGCCCAGGCCTGTCCGTTCGGCGTATTGACCACGCAAATGTACGAGGGCCAGATCGCCAAGTGCGATTTGTGTTACGACCTGGTGGGTAAAGGGCAATCGCCGCGCTGCGTGAGCAGTTGTCCGAGCGGGGCGTTGCAGTTTATCGAGGAGTCGCAAGCGGCGGAGCAGGGGCTGATCGTGCTGGGCAGCCGCACGCTCGGCGAGCACCCCATCCGCCGGAGGTAAATCAAGTCCCATGAACAGCGTTGACATGATGCTGGCGTTAATTGTCGCTTCGCTGGGCACGCTGGTGCTGGGCCTGGCGGCCAAGTGGGTGGATCGCAAGATCACCGCCCGCCTGCAATGGCGGGTCGGCCCGCCGTGGTATCAACCGGCGGTGGATTGTCTCAAACTGCTGGGTAAGGAGACGATCATGCCGGCGGCCGCCGCGGGCACGGGCTTTCTGATCATGCCGCTACTCGGCCTGGCCGGCGCGTGTCTGGCGGCCACTATGTTATGGATGATGAATCTGCATCCGGCCGTCGGTTTCGTGGGTGACGCGATCGTGGTGGTCTATTTGCTGGCCATCCCCGCCCTGGCCGTCATCATGGGCGCGGCCGCCTCCGGCAACCCCCATGCAAGCATCGGGGCCAGCCGGGAAATGAAACTGCTCATCGGCTACGAACTGCCCCTGACCATCGCCCTGCTGGTAGCCATCGTGCATACCGGCGGGAGCTTCCGGATCGGGCAGATCGTCACCGTTCAGCAGAGTGGCTCAATGGTCGCGGGGAGCGTTTCCGGTCAGCTGGCCTTGTTGGCGGCGGTGTTCTGCATCCAAGCCAAACTCGGATTGGTACCCTTCGACCAGGCCGAAGCCGAGACGGAGCTGATGGCCGGCGTCTATACGGAATACTCCGGCCCGCCCCTGGCGGTTTTCTTCATCACTCGCTTTATGCTGCTGGCGATTTTGCCCTTGCTGCTGATCACCCTGTTTCTCGGCGGGATTCAATGGCAAGGCTGGGCTTTACTGTGGACGTTAATCAAGTTCGGCGTCTTGCTGCTGCTGATTACCCTTTTGCGGAACACCAATCCGCGTCTGCGGATCGATCAATCGCTGCGTTTCTTCTGGAAAATGGTGACGCCTGTGGCCTTGCTGGCCCTGATTCTGGCCCTGCTCGGCCGCCATTACGAGGTAAGCTGGCTGTGAACTGGAAACTGTGGGCATTGAAAAAATCGTTGTTCGTCTACCACGTCAACGCCGGGGCGTGCAACAACTGCGACATCGAAATCGTCGAGCTGCTCACCCCGGCTTACGACGTGGAGCGGTTCGGCATCGTGCTGGTGGGCAGCCCGCGACATGCGGACGTTCTCATGGTTACCGGCATCTGCACCCGGCAAGTCGAACCGCGGCTGAAGGAACTTTACCTGCAGACGGCCAAACCCTGCGTGGTCATGTGCGTCGGTTCGTGTGCGTTGGCTCAGGGCGTTTTCGCCGACGCCTATCACGCCGGACACTGCGTGGATGAGGTGATTCGCTCGGTCGATCCCAACGCGATTATCGCTTACGTACCCGGCTGCCCGCCGAAACCGGAGGCGATGATCATGGGCGTGGTCAAGGCCTGGGGCAAACTCGAGGAACTGGCCACCGCTAAGCCGGCACCCGCTCCGCGGCTTACTCCGGAGGTTACACCCGCATGAGCATGGTAAATGACAAAATCGGACAGACGCGGGACATCGACACGAATTCGTTCGTCGCCCGCCTCGAAAATAAACTACATGGCGCCGGGGCGGTATGTGAAAGCCGGGGGCCGCGCCAAGGCATGTATTTCGTACCCATCGAGCGGCTGGTGGCGTTGCTGCGTGATCTGATCGAAACACAAGGCGGCCGTCTGGCCACGATTACCGGCATCGATGTGCGCGACGGCACCGAATTGATCTACCACCTTTGTTTCGACGCCGCGCAGTATACGGCCAATCTGAAAATTCTGATCCCGCGCACGGTGGACGCCATGGAGTCGATCACTCCGTGGCTGCCGGGGGCGGAGTTTATCGAGCGCGAGTTGCACGACGTGCTCGGCGTGAATTTCCCCGGCCATCCGCGGATGAAACGCCTGATTCTCTCCGACGACTGGCCCGAAGGCGTGTACCCCCTGCGCCGGGGTTTCCGGAAAGAAGACGCTCGGCCACGGGTGAAAGGAAGTTGAGCATGCGCATCGCCATCAACGGAAACGGAAAACGTTCGCTGCTGCCGATCGGGCCCTTCCACCCGTTGCAGGAGGAGCCGGAGTATTATCAACTCTGGGTCGAGGGTGAACGGGTCGTGGATATGGACGTGCGGATCAGTTACAACCACCGCGGGATCGAGGAACTCAGTTCTCGGCGGACCTTCGACCAGGTACCCTACCTCGTCGAGCGGGTCTGCGGGATCTGTTCGGCCAGTCACCCGATGGCCTACATTCAGGCGGTCGAGGCCATCTGCGGTTGCGCAATTCCCGAACGAGCCAAATATCTGCGTATGATCGTACTCGAACTGGAGCGTATCCATTCGCACCTGTTATGGGCCGGATTGGCCGGACATTTCCTCGGCTATAACACCGTGTTCATGTGGGCCTGGAAGTATCGGGAACCGATCATGGACATTCTCGAACGGACCACGGGCAACCGCTGCACATACGCCAATGCGAAAATCGGCGGCTGCCGGCGGGACATTCCTGACGAAATGTTGCCTGAAATCGACAAGGCCGTCGACGAGGTATATGGCCCGACGGAAATGCTTACCCATGCCGTATTGGACGATCCGGTCCTGCACGCCCGCGTGAAAGGCGTGGCCACCCTGACCCACGAGGATGCGCGGAAATGGTGTGTCACCGGCCCGACCGCCCGGGCCAGCGGTCTGCCGATCGACGTGCGTCGCGACGACCCCTACACCGCCTATGATCGCGTGGACTGGAACGTCATAACTTCGCCCGAAGGCGACGTCATGGCCAAGGTCAAAGTCCGGCTGCTGGAAACCCTCGAAGCCGTCAAGATCATCAAACAGGCGGTGCGGGATTGCCCCGGCGGCGAAATCGACGCGAAAGTCGAGCAGGTACCGCCCGGCGAGGCCAGCGGACACGTTGAAGCCCCGCGCGGCGAGACTTTTCACTACGTGCGCAGCGACGGCGGGCGCTGCCCGGTACGGCACAAGATTCGCGCGCCCAGTTTCGTGAATGTGCCCTCTTTTCGCGCATCCTGTATCGGACAGCATATCGCCGACGTGACCATCGCCCTGGCCGCCGTCGATCCCTGCTACAGTTGCACGGAGCGAATGGCGGCCCTGCGCGACACGCCCACGGACCGGCAATGGCTGGACGCCCGCGAACTGCATCGGCTGTCGGTCGAGCGGACCCGCTGGTTCGAAAAACAACTCGGCGTGCAACCATTTGACCTCCGCTGGAGACCCAAGCTGAAGGAGTTGCTGGCATGAACCCGTGGCTCGAATTGGCCTTGAACGATCCTTTGCTCCAACCGTTGACGGTAACCGCGACGGCCGGGCTGCTGGCGTATCTTTTCGCGCGTATCGCCCCGGTGGTCTCCCGGTTGGCATCCCTGCTGGCCTGCGCGATAAGTCTATGGATGACTATTCGCCTGTTCACCGGGCCCGAGGCGATCGTTGATATCACCTGGCTTCAAATCGGCGATTTCCCGATCAATCTGGTCATGACCCATCATGTTTTTGGAACCCTTATCGCCGTCGGTGGGGCGTTCTTCGGTTTGTTGATGGCGATATACGCCGCCGGCTTCGAGAAAGGACAACGCGATGAAGGGCGCTATCATGCGTTTCTCTGCTGGACGCTGACCGGAACAATCGGCGCGGCCTTGGCCGACGATTTGATCTGGCTGCTGATCTGCTGGGAACTGGTTACCTTATGCTTGTACATGTTGCTGAATATGGGTCGGGGCGAATCGCCGGCCGGGGCGGCCAAAACGTTCGGCATGATCGGCTTTGGAGACGCGGCCATGCTGCTGGCCATCGCCCTCATCTCCGCAACCCAGGAAACGACGCGCATCAGCGCCTTGTCCATCAACGTCGATTCCCCGCTGACTTACATCTGTTATCTGTTGTTCATGATCGCGGCCCTCGCCAAGGCCGGGGCGGTGCCCATGCACACCTGGATCCCGACGGCTGCGGCGGATGCCTCGGCGGCCGTTTTTGCCCTGTTACCCGCCTCGATCGACAAGCTGCTGGGTGTTTATCTGCTCGTTCGGGTCAGTCTGGGAGTATTTACCCTTAGTGCAGCCATGCAGACCGTTCTCCTGATCATTGGCGCCATAACCGTAGTAGCCGCAGCATTTGCCGCCATGATGCAGACGCAATTCAAAAAGCTGATTTCCTATCAGGCCGTCAGTTCAACCGGTTACATTGTGTTGGGAATTGGTACCTGTACGCCGATTGGGTTGGCTGGAGCGATTTTCCATGCAATCAATGCGGCGGTTTATCAAGCCTGTCTGTTTCTCGCCGGGGGCAATATCGAACGCCGTATGGGTACGGCGGAGCTCGATCGGCTTGGCGGCCTGGGCCGGAGCATGCCTGTTACCATGCTGTGTACCAGTGTTGCCGCACTGGCTATCAGCGGCGTGCCGCCCCTTAACGGATTTGTCAGCAAATGGCTGATCTACCAAAGCTGTCTGGCGATCGATACTCCGTTGGCCATGTTTTGCCTGGTAGCCGCGGTTTTCGGCAGTGCCCTGACACTGGCCGCTTCGGTCAAATATGTCAGTTCGGTATTTGGGGGTCAGCCCGACAAGCAAGCCTCGGACATGCCACAACCACCGAAAAGTCAATGGACGCTGATTGTCCCCATGGCAATTCTGGCGGTTCTGTGCCTGTCCTTCGGCATTCTGGCCCAATGGCCGCTGGATCATCTGATTCTGCCCGCCCTGGCCGATCTGGGCGTCGCTCCAACGGCCGTGGATACGGCCGCGCCGATCATTGTCGCGAGTGATCTGGGATTGTGGGGGCCCATGCCGGCCACCATGCTCATCCTGCTCGGCATCCTCGGCGGACTGGTCCTGTACGGTATCGGCCGCGTCTCGAAAGTCCGTGTCGAAAACACTTTTATCGGCGGAGAAGTACTCCAAAACGAAGCGGCGATCAAATTCCCGGCCACCGGTTTCTATCGAACGATCGAAGAGCTGCCGCAACTGGGGGCGGCCTTGCGCGACGGCGAGGCCGGTGCCTTTGACGTATATCGGCTTGGCGGGCGCTATGGCGGACGGATCGTCGAAGGTTTGCGCCGCCTGCACACCGGTGTGCTGTCGCTCTATGTGAGCTGGTGCCTGGTCGGCGTGGTGGTCGTCGTGGCGTACTTGATGTTGGTCTTGTGAGGGATTGAACGATGGATCCTTTCATGCTGCTCTTGTTGGCGTTACTGGCCTTCATGATCATCGGCTCGCTGATCGCCGCGGAAACCGAAGACCTGCTCTCCGCGGTGATTTGCGTAGGCGCGGTGGGTTCGGGGCTGGCCATTATCGATCTCTTTTTGGGCGCACCGGATCTGGCCATCACCCAGGTGGTGGTGGAGGTATTGTGCCTGGCCGTCCTCATCCGCGTGGTCCTTACCCGACGCGACGAAACTCATGAGACCCACAAGGACACGTTCGCCGTTGGGACGGTCCTGTTGGTGCTCGGTGTGTTCCTGGTCCTGGGCGGATGGGCGATGACCCAACTGCATCCTTTCGGCCAGCCCCTGTTGGCCGGCAACGAACCCGGTGTGGCCGGGCAATATCTGGCCCGCGGCCTGCAGGAAACCGGGGCCGCCAACTACGTGATGGCCATCCTCCTCGACTACCGGGCTTATGACACGCTCGGCGAGGCGACGGTCATCTTCGTGAGTATCGTGGGTGCTTACGTGGTTCTGCGCAGAAGAGGCAGAGTGCAACATGTCGACGGGAATGAGCCTGATCGTTAAAACCGTAACCCGGTTGGTGAGCAGTTTTATCATCCTCTTCGGGATTTATATCGTGCTTTACGGCCACGTCTCGCCCGGCGGCGGTTTCGCCGGCGGAGTGATTCTCGCCGCCGGTTGCGTGCTGCTGTTGCTCGCTTTCGGCCACGCACCGATCAAGCACATTCTCGCCCATTCCATCGCCGTGGCCTGTGACTGTACCGGAGCGTTCGCGTTTCTGGCCATTGCCCTGCTGGGTTACCTGGCCGGCACGTTCTTCATCAATTTCCTTGCCCTTGGCGAACCCGGTGAACTGTTCAGTGCCGGGGCCATCCCCCTCAGCAACCTGGCCATCGCGACCAAAGTGGGAGCCGGATTGTTCGGCGTCTTCCTGGCCCTGGCCGCCTTCCGCCTGGCCCGTAAAAAGGAGGATTTGTCATGACCCTCGGCGCATTGCCCTATATCCTGGCTCTGGTCCTGATGCTCATCGGCCTGTACGTCGTGGTATCCAAAAAGAACATCATCAAGATCATTCTCGGCCTGGCCATTTTGGAATACGCCATCAATCTGTTCCTCCTGCTGATCGGTTATCGAAGGGGCGGATCTGCTCCGATCATTTCGCCGGAACAGATCAACGACCCGGCCACTTTCGCCGCCGGCAGCGTGGACCCTGTGCCCCAGGCCCTGATCCTCACCTCGATCGTGATCGGGCTGGGTTGTCTGGCCTTGATGGTAACCTTGGCCATTCGGTTATATGAAAAATTCGGCACGTTCGACATGACCCGCATTCGAGAGCTTAAGGGGTGACGCAATGAACCAAGTGCTTCCCTTATTCGTGGCTTTGCCGCTGTTCGGCGGGTTTGTGATTCCGCTGGCCGCCCGGCACTCGTCGGAGGCCGGCGGCGCTTCCGCTCGCCTGTTGGCCCTGGTCATCGGCGGCGTCCTGCTGATCGGTTCCCTGCTGTTACTGGGCCAGTCGAACATGGTCTATTGGATCGGCGGCTGGCCGGGCGGAATTCGGACTACCGTAGGCCTCAGCCTCGTGGCCGACGGGTTCAGCCGCCTGCTGCTGATTACCGTCAATACCATCGGTTTTCTCTCCCTGCTCTATAGTTGGAGTTACATCCGGCGGTATACGGGACAAGCTTTATATTACGCCCTGTTCCTGATCATGCTGGCGGGGATGAACGCTGTCGTGCTGGCCGGTGATCTGTTCAATGTATTCGTCTTCATGGAAGTGGCCGTCATCTGCTCGTACGCTCTGGTCGCTTTCGGCGTGGAGCGGGCCGAATTGGAGGCCGCCTTCAAGTATGTGGTGCTCGGCTCGGTATCCTCGTCGTTCATTCTGCTCGGCGTGGGCCTGCTGTATAACCTGACCGGTCAATTAAACATGGCCTTGGTAGCTGACCGGCTGGCGGGCATGCAACCCGGCCCGGCGGTCTGGCTGGCCGCCGGCTGTTTCATCATGGGTTTCGGCCTCAAGTCCGCCATGGTGCCGTTCCACGCCTGGTTGCCGGACGCCCACCCCTCGGCTCCGGCGCCGATCTCGGCTATGCTCTCCGGCGTGGTCATCAAGGCCGTCGGCGCCTACGCGGTCTGCCGGCTGATCTTCAACGTCTTCGGCCTTACCGCCGGCGGATTGTACGCCAACGTGTTAATTACGCTCGGAGCGTTGTCCATGGTGATCGGCGTGTTCCTGGCCGTCGGTCAGTGGGATTTCAAACGGCTACTCGCTTATCACAGCATATCACAGATGGGTTATGTCTTTCTCGGCGTGGGCGTGGGGGCGGCGGTGATCGCCGCCGAAGGTCCGCCCACCGTGGCCGCCCTGGCCGTCTTCGGCGGGTTGTTCCACTTGATCAATCATGCCACCTTCAAGAGCCTGTTGTTCCTATGCAGCGGATCGGCCGAGTACGCCGCCGGCACGCGCGACCTGCACCATCTCGGCGGCCTGAAGTACACCATGCCGACCACCTCCGGCTGCTGCCGTATCGCCGCGCTCTCCATCGCCGGCGTGCCGCCCTTCAACGGCTTCTGGAGCAAACTCATTATCATTATCGCCGTGGCCCGGGCCGGCTACTGGCTGTTAGCCGTCCTGGCCGTTCTGGTCAGCTTCATGACTCTCTTGTCCTTTATCAAGGTCCAGCGCTATGCATTGGAAGGCGCTCCGCCGGAACGTATTCGCTATATCCACGATGTACCGGCCGCCATGCGTCTGGCCACCGTCGCCCTGGCCATCGCCTGTGTGTTACTCGGCATTCTGGTTCCGCTGCACCGCGCCAACTTGCTGGATCCGGCCGCCAAGGCCTTGACCGAACCCCATCGCTATGTCGATGAATTCCGTCCCCTTGCCGAGACCCATGCCTGGGTCCGGGCGGCCACATCGGAGGAACTTTCGCCATGAGACAACTATTGTGTATCGTGCTGACATATCTGATCTGGATCATGCTGGTCTGGCCGCCGTCATGGCCGGAACTGGGCGTCGGCTTGTTCTTCGTCATTCTGGTGGCTACTTTTCTGAGCGAGTTCTACCCTGAACATCCCCACGCGGTCTTCGACCCGCGCCGATGGTTCTGGGCGGTGGTCTATCTGCCCTACTTCTTCTACTATTGTGTCATGGCCAATCTGGACGTGGCCTACCGCGTATTGCACGTGGACCTGCCCATCCGGCCGGGAATCGTTTGCGTGCCCACCACTCTGACGACCGACTGGGCCAAGACGTTTCTGGCCGCCTCGATCACCCTCACCCCCGGCACGCTGGTGGTGGATATCGACGGACAGAATCTTTACGTGCACTGGATCAACGTCACCACCATGGACCGCGCCGAACAAACCCGCCAGATCGCGGCGAAATTCGAGCGGATTCTGCGGAGGATCTTCGAATGATGGGCATTAGTCCGATTCTGCTGTTTATCCTCGTGCTTTGTGCGTTTCTATGTCTGTATCGCATCGGCCGCGGCCCCAGCGCCCCCGACCGGGCGGTCGGCATCGACATTCTGGGCACGCTGGTCGTCGCCTTCGCCGCCCTCCTGGGATGGCGCACCGGGTACGACTGGTATCTGAGTATCGCCCTGGCTTGGGCGCTGGTCAGTTTTATCGGGACGATCGCTTTAGCCAAGTATCTGGAAGGAAGGGCCTTCGATGAATGAAACCGTGGGAACCATATTGATCGGCATCGGCATGGCCTTCGACGTACTGGGTTGTCTCGGCCTGGTTCGACTGCCGGACGTGTACAACCGCCTTCAGGCGGCCACGAAATGCGTGACCCTGGGGACCTGCCTGATTCTCATCGGCGTGGCCGTAGCCGCCGGTTTTGAGCAGGCCGCCCTGGCCATCAAAGCCCTCCTCTGCGCCGCGTTTATCCTGTTGACCTCGCCGGTGGGAGCGCATGCCCTGGCTCGCGGGGCCTATCGCTCCGGGGTGAAACTCTGCGAAGGAAGCGTGGTGGACGAATACGCCGACAGTGAAACGCTGTCGCGCTATAAGGCCGAAGCCGGACCAGCCGCCGGCCGGGAGCAAGACCATGAAAAAACCCAAACTACGTGAGGTGGCCGAGGCGGTCAAAGCCCTGGTTTGCGGGCCGGTGACCACGAAGTTTCCCTATGAACCTTACACGCCGCCGGAAGCCTTTCGCGGCAAGCCGACCTTTTATCCCGACGACTGCATCGGCTGCAAGGCCTGCGCGGAAGTGTGCCCCACGAAATGTATTGACGTGATCGACGACGTACGATCGGATCCGCCGGTCCGCCGCCTCATCCTGCATTATGACAAATGTATTTTCTGCGGACATTGCGAGTTGAACTGCTCGACGGAAAAAGGCATCCGCCTCGGCGCTGAATACGATCTGGCTTGCTTCGATCGATCAACCTGCGTGGAGAAAGTGGAAAATGATCTCGTGCTCTGCGAAACCTGCGGGGCCGTGGTCGGGGCCCGCAAGCATCTGCTGTTTACCGCCCAGCGGCTGGGGGCCAAGCGCTATGCCAACCCGACATTAATTGTGGCTGCCGACGGCGCGCTGGGGCTGGTGGAGGGCAACGGGAAACCCGCGGACCGGCCCATGATCCGCGAGGACTTGATGCGCATCACCTGCCCGCGCTGCCGCCGCATACTGGTCTTGCAGGAGTTGTGGGGCGAGTAAGGAGGGAAATGTTGCCGAACCGGCAAAGCGACGAACTCCGCGAACGACTGGCGGATTTTCTTTCCGCCCGGAGCGTCATCGTGGGCCTGGGTAACATCGCCCGGGGGGACGATGGTTTCGGGCCGGCGGTCGCACGGGCCCTGCACGGCCGGGTGGCCATTCCGCTGATCGATGCCGGGCCGGCACCGGAAAATTTCACCGGCCGCATCGCGGACTATGCACCGGACACCGTTTTGTTCATGGACGCCGCCGATCTGGGGCAACCGGCCGGCCGGTTGGTCCTGGCCGACGCCACGGAGCTGAACGACATCGCCGCGAATACGCATGTCGGCAACTTGAGCCTGTTAGCCGGTTACCTGCAATCGGCCATCGCCGCCCATGTTCTGTTTCTGCTGGCCCAGCCGATGCGTGTAGATCGCTTACCGCCGGACGAACCTTTCTTGCCCGGCGACTTCGACCACGAGGAAGCCGAACCGGGTATAATGAATCTGTCGATGCCCATGAGGCAGGCGGTCGAGCAGGCCGCCGCCCTGATCTGTAACGTATTGAACGGCCGCTCCGCCTGCCGGGTTTGAGGGTCTCATGTCCAAACGCCGGGAGCCATTGCGCGCCGAAAATATGGCCGACCGCGATACGTCATCAGCCGGACCGCCGCGCCCTGTCCGACACGTGCCTCAACATCTGCTGCATCTAACCGACCGCGAGCTTTTCGAGCGGTTGGGCTGGTTCATTTCCATTCGCTGGGTGGCGGGGCTGGCCGCCCTGCTCCTTGTGCTCATCGCCTGGTACAAGTTCGACATCCGGATCCCGCCTCGGCCGGTCGTGCTGACCGTCGCCGGCCTGTTCCTTTATAACGCCGTTTTCCTCATGCTGGTCACCGATGCCTATCGGCGCAAGCGGATCAGTCGACGCTTTCTCATCGGCTGCGCCAACGGGCAGATTATCTGCGATCTGCTGACCCTGACCGTCCTCATGCACCTGACCGGCGGCGTCGAAAACCATTTCATGATCTTCTTCATCTGCCCGATGATCATCGCCAGCGAATTACTCTCCACTCGAAACGCCTACGCGCACGCGGCCTTCGGAACGATCCTGTTGAACTGGGTGGCCTGGTCGGAATATGCCGGCCTGATGCCGCACGTAGAGGTTGTCGGCCGAGTCATGGGCGTGGTCAACTACAAGAACCCGCTGATCGTGACCATGTTTACCATGTCCCTGAGCTTGTTGCTGTTCTCCGTGGTGTTCCTGGGTGGGAGTATCGCCGCTCGACTGCGCCAGCGGGAGATCGAATTGGAGGAGGCCTATCATCGTCTGCGCGAGTTGGAGGAATCGAAAAGTTTTCACATGCGCAAGACCAGCCATGAACTGCGTGCTCCGCTGAACGCGGTCATCAGCATGCTTCAGGCGGTGCAGACCGAGACGGTTAACGAAGGGCTGACCGCCCTGCGCGAGATGCTTGATCGGGCCATCCTGCGGACCATGGGGCTGTCTCAGTTAATCGAGGACCTGCACCGCTACGCCATGCTGCGGGATTTGGGTTCGGCAGCCCGCAGGCAACGAGTCGACTTATGCGACCTCGTTCACCAGAGCGTCAACCTGTACCTGCCCATGGCCCGGACCAGCCGTCTCGAGTTGACCAGCACCTTGGAACCGGCCCCCGTCGATGGTGATCCCGAGGCCCTGACCGAACTGGTGGGCAATCTGATCGTTAACGCGATTCAATACACGCCCGCCGGGGGGCGGATTCATGTCGATCTCCACTGCAACAACCGCTACGCCCTGCTGGAAGTGACCGACACGGGCATCGGCATGGAGCCGGACGAGGCCCGTCGCATCTTTGAGGAATTTTATCGAACTCCCGCCGCGAAAAAGACTTTTCGACAGGGAACCGGCATGGGTCTGCCCATTATTCAAAGGATCGCCGAGGCACATGGCGGCCGCATCGAGGTGCGTAGTCGTCCCAACGAGGGCAGTACTTTTATCACCACCCTGCCTCTTGCTTCGGACTGATTTCGCCCAAACGGAAGTGGCAAGCATCATGGCGCGGTGCGGTTCAGCAGCGTGAAAGGCAACACCTGTGTAAACTACGGCCACTTCTCGCCCTATGGATTCTGCCCTTTTAACTGCCAGTAATGTTATCCCGGATTATTCACCACAGAGGTCACAGAGAGCCCGCCTAGGCTCCGCCGTGGCGAGCACGGAGAAAAGATGAAATAAGGACGCAGGCGAGGTACACCTAATTCTGGATACATGCACCCTGTCCAAACCATCGCTCACTCTGTTTTCTAATAACTCCTTTATTCTCCGTGATCTCCTTCGCTCTGCTTCGCAAGCTTCGCAGAGCTACAGCTAGCTTCGCAGGACGTTCTGCATAGCTCCCGCATCGCGCCAAGCGATGCAAGAGCGACGCAGAACGGAGGCGGAGGGATTCGAACCCCCGGTGCAGTTTCCCGCACAACGGTTTTCAAAACCGTCCCCTTCAGCCGCTCGGGCACGCCTCCGGGATGCTTTCGCTTCATTATCGACGGTATCGGATGACGGTCTCGTCGTCAATGTCCAGGGCTGATTTTCGATGGGTGTGGCAGGAAATTTGGGTAATACACAGCGATGCCCATTTCGAATGGAACAGGTGGCAGTTCGATCCGGCAATTGCCAAGCATTTGTACATGCTTTACTTCAGGTCGATCAGCCGATCGGCATGGACGGCCGTACCTTGCACCACATCGGTATTGAACCGGTCATTACAGGCGAATTTCTCCTCGGCCTGGGCGGGATTCATGCCGCCGCGAATGTGGCGGGCGATGACCCGCTCACGGGCGATGGCCGGGTCGGCGATTAGCATCAGCCGAGGGTGCAACTGCTCGAAAACCTGGTTCCAGGGCGGTGTCGGGCAAAGCACGTAGTTGCCTTCCAACAGGATGATGCGCGTCTCGGGCGACACGGTCAGCCCGTCAGGTACCGGTTCATGCAGACGACGGTCATAGACGGGGAGGTGGACGGCGGTGTGGGTGTTTTTCAATTCACCGAGGGCAGCGGCCAGGGCGGCCACGTCGAACGAGTCCGGCCCGCCTTTGCGTTTGCTTAAAGATACGATCTGACCGTCGGGATTGCGCGTGGTGCGTTCCTGAAGGACACGGTTAGGCCAATGCCAGCCGTCCATACCGACGCTCACCAACGCCCCGGGAGCCAGCAGCTTATCGGCGAGCAGGCCGAGGGCCGCGGCGAAGGTGGATTTTCCACTTCCGGGTATGCCCGCCAGGCCGACCAGCAGGCGTTGTTTTGTTGTTCGGTTTATCTCGTCCAGCCAGGCCAGCAGCGGCAGATATACCTTTCGAAGTTGCACGGGCGTGACGCTGATGCTGCTGCGCAAGCCGGCGATGTCGAGATCGAAAATGCCCGCCAGATCGTCAATGCGGTGTTCCCATGCGCGAGGATATTGCTGCTCTGCGTGTTCCGTGGCCATATCCGCCTGTACTTATACGTGTAGTTCAACCTTTTTTTGACGCACCTCGCGGTAACGGTTACGAATCGGCCGTACCACGTCGGCAAGGAATCGATCGACCTGCCGGGGGGCCAATCCGATAAACCGCTCGGGTTTAAGCGTCTTTTGCAGGTCCACGCCGGCGAAAGCGGGGTCGGCGGCCAGGCGCTGAATAAGATCATTCTTGCGGCCGTACATTTTGACCTCGCAGGCCGCCGCCTGTGAATGTTGGCGAATCCGCTCGTGCAGGGCCTGTCGATCGCCGGCCTGTTTTTTACGGCCTTGGCCTTTACCGGCGGTGGCGGCCATCAAGATGTCCTCGGTAGCCATGAAGGGCAGCTCGGCATCGACACGGGCGCGAATGACCTCCGGGTAGACGACCAGTCCGCGGGCTACATCCACCACCAGGCGGAGGATGCCGTCGGTGGCCAGGAAGCTTTCCGGGATACTCAGTCGCTTGTTGGAGGAATCGTCGAGCGTCCGCTCGAACCACTGCTCGGCGGCGGTTTGGAAAGGCGACGAGGCGAGGCTGAGTACATAGCGGGCCAAGCCGGTCATGCGCTCGCAACGCATCGGGTTGCGTTTGTAGGCCATCGCCGAGGAGCCGACCTGATGTTTCTCGAAAGGTTCCTCGATTTCCTTGAGGCCGGCCAATATACGGATGTCGTTGGCGAATTTGTGGGCGGAGACGGCGATGCCGGCCAGGGCGGCGGCGACCTGGGCGTCGATCTTGCGCGTGTAGGTCTGCCCCACCACGGGCTCGCTGGTAGTGAAGCCGAGTTTGCCGGCGACGATTTTCTCCAGTCGTTCCACCTTGCGGGCGTTGCCGTCGAACAGGGCCAGGAAACTTGCCTGCGTGCCGGTCGCTCCCCGAATGCCCCGGAATTTCAGGTCGGCCAGGCGAGCCTCGATCTCCCGCAGGTCACGAACGAAATCGTACGCCCAGAGACAGGCCCGGCGGCCGACGGTGGTCAACTGGGCCGGCTGAAAATGTGTGTAGCCCAGACAGGGCAGGTTTCGCCACTTGCGGGCGAAGTCGCCGAAGGCGTCGATGGCGTTGACCAGCCAATCGCGGATCAGCACGAGAGCGTCGCGCATGATGAGCAGGTCGGCGTTGTCCACGATGTCCATGCTGGTGGCCCCGAGGTGGAGGATGCCGCGCGCCGACGGGGCGACATCGCCCCAGGCGTGAAGGTGAGCCATGACATCATGGCGGAGTTTCTTCTCATGCTCGGCGGCGGCGGCCCAGTCGATCTTGTCGAGCGTTCGCCGCAGGTCGGTTAACTGCTTTTGAGTTATGGGCAAGCCGAGTTCCGCCTCCGCCTCGGCCAAGGCCAACCAGATTTGCCGCCACGTGATGATCCGTTGCCGGGGACTGAACAGGACGCACATTTCAGGCGAGGCGTTACGCGTGACCAACGGGTTTTCGTAAGTGTCTTTGCTGTTCATGACGTTTTCCATATCGGTCGGAGGTGGCCGGATTATTGTCATCATCCTGACAAGCCGCCGACGCAGCCACCCAATCCTTTGTATATTGTCCGTTGAGTTTAGAGAGGTTACGGCCGTTGGTCAAAGTGTAAACCGTGCTTTTCCCAGGCCACGGATGCAAATGACCGACCGCGACCGGCAAGTCCTCCGGTTTCTCGAAGGTACGCTAGCCGATTTGCCCCAGCGCTACCCCAGTTACCTTGAATTGCCGTAAGACAATCATTTCTGATTGTTTTTTCTGATGGACATCCCTCAGAAGTGGATGATATAATACAAATATGACCAGACTGGAAATCATACTTAAAGAAACCGAGGAGCTTTCCGCATACGAAAAGGCGGAATTATGCGCCTTTCTGTTTCAGCAATTGGCCGGTGATTCGGAGCGAGACCAATCCACCGTGGGGAAACGAGGTTTGTGGGCATGGACCGAATCAACTCGTGATGAAGTCGGCTGGTCGGAATTCTATCCTGAGCAACTACGCCATAACTGGAGTTAACCGAGGTGACACGCGGCGAGGTTTGGTGGGCGGAACTGGCCGGCGACGCGGGTTATCGGCCGGTGGTTATTGTTACCCGATCTGAATACATGGATCGGCGGCAAAATGTCACGATTGCGGAAATAACCCGTGTGGTTCGATCGCTTCCTTCCGAATCCATTTATCCCGCGCAGAGGGTATGCCTACCGATTGCGTCATCAACACGGACAATCTCCATACGATACCGCGCGAAAGACTTCGTCATTTCATTACCAGATTGACGGGCGAACACTTATTTAAGTTGAACCAAGCGTTACGATATTCACTTGACTTAATTGATTAATCGG
>CAYNYK010000055.1:0-32100 GCA_964401335.1 uncultured Planctomycetales bacterium
ATTGGCCGGTTTTAACCCGCCCGGAAGTGGCCGGTTTTAACCCGCCCGGCGACAATTGGATGGCGGTGCCAAGATTGCCTGTGATGGATTCTGCAAAAAGGATGGAAGTGCATGGGATTTGGATACCGTCGAAAAAGCATTTGCAGGTCAATTTACGGATATTAAATTTCTTCTGCTTGCAGATGTTTGGAAGATATAAAAGAAGTATTTTGCGCTCGGGAGCAATAGGGGTTTTACTGGATCGCACGCGGTTTGAACAAGCCCATGTTCTCAACTTTTGTTCCACATAATTCTCAAGAGCCAAATCGTAGATTCGGTCCTTGTCATGTTTTACGCGAACATCAAGGCACAAGCTCCCGGCGGGTGAACAAATGAAAACCAAATTGAAGATGATTTGCTGGAAAGGCGAGGAATTCTGGGTGGGTAAGCTCGTGAAGCATCCGGAAATCATGACCCAGGGCAAGACGCTGAAAGAACTTGAAGAGAATATGAGGGAAGCCTACCTGATGATGACCATGGACGATGTTCCGGCGGACCATGACATCAAGAATATCCGTCACCCTTCAGGGTTTAACGGTTGGCGGGGACGATAACCCGAATCCCGCGTCAGGCGGTTCGTGCGAGCAGTGCGTTGATGGTCCTGATGGATAATCCTACCACGGTATCTTGAGGACAACCCTGCGATCCAAGCAAAAGCGGCGTCATGGCCGCCGCAGTCCATAAGCCGTTCCCAGACATGTCCAGCCCCGCTGATATCGACACGGACCCCGAATCATCCCCTGACCCGACTGGACTCGTAGGCCGTTTACCGCTATATTCCGGGGCTTTTCGGAGCCAGGGAACAGGGGTGTTCCCGGTCGAGAACAGTGTTGCTTTACCTGTGGAGAAGATTTGGATGGCCAAGGACACTTTTGACGTAGCGGCGGCGGGGCATATCTGCTTTGACATCATCCCGAAGTTTCACGATACCGGCTCGCGGAATATCGGCGAGATCTTGACCCCCGGCAAATTGGTGAACATGGGCCCGGTGGCGACCTCCACCGGCGGGCCGGTCTCCAACACCGGTATCGGCCTGCACATTCTGGGCATGGACGTGCGTTTCATGGCCAAGGTCGGCGACGATGACTTCGGCAAGGCAGTCATCGAACGGCTCGGCCGTTATGCCTCGGCTGAGGGCATCAAAGTCGAGAAAGGCGGGCATACCTCCTACACCGTGGCCCTCGCCCCGCCGGGAATCGACCGCATTTTCCTGCACCATCCGGGCACCAATGACACCTTCAGCAGCGCCGATATCGATTTCAAACTTGTGGAAAAAGCCCGGCACTTCCACCTCGGTTATCCGCCTTTGATGCACAACATGTACGCCAACGAAGGCCGTGAACTGGTCGAGGTATTCCGCCGGGCCAAGCAGGCCGGGGCCACCACCTCGCTGGATATGTCCCTGCCCGATCCGCGTTCGGAGTCCGGCCAGGCCCCCTGGGATGTCATCCTCAAAAAAACCCTGCCTTATGTGGACATCTTCCTACCCAGCATCGAGGAAGCCGTCTTCATGATGCAGCGTGACCGTTTCCTGAAGATGAAAAAGGAACATGGCGGGGCCGAGCTTATCGACTTCTTCGACATCAACGACTACACCGCTCTGTCCGATCAGTTCCTCGAGTTCGGCAGCAAGATCGTCACCCTGAAATCCGGCCATCGCGGATTCCACATCAAGACCAGAGACAAGGCCCGCTTCGCGGAAATGGGCCGGGCCAAACCGGGCAACCCGGACAATTGGCACAACCGCCAGCTCTGGTGCCCGGCTTATCACGTGGACCCGATCGCCAGCGCCACCGGCTCGGGCGATTCCTCGATCGCCGGCTTCCTCAGCGCGTATCTGCGCGGCGAGAGCATCGAACGCTGCATCAAATACGCCAACTGCGTGGGAAGTTGCAACCTGACTCAGCTCGACGCCCTTAGCGGTTTGAAGAACTGGGACGAAACCACCCGGCTGATGGAAGACCAGAGCCGCAAGCAGAATATGTTTGAAATCAAGGCCCCCGGCTGGACGCTGGACAATGACCTGCGTATGTGGGTCAAGAAGTAGGTCAATACAATCATGGCCGAGCAGAAGAAATCACACAAAAAACGGACCGCTCATCTCGTCTCCCATACCCATTGGGACCGCGAGTGGCGTTATCCCATCTGGACCACCCGGTTCATGCTGGTAGATTTCATCGATGAACTGCTGAACGTTTTGGAAGCCGGACAATACGCCGGTTTCCTACTCGATGGGCAATGTTCGCCGATCATCGACTATCTTGAAATCCGCCCGGAGAATCGCCCGCGCATCGAAAAGCTTGTGCGGGACGGCAAACTCTCCATCGGCCCGTGGTATACCCTGCCCGACGAATTTCCCGTCGACGGTGAAGCCATGGTCCGCAACCTGCTCTGGGGTGATCGTATCAGCCGTCAACTCGGCGGAGTGATGAAGATCGGCTACACGCCCTTCGGCTGGGGACAGACCGCGCAACTACCGCAGCTTTACGCCGGTTTCGGGATCGACGTAGCCATGATCGGCAAGCGGGTCAACGAGCAACGCGCCCCGCAATGCGAATTCCTCTGGCGTGGGCCGGACGGCACCGAACTGCTCTCCACCCGCTTCGGCAAAATGGGCCGGCATAATTTCTACTTTTACGTCCACCTTTCCGTCCTGTTCAATACCGAGCACATGGGCAAGGGGTGGGAATACCGATGGGAAAACGGCGGGCTGGCTTACCATCGGGCCGATGACGAGCAACGCGAGCAGGATGGGTTCCGTCTCGACGCCCCCGCGCGATGTTACCCCGATTTCATCACGCCCGAAGTCATCGAGACCGCCTGGAAAACGATGGACGAGAGCGTCTTGCCCGACGACCGGCTGATGATGAACGGCTGCGATTACACCGCCGCCCAGCCGCTGTTCCCCCAGATGCTGGAACGCATCAATGCCATCGATCCCGACAAGGATCGACAATGGGTTCAGACCACTATGCCCGCTTACGTGCAATTGATGCGCGAAAAAATCGACCGGTCCAAGCTCAAAGTGGTTCACGGAGAGTTGCGTGACGGACCGGTGGACAAGAACACGGGGAACGCCCTGAGTACCCGCCTGTATTTGAAACGATTGAACAAGCAGGCCCAGAACCTGCTCATCCGTTTCGCCGAGCCGATGTGTGTGGCTGCCGCCGCCGCCGGGGCCGAGTACCCTGGACCTTACCTCCGCGTCGCGTGGGAAAACCTGTTGGCCGCCCATCCGCACGACTCGATCAACGGTGTCACTCAGGACAAGACGGCCGCCGACGTGCAAAACCGTCTTAATCAGGTGATCGAAATCTCTCAGGCCGCCGGCGACCGAGCCATGCAGGAACTCATCCGCCGCATTGATCGCACCGGTTTCGCGGACAATGACGTCCTTCTGGTCGCCTTTAACCCCCTGCCTTACCCGCGCAGGGAAATCACCCGGGCCTGGCTCGACATACCCAAACCCGGCGGACATCCCTGCGATTGGCCAAAGGACATCGACGACCCCTGCATCTTCGACGCCGACGGAAGCCCCGTGCCCACCCAATACCACGGCAAACGTCCACAGGAACGAGCTATCGCCGAGCTGCATACCCGGGCCTTCCCCTTCTTCTGCGACCAGCACCTGCTTTACTTCGATACGGGGGAGATACCGGCCGGTGGTTATAAAGTCTTTCGCGTTGGCCGACGCTCGCAGGCCCCCGGTATCCCCTGGTCCGGAACCTGGCAGCGCACCGGTTCGCTTCGTAAGGCACCAGAGGTCATCGAAAACGAGTTTCTGCGTGTCACCATGAACCCCAACGGCACCTTCAACCTGACCGACAAACAGCGCAACCGTACCTATGCCGGTCTCAATTCCTATGAGGATCGCGGCGAGCACGGCAACTACTGGATCAACATCCGGCCCATGTTCGACCAGATTCATACCAGCATCGGCTGTTCCGCCCGGATCTGGTGCGCCGAGGAAGGCCCCCTGCAGGCTACGCTTATCAGTGAAGTCACCTTGCGTATCCCCAAGCGTGGCCAGCGTGAACAGGATCGCCGCGGCGATGAACTGGAGGACTTGACCATCCAGACGGCCGTCACCTTGCGCGCTGGAGCACAACAGGTTGAAGTCGCTGTCGAATTCGAAAATCATTGCGAAGATCATTACCTGCGGGCTATCTTCCCCACGGGGCTGAGCGGGGCTGACCATGTTGATGCAGGCGGGCATTTCACCGTTGACCACCGCCCTATCCATCCTCAAGGACCAACGGAAGACACGGTTTGGCCGGACATGGCCACATTGCCGCAGAATAATTTCGTCGATATCAGCGACGGAAAAAATGGCATCGCTTTCCTGAACGACAGCTTGACCGAATATGAGGTTTTCGATACCGACCAGCGCGTTCTGGCCTTGTCCCTTTTGCGCGCCTCGCCTAACTGGGTATGTACCGAAACCCGCGTAGGCTCCGGTTGGCCCAGCCAGAAAGGCGGACAATGCTTGGGACCGCACAAGATCCGCTATGCCATAAGGCCGCACGCGGGTGACTGGAACGCGGCCGACGTTCCCCTGCACGCGGAAATGTTCAACGTCCCGCTCCGTCTGGTCCAGACTCGGACTTGGTCCGGCCCGCTACCCGGCCGACAGGCCTCACTCTACTCCATCAACAACGCCAAACTCCGATTCAGTGCCCTGAAAAAGACCGAGGACCGGAACACCTTCGTTTTCCGTCTGTATAATCCCACGAACGAAACTCAAAACGGCCAACTGCGTTTCGCCGCCGATCTAAAGCGCGCCTGGTTGACCAATCTGAACGAGGAACGCAGCGAGGAACTCAAACTCGAGGATACTCATGCCGTGACCCTGGTGGTCCGGCCGCAAAAAATCATAACGGTGGAATTGGAGTTGAAATAACCTCTTCCGCCCAGGAGGGATTGAAGAGGCGGACGATTCGAGCTGTTGATTATGATCTGGAAGGAGAAACCATGCAGGCCGATAAGAAACAAAGCACCCGTCGAAGCTTTCTGAAGACCACCGGCAGCGCCGCTTTTTCCCTCGGTCTTGCCGCATCTGCAACCACCGTAAAGCGGGTAACGGCCGCCGCCAAAAGTCGCCAATACGGCGCCAACGACCGCCTCAACATCGGCATCATCGGCCTGGGCACAATCACCACCGCCGGACACTTGCCCGCCCTCATGGCTATCCGCGAGGAACAAAATTGCGACATCACGGCCATCTGTGATATCAACCCCCAGCGACTTAACGAATTCGCTGACCGGATCACGAGCCAGGGTGGACAGGCCCGAAAAATCCGTGACTACCGAGAAATGCTCGCCGACGACGATGTTGATTATGTCGTGATCGGTGTCCCCGAGCACTCACATGCGTATATGATCCTCGATGCCTTGCACGCGGGTAAACACGTTTATAGCGAAAAACCTCTGACCCACCACATTCACGAATCACTCGCCGTACTTAAGAAAGTGCAGGAGACCGGCCTCAAGCTGCAAGTCGGGGTCCAAGGCATGAGCGACGATAGTTATTCATCCGCCTA
This sequence comes from uncultured Planctomycetales bacterium, assembly GCA_964401335.1. Classification (GTDB taxonomy): domain Bacteria; phylum Planctomycetota; class Phycisphaerae; order UBA1845; family PWPN01; genus JAAYCU01. The sequence continues at coordinate 5,580 of CAYNYK010000055.1, forward strand.
CGAGGCCATCCGGGAAGGGAAAATCGGTCCGGTCGTCGCGGCCCAGATCGACTACACTCGCAACTACAACAACTATAATCCGCCGACCAATCGGCCTTGGCGCGTCGGCGTGGACGAAAACACGCCGATGCCCGAGGGACTTGATTGGGATGCCTGGCTCGGACCGGCGCCTAAACGTCCCTGGTCCGCGCCTCGCTATTTCGAATGGCGCTGTTACAAGGACTATTCCGGCGGCATTGCCACCGACCTGTTCATTCACCGGCTAACCCGCATCCTGAAGGCTTGCGGTTTGCAATTTCCCGTCCGTGTCGCCGGCATGGGCGGTATTTATACCTGGCCGGACGGGCGCGAGATGCCGGACAGTATGGAAATGCTTTTGGAATATCCCAAAATCGAGGGGATCACCGAAGGCATGACGGTTCATCTGCTTGGTACGCAAGCCAATAAATATAAATACGATCACCTGATCCGCGGTGTCAAAGGCACACTCGCTTTCACCCCTCAGGGCTGGGAAATCATCGAGGAAAGCGAGGCCCGGGAACCCAAGATCATCGCCCATCACCAGAAAACCGGCGGCGAGGACATCGCTCTGCAGCATAAAAACCTCCAAGCCGCCATCCGAACCGGCGCGCCTCTGGTCTGTCCGCCCGAACTGGGCCTTTACGGTGTAGTCGCCGTCTGCATGGGCAACGAATCCTGGTTTACAAAAAAACTCATTGCCTGGAATGCACAAGAACAAAAGATGGTACCGGCTTAAAACAGGTCTCGACGCGGGACATCGGGGCGTCGCATTGGCACGCTGTCCGAACAAGAGTGCCTCCTGAAACCCGATAACGTCGGCCCCCCAGGCCGACCAACACTGGTGAGACGCCGGCAGTGGCCAATCGGTCTATTTCACCCCGGCCGGCGAAATGACCGATATTCCAAGGACCGTGAGCAAACGAAACGGACCCATAAAAACCGGCCGAACACTCGGTATTCGCAAGGCTTTGTGGTTGTCTATCGCCTTGACCGCCATGTCGACCATTCTGGGCGGCTCGGCCTTATTCGGCTACAAAATGCGTCATCTGGGCCGCGTGGCCGAAATCCTGCGCGCCCGGACTATCGGCGAGACCTACGCTGCCCAGATTACCCAGCAAATTCTTGCTCCCACCGCGAGGGGACTAAATGATTTTGTCGAAAAACTCGATTCGCATCCCTCTCTCTATTTTTTAGCTGTACTTGATTCCACCGGGCGGCTTGTCGCTTCTCGTGGGCACCCTTTGTTGCTGGAAACCTACTACCGAGTAAGCCGGGATCAGATTAAGGAAACGGCCTGGTTGCTTCCGGAAGATGCCGCACAATCGCTACCCCGGTTGGCCATGGTTGCGATCGAGTTACGGCCACCCGGCTCCGGGGATTCGCTAGGTACCTTACTCTGTGCGGTCACATTTTCCGGTATGTGGGAAACCAGTCGGGAGGCGATTGGGAGCTATTTCGCCTGGTTGCTCGCTTTGGCCGGTCTTGGTGTTATCATCGGTTTCTGGTATCTGCACCGGACGGTACTGACCCCGCTCAAAATGTTGGCCAGGCATTCACGGACCCTGCTGCATTCAAGAAAACCCGCGAATCTTCCCACCGACCGCGCTGACGAGATCGGCGAACTGGCCCGTATCTTGGCTGAAATGTATTCCAATCTCGACCAGTTACACGAACGGGCCGAGGACCTCGAAAAAACGGTTACGGATCGCGTGACCGCCAAGACCCGCCAGATCACCAGGTTACTTCGCCAGACGGAGAAGAAAGCCTGGACCGACCCTTTGACTCGCCTGGGCAACCGCCAACTCTTCGAGGATAAATTTACCGAAATCTTCCGGGCCCAGCACGAAGCGGGGCAAGATCTGGCTATCGTGATGATGGATTTGGATTATTTCAAGAATCTCAACGACACCCTCGGCCATCAGGCCGGTGACAATCTGCTCCGTTTCGTCGGCGAATTGCTGCGTCAGTGTATTCGTGAACAGGATCTGGCCATCCGCTTCGGTGGTGACGAATTTCTTCTGATTTTGCCGGGCGTTACCGCAAAGGAAGCGGCGGCCGTCGCCGAACGTACCATCCGGCTTTTTGCCCAGAAGAGTAAAACTCTTCCCGTACCGGTGAAACCCTCGATCAGCGGCGGAGTAGCTTCGCTGCTGGAACATCGGCCGATCAATCAGGCCGCCCTTCTTCAAATCGCCGATCAGGCCCTTTATGAAGCAAAGAACGCCGGCAAATCCCAGGTTCGGATCGCCACGTCCCAACCAATCACCCATGCCATCCCCCCTGCCGTGTAGATTCAATGTGGTATATCCAGTCACCTGATTACTGAATGCCGGCATCTCAATGCCGATCACCTCACACAAAGACCCGTTTGTTGTACACGATCCATTCCAGCAGGAGGACCAGGCCAAAAGCCATCAACAGGTAAGGCCAAAGCGGACGGCGGCTGCGATCAAGGCCCTCCGCGGCGGTAACGGAGCCCGCGGCAATGCGAAAATCCTTGTTCGGCGTGATGAAACTTTCCTGTTCATCAAGCAGATTGACCGCCCGGGCGTCTTCGCCGGCAATGCCGGTAGCGATGTTATAAATGCCTACTTTGTCGGTTCGGCCATAGGTAGCCAGTCCGCTGAGGCTCACAGGAGCGTCGTCGGTGCGTTCGTCCGGTCGGCGGACGCGAACGGTGGTGGTACCCGGTCTGGCCGCGACGGTAAAAGCCTCACCCGGACGGACCGGCTCGATCTGCCCTGCGGAAGTGGTACCGGCCAGGTAACGCAGGGCGTTGTAGACAAAAACCACAAAACCCTCATTGAGCACCCAATCCGTATTGAGATAGGTACGCGTGGAATCAAACAAACCAAAGGCACAGATCAGATATTGATTGCGTTCCTGCCGAAGCAGAGCGAGGACCGGACCATCAGGCCCTTCAATCAACGGAATCGCCTGATCGGGCAGCTTGATGTCCAACCAGGAAAAGACATTGATGGCCGGTACGGACACGTGCCGCAACACGGGGTGCGTGTCGTCCCAGTCGAGAAACGGCTGTCCCTCGACGTTTTTACCGATCTGAACGCCCTCAATAAGAGGGGCGCTGGCAAAGAAGAGATAATTACCGGCAGGCAATCGTTCGGTGGAATGGCCGTCAAGAATCACCACGTCATATCGACAACGCCCATCCTCGATCAGCTTGTCTTCCGAGGCCTCCTCATACTCGCCGGGTGTCCAGATGTCGCATTTCGCCACCGGCATGACCGGAACCAACCGGCGCAGGTAATAGTTACCCGGCGTAACCAGCAGCACGCTCATGGAACGCGGCGGGGCCACGACGGCATAAGCCCGATCGTCGATAGCCAAGGCATCCTCGCCGGACAGACGGACTTCGAGTTGGGCGGCGGTCGCGAGGGCTAGCTCGAACGCAATGGTGGTTTCATTGCCCTCGGGCGGCAGACCGGTCAGTTGCATGGTGGCCAGCCGCTCCGCATCCGCTAGAGGAGCAAGGGGTGGGATGGTCTGCACGCTGCTCAGTTGACCATCGACCAGCAGCGATATATCCCGACTGACGGGCTCACTACCGAAATTGCGTACCCGGACCAGAACACTGAGCGATTCGGGGCGTTCGTAATGGCGACGAACATCCAGGTTCACAATACCCATGTTTTCCTGGCGATTCCCGATCCGCACGATATCCATCGTGCCGCGCTGCACGGCGATATCCACGGCATCGGGCAATCGCCCGTCGGTAAAAACGATGTATTGGGATTCGGCCATCTCGGACTCGACCCCTATCCCCTCCCCCACCGGCGTGGAATGGGCTTCGGCAAGGGTCATGGCCTCGCTCAGCCGGCCGATCGCATCGGTCTGCTCGATGGCGTCCACCGCCCGACGCAAGGCGGCCTTATCGTTGGTAAATGTTTGAAACACTCGGGCCCGGTTGGAAAACCCGATGACCATGGCCTTCTGATTGGTGGTTAGATCATCGATGGCCCGATGGGCTTGTTCCTTGGCCAGATCCAGTCGCGTCTGACGGGCACCCTCCTCGACGGCCATCGAGGCGGATTGATCCAGCAGGAGAACGACGGCCTTTTCCAAACCCCGCTGGCCGGTCCACATCGGCTCGGCGATAGCCAGAATAGCCAATAGCAGAAGTAACAACTGGAGAATAAGCAGAAGATTGCTCTTGAGCCGCTGAAAGGGCGAATTAACCTGCAAATCCTGGACCGCCCGTTTCCACAACAAAGTGGAGGAGATCGGCAATTCCTGACGCTTGAGTTTGAGGAAATAGAGCAGCACCAGCGGCGGCACGGTCAGGACGGCGGTCAATACGGGCAGATACCAAGGCGCTAGAAAACTCATTTGAGCAACCCCCTTTGCCGCAGATAAGTCAGCACCAGTTGATTGAACGGTACGGTCGTGGGGGTAAACAAATAGGTAACACCCCGCCGGGCGCAGAAATCACGGAGTTCCAGGCAATAAGCGTTGAGGTTCTGCTTGTAGCGGTTGAGCAGGGCCCGGCTGACCGTGATTTCCGCGAGATCGTCGTCCTCCAGGTCACGCAGTTGCAGATCACCGGCCAGTTTCGGCTCGATCTCCTCCGGCGAAAGCAATTGAATGGCGTATAGATCGTAATTTCGTCCGACGAGGTAACGCAGACCGGCTTCGTACCCTCCCTTATCCAGGAAATCGCTCAGCAACAGTACCACACCCTTTTGCGGATGGCGTATGGCATAACGCCGACACGCGGCGGTCATGTTGCCGGCTCCGGACGAATCGAGATTGGCGAGAAAATCAAGCACCTTATGTATCATGTGTCGGCCGCGAAGTCCGACGAGTTCCGGGCCGTACCGGTCGGCATACGCGGTCACGCTGACGCGGTTATAGTTGATGAGGCCGATATAAGCGACGGCCGCCGCGATGCGTCGGGCGTACAGGGCTTTGTCCGGATCGCCGAAGCGCATGGAGCGGCTGGCGTCGATGAGCACGCTGACGTGCAGATCCTCCTCCTCGAAAAACAGCTTGATGAACAGCCGTTCCAGCCGGGCATAGATATTCCAGTCGAGAAAACGCAGGTCGTCGCCGCTGACATAATTACGGTAGTCGGCGAACTCGACCGATTGGCCTTTCCGTTTGGAACGCCGCTCACCCTTCATTCGCCCAAAGAATATCTTGCGCGAAACGATATCCAGCCGCTCCAGACGGTTCATGAACTCCGGATCGAGCAATTCGTTGTATTGGGTCGAAACAGACATACATAAGCTCTCAGTATCGAGTAGTCAGTAGTCAGCAATCAGTCGTGAGCAATTAACTATTCCTCAAGTATCTCTCCGTCTCCTTTTCCCTCCATCTCTCCGTCACCCTATGCCGCCGCTCCGACCATTGTTGGCGTATGCTCCAGGATATCCGCGATAATCTCGTCGGTGCTCAGGTTCTCCGCCTCGCCCTCGAAGTTAAGCAGAATCCGGTGACGCAAAGCGGGGACGGCCGCCTTCTTCACATCATCAAAACTGACATTGAATCGCCCCTCCAGCAAGGCGTGAACCTTGGATGCCAGACTCACGGCCTGCGCGCCACGCGGACTGGAACCCCACCGGATATATTTGTTGGTCATTTCGGTGGCAAACTCACCCCCCGGATGGGTGGCCAGGGTCAAACGAATGGCGTAATCCTGCACGTGTGGCGCGACGATGACTCGTTGAACCAATCGCTGCGAACCAATGATCTCCTCGGCGGTCATGACCGGATCGATTTTGGGTTGATGGCCCGTCGTGGTACGGTCGAGGATGGTCTTAAGCTCCTCGCGTGAGGCATATTCAACGATCAGCTTGTAAAAGAACCGGTCGAGCTGGGCTTCGGGCAATGGATAGGTACCCTCCTGCTCGATGGGGTTCTGCGTGGCCATCACGAAAAACGGCTCCTGCAAGGGGTAACGTTGTCCACCGACGGTGACGGTATGCTCCTGCATGGCCTCCAACAGCGCGGACTGCGTTTTCGGCGTGGCCCGATTGATTTCGTCGGCCAGAATAATCTGCGCGAACAGCGGCCCTTTCTGGAATTGAAAATCGCGCCGGCCGGTACCGGGATCCTCGCTGATAATTGTGGTGCCGATGATGTCCGCAGGCATCAGATCGGGGGTAAACTGAATACGTTTGAAATCGAGGCTGAGGGCCTGGGCAAGGGTACGGATCAGGTAGGTCTTGCCCAATCCGGGAACGCCCTCAAGTAAAGCGTGCCCGCCGACAAACAGGCAGGTAAGCACGCCGTCGACAATCTCGCTCTGCCCGACAATCGCCTTGCCGATCTCCTCCCGCAACCGCTGAAACTTGTGGCAAAACTCCTGGGCAGCTTTTTCCACTCGGGGATCGATATTCTGTGACATGGGTACACCTCCGTTTTAATCCACGGTCCTGCAACCGCGGGGTTCATCCTTCAAGAATAGTACTACCGTTTCTCGTTGCGCACGGTGTATTCGCTGCTCGGCGCCGGCCGCCTTTTTGGCCGCTCTATTCTCCACTTTTATCCTCATCATTCCGCTCCATTTCCTCGCGTGCCCGGCGTTTGGCCCGCAACAATCGCGAGGTCGTATCATCTTCCGGTACACCCGGCTGACCGGGTCGAACCCGACTTTGCTTAGGCGTTTCGTCGAGTTTCTTCGCCGCCGCGCTGCCCAGCGAGTCGGCTAGGTTCTTGGCCGGCTCCGCCGCTACCCGATCTCCAACGTCGAAACGCCTTCGGGCGTCCGTCGACGGCTCGGGTGTAAAAGTCTCCTCCGTCCGCCCCACCGCCGGTTTTTCATCGAGTTCCTTACGGACCCGCTCGCGCACTCCCTTGAGCTGATTCAACGAGCGGCTACTACGCTGCCCCGCCTGCGACAAGGCCGTCACCGTGTGGGTCAAGAACTGCAACGTCGGCACGATAGAACGATAACGCACCGCCCAGCCCACGATCTCGGCCACAAGGATCGCCTGGACCACGGACCAGAAAGAAAGATGGCCGTGCCAAGTCTGGAACACTGCACAGGCGACCGCCAGGACGGCCACCTCCACGTACACCGAAAACGCCACCGTCGAGGCCAGCCGGCGACCGGCCACGTCCAGCAGAAGCATCGGCAGCAGCAGCCAGGCAACCACCCAGCGCCAGATCGGTTGACGCGAGACGGATATGGGCAAATTCTGGCGGCTGAACACGTCCTCGGGTTTGCTTGTCAGGTCCAGAACCCGACCGCCCGTGCGTTCGGCGGCCTTGTTCAACAACGCGAAATTCGTATTCAACTCGCGGTATTCCGGCGAATAGGGAACACTCAGACCCGTACTGATGATGCCCTGCTCCTGCTGAGCATCGCTGTATCGCAGGTTGACCAGGTAGTTGCCATCGGCATTGACCTCGAACGTCCCTTCGTAGCGGCCCGGCCCCGTTTGATACAGGTGCAAGGGTTCGGTCTCCATCGCGGGTGTGGTCAGGCGACCCTGAATCCGCAGAAAATTCAGATAAGAGGCGTCCTTGTTGAGGGCCTCGATCATGATCTTGCCCTGGCTGCCCTCCAGTCGGGTGACGATATCAAAATCCGCCGAACCCTTTTGACGCGTGGCCCAGCGAACCAGTTGGGCCCAGAATTTCCCGAAACTCTCCCACGAGGCCCAGCGCGCCCCCCACTTGGTCCACCAGCCGCTCGTGAAAACCGCCATCTTGCCCATCTCGTAGTTCCAGTAAGCCAGCACGGGGTCGTCACCGTCGGCACCACGGCGGATAATGGGCATGGTGATATCGTTCTTGGGCGAGGTCAGGACTAGACCGTCGAGTTGGGGTAGATCTTCCGAACGAATACCTTGGATGGCCTGCGAAAAGCCGACAATACGCGGCTGAAACGCCCGCTCGTCCAGCAGCGAGCGTTTGATGACCTTGCTTTCCTTCACGAATATCTGCGGTAATTGTCGGGGATTCTTGCAGGCATAGAAACGTCCGCCGGTTTGCCGGGCAATATTGATCATCGGCGGCTCGATTACATGGCTTCCGTAACCGATACCCACGGTCGAGCAGGTGATCTGGTTTTCCTGCATCCGCTTGATCGTGCCGGCCAGCGGCGGACTGGGATCGCCGTCGCTGATAATAATAATATGACGCTGTGCGGCATCGGTGCATTGCATCAGGCCCGTGACGGCCAGTTCCATACTGCTACCGAAGTCCGGCATATCACCGATCTGCATCTGCTTGATTTTGTCGATGACCGCGGCTTTATCCGTAACCGGAGCCAAAGGCACGTCCCAGTTGACCCCGTTATAACCCCATGAGTAACAGAGCACGCCGAGATAATCCTGGCTGCTGATCGAGTTGACCGACGCGATGGCCACCTGCTCGCCCCAGTAGTTTCCCCTCGGAATCTCGCAACTATGCATAATGATGGCCAGGGCCCCCCGGGGGATGACTTTTTTATGCTTGATCTCGAAGGAAACAGGGCTGACCTTTTCGATGGGTGTACCGATCCAACCTCCGGCACCGAAGGATTCGTTCCCGCCAAGCATGATGAGCCCACCGCCGAAATCCCGGACGAAACTGGCTAATGCCTTGTGCTGTGGTTCGTTGAACTTGTCCGCCGAAATGTTGCAGAGCATCACCACGCTGTATTCCTGAAGCTGAAGCAGATCGAGATTGAATTCGTCCACGTCGCGCATTTCCACGTCGATCTTTTCGCGGCGCAAGGCCTCCACCAGCACCATATCATCCTTGCCGCCGAGCTGGGTCAGGACCAGGACACGTCCCTGGGCCTCCACGAAGGTAAACGCCGTCGCCCGGTTGTTCTCCGGAATCGTGTCGTCACTCGGTGAAAGCGGAGTGAGCCGGGCATCGAAACGGTGAATCCCTCCGCCCTTAAGTTGAATAGGGATAGTGAAAGGATCCGGACGCATATTACCGCTCAACTCGATCTCCGGATCAGCCAGCGGAACCTCCCGGTCGCCATGATACAGCGTGAGTTTGGCCCGCGTCGGCTTGCGACTCTTGATGATCAGACGCACGGGCACCTGCGTATCGTCGCTGGCGTGGGCGGGAACGGTGATTTTATCGAAAAGGATTTCATTCTCGCGCAGATACTGAAGCGGGACCACGTCGATGGCCGTCTGATTGGCGACGGCGGCCTCAATCTCGTCGGTCAAGCTGCCGATGTTCTCGTTGCCGTCGGAAATGATGACCACTCGCTTGGCGAAACCTTCGGGAGCGGCAGCCAAGGCCAAACGCACGGCCGCGGCGAGATTCGTGCGATCCGGTTGCTCGGCCATGCTGAAATCGAGAATCGTGGTACCGACCCGGCTGGGGATCATGTCCAGATCGGCTTGTCCATCGAAACCCACCACCGCGAATCGATGTTCGCCCTTGATCTCGCTAACCACCTTGCGCACGTAATCCTGGGCCTTGAAGCGAAGATCCTCGGGGATGCTTCGCGAGCGATCGAGCACGAAGATAACGGCCACGTTTTCATTGCGTTTGACGAACTGAATGTGGGCCAGGGCCAACGCTAACAGGACGACGACGAGGCTGCGCAACACGATAGCCAGTACGCGGCGATGCGTGTCCAGTCCGGAAAGGGAACGCATGGAGATGGCCACCATCAGCGGAATAACCAGCAGCAGCAATAGCCACGCCGGTCGGTCGAAGGAGATCGGCCATTGAAAAGCCATCAACATCCGGTCACATCCTGATGATCTGTACGCGATCGTTGCGCGAATCGAGTACGTAAATCCGCCCGTCCTTACCCAAGGCCACACCCCAAGGGCTGCATAATTGCCCGGGCTGCGTACCTAGCGTGCCCCAGGTCCCCAGACTCTTGCCCGTACGATCGAATCGCTGCAGGCGATTGTTGCCAAACTCACAAACCAACAACGTCTCGTCAGCCAGCAGGACGAGATCGTAAGGGTATTGTAACTGTCCCTGGCCACGGCCGGGCTCCCCGAAACTGGAAATCAACCTGCCCGTGTCATCAAGATGACAAATGCGATGACGACAGGCATCGGCAATCCAAAGGCTTGCATCATGATCGATTGCCAACCCCTGCGGGCGAAGAAACTGATTGCCTGGGTCGGATTTGCCACCAATGGAATCGATGTACTTGAAATCGGGCGAGAAACGATTGATCCGGTCGTTACCGCCGTATTCAGCTACAAAAACCGTACCGTCCTCGGCAACCTCCACCGTAGTGGGCAGGATAAACTCACCCGGGCCCTCACCGCCGGTTCCAAAACGGGCGAGTTCGCGGCCGTCACGATCATAAACGATGACTCGGTGATAATGGGTATCAGCCACGAATACTCGGCCAAGTCGATCAACGGACAACCCCGTGGGCTTGCCCGCGGCGCTTTCAGGCATCTGCCACTGGGCTTCAAACTCGCCGTCCGGCGAAAAACGCTGAATGCGAGCGGTTTTATCGACCACAAACACACCGCCATCCGGCCCTACGGCGATGGCCCGTGGATAAACGAATTGCCCCGGTCCGATCCCTCGGCCACCGAATACGGCTTCACATCTACTGCCGGCGATGTCTTTCCGATCACAGCCGAAAAACAGGCCAACGCAAGCCAGGCAGGTCAGCCATACGGCTACGGTCTGACCCCTGCCGCGCTGTTCTACGACTCCTGAAAACGCGGCATGCGACCCTGAAAACCAACGGTCTGGATTACTCACATTCGTCGGTACCCCATTCGCGATTGGGTCGCGATGCGCCTGAACGAATTGGATGAAAAAACCATACAAAGATCACTTCCCCACACGAGCAAACAACCACCCGCAGAACAGCGTAATCGAGATCCCCACCGCCATCATCACCAGGCTGATGGTGATAACCACGTCGTCACGTCCATAATGCATCAAGCCCAGAATCGTCATAGCAATACTGGGAAAACCCACTGGACCCACCAGTTGGGTAATGACGATCTCGAAAAGCGACAGGACCAATACCAGCAGGCCGACCGCCAGCAACGCCGGCCAAACCGCCGGGAGGATAACCCAGGCCAGCACGCCGCAGGTGCCCGCTCCGTCGCTTCGCGCCTGCTCCAAGGTAAGCAGACGCCGCCGCCCCAGGGCGAGCCAGGCAATCAGCAGGGCAATCGCTCCATATCGAGCCGCCAGGGACAAACCCCAAAGCAAGGCCGTATCCCGATACAAGTATCCCCAAAAGCCGGCGCGATTATAGATCATGACAAACCCGATACCCAAGGCCGCCGGCGGTATCACCGCCGCCAGAAAAACCGCCAACATGCCGAGAAAGACCAGTCGGCGAACTGTCGTATTTAAGGTTGCTCGCCAAAAAAGCGGACCGGCAACCGCCAGACACACGGCCAACACGGATGCTATCAGGGCTACCACGAATGACCAACCCCATTGATCACGAAAAAGCACGAACCCTTGCCGCCAAGCCCCGGGCACGCGCAGTTGGACAAGCATTACCCCGGCCGGCAACAACACGCTCACGGCCCAAACCAGGGCCGATCCGACCCATAACCCCCTTCCGAACCAACCATACCCAAGAGCAGTCCGACCAGCCAGGTCGTCCCCATCCTCCTCAAGGGCCTGCCAGAGATGTACTTTGCGCAGGATGATCCAAACCAGACCGACCAGGACCAGAATAATCGCAATCGGAATTGCGGCCAAGGATATGATTTGACCCGGCGGAGCGCCGACATCAACCAGCACAAGCAGTTCGGTGGCGAAAACCCGTGCCAAAACCAGATGGGGTATCGCATACTCCAGAAGGGTAATGGCAAAAACCGTGCAGCCGGCGGCCAGCAGGTAAGCTCGCAAAACCGGCACAACACCTAACCAAAACGCCCAACCCGGCGAGGTATCCAGGATCGCCAGTTCAAAAACACCTCTGCCGATGGACCGCCACCCCGCGGCCACAATGAGCGTTACCACCGGCCACAACCACACGGCCGATATCAGTCCAGCTTCAAAGACCCGCGACCAAGGGCCGACCGACGCATCCCCCGGGATAAGAACACCCAATGCCCCCTGTGGAGACAACAATAAACCCCAAGCATACGCATAGACCTGTGGGGGGATCAGCAAGGGGGCCAGAGCCAGACCGGTCAAGACGGCGGCGGAACGGTCCCGCGCACTCCCAAGAAGCGCCGCCGGCACCAGACCCAATAAGAGGGCTCCCAAGGTAGCGACTGCCGAGCAAACCAGACTACGTATCGTCAAAACCCCGATTGGTGGAATCCCCACCAGGTCGGTGGCGATACGCGCTGGATCTAGTCCGGCCTGAACCATTCCCACCAATGGGGCCACATGGCCGACAGCCATCACCAGCCAACCGGTCAGGCATGTCAAAATGACCATCCATCGCCACATGATACGTAGTTTACCACCTCCTTATTACATTGCGATTCAACGCCTGAATCTTACAGCTTTTCCATTCTCGTTTTTACCTCGATAGCCGTGAAAGTGCCTGCAAGGCCGACTTTACCCAAATCCTCGTCATCGCCTCCTAAATAAAGAACAGGAAACCGGCTCGTTTAAGTGCGGACGGGTTATGGATGATTGGGCGTTTTTTGACTAAACTTCAGGCGGCTGAAAAACCTTATGGAAGGATTATCCATGTTTCATAGCAATCTATGGGTTTATTTGTGGGACTTGGCGGACGAGGGGATCGACAACACCCTCGACCGCCTGACCGGTGAAGCTGGCGTAACCGGCGTTAGCGTGAATACTAATTATCACAGTATTGACCAGCTTCGCCCGCACCCGGGCGTAACACCTCGACGGTTCCGCTCACCGGGTGGATTAACATTTCAACCACAAATGGAGAAATACGTCGATGCGCGTATTCGGCCGATAACGGCCTCCTGGCTTGGTACCCGGAATCCGCTGGCGGATCTTGGCGAAGCTTGCGTGAAACGAGGTTTATCGCTGCGTGGATGGACGGTGTGCTGCCACAGTTCGTTGCTGGCGGGCCGGCATGAAAGCTGCGCGGTGAAAAACGTCTTCGGCGATATCGACCCGACCTGGCTATGTCCGGTGAATCCCGATGTCAGCGAATATCTCAATCTTCTGGTCGAGGATTTGTGCAACCACTACCCCTTCGAATCGATTGAACTGGAGCGTCCTTCCTTTCAATACCGGCCGCACGTCCACGCGCACCACAAGGTCGGCGTGGAGTTGGGTGAAACAGGGCAGTGGTTGTACCGCTTGTGTTTCTGTGCCTCCTGTCGCCGAGCCGCCGAAAAGGACGGGGTTGATATCGAGGCCGCGGCGCATACGACCCTTCGCGTCCTCGAGGAGATCCTTAAGACGGGCACGCCGCACAAGGAAACACCGGAGCATTTCGTGTCCGATCATCCGGAACTGATGGATTTTGTCGATTGGCGTTGTCGGCGTGTGGCCCACCTGATCGCCACCCTGCGACAAGTATGCACCGCTCGGCTCGTGGTGCATCGCGAGGGGGACCGTTATTTGAGTGCCACGGACTGGCCGGCCATTGCCCGCCATTGTGACGCGACGCTGAGCAATTGCCCACACGACGACGAAAGGATTCGATCGATGATCGATGTTGCCCTTCAAGATACGGGAGACATCCGTCATGTAGAGCTGGGTTTTAAGGCCACCTCGCCGGATTGCCCGGACAGTCAGACTCTCGTCCGCTCGGCGGCTGCGGCGGTTGCCGCCGGCGTAAGGTCGATCAACATTTATAATTATGGACTACTGAGCCTTGATCGGCTGGAATGGATTCGGCGGGCGACCCGCTATGCTCAGCGCGAAGCCACCGCGTAGCCCATTAAAGGGGGGCATCTCTCAAAAGGGCGCATCTTCTTCATCATCAATGCGCGGCGGAGGTGAGTAACCGCCCTCGTATCGCGCCGCGGGTACGTAAGCGGGTTCTCCGCCGTAGGACAGGTTGGCGAAGCGGGTATACTTCTGTTCGAATTGCAGCTTGACCACGCCGGTGGGGCCGTTCCGCTGCTTGTCGATGATTACCTCGGCGATATTGCGCAACTCTTCCGGGCAATTTTCTTTCTTGTAATATTCCTCACGGTGCAGAAGCATGATCACGTCCGCGTCCTGCTCGATCGCTCCCGACTCGCGCAGGTCGCTCATTCGCGGCCGATTGTCCGTCCGCCCCTCGGGATTCCGGTTAAGCTGCGACAACACCACCACGGGGATATTGAGTTCGCGGGCCAGGGCCTTTAACCCGCGGCTGATCTCGGAAACTTCCTGTTGCCGGCTTTCGACCCGTCCCGGGTTGTGCATCAGTTGCAGATAATCCACGAAAATCACGTCAATATGATGCTGCATCCGCAGGCGCCGAGCCTTGGCTCGCAATTCCAACACACTCATACCCGGCGTATCATCCACGAATAACCGGAGACGGCCTAATTGGTCACCGACATCGGTCAAAGCGTTGATTTCCGCCGAGGAAAGCATGCCCCGGCGAAGTTTGTGCGAATCGATACCCGCCCGGCTGCACAAGAGTCGTTGCACGATGGCCTGCTTGCTCATTTCCATTGAGAAAAACACCGCCGACTTGCCTTCCTGGCCGGCGATATGCATCGCCGCGTTGAGCCCGAAGGCGGTTTTTCCCATGCTCGGCCGAGCGGCGATAATGATCATCTCTCCATTCTGCAGGCCGCTGAGCATGTCGTCCAACTCGGTGAAACCGGTCGGCAGGCCGGTAATGTAATGTCCGTCATGGTCCTCCAACTGTTTGAATATCTGGTCCAGATATTCGGCGATCGGCTCGGCCTGGGAAGTGATGCGTTGGTCGGTTACCTCGAAAAGGATTTTTTCCGCCTCGTCGAGGATTTGCTTGGCCTCTTCCTGGTGGCCGTAGGCCTGGTCCAGGATACGATAAGTCGCCCCGATCAGATCACGGAGCATACCTTTATCGCGTACCAGACGGGCATAATGCTCGGCGTGCAGATAGGAGGGGACCGATTCGGCCAGCAGGACGATGTAATCCACCCCCCCCACTTCATCGAGGATCCCCAGACGCTCGAACTCGTTTCGGACGGTCGTCAGATCGACCGGATCATTCCGATCGTACATGTCCACGAGGGCGCGGAAAATCTTTTGATGATCCGGCCGATAGAAACGATGCGCTTCCTCACGGTGAATAATGGGAAGCACATCGGCGATGGCTTCCCGGCTGAGCATCATGGACCCCAGCAAACTCATCTCCGCCTCAAGATCATGAGGCGGAACGCGATCGCTGGGTGATGCCGGGGGCATCGGTTTAGAGATCGGTTTCGAGGGCGTCGATGTGGTTTCCGTACCCATAATCGTCAGCCTTCCGGTTGGCTTTCTCGGGCTCCTTCTCCTTCAACTCCTCATCGAGATCACCGGCGGCCGTTTCCCGGACGACCCAGACCTTGACCTCGACGGTCAGGTCGTCGGCAAATACCACCGGGACGGCCACGGTATCCAGACGCTTGATCGGCTCATGCAAATGAATCTGTTTCGCTTCGACCTCATGGCCTTCGTCGCGCAGCGCGGCGGCGATCTCCCGGGGGCCTACCGAACCGTACAAATGCCCCTCGGCGTTGCAGGCCGCCGCGATGGTGACCTCCACATTGTGCATCCGTTGGGCGCGTTCCTCCAATCGCGAACGATGGAGCTTGCGTTCCTCCTCCGCCCGGCGTTTGTCTTCCTCCACCATTTTCAGGTTGGCCTTCGTCGGCTCAACTCCCAGATGATGGGGAATCAAGTAATTCCGCGCATAGCCTTCCTTCACCTCGACCACTTCGCCGGCTAACCCGACTTTCGGAATATCGCGACGCAATAACAATTTCATGCCACTACCTCACTACCACTGTCTTTATAACGCGCCCGGCCATGCAGAGCACGCCTTTTTTTCACCGGGCATCATTTCACAGGTTAATAAAAACTATACCCTCATGCCTTTGTTTCTTTCGCGGGACGATTAAACGACGCTCGCCTCTATATTTAACCGCATCCGCAGTCCCTTTCTCACAGGCGCCGCGTTTCGATCAGAATGGGATATTCGGATCGAACGGAGGTACGTCCTCGTCATACGGCGGGGGCTCGTTTCCCGCGGCGGCCACTGGAACCGAAGGCGCGGAGGGAACGCGACCCTGTCCACCCCCCGGCCCTGATCCGAGAAACGTGAAATTCTCGACTACGACATCCAGCTTGGTTCGATTTTGCCCTTCCTTGTTCGTCCATTGCCGGTAACGCAAACGCCCTTCAACTAGAATGGGTTGCCCCTTTCTCATGTATTGATTGATGACTTCCGCCTGTCGGCCGTAGGCGATCACATCCACGAAGCAGACCTCATCCTTGTTGTTGCCGTCTCGGTCGCGCCAGCGACGGTTCAAGGCCAGACCAAACTCGCACACCGGCGTGTTGCTCGGTGTATAGGAAAGTTGCGGATCGCGGGTCAGATTGCCCGCCAAAATCACGCGGTTGAAATTGGCCATAGAAGCACCTCCGATACAATCGCTTAGTCGGCATCTTCAGACAGATCCACGTCACCCAGGGCGTCGAGGTCACCATCAACCGCTAATTCATGTGCGCCTTCCACGTCTTTGGATGAACGCCGTGATTCCGCCCGAGGACTAGAACCTTCTCCCTCTGCCGTGCTTGAATGGTTGGGCCTGGCGGCGAGTTCTTTCATCTCATCCTCGGTCAGATGGTCCGCCCGCACCACCAGGCAGCGCAAAATCGCCTCGGAGAGGCGCGCGTCCCGTTCCATGTCCCCGATTTTCGAGGCCTCCGCCTCAAAATAGGCCAAGGCATACAGGCCGCGCTTGCGCCCCCGGATTTCGTAGGCCAACCGGCGTTCGTCCCATTTACCGCTGGCGATCACCCGGGCCCCGGCTCGATCCATGATCCGACTCAGTTCCTGTTGGGCGCTTTCCCAACTCGCGGCCACCGCCGGATCAAACAAAAACATTCCTTCGTAATAACGCGTCAAGACTGTTGTCCTCCGTTAGTCACTATCCGGATCCGCTATGGCTCATTCGCCTCATCCGGGCGATTAAACTTATTCATCGCGGAATCAACGCCGTTCTCCAACCAATACTCCACCGCATCGGCCGCCCGCGATATCGAAGGGCCGATGATCTCCTCCTCCGCGGGCGTGAACGGGCCGAGCACGTAATTAACCGCATCCTCCCGTTCCGCCGATCCGATCCCCACCCGCAATCGGGCAAAGTCTTCGCTGCCCAACGCCCTGATCGTGCTGACCAGACCCTTGTGCCCCCCCGCCGAACCTCTGGCCCGCAGCCGCAGCCGTCCAAGCGGCAAGGCCAGATCGTCGGTCACCAGCAGCAGGTCATGGAGCGCGACCTTGTAAAAGGTGACCGCCTCGCCGATACTTCGTCCACTGAGATTCATATATGTCGTCGGCTTGAGCAACAGGACACGCTGTTCGCCCCGACGACCGTCCGCGGTCACTCCGTTGAATTTTCGCTGCGTGAGGCTCAACCCCCAGCGTCGAGCCAACTCGTCCACCACGCGAAAACCCACATTGTGTCGCGTATCGGCGTATGATCGACCCGGATTCCCAAGCCCCACGATCAGCTTCATTGATCACACTTACCTCACCGGACCGCCCGTCCTCACTCCTCCGGTTCCTCCTCCTTTTCCTTCCGACCGATGATCTCCGGTTGCTGAACCTCGCCCTCCGTGACCACCTCTTCCACTTCCGCCGCCGCGGTCTTGGCCCGCACCGAACAGACGATCGCCTCCGCGGGGGTAACGGCTTTCATGCCCTCCGGCAATTCCAGATCGCGCACGTGCAGGATGTCGCCGAGTTTCATGTCGCCGACGTTCACGCGAATCGATTCGGGAATCTCGGTCACCTTGCACTCGATTTCCAGGTCCACCCGGGAATGCTCGAGCGCTCCGCCTTCATGAATGCCCACCGGCGTACCCCGAAACTCCAGCGGCACGGAAACGGTAACCCGCTCACTCAAATCAACGAGAGTAAAATCCACGTGGATCGGTTTATCGCCCAGATGGTCGTACTGCACGTCCTTGATCAGCACCGAGCGTTTGGCCCCAGGCATATCCAGCTCCAGCAAATGCCGGCCATGCTTCAAAAGATAGGCGAAATCGTCCGCGGGGACGGCTACGCATTCCGGTTTCTGTCCGTGTCCATAAATAATCGCGGGCAACCGCCCCTGCCGACGTACACGCTGGGCCTCACGGCTTCCCTTCGACAGGCGTGATTCGGCCTTTAACTTCGCTATTTCCATGACTCAATAACTCCTTCGGTTCAACGTCTTTTACCTCGCGGGTCGTCCCGCGTCTCGTCCCCGCCCGGTTCATCTCATCGATCGGCGTTGAACAGGGCGCTGATCGACATATCCAGATGTATCCGGCGAATCGCCTCGCCCAATAATTTGGCCACCGACAGAACCGTAATCTGGGGCAATTTTCGTTTCGTTTCCTCCGATACCAGAATCGTGTTGGTCACCACGATCCGATCCACATTCACCTCCTGCAACCTCTCCGCCGCCCGGGGAGCAAAGACCCCGTGCGTGGCGGCCAGGAGAAACCGCGTCGCGCCGTGTTCACGAAGAATTCGGATCGCTTCCCCGGCCGTCCCTCCGGTGGTAATCATGTCATCAAAGATCAACACCGTCTTGTCGCGCACGTCCCCGATCACCCGGGTAGCCACCGCCTTGGCCCCGGTGATTCGTCGTTTATCGATCACTGCGATTTCATAACCGAGGCGCTGGGCATAGGCGGTGGCCGTCTTCAAATTGCCCACGTCCGGTGAAACCACCACACAATCCTTGAGCGCCAAACCACTGATATACTGCGCGACCACCGGCATGGCTGTCATGTGGTCCACCGGAATATCAAAAAACCCCTGAATCTGCTGGGCATGCAGGTCCATCGCCAATACGCGGTGGGCCCCCGCCTCGCTGATTAGATTGGCTACCAGCTTGGCGGTAATGGGCGTCCGGCCTTCGGCCTTGCGGTCCTGCCGGGCATAGCCGAAATAGGGAATCACGGCGGTGATCCGCCGGGCGGAGGCTCGCCGCAACGAGTCAATAAAAATCAGCAGTTCCATCAGGTTTTCGTTGACCGGTGGCGAGGTCGCCTGCACAACGAAGCAATCCCGCCCGCGTACGTCGTCTTCCAGCTTGATCACCGTTTCTCCGTCGGGAAAATGATCAATGTACGCCCGCCCCACCGGGATCCCTAGAGAGTCGGCAATCTCCTCAACCAGCAAGGGGTTACTCGTGCCGCCGAACACCCGCAAACCGGCATCACCCAACGCATTGACAAAATCAGGTTGACATTCCGTCATGATGAACCGTCCCGACAGCCGTTGTCGTTCTGTCGCACCACTGAGCCGTGGGCGATTTGTTGACGAGCTTCCACGGTCAGCGGGGCCACCAGAATGGACCCGTTGCCAATATACGTCTCATCCCCCACGGTGGACTCTTGAATCTGGTGGCCGTCGAAATTAGCGAAAATCGTTCCGGCCCCCACGTTAACCTTCTTGCCGATATGGGCGTCCCCGATATAGCTCAGATGTCGGGCCCGCGTCCCCGTGCCCATCGTCGTGTTCTTGATCTCGATGAAGACGCCGGCCACCACGTCATCATCCAGAACGGTCCCGTCCCGAAGATAGGCAAACGGCCCAACGATGCAATGTCGGCCGATTTTCACTCGCCCGTGAATATAAGTGAATGGATAAATCACCGTGTCCTGCCCGATTTCCGCCCGGATATCAATCCAGGTGTTCGAGGGATCCACAATGGTGACCCCATGACTCATAAAGTTCCGCTGGATGCGATCCTGCATGATGCGGCCGACCTCGGCCAACTGCTGACGGCTGTTGATCCCCATGGCGTCCTCGGCGGCCACGGCCGTCACTGCCACCGCCCGATGACCGTTCTTAATCAAGATCTTCAGCGCATCGGTGATGTAGTATTCACCCTTGACGTTATCGGGGCGAATTTCCTCCAACGCCTGGAACAACAGCTTCTTGTCGAAACAATAATAGCTAGGGTTGATTTCCTTAATGCGACGCTGCTGCTCGGTGCAATCGCTTTCCTCGACAATGCCTTCGAGGTTGCCGTATTCGTCCCGCACGATACGGCCGTAACCGGTCGGCTCCTCGAGGACGGCGGTGGCCAGGGTCACCGCGGATCGTTCTTTCTCATGACGCTGGACCAATAATTCGAGCGTTTCCGTCCGCAGCAACGGCATGTCCCCGGCAATGACCAGCAGATTGCCGTCAAAATCCGCCAGGGCGTCCCGGCAGACCATGGCCGCATGGCCCGTACCCCGCTGCTCCACTTGTTCCACCCAGATCAGGGCCGGATCGTCGGCAAAAGCCTTGATGACCTCGTCCTTGCGGTAGCCCACCACGCAAATAATCCGTTCGATCCCCGCCGCCCGGCACGCATCGATCACGTAGGCCAACATGGGGCGCCCACAGACCTCGTGCAGGACCTTCGGCAGGTCCGTCACCATGCGGGTGGATTTGCCGGCGGCCAAAATAATCGCGGCGGTCGGTCGATTCATGAAATCGTACCTTGCAAATGTAACCCAAAAATCTATGGCTCCGGGCGGCGGCCCCGATTAAGCCAACAACAACTACCCGGCCTGGACTCGAACCAGGAATGCCAGGACCAAAACCTGGTGTGTTACCAATTACACCACCGGGTATTCGATCACATCCCGTCCGGCATCGGCCGGGATTACTCTCCCTGTGCAAGCAGCGAAGATCAAAAAGGATCGGTCGCAGCTTTGTTGTGTCACGCACGAGGCCTGAGCCTTACGCTGCGAGCAAAAGACCCATTATCCCTACCGGGACGCGCCCCTGAGGGCGTGACGAAAACCTCCGGGCTTCGGACCCGCCCGGTTTCAAAAAGGTAAGGATAGCCAATTTGGACATTTCCGTCAAATAGCCGACTCGGTCGTGTACCACCCTAAGTTAGTGTTCACTATCTTCTTTATGTCTTTACTTTCAAAGTACTTATGTTGTTTTTTTGAAGTTTTGGCTTCGTTTGGCGCTTTTACGATTTTCCATTCGGAGACGCATAAACCTGCCCTGTCATAGGGGTAATATCGTAGACAATCCTCTCCAAAAGGGTGTCGGCATGAACCACCGCTCCCCGGCAACTACCCCGGGGGCCATTCCGTTTGGCCCTTTTAATAAGAACACTCAGGGTGTTCGGCAACAAGAGACTCTAGGGGGACAGTCAGGATCGCCCTCGCGTTTTAGGATCATCAACTTACCGCCGCGATCTTGTACATCTGACAGAATGCGCGAAGCTGTCGGGCATAATTCCCATAGCACATGGTCATGTGCCCGTGGGGACCAACCTGCATTTGACTGGGATCGGCGCCAGCGATGGGCGTCAGTACATTCGTCCGGCAACCGCCGGCCGGCGGACTGTCGAGGCAGGTTACAATCTTGCCTGAGTAAATGGACATTTTCGGCTCGGCCGCACTCATGTAATCCGCGACGGTCACTTCCCGGCCCTCCGGGAACAGCACCTGTGGGACTACTCCCGTGCCGGCCTCCGCGTGATTCCGCAAGATATACGGCTCGGCCGGGCCGTCCGGACCTTGCATCTTGCTCGGGCACGTGCAATGCGCGGCAAAATACATATTTTGCTCCGAATCGAAAGCGGGGTTCTGCTGAAAGCCCGGCCGGTCGAACAATTGTTGCATCAGCATCATGGTCATCGTCGAATCCAGATCGTTCTGGCAACCGGCCACGATTCCCGCGTCCCGGAGACTCATGAAACCCATGCACGGAGCCACGAACCGCCCGGTACGCAACGGTCCCAGGCACTCCATCATCAGCACGTCAGCCTGCTCCCGCTCAAGAAGGCGCTGCAAGGCCACGTAGGCCCGGGCGGCTTCCAGCACATCTTCCTCCCTGGGCTCACGCCGTTCCTTGGCCCGGGACAGATATTCCCAGGCAATCTCTCGAACCCGGTCGTCCCGTGGAATCGATTCAAACATTTCTACAATGGCCTGTGTGGGCACTACCCGTATGCCGGTCCCAAAATGCGGCTCGCGGTCTTCCTTCTTCTCCTCGCCGATAATACTCAGAATACGCGCTTGCCGTAACCAACTTGCGGTCCGGATCATCCGCAGGCCGTACGCCATGGCCTCGAAGTTATCCAGCGACGAAATAGTGTACACGCCCGGCTCGCGATAAAGCTGGTTAATGTTCCCCTGCAATAGCACGCCGAGCGTGGCGACGGCCACCGTAGGGATACCGGTTTCCCGCACCACCCGTACGATCGCATCCCATTCGCTTTTCTTGAAGGCAACCAGCAGCAGGCCGTCCGGCTTATCCTCCTGGACCTGCTTGATAAACCGGGTAATCTCATCCTGCGCGCAGATGGCCTGATCTTCCACCCTCACGTTCATTTTCAATTGCCCGCCGATTTCGGCGATTTTCGCGCCATACCGCCGATGGTGGCCTTCAGCGTCAAACCCCGATCCCGGCCAACTGTAATAGCCGGCCTGACGGAGGGATTCCGTGGACGGATAGAAAAACGCCGCGCGAACGAGTGCCGGCTTTTTCTCCCGCCCCGCGAGCGGCTCTGTTTCCGTTGCGCCCATGACCAAGCCGGATCGCCAAGCCATACCCACGGCCGCCGCTCCGGTCGAACATAGAAACTCTCGACGCAACAGTTTGAAACCTTGACCTGCACATTGCTCGCACATGACGACCTCCTTCCGGCTATGACCTGAATCTAACAACCAGGAATGGCTAACTTCATTGCAATTTATGCCAATTGTTTTCCCCTGGCAAGTCTGCCCTTCCCGGCCACAAAGCCCCCCTCTCCGTGTCTCTGCGCGAACCCTA
Organism: uncultured Planctomycetales bacterium; assembly: GCA_964401335.1. Taxonomy (GTDB): domain Bacteria; phylum Planctomycetota; class Phycisphaerae; order UBA1845; family PWPN01; genus JAAYCU01. Next base: position 28,390 of record CAYNYK010000055.1, read on the forward strand.
TTCTATTCCCATCTCGGCGTCTTTGCGCGAGGTATTCTTTATCTCTCGACGCCGCGCTCCAGCGTCCCTTTTTCTCCGCACGAGGTGAATAGTGGCCACCAATGATTACAGGTCGTGTTCTTCGAGAAATCGGGCCAAACCGCAAACCGCCTCGAAAAGCAAGCGGGGCCTCCGTGGATCAAGGTTGAAAGGAGTGGCGACGGCCACCAAGGGGCCCTGCACTTCCCAACTGCAGCTCAACGGTGCATTGGCTAACAATTTCCCGACTCCAGCCTCCGTAAGACGTGTAAATACTTCCCCGGATGACAACCCAAACCGATAGCCGTCGATAGTTTGTTCTAAATCACCCTTCGCGTTCGCCGCGGGAGTAAGCCGGAGGTCGGCGGGCTCCGCCCGCCAGCGGCGATGGGCACGGGGGGTCTCCACTACCGCCACCCACCATTGCCGATTTTCGCTGTTGGCCCCAAAACCAAGCTCATAGGTATAACAAAACAAGGTGGTTGGTCCACCCGCACTTGAACCATACAGCAAATGGCTGACATGTCGGTTGTGTCCCCGACGAATCAGGAGGAGGTTTTGGTATCTTTCCTGAATTCCGATGAGGTCTTCGTGAGCATAATGCAGATGATACTCGGCGGCCAGCGGCTCCAAGGCTTTTCGTTCCCGACGGCGGGCAAGAACCACCCGACAGGCCAAAGCGACCAAAAAAACTAAACCGAGAATCGGCCATAACGTCTGCATAAATCCAGGCTCGAGCGTTTTTTCCGGGACCGCGAGACAATAACATCAACCCGATTTACAATAGGACCATACCCGCGGTCGTGCAAGCGGGGTCTGAAAGCAAAGGTGAGAAGCGTGGCAGACGAGTTGAACGAGTTAGTGGGGCAAAACGTGGTCCTGGATACGGCTGGATCAGTGGTCTACCTGGGGCGACTAATCAAATGTGACGCCAGCGGGTTCTGGCTGGTCGATGCCGATCTGCACAATTGCCGTGAAGGCCACGCCACCCGCGAGCAGTATATCTCGGAGTCCGCCCGCGACGGTATCCATGTTAATCGCCGGCGGATTCATGTCTTTCGCCAATCGGTCATCAGCATTTCCGTACTCGGCGATGTGGTGGCCGACTGAGCGCGGTGTGGCCAGCGTTTCTGGCAAAACCCAATGCCCGACCTGTCCACCAGGAAATCCTATAGGGAATGGCTCCTTCCAACGAGGTTCCGGCATCAAGCCGGGACTCCGTTCGTGGGTGTTTTTGCACGTGGAAAGATTTTCGCGGTTACCACCCATAAGCTTCGTACACCCTGCGGGTACGAAGCTTAAAGGCACCATACGGTTCGCTTTCGTCATCCATGTGCTTTTTTCAGTCTTACCGAGGTTTATGGTGATACCCCCGAAATACCGCATCATCTGGAAAAAACCATCACTTTTACATACAGTGCATGTCGGGGAACGAGACCTGAGTGAGACCGAAACCGATGCGTTGTGTCCTGATTTATAGCGGCGGACTGGATTCGACGGTCCTGCTCTATCATCTGCGTTCGGCGGGGCATGAACTGCGCTGTCTGGGTATCGACTACGGCCAGCGGCATCGGCGCGAACTGGCGTCCGCCGCCGAGATTTGCCGCCGCCTCAACGTGGAATACCATCTAACCGACCTGAGCTCGCTACGGCCACTCCTGGCGACCGGGGCCCTGACCGGCACCGAAGCCGTTCCCGAGGGACATTACACCGACGAAAGCATGAAGCTGACCATTGTGCCCAACCGGAACATGATCATGCTCTCGATCGCCATCGGCTGGGCGATCAGCCTCCGTTTCGACGCCGTGGCTTACGCCGCCCACGCCGGGGACCACACGATTTACCCCGACTGTCGGCCGGAATTCGTCGAGGCCCTCGCAAAGGCCGCGGCCCTGTGCGACTGGCGCCCGGTGCGGATCCTGCGGCCGTTCATCGACAAAACCAAAGCCGACCTCGTCCGTCTCGGGGCCGAGCTCGGCGTCCCCTTCGCTATGACCTGGTCCTGCTACCAGGGCGGCGAACGCCACTGCGGCCGCTGCGGCACCTGTACCGAACGCCGCGAGGCCTTCCAACTGGCCGGCGTGCCCGATCCGACTGAGTATACCGAATAAGTTATCAGAATTCCCGGCGTTGCCGGGCGGTGGGGATATGCAGTTGCTGGCGGTATTTGGCGATCGTGCGGCGCGATACGGTCAGGCCTTCGGTCTGCAACCGAGCGGCGATTTCGTCGTCGTTCAGCGGGTTCTTTTTATCCTCGCTCTCGATGATTTCCTGCACGCGGGCCTTGACGCTGTCCCAACTGGTTTCCTCGCCGTTGCTGCTCTCCGTGCCTCCGGTGAAGAAAATACGCAGGGGATAAATACCCCGCGGGGTCTGCATATACTTGTCGGCCACGGTCCGGCTGATGGTCGAAGGGTCGCAATTGAGCTTGTCGGCCAGCTCGCTCATGCGCAAAACCTTCATACCCGCCGGACCGATATCCAGAAAATCCCGCTGGCGTTGGACGACCTCACGGGCCACCTCGAGTAACCGGTTCCGCCGGTATTGAATCGCGTCGATCAGCGCCCCGGCCGATTCGAGGTTCTTACGGATGAACTCCCGGGCATCCTTGTCATTCTTATGCTCGGCCAACATTTGGCGGTAGACCTCGGAAATCCGCAGCCGCGGCGAATTGCCGCGGGCCAGGCGGACGGTGTAGCCGTCGCCGTCCTCGGCATAATCCACGATCACGTCGGGGGCGATCCGCGGCACTTCCCGATCCACGACCAGCGAACCGGGGTAGGGGGTCAGCTTACCCAGATTCTTGACCGCCTGCTTGATCTCCTCGATGCTCCGGCCGGTCGCCTTGGCGATGGCGGGGTATCGGTTCTTCTCGATATCCGACAGGTGATGCTCGACCAGCAACCGTTCAATCTCGTGATTGCCGTCCTGGTTTTCCAACTGAATCAGCAGACACTCCCGCAAGTCACGAGCTCCGATCCCCGGCGGGTCGAGGGTCTGCACCCAGCTTAAGGCTTCCTCCATTTCCGTCTCGGTAAACGGCGGGACATTCTGTTGAGCTATCTCCTCCAACGGAGTTCGTAAATATCCGTCGTCCTCGATGTGGTTGATGATAAGCTCGCCCGCCCGGCGAAGACGCGCATCGATTTCCACGAAAGCCCATTGTTGCAGGAGGTATTCGTTAAGGGATACAGGCCGACTGGCGGTGTTGGCCATCGCGTCCATCTTTGGGTCGCGTTCATCAACCATTCGCCGGCTGGTGCGGCCGAAAATCTGATCACTGTCGTCAAAATCGTATTCGCGGGTGATCCGTTCCAGACGGGTGAATCCCTCGGCTTCGTGCTGTTGTTCCGCCTGAGTGTGGGGGTCGGCCGCGGGAAAGAAATCATCTTTTGGCGGCGGCGCGATTTCGTCCGGCGCAGCCGTCACCTGGCCATCCTCTTCCAATGCCGGATTGCGCTCCAATTCCTCGCGGATCTTGGCCTCCAGGGCCAGCAGCGGCAATTGGAGAATGTTCATCGACTGGATGAGTTGCGGCGTCAGCCGCTGCTCCTGCCGAAGCCCCAGGCTCAACTGTTGTGACATAAACTGCGACATATCTTAATTATAACCGATAAAAGAGCGAAACGCAGCGCCGCTAGCCCAACTTTCGCAGATCAGGGAGGTGGCCAGCCCTGGCGATAGCGCCCGGGC
>CAYNYK010000056.1:0-29327 GCA_964401335.1 uncultured Planctomycetales bacterium
CGCTGCGTCCGGCGGTGCTGTGGCGGAAGATCAGCTTCGGCAACCACAGCGAGGCCGGGTGCCGGTTCGCCGAACGGATTCTCACCACGGTGCAGACGCTCCGGCTACAGAAGCGGCACGTGCTGGCCTACCTTCGCGAGGCGCTGACCGCCCACCACGCCGGTCAGCCCGCCCCGGCGTTGGTCGTTGTGGGGGCCTGAACGGTTACAAAGAACTTAGGTTAAAAAATTGAGGATGGATATGGCCGCAGAGTGCTTATAAGCCATCCGGCCGGAACAGGCATTTTATCTATCACTTAAGCCAACCTCCGTGTCTCAGTATTCGCCGAAGGCGGAATCTCGTCCTTGGCGGACCTCCGTGGTGAATTATCCGGGTTAGGGCCGGGGTGGTATTTCTTTTTCCAGATTCAAACCAAGCTGCTTGCCCAGTTGGACGATTTTGGCCAGCTCGCCGAAAGGATCGCGACCGCTGCCCATAATCAGGTTATGGGCTTGCTGGCATGCTTCCTTGGCCGCGACCAGGTCGGCCGCCGCGTTCGGATTACCGGAGATCTGGCTGCGGCGATAGAGTCCCTCGGCCACATGGTAGTGGCTGGTGACGTTAAGGGGATTAATCTGGATTGCTTCCCGCAGCCTGCCGATTCCCTGGTCATATTCGCCCAATGCCACATGGCACCACCCGACGGTATCCAGCACGTTGGAATCCGCGGGGGCCAGTTCCAACGCGCGTTTCGCGTAGATCAAGGCCGCTTTCGGCTCTTTCAAGTCATCGAGCAGCATGTAAGCCAGGTTATTCAAAGTCAAAACATCATTGGGGCGCATCGCCAGAGCGGATTCGTAGAGTGGGCGGGCGGCCGCGAAGTCTTTTTGACGGTGTGTGGCGATCGCCAACTGTCGGGTACAATAAAATTTCTCGTATTGGCTGCGTTCGTCCTCGCCGGAGAGGTCCGTCAACAAGTCGCGCAAGGTCTTTGCCTCTCCCGCGAAATCGTCCTGCATTTCCTGGAGGGCGGATAACAAATAAAGGGCGCCGCGTTCCTTCGGATGAGCTTGGAGGCGTTCCTTCACGGCCGTGGTTAACTGTTCGGCGGTAACCAGCCGGCGCTGTTTGATGTCCTCATTCATGATATTGAAAAGACCGTCGAAAATGGCGTTTTTGTTCTCGATGGCCTTGACATACCATTCGACCGCCTGGGGTACGGAGGCTTTACCCGCATAAGCACTGCCTACCAGCATGAGCACCGCCGGCCCGCGCCGCTCCTCGGGCAGCTTGTTCGTGGCAAAAGTGATGACCTCGTCGAAGCGGCCGAATTTGAAATAGGTGTAGAGTAAATAGCTCAGGTAACGCGATTCATATTTACTTATTTCAGCAGCCTGATTGGCGTATCGGATCGCGTTGTCGGCTTGATTTTGCCGGCCGGCGATTTCAGCCAGCAGGAAAGGCCAGCTCGGCTGATCGGGCTGGGACTGGAACCGCGGGGTAATCAGATTTTCAGCGGCCTCGAAACGCCCAAGTCCTACATAGATGTCCACAAGTTGCTGCACCAACTCAGGGGCGGAGTACCCGCTGTCCAGCAATCCGCGCATCTCCCGAATGGCTGCATCGGTCTGTCCGTCATACTGCAAGGCTCGGGACAACATAAGGCGGGGTTCATGATTGGCAAAAGTCGGGTTCAGACGCACGGACTCCTGCAGATCGGCGATGGCCTCTTTCCATTTGTTTTGCCGAAAATAAACGGCACCGCGGCGGAAATACCCCATCGGGTTGGTCGGGTTACGCTCGATGTAACGGGCAAAATGTTGGACGGCCTCGGCATCGCGCCCGGAAACCGAGGCGAATTCGCCTTCCGCCAGGGTCGCGAAATCCTCGTCATATTGGGCTCGGTAGGAGGCGATTTCCTTGCGAATGTCGTCGGCTCGGCTCGGGTCGCGCATCTGAATCAATAAATCGATGAGGCGACTGCGGGCCAGCCGATCATTGTTTTTCTGGGAGGGATCGGTTTCGGCTTTGGCGATGGCCTTGCGGAACCAGGATTCCGCCTCGGCCGCAAGACGAGCATTCATGAAAAACGTACCGATTTCGATGCTGACGCCGGAGTGGTCCGACCATTGTCCCGCCAACCGGAACGCGTCGGCGATCTGGTCGAAGGGCGGCGCTTCCGGCCGCTTCTGTTCAAGCAGGGTATAAAGATGCGCGGCCAGCAGGAGCTGAGCACCGGCTTTCTGCACGGGATCCTTGTCGGCCACATCCTCGACGAGTTTGCGCAGCAGCTTTTCAGCGCCCTCATAGTCCTTCAGTTGGTCGCGGATAAACCGGCTGTACATGTCTACCAGACGCAAATTTTGCGGCATTTGCTGGTAAGCTTGTTCATAGACCTCTTTCGCTTTGTCCCGCTGGCCGACCGAAAAATAGAGATTGGCCAGGCGGACCAAATTGTTGGCGTCGGTCGGCTCCTGCTGGCGAAGTTTTTCCCGCCGTTCAATGGCCGCCTGCGGATTTCGCCGATCCTCGCGGGCTTCCATCTCGGCGCGCACCCACGGATGGTTGGGTGACAAGCGGTTGGCCAATTCCAGGGCGTTCGTTTTTTCGACTTCTTTGCCCATCAGGTCGTAGGTCCGGGCCAAACCGATCGCTGCCGGTCCATTATTGGGATCGAGACGCAAGGCCTCCTGATACGCTACGAGAGCTTCGTCGTAGTTCTGTATTTGCATGAGGGCCATGCCCAGCCAGAGCTGTCCTTGGGAGTAGCTGGGGTAGCGTTGGACGCCGGCGCGGAGATGAGCCACGGCCTCGGATATTTCGGAAGCATATTCCGGAACCTCGCTGCGCGCCAGGAGGACCCGGCCGCGCAGGAAATGCTCGCCCGACGGATCCAACCCTAACTGGATGGCCTTGGCCAGAAGGGTATCGACTTCCGCCCATTTTTTTTCCCGGATCGCGCCGAAAAACAATTGTTCCACCACGGCCGGATCGTCGGGTTTGAGGCGATAAGCCTCCTGAAGTTGCTTGAGGGCCTCGTCGTTCCGTCCGAGCCGGGCGTACAACTGGCTCAGTCCGACGGCCTTGACGAAGGGGTCCTTTTCCTCCTGAAGCATTTCTTCGTAATGCCGCGTCTTCTCTTCATCGCTTAAGGTTTCGTCACTGGCCAGCAGCAGAGTGTTAATCTGTTTCAGCACGCGCTCATCGTTTTGCCGTTGTTCGGGGGGCGCTTGCTGGGTGGTGGTGGGCGGTTCGGTTAATTTGCGTTCGGCGACGGCCTTGGCGTTTTCGAGAATCTTCCGGATTTCCGACGCCCGGCTTTTATCCATTTGACTGATATCGATCAGGTGACGCAAGGCCGTGACGTTGAGCGGATTGGTTTCGAGGACTTCCCGCAATATTTTTTCGCCGTCGGCGATCAGGGCCTTGTCGGGCGGGTCCTTTTCGCCGGCCCGGAACAGTAGATTGGAGGCCTCGGTGATCTTGGCCTGGATGGGATTGGTTTGGCCTATGTCCGCCGCCAGACTCTCGCGTACTTTGGCGGCGGCTTCCCGGTTGCCCTGGGCCGTTAGGGCGTTCGCCTTTTCCATCATGGCCCCCGCGTGATGCGGATCGATTTGCAGCACCTTGTCGGCCGCCAGGATGGCTTCATCGTAACGTTTTAGTTGGTTCTGAACGAAAGCCAACATCGCCCACAAGGTGGCGTCACCGCCGGTTACCTTCACCAGGCGGTCCAAGGTTTCGGCGGCCAATCCGAGCTGGTTGGTTTCCATATACATCACGGCCAGGGCTCGCTCGATGCGCGGATCCAGGCCGAAACCCTTTTTTCGGGCTTCTTCCAATGTCCGGATGGCCTCGGTTTTCTTATTATCCAACATCAATAATTGTCCGCGCATGTACAAGGCATTGATGTCATTTTCCCCTGCGGTGGTATTCTGCACCGTTTCCTTGTACAGGTCTTCCATCCGGCTCTTGATTCGTGCCGTTTCTTGGTCCGCCTCCTCTTGGCTCTTGACCTTCCGAGGAAGGGCGGCCAACAGCCTCATGTCGATCTGGAAAGCCTCGTTACGGATGGCGGCCATGAACTGCAGGTTTTGCCAGGCAAGATAGTGATCGCGCTTGACCCCTAGCTTGATACGCTCCTCAAGGACTTTGCGGGCATCCTCGGGGCGATTGCTCATGGAATAGAGGGTGGCCAGGCGCAGATAACTCACGTAATGGAATTTGTCCAGGTTGATCGCCCCCTTGAAGCTTTCCTCGGCTTTGGCGAACAATTCCTGGTTTTCAGGGAGAGCGCGATCCTGCTCACTTGCGCGGTTCCAACGCATCATCCAGTATTGTCCCAAAGCGGTGTGCGAATCGATATCCTTGGGATTGATCCGAACCGCCTCGGTCAAGTCGGCCAGGGCTTTGGCGTCTGCCTCGTCTATCTGACGTTGGGTCGCTTCCGGCAAACTTGACCGGGTCTGCGCGGATGGTGATGCGGCCCAGAGACGAAACGCCCCTTCCGCATGGAAGATGCCGCGATACCGATAGGCCTTGGCCAGCTTTTCTTGATCGGGCTCGGCTTGTTCGCCCAAGACCTTGAGTAAACCGGAATAGACATTTTCCGCGTCCGCGACGCGATTTTCACCGTAGTAGAGCCGGGCTAGATCGTTGGCGAAATCGGGATCCGTCGGATCGCCCTCTACCGCTTCCATCAATAATTTTCGCCCCTCGTCGGCGTATGCGGGATCGATGGCTTGTTGGTTGATTTTCGCAAGCCCCAAAGCGTGCAGACCGACATAGTTTTTCGGATTGATCGTGCAAAGTTTCTCCGCCTCCTGATGCAATTGTTGCCAGGCGGTGGAGGCGTCGGACAACTCGGCCAGCTCCATCCGAAATTTTACGATTTTTTCCTGAGCGTCTTCGTTCTGGGGATCATTGACCATGACGTTGTTCCAGAACTGCAGCGCCTCGGAGGCCATGCCTGCCTTTAAGGCCATATCGCCCGCCAGAACGAGGTTGGCGTTTGTGGCCGGGGTGGGGCGGCCGCTGTCCTGAGCGCGCATGGCCGCCCGTTTGTAGTATTGCATGGCGACTTCGTATTCACCCCGCGCGGCGGCCTGCTCCGCCTGCTCGATGTAGGGTTTCGGGTCCCGTTTCTGAAGGCTGAGTATCAAAAACGCGGCAGCCACGGTGATGATCGCCATGCCCGCGAAAGTGAGTCCCGCCACCATTGTTTTATTGAGTCGTTTGGCCATGGTTGTGATCGCTTCCTTTCAAAAATAATGAAGGTAAACGGCTTGCTTTCCCGTTTACCGTCGATTCTCATGATGGGTCATCCGTGTAGTGCTTTGCTTACGGCTCCTTGCCGCTTTCACGAGTGGCGGCTTCCCAATCCGGCCAGTGGTCTTCCACCAACACCGGGACCACCGTTTGCAGGAATTTTTTCCCTGCCTCAAGGGCTTGGTCGATCGGAGGCAGGGCCTGGCTCAATCCGAAGGTCAGTTCAAGTTTGCTGAAATAGGCGTACCGGTCCGACGGGTCGCCCAACAGCAGACGCACGCCGGTTCGGGTCGCGCTGAATTTCCCGTTGGCATGAAATGTATAGAGCACTAAAGATTCCCGGTTGCCGAAGGTCGCCGACATCCGGAACACCAGCAGATGCAGCGGGATTTTGACACCCGCGCCGAGCTTGGGGATTTCCACTTCGATCAACTCGTCTTTTACCTTCGTATTTCCCTGGCCAAGATAGCACTGTTCGGGTACGTGCGGCACCTGGTCCGGGTTACCCGTGTAGTAGGTTACGAAAAGTTGAACCCATGTTTCGGGATTATGGTGGTTTGGTAGGGAGGTGTCTTTCAAAATCCATTGAATATACTGGTTGGTACCCAGTTCGTTGATCATTTCCGGGTGGATCTGTATGGGAGGTTGCGCGAGTTTATAGGGTAGGAGCTTTTGCTGGTCCATTTCGTCGAGCTTTTTTTTCAGGGGGAGCGGCTTTTTAATCATCCAAACGTTCATACGTTTGGCCATGACCTCAAAACCGATCGCGAACACCACCAGCATGGCCGCGCACCCTAGAAACCAAGGGTGACGCAGGGCCGTGAACCAGGGGGTACCCGATGATCCCGAGGGCTTGATGCCAGCGGTGTTGGTTGGCTGAACGTTGTTGGTATCCGACATCGTTTGACTACCTGGGCGATGAATGTCCATTTCCCGCCATACGGGATAATGACATGGGAACCTTGAAGCGTGTTACTATAATCCGTTTATTCATGGGGTCAATAAAATCCCGACCTTGATTCGTACCATGTCCAGTATGACCATGCCGGATCGTCACCGGCTGTAATTTACCCAGATTCACATGTTGCCGTCTCTCCGTTTGTGGGTTCCTTAAGGGCTATCCAACAAGAGGTTAGGCTGTCTTTATCATCGGAAGAAGGCAAAGCCGACACGAGTTTGGTGGTCCGAAAAGGCTTTCCCTCCTTGATTTTTAACGCAGGATGGTTCCCGCGACAACAAAATCATCATTAGATACGAAAAGTCCGGTTAAATTGTTCAGGTAGCCCCTTAGCCGTCCGATAAGACAAATAGCTTATGTTTTCACACGATAATCAAAAACGAATGCCCGTGGCCATCGTTGGGGCCGGTGGGCATGGCCGAGTGGTTTTGGACATCCTGGTGCGTGCCCGTCGCTATGAGGTGGTTGGCTTCCTGGATTCCAATCCGGCCCTGCACGGTCGGCGGATGGACGGCAAGCCGGTACTTGGTGACCTCAGTGCGCTGGCCGACCTGCGTTCCCAGGGGGTACGCGGGGCGGTGGTGGCGATCGGGGATAACGGTGTACGACGGGCCTTTGCCGAGCAGATTGAGGAGATGGGTGTTGAACTGATTAACGCCATTCATCCGTCCGCTAATCTGGCCCATAATGTTACCTTGGGGCGGAATGTGGTTATTTGCGCCGGGGCCTTGGTTTGCGCCCATTGCCAGCTCGGCGACTCCGTGATCCTGAATACGGGGTGTATTGTCGATCATGAAAGTATGATTGGGACGGCTGCCCATATCTGTCCGGGGGCCCGTCTTGCGGGCCGGGTGACGGTGGAAGCAGGGGCCTTTATCGGAATAGGGGCCACGGTGTTACAGAGCTTGCGGATTGGTTATGAGGCCATTGTCGGTGGGGGGGCGGTGGTTATCCGTGATGTGGAACCCATGACCACCGTCGTAGGCGTTCCAGCTCGCATCCTGCGGGACACGCCGGACCAGGAGGAATTTTACGATATGATGGTCCCCCCGGCCCTGCGTGGCGGCCTGGCCGTCGGCTCCAAGCCTTGACCGTGTCTTTTTCCGCTTACCTTTGCGATATTTTTCAAATCCGATTTGCCTTTGGGGCATTTGTTTATTACGTTTCACTGCCTGCTTACGTCTGGGCCCGCCCACGGGTTGAAGCACGGAGATTCTGAAACGGGGATTTTATCGCCCCTGCATGGTCCTTGGTTCAGTCGCGCCGTGGCGCGAGCACGGGGCAGAGAGGTTTTTATGAGAACGATCTATCGTAAGCTCAAGGAGTTTGCCCGGGAACAGGATGGGCCGACCGCGACGGAATATGCCTTCATGCTGGCCGTGATTATCGTGGCTTGCCTGGGGGCGATCACTACGTTGAGTGACAAGGTTCAAGCGACGTTCGCGACGGTGACCTCGAGCATGCCTGACGGTACCGCTCCGGGATAATAGCCGTTTTCGTCATGACGCGCGGTGAACAAAAGTCAGGCCGCGCAGCGAAATCGTTTTGGATCATCGGGCAAACTGGAGTATTTTCTCAGCGCCCACCCGACCGCCTTCCAGAGGATCAGCACCAGCACGATGGAGACGTATCCATCGATGGCGTAATGCCAGGCCAGGTGTATCGATCCGATAAGAATAATCAGGGCGAAAAGGAACAGGGCCAGCCCTGCTTTGCGCTGAACGGACCACCCGCCGAGGGCAAGCAGTAGGGCGGAGGCCACATGCATGCTCGGCATCGCGGTAATGCCGCGTACCCGTTCGACCCGCCCGCTTTCATAAGCCCGCCAAAGCATTTCCCGCACGTCAATCGACCAGATGGGGTATTCCTTATTCGCCTGATCCAGGTAGGCCATCAGGGGTTGGTAGGGGCCCGGCTGACCCGTGACCCGGTCGTAATAACATGGACCGGCCGAGGAGAGGCTTACCGCCAGTACGGTGCCGAGAATAATCCATATCAGCAGGAAGCAAAGCAGAAATTGCATGCGGGCCAGTCGGTTTTCATGCCAGCTCAGCCAGAAAGTGACTCCGAAAAGCACGAACAGCCAGGCATGGTAACACGCGTTGATGGCGCTGGTGATGAGCGGGTGCCCCAGAATCGGCTGTAGCAATTCCCACGGATGATGTCCTCCATGCAATACATAGTCCCACTGCATGAAGGCGGTGTCCCAGCAGAAAGGTTTCAGGATGGGGATACTCTGTTTGTAGGAGCCGAACATGCCCATGAATTGAGGAAGGATAATGAAGAGAATCAGGAAACCCAGCAACCGCCGGGGATAGAGATAGCCTTTTTTCAGACGATTCCAGAAAGTCCGATACAGCGATTCGCCGCGGGGGCAGGTCCACATGGTCCGCAGCGTGAACCAGCCAAGAAAACCGATAATGAAGCAGGCGGTCATGGTATTCAGACCGTCGGCGTAAAGACGTATGAAGACCACCCCCTCTATGCCCCAAAGCCGTTCCACCACGAACCCCGAGCATACATAAAGAACGGCGATCAGGATCAATAGGCGGTCTTCCCATAAGGCCAGGGCGAGATGGTCTCTCAGACCGACCAGTTTTCGGCGGATGAGTAGGTTTCGCTGTAATGCAACTGAATGACCAAACACGGTGATTCTCCATTTTCAACTAGAGTTCGTCCGAATTCCGGCGTGACGTGAATTGCGGATTCCCGCCGATACGGGTGCCCGGAAGGATGCACGCTTCAACGAATGTGGAGGGAGGGGGGTATGGGGGATTATCAGTATCAATATGGCCGGTCGGGTCATGTACGTTCGGATAGGCCCTGGAACCATTCGCGTTTGGCTCGACGTGTTTCGTGTTTGTTCGCCCTTTTTTAACCCCGCTTATCAATACTGAGAAGACGGATGGGGACGCCGGAAATTATTCTTGCGGGCAAGTGGCGATAAAGTTGCCACTCATCGCGCTGCCGGCTGGGATAATAGCGGACGCCCGAAACAAGCAAAAAATTTTTACGATTCGTTTGCTTTACCGGATTTTGTTTTTTATGTTTCCCTTGTCGTTCGTCGATGGCGTAAGTGTTGTTCGAGGGGATGCAACTCGCCCGTGCGGCGAAATTTAAAACAGCCGCTCATCCTCCTCGCCCCGGTTCGCCGGGGACACAAGGGAAAGGCGAACGCGACGAAAGTCATTGGTCTCGGCCGAGGAGCAGCCGAGTGTGGATTGGAAAAGCTTGGCCAGTCGGAGGGGGATTGCCCCTGGCCAACGGATGACACCTCAATCAAAAGGGTCAAGGAAAGGAGAAATCATGAAAGAGTTCATGAACCGAGCAAAGAATTTCTTGCGCAGCGAGGATGGGCCGACGGCGACCGAGTATGCCGTGATGTTGGCTCTGATCATCGTGGCCTGTCTGGCCGCTATTACCACGCTGAGCGACAAGGTGCAGACCACGTTTGAAAATGTGGCCAGTGCTCTGCCGGACGGCACGACGTCCTAAGGCGGGTGACTTGCCCTGTCGGGTTTAGACGGTAAGGGGTGGGCGCCCGTCCGGATCGGACGGGCGCCCTGTTCTTGTGTGGGACGACCGCGTGGAAAGCGGTCGAGAATGATCGCCGAGGCGGGGACCAGGAAGCAGGATGGGAGATATTGATATGTCGCATTTGTATTGGTGGACAATATGTATGGTCCTGATTCCTGGTATTTTGCTGGCGTCCTGGATTGATTACAAACAACGTCGGGTGCCCAACTGGTTGAATGCGGCCATCGCCGTCGCGGGCCTGGTAACCCAGTTTTGGTTCAATGGATGGACCGGGGTGGGGGCCGGGATGTGCGGATTGTGTGTCGGTTTCGCCGTTCTGATTGTACCCTGGTTGATGCATGGCATGGGTGCGGGCGACGTAAAACTGATGATGGCCATTGGGGTCTGGCTCGGCCCCTGGCTGACCTTCCTTTCGTTTTGCGTAGGGGCGGTGGTGGGGGGGATCATCGCCGTGGCCATGATTCTCGCCACCGGGCGACTTTGGCAGGCGTATGGCAATCTTGCCACCATCGCCTTCAAGGTGACGCACCGAAACACACTTTTCAGCGAATTTGGGTCGGCCAAGAGCTTCGGGGAAAGTTCGCAGCTCTTACCCTACGGCGTGCCGCTGACCATCGGCACCATCATCGTCTTTTTCAGCCAGCCCTGGTGGCTGGGTTAGGAGGCGAAACATGTCGGGCGGCCAGAGGGGAAAGACGACGGGTTCACGGATGATGGGTCGAGGGGGCAGACGACGGGGCGTGGCCACCGTGGAGATGGCCGTGGTTGCTCCGCTGTTGTTGCTATGCTTGTTTGGGGCCATCGAGTTCGGCTGGATCTTTCTGGTTCAGCAGACCATGACCAATTCCGCACGCGAGGCCTGTCGTATGGCTGTCCTTCAGGGGGCGGATCGGGATGCCATCGTGGAGCATTTTCGAAGGGCCATGTCCGGTACCGGCTTGGTGGATGGCCAGGTAACCGACGGAGAATCGACTGATCCTTGCGCCACCGGTTCATCCTGCGGCGACTGGACCCTCAATGTGCCGAGCCAGACTGCGCTTGATGACCGGAGCAGCGGTAATGAGACGGTCACCATCACCGTGACCGTGCCCAACTCGAAAGCGTCCCTGGCAGGCTTGGCGCGAATGATCGGTTTTAGCAAAGCTCTCCATGCCAGTTGCTCCATGCGTAAGGAAGGAGTTATGGGCAGCGCGAGCGAGGAAGGAAGTTAGATTCAACCATCGCCGGCAGCGAAAGTTAGCATTGTTGTTCGGGGGGCATGGTTTCGGTTTGCTCCCCGTGGGAACACGAACAGCGTTGCCCGAAATCAAGGTTCACCGTAACCGGATTCGGGCTCAAGGAGCATCCCATGAACATGCGCGCAGTCATTCCATTGGCTATTGGACTCGGTTTGGGTATTTTTGCCATCAAAATCTTCATGAATGTACTCCAGAAGGCCAAAGGTGCCAGCAATGTGGAAACCGTAGAGGTAGTCAAAGCCAAGTTTGAAATACCGGCGACCAGCGAAATCACACCTGAGATGGTGGAAACGACTACCGTACCGTTGGCCTTGGCCCCGCGCGGCTGCATCACCGACAAGCAAAAGGTCATCCGTCGCGTTGCCAATCAGTCCATTCCGGAGGGAGTCACCATTTTCAATACGATGCTGGCCCCCGAAGGTACCCCGCCCGGAATGATTTCCCGTATTCCCGAAGGTTATCGGGCCGTGGCGGTGAAGGTTGATGAAATTGTCGGCGTGGGCGGCTGGGTAAAGCCTGGAAGTTGCGTCGATGTCGCGGTGGTGATGGATGTTAAGACTAATAATCAACGAGGAACCATCAGCAAGATAGTCCTGCAAAACGTCCAGGTTTTGGCGATTGGACAGAAGATTCAGACCAAGGGGGATGCAGCCGCTTCCATCGCCCGATCCGTAACCCTGATGATTCGCCCGGATGACGTACCTAAACTGCATTTGGCGTCCACCAAGGGTAAATTGCGTCTGGCCCTGCGCGGGCAACATGACAGCCTGAATGAAACCGAGCAAATCGCCACGGAAGCCGATCTCCTTGGTTTAGGAGAGTCCTCATCTCAGAAAGAACAAAAAACTATGGGCTTTCTCCAAAGATGGTTGGGCAAACAATGCATGAGTGGACCTCAACAGGCCGATAACAAGTTTGTGTCGTTGGCCATGGCTCAACCGACCTTGGCACAACAACCTGCATCGGATTGGGTCGTGGAAGTAATGTCCGGCACCCGAACGTATGAGGTGCGGTTCGAAAATAATCAGAAAGGAGCGCGGCGCCTCGACGACAGACCGTCACGAGATGTAGTCAAGATGTCCGTTCCATCTACTCTTCCCGCGGGTGGGGGGAGTCGATGGTCAGGAGACAACGTGGCGACGGAGACTACCGCAACGCCACTAACAGCAACGGAGTGAGCACGATGAGTACAGGCAGGGATGCATTTTTAGTTTCGCGATCAGGGATGACGCAGGAAGCGCGGTTGGCAGTGGCTGGCCGGTGGTTACGCCTTGGCGTGTTGTTGTTGACCATTTTGCTGGGCAGTATCTTTCTTCCGGGACAGGCCCTCGCGCAACAGGCCGCCTTCGGTCCTGAATCAGAGGGATCCGCCGATATTGTGATCACCGGATCGGCGGCCGACATGCAGGCCACGCTCAAGCAGATGGACGTTGCCCAGCGTCACATCGTCGTACAGGTCGGCATCAGCAGCATCATGGATCTAAGTTTTCCACCCAAACGGCTGGCGGTGGCCACGGCCGAAATCGCGGAAGTGAAACTCATTTCCCCGCGACAGATTCTGGTTACCGGCAAGGCTGTGGGTAAAACCCAAGTCATTCTCTGGAATGAATCCGAGGAGCAATTGGTTTTTGCCGTCAGCGTGGAGCCCGATCTGACTATTCTCAGGGAAACGATTCGCAAAGTCGCCCCCACCGCGCGCGTTGAGGTTCAGGCCGTGGGGGATACCATCGTGCTTACTGGTCAGGTTTCCGAGGTGGAAGATTCGCAGCGTATCGTTCAAGTCGCCGAAATCATCGTACCCAAAATCAAGAATCAGATGAGTATCGCCGGCCAGCAGCAGGTATTGCTGCGCTGCACGTTCGCCGAGGTGGATAAGCGTTCGACCCGGCAGTTGGGCGTTAACTCCTGGATGGCCGGTGATCATACCCGGGATTTCTTTTTCGTGAATCAGATTGCCGGGATTAATCCGGCGAATATCGGCGCGGCTCCTACTGGAAATATCCGCGACGGATTATTGTTTGCCACCGATACCGCCGGAATACCGTTGACCACTGCCCCCGAATTTAGTTTTGGTTTTACGAAAATGCAGATCCAATTCTTCTTGAGAGCCCTGCGGCAGAACAACCTCCTGCGCGTCCTGGCCGAACCTAACCTGGTCGCCCTAAACGGACAGCAGGCAGAATTCCTTGCCGGCGGTGAGTTTCCCATCCCCATCGCCCAGGGCAATGGAGCGGTCGGAGTGGAATACAAGGATTATGGGATTATTTTGACGTTTGTCCCCACGGTCATCGGCCGTCAGAAGATCCGTCTTCTGGTCGGGACCGAGGTCAGCGCTCTGGACAGCTCCGTGTCCGTCGCCCTGACCGGATTTTCCGTGCCCGGCCTGACCAAACGCCGTGCGGGCACGACGATCGAAATGGCCAGCGGTTCAACGATCGCCATTGCCGGTTTACTCAATGAAGAAATTCGCGGATTGTCCCAGCGTATTCCCGCCCTCGGGGATATCCCTGTTCTGGGGGCCCTGTTCAGCTCCGTTGAGTACCAGCGCAGTCTGACCGAACTGGTTGTCCTGGTTACGCCGGAATTGGTAGGGGCTATGAATCCGGACCAGGTTCCGCCGGTGCCGGGGGAGAGTATGACTGAACCCAACGATTTTGAATTGTTCGGCCTGCAAATGCTCGAAGGGAAACCGGTTACCGAACTGCCCGAGTCGGAACAAGCTCTTGAGAGCGAGCCGCCGAACTATCGACGATTTACGTGTTCGCCGGAGCAGATGTCCCTGCATGGTCCCTGGGGAATCGCAGACGCGACCGAGACGGTTCAATAAGTAAGGCGGAACCATGCGGTAAGGGGGCCAAGGCAACTGTAACAGGGGAAACAACGGGCCGGGGTGATCACGATGGCCGTGGTCCCCCCAAGGGGTTCAAGGTCAAAGGAGGGGTTATCATGAAAAGCCTTGCGCTGCGCCAATCTTTGTTGAGCAAACAAGCCCGCGGGCATGTCCGAAAGGCGGCGGCGGCCGTCCAGGTACTGGTCTGCATGACCGTTCTCATGGGGTTCGGCGCTCTGGTCATTGATATCGGCATGCTTTACAACACCAAGGCCGAACTGCAAAAGTCGGCCGATGCCGCGGCTTTGGCGGCCGCCACCGAGTTGGGCAACGCCGGAGCGGAGGACGTGCGTTCTTCGGCGTTTGAAAAGGCCCAGGAATTTGCCCGGGGCAATAAGGTGCTCAACGACGGCATATTGCTGGCTGAAAATGCCGACGTGGTTTTTGGTCGCGCTTTCATCAATCCACAGACGGGTAAGTATCAATTTGAAGCGGACGCGGCCGAGGAGTTTCCCAACGCCGTCCGGGTCATTGCGCGCCGGGCCAAGGGCTCCTTGAATCAGCCGGTATCCCTTTATTTTGCCCGGGCGATGGGTCTGTCCTCGCGCAACCTGTCGGCGTCGGCCACCGCGGTCCTGATCCCGCGGGACATCGTGCTTGTCGCCGACTTGAGCGCTTCCCACACTTATGACAGTCAGTTAAAAAACATGAAGAAGACGAGCATCAACCTCCGGGAGATCTGGACCCATCTGCCCAACAACAACGTGGCCACCCAGACCGACGGGGCGGGATTTACCTCAGCGATTTCCGTGGTGGATAATCTGGATGGCACCTCGACCATCAGAATTGATCTGACCAGCGACGCCTTGGAATCGACCGCCGCTTTAAGTCATGTAACTTTCGGCCTCCCGCAAGGCGCTTGGGCGGCCGCGGCGGCGACGGCCAGTGCCTCCGGAGCGTATGAAACGCCCTCGGTGGGGTTGGATCCCACGACGGGGGTCGCGGGGATCAAATTCGACGCTGTTGGTGATGGACTGGGCGAGAATGGAGCGGTCGAAACCCACGCCTTTTCATTTACCGTAGCCAGTCAATATTTGAGCGAAGTGAACGTTTCCGTGGCAACCAAGGCCGGTCGACAAGTTAGCGGCGTATCGTATTACCTTGCGCCCGGGCCGACCTTCGGAAACATGAATCACTGGGGGACGGAGACGCTGAACAGCAGTTATAATCCCACCACGGATGCGGGCCTGCATTACCTGCCTTATAACCAAACCTGGTCGGACAGTACCTTGCGAAGCTGGTTGAGCGCGCAGGGTTACATCCAAAGTGAAGTGGATGCCTTGATGAGCAGCAGCTACGACAGTAGCGGCTACTATTCTCCCCGCGTCGCCGTGGCTTTGGGGTTGGCCCGGTGGCGCAGCGGCATATCCGGCGGTCTGTGGCAACAATTGGGGGAAACCGCTGGCAACGGGAATACGTGCGTGGGCAGCACGGAGCTAACCTGGCTCGTTAACTGGCCCTACAATGGTGGGTCGTGGAATGATTATATTGATTATGTGAAAAATAATACGTTAGTGAGCCTGACGAATGGCAACTTCCGCTATCGTTACGGGCTAAAAACATGGGTGAATTATCTGCTGGACAAGAAACCGGAGCAGGCCAATACACCACAGTTGGCCGACTGTCCCGTACAGCCCATGGAGGCCGTCAAGGATGCGGCGGCCGAACTGATCACCATCATTGAGAACCTCGATAGCAGTGACCAGATCGGCTTGGCCGCCTACGGGACTTATGGTTATGGTCCCGCAAGCAAACCGAATCATTTGTCCTGGCTTACGGATGATTTCGACACGGTACGGGCTAAAATCGCCGGTTTGCAGGGTGGAATGTGGACGCGGAACACGAATATCGCCCAGGGCATTGATGAAGGCGTACAGGTTTTACTTCAGAGTGAGGAAGCTCGTTCCGGTGCCGCGAAAATCATGATTCTTCTCACCGATGGCAACGCCAACCAAACGCGGGCAAACCCGACTTATTGGGATGAGGCACAGGCCCGACTGGATACCCTTGCCGCCGCTCAGGAGGCCCGTGCTCAAGGTATTCAAATTTACACGGTCAGCGTGGGCGTGGACGCCGATAAAGACCTAATGAAAGAGGTGGCCGATCTGGGCGGTGGTGAATGGTTCCACGCCGAAGGAGATATCAGCGAGTATTCCGAGCAGTTAACCTCGATATTTCGGGACTTGGGTGGCAAGCGTCCCGTTGTGTTGATTGAATAGTAAAAAGGGAGATGATTCTACGTCCATTTCGCTCAACGGATAGGCCCGCCCGTCCAATAATAAAGGCGGTTTACCGGGGGCTATCCGTTGAGCGTGTGAGCTGAGGCCAGGGGGGCTTCTCATCGGTTGGGGGGATGTCCATCCATCGCTTATTTGGACCATCCGTTCATAAAGGTTGCTGTTGAACGGGTCGATGGATGGGATAGCTTATGAAACAGTCTTTCTCTGCCATTATTTTCAATCGGGATGAAGATTATTCCGCCACGATGCGGAGTGATCTTCTGAATATCCCCGGTATGCACATTGTGGCCGAGGTGGACGAACCGGCCCTGATCGAACATGCCATCACCCAGTTTCCGGTGGATTTGCTGGTCGCGCATTTGGATCCCGATCCCGAGGCAATTCTGCCGGTGATTACCCATATCGCCCAGGCCCACCCGGAATTGGCGGTCTATGTCGTTTCCGAAAGCACCGACGGCAAGCACATATTGACCGCGATGCGGGCCGGGATCCGGGAGTTCCTGATCAAGCCCGTGGATCGGGCCCAGTTGGAATTGGCCGCCAATAAACTGCTCGCCTCCCGGGTCGATGATAGGGAAAGAGGCACGTTGATTTCCATCCTGGGGGTTATCGGTGGGGCCGGAGCTTCCACGTTGGCCGCTAACCTTGCCGCCGAAATGAGTAACCTGACCCAGCCCGGCGACGTGGCCCTGGTGGATATGGATTTTCGCTATGGCCATCTGGGTACGATGCTCGATTTACAGGCCGACTACACCATCGCCGAACTCGCGGACACGCCGGAACAGGTGGATACCGGCATGATCGAAAAGGCCATGGTCAAGCATTCGTCCGGCCTGCACCTGCTGGCCCGGCCTAATTCTTTTGCCCAAGCCGACCAGATCACCGCCGCCCACTGCGCGGCCGTGCTTACCGCCTTGCGGCAGGTCTATAAGTACGTGATTGTCGACGGGCCGATGCGTTTCGACCCCGGCGGACTTACCGTGCTGGACATGGCCGACATAAACATCCTGCTTATTCAATTGCTGGTTACCGGGGTGCGTAACCTCCATCGCATGCTCGAGGAATTACGCGGCGAGGGTTATAACCTGAGTCGTTTCATGCTGGTGTGTAATCGCGTAGGTCGTGATTCGACGCATTTGGAAGTCCAACATGTGGAACAGACTGTACGCATGCAGGTTGCGCATCAAATTCCGGATGATTGGAAAAACGTCGGGACGGCCATCAATATGGGGGTGCCGCTGATGGATATTGCCCCCAAGTCGCGGGTACGTTTAGCCATCCGCGAGTTGGCGGAGAAGATCATAACTCCTGATTCCGTTCCCGCCGAGACAAACAACCGCAAGGGGACGCTGCTTGGTCGAATTTTTCAAAAGGCGTCCTAATGCTGATGAACCGGTGGTTTCGGGGGGCCGTCGATAGTCCAAGGGAGGAAAAGCAGACATGTTTGGCCGTGTGAAAATGCCGTTGAAACCCATGCCCGCCGGATCGGCCGCGGAACCCAGGACAGGCAAATCCGTTCTCGGACCGCGTCATGCGGAGGAACCTTCCCGCGGTCCGGAAAACACTGCCGCCGTCCCGCCCGATAAGAAAAAAAATAAAATGGTCGACGAGGAGAAGCTTGAAAAATATTACGAACTCAAGACCCGTATCCACCGCAAACTCGTCGAGCAACTCGATTTTGCCGCTATTGACAATAACGATCCCACCATTCGCGACCAGGTGGGCGACCTCATTCTTGGTCTGTGCGACAAGGAAAACGTTCTACTGAACGTTAACGACCGTCAAAAACTCGTCAAGGAGATTCTTGACGAAACCTTCGGTCTTGGTCCCTTGGAGATGCTGCTGAACGACCCGAACATCAGCGATATCCTGATTAACGGGCCGCGCAGCGTTTTTGTGGAGCGTAAAGGCCGGTTGGAGCAGGTCGATGTGCAGTTCAGGGACAACGCCCACCTTATCCATCTGATTGATAAGATTGTCAGTGCCGTCGGCCGGCGGTGCGATGAGGTATGCCCCATGGTTGATGCCCGTCTGCGGGACGGCTCGCGGGTCAACGCCATCATTCCGCCCTTGGCCATCGACGGTCCGAGCGTTTCCATCCGCCGTTTTGGGGCCGATCCGATCGCTTGGGATGATTACATTACCTTCAAGTCATGCGCCCCGCAGATGGTTGAGTTTTTCAAAGCCTGCGTCATCTCGCGGCTCAATATTCTGATCATCGGCGGAACCGGTTCGGGAAAAACCACATTGCTTAATAACATGTCCTCTTTTATTCCTCCGAGTGACCGTATCGTAACCATCGAGGACGCCGCGGAATTGCAGCTCCGCCAGCCGCACGTGGTTCGCCTCGAAACCCGGCCGGCCAATATCGAAGGCAAGGGGCAGATCACCATTCGCGATTTGCTGATCAATGCCCTGCGTATGCGCCCCGATCGTATCGTGGTCGGCGAATGCCGCGGGGCCGAGACCCTGGACATGCTTCAGGCCATGAACACCGGTCACGACGGATCATTGACCACTTTGCACGCCAACAGTACCCGTGATTCGGTCCAGCGCGTCGAGACCATGGTGATGATGTCCGGCTTCGACCTGCCCGTGCGGGCCATTCGTCAACAGTTTGCCTCCGCGATCGACTTGATCGTCCAGGCCCAGCGTTTGACCGGCGGGGCCCGCAAGATTACGAGCGTGACGGAGGTTTCCGGCATGGAGGGGGACGTGGTAACCATGCAGGATATTTTCAAATTCGAGCAGATCGGCATTGACGGGGCCGGGCGGGCCTTCGGCCAGATCGTGGCCACCGGAATCCGACCGACTTTTCTGGATCGGTTGAAACATTCGGGTTGCGAGATCAACCCCAATTTGTTCGAACGTCAGGTGCTGTTACATGACCATGAAGATTAATCAGCGGAGAACCACGACATAGGTATCGTTGAGAAAGAACGGGGTAAGCCATGCCATCCGACATACTCCTCCTAATCATGCCACTGGCCGGGGCCATGCTGCTGTCCCTGGGAATATTCCAGGTGGTCATGGACCTGCGCACCACGAAAAAACGCAGAGTGCTGGATCGCCTCAGCGAATCAGCCGCCAGACCCGGCAACAAGGAAAGCCGCGAATCCCTGCTCCGCAAGCGGGCCGCGGAAATTCGCGGAAACGCTCTGGAAGGTTTGGTGGCCAAACTGCACGTGGTCACCAAACTGCAAAAGTTGCTGGACCAGGCGGACATTAACTGGTATGCCTCCCGCTTGCTGATCAATCTGGCCGGGGCGGGTATGTTGATGGCCGCGGTTCTCCTGTTTTTCGGATTCAGCCCGGTGTCGGCGATTCCCGCCGCCCTCGGCGCCGCCAGCATGCCCCTGCTGGTTATCCTGTTTATCCGCAAACGGCGGATCAAGAAACTCATCGGGCAGCTTCCCGATGTTTTCGAGCTGATGGGTCAGGGTTTACGGGCCGGGCACTCCCTGGCCAGCGCGATTCAACTGGTAAGTCAACAGTTGCCGGACCCTATCGGCGGCGAATTCGCCCGCGTTTTCCACGAACAAAACCTGGGGATCAAGATCGAGGAAGCGCTGCTCAATATGGCCCAACGCCTCGATCAGATGGATGTTCGTTTCTTTGTGACCGCCGTGCTCATCCAACGTCAGACCGGCGGTGATCTGGCCGAGGTGCTTGATAAGATCGGCAGCGTGATCCGTGATCGGATTCAATTGTTCGGGGCGGTTCAGGCCCTCACCGCCGAGGGCCGTTTGTCCGGATGGGTGTTGCTTGGCCTACCCATCCTGGTCTTTTTCGTTGCGCTCTATGTCAGTCCGGATTATGCCGAGACCCTACTCTACACGAGTCAGGGACGCATGATGCTCGGCACGGCCGCGGCCATGGACCTTATGGGGTTGGCCATGATTCGCAAGATTGTCAATATCAAGGTGTGATGCCATGAACGAGATGATTTTACTTGGAATACTGGTGGCGATCAGTATCGGCATGATCGTTTACTCCCTGATGCCCAGAAAATCGCAAGAGGATCAGGAGCACCTTCTGCGTCGTATGTCCGGTCGACGGAGCCACCAGGAAACGGACACGGGGGGCGGGCCTTCCCGCGCCTCTACGGCTCGGCAGGTACTCGAACGCGTCGCTCCCTATGCCATGAAGCCGGTTATGCCCAAGAGCGATGAGGAGATGTCCAATCTGCGGGAAAAGCTTGCCCAGGCCGGTTTTCGACGCGAAACCAGTGTCCGCTATTTTCTGGCCAGCAAGACCCTGCTGGGCATCCTCCTGGCGGCTACGGCCCTGATCGTGTGTTGGAGCAAGGGACATTCGACCAAGCAGGTCATTGGTTATCTCACCGTAGCCGGCGGGGTGGGCTTCATGTTACCCAACCTTTGGCTTATGCTGGCGGTCAGTCAACGGCAGACCAAAATTCGTAACGGTCTGCCTGACTCCTTGGATCTTCTTGTCGTCTCCGTCGAGTCGGGTCTGGCCCTCGATGCCAGTATCCAGCGTGTGGGCGATGAAATGCACAATGTGCATGGGGAACTCAGTGAGGAGCTGCGGATCACCACGCTGGAAACCCAGATGGGCGTACCCCGTTCCGAAGCCCTCGAGAACATGGCCCGGCGCTGCGGCCTCGAGGAAATGCAAGCCCTCGTGGCGGTGATTACCCAGGCCGAGAAGTTCGGCACCAGCGTGGCCAAGGCCCTCCGGACCCAGGCCGACACCCTGCGTGTCAAACGTCGTCAGAAGGCCGAGGAACGTGCCCAGAAGACCACCGTCAAACTGATGCTGCCTCTGATTTTGTTTATTTTCCCCTCGATCTTTGTCGTGCTCGTCGGACCGGCGGCGATGAAGATCATGGAGGCGTTCAAGAGCGGTAAATTGGGCTGATGGCTGACTTCTTCCTACAGCCAGCCGGTTATCCCGGCCAGCAAGTGGGTATAATCCACGTAATTCGGCCAAGACACGTCCGCCGGTACGCCATGATCGCAGCTCGGTATGAAACCGCCGTCCCGGACCACCGGCTCGATGCGGGCCAATTCCGCCCGAATCACCGACCCGCCTTTGGCCATCGCTCGTTTATCGATACCGCCTTGATAGGCCATCTGCCGGCCGTACTGCTTGCGGAATGCCACGATATCGTTAAGTGCCGCCACCTCGATCGGATCACAGACATTGACGCCGGCCTCGATCCATAGAGGGATCAGGTCGCCGATATATCCATCGGAGTCCACATCGATAAGCGGGCAGCCCGCGCTACGCAGTTGTTCGCTCCACTGCCGCCAGCTCGGCATGCAAAACCGTCGGACCATCTCCGGGGAGATCATCATTTTCGCCTTGTAGGCCATGTCCTCGCAGATCAGGATGCTGTCGGGTACTACCAGGGCCAGGACGCGCTCGAAGACCGCCGTGACAAAGTCCCGCCAGAACAGGGCCATCTCCTCGACGAGGTCCGGCTGCTCGATCATCATCAGGCAAAGACCCTCGAATCCGCACCATTCCCGCATCTGCCAGAACGGCCCGGACAGCGAGACGACCATGAGCCGGCCCTCCCGTCGAATTTGCTCCACTTGCTGCTGTAAATCCGCCGCCAGTCGGGCGGGCGTATCCGGATCGTAGCGCGTCTTCATTTCCTCCCAGTCCGCTCGAGATTCCACCGGGCAGCGAATCCAGCGTCGGGTCACGAAATCCTTCGGATTACGCAGATAGGTGACATCGAAGTTGTCCGCGATCTCGCAGACATTTCCCTTCCAGTCCTGCACGATCAAATGGCCGTCCCTGTGCTCAAGGACTTTTTCCTCGAACCAGGGGATCATGCGAAAATCCACGTCGAGGGTTGCCGGTCGAACCATAGCCTGCGGATCGATAGCAAGCTGCTCAAGCAGGCAGGTCCGCCAGTCGGCGTCCGGCGGTAGGCCCTGCGTATGCCAGGCAGCCAGCGTCGATTCCCGCGGCTCACCCGGATACAGCGGAATGCGGTCGGGTCGGTTGAAAAGTAATGTCTGAATATGACGTTCACGTGGACTCATGTATTTGCGCACCTTTTAAGTTTCTTCCCCTGTTCCCTCAATTCCTCAGAGGGCTTCCTCTGACGGTTAAACCGCGTGGCTACTGGTTACAGGAAGGTATCCCGGCTATATTATGGCCACGCCACGGCCATAATTCGATATGCTATCGCGGATGGCGCCTACTCACAATGTTATTATGGGAGAGAATGATGCCCAAATCCGGATTTACCTGGCTGGACATGACCGTGCTGGTGGCTTATTTCGTCGGGATCACTCTTTTTGGTGTTTATCTGACTCGACGGATCAAGAGCAGTGGGAGTTATTTCCTCGGCGAACGCAAGCTGCCCTGGTGGATCATGATCGGCCAGGCCTTCAGCACCGGTACCCATGCCGAAAATCCCGTGGCCCAGACGGGGGTAAGTTACCAACTGGGCTTCGCCACCATCTGGTATCAATGGAAGAACATGCTCGTCACGCCTTTTTACTGGTTGATGAGCCCCTGGTATCGGCGTAGCGAAAGCACCACTATCGGGGAGATGCTTGAGCAGCGCTACGGATCCCGGTTGGCGTTTCTTTATGTGGTCATGTCGATCGCCTTTTTCGTCTTCAATCAGGGGGCGATGCTCAAAGGCGCTGGGAAAATTATCTCCGTCGCCACTGGAGGCGACATCATCTCGCCGAACGGTGTGGTAGTGGGGATGACCGTGGCCTTTATCGTGTACAGTTTTTTCGGCGGGTTGGTTGCCGCGGCTTATACTGATTTTGTTCAGGGTTTTCTGATCGTCGTTCTCTCCTTCATGCTGATTCCCACCGGTTTGTGGGCGGTGGGCGGATTTTCGGGGTTACGGGCCAATCTGCCTCCGGAGTTTTTCCAACTGTACAGTGAAGTCAGCGGTTTGGATGCCTTCACCATCGCCATGCTGGCGTTGAACGGCTTTGTGGGTATCACGGCCATGCCGCACATGATGTCCATGCATGCCACCGGAAAAAGCGAGCGTTCCGGCCGACTCGGCATGACCTACGGTTCGATGACCAAGCGTTTCTGTACCATCGGGTGGGCCCTTACGGGTTTGATTGTCGCCGCCCTCGTATTGAAAAACGCCGCGGAACTCCCCGATCGTGAACACGCTTTCGGCTATGCGTGCCGTGAACTCCTCGGTCCCGGCATGGTCGGACTGATGGTGGCTTGTATTCTGGCCGCTAATATGTCCACTTGTTCCAATTTCATGGTGAACTCGGGCGCGCTCTTCACCTGCAATATCTACAGAGACTATTTCCGGCCGAAGGCGACCGACCGCGAGTTGCTTTGGACCGGTCGGGTCTCGGGTTTATCCCTGGCGATATTGGGTGTGCTGTTCGCGTTGGTGGTGGATCAGATATTGGATGCTTTTCTCTTCACCGAGACCGTTGCCGCGTTTATGGGGATTATGTTTCTGGGAGGCATATTATGGAAACGGGCGAACCGCTACGGGGCCTGGGCGGCCACCATCGGTTCATTTGTTGTTTACTACATAATCAGCTACTTCGAGGTGGGCAAGCTTAAGCTGGTCTATACTTGGCAGCCGGAGCCTTTCGGCTGGGCGATGTTAGCGGGTTTTATTCTGTTCGTTCTTGTCAGTCTTCTGACTCCCCCTGAATCCAGGGAGCGAATCGAGAGCTTCTTTGACAAAATGCGACGTTCCACCGATGACGAAAATCTTCCTACCGACCAACCCAAGCCCCTGGCCGCCGAGCGCGGTCAGGATCTGCTCCTGCTGGATATGGCCGGCTGGCTGACCCGCGAGCGATGGCGCGGATTCTGGCGGCGCTACCGTGAAGATCTTGTCGGTTTCGCTCTCGCTTGGTTGGTTGTCGCGGGCATGATCCTCCTGGCCTGGGGCGTGGTACAAATCGGCAAATAATACCGGCGCTGACTTGAGGGGAAACGCATCTTCTCAATAGCGCGTGCGGTCCTTGGACCATTCGTCGTCCACGGTTTCGCCGCTGTTCAAAATGCCTTCCATGGCTTTTTCGCGGTGGCCTTTGCTGGGGTCATAGTAGGACTTGCTCGTGTTGACCAGCACGACGCGCATGGCCGGCTCGTTTTCCGGCAGAAGTGCCTCCACCAGTCCATTAGGAGCGATCAGGCGACCGGGCCAACTGTGCGGGGCACAGGAGTTGGTCATGGAGACGAACATCCCGTTACTGGCCGCCTGGGCCCGGGCGGTGATCGGCATGATGATCGGCAGAATCGTGGTTTCCTCGTCCAGGTGGGCGTTGTAGAAGGAGTGGAACATCAGTTGCACACCCTCTTTACAGTAAGCGCGATAGAGTTCCGGGAAACGCACGTCGTAACAGATCAACAGTCCGCATTTGACGCCGTTGATCTCGAAGGTGACGAAATGATCGCCCGGCGAATAGCTTTTCAGGTCGCTACCCGTGCAGAATCGCTTGTCGTAGCGGTCGATGATTTTGCCTTCGGGGTTGATTACGTAGAGACTGTTGTGCGGTTTGTGGTTTTTGAGTTGATGGGTGGTGCCAAGCACGACCCAGATTTTTAACTCGCGAGCCAGGTCGAGGATGGATTGGGTTTCCTCGCGGACCAGCTTCCAGTCGATCTCGTCCGCGGATTTCAGGTCTCCCTGGGTAGCGGCATAGCCGGTGAGAGCCGTTTCGCAGAACTGAGCGACGTGGGCATGCTCCTTGGCCGCGTCCTGCATCTGCTTGCGAATCCATTTGGCGTTCTGTTTGACATCCGCGGAGACGGGAAATTGGCAGATGGCCAATCGAAGCTGACCCGCGGGGAGCTGCTCCGCCGAAGGCGTATCCGGCGCGGTGGCGGGTTGGTTCGCCTGGGCCGCGGAGGCCGTCACCCCGCAGAGCTTTATTCCGGCCAGGACGACCATTGTCCAGGGGTTCACCCATCGGTTTGTTCGCATGGTAAATACCTCTTCATTGTATGTCATACTTTTTCCCGCGAGTCCTTTGACGGATCGCCTCCAATTCGGCCGCAACGTGCAGATCCTTGGGCCGACCAAGTGCCTTCTTGGCTCGAATCAAGGCTTCCAGATCAAGAATAGGGCAGATGACGCCCTCGATCTCGACTTCCATCGATTGTTGGAAACTTTGGGGGTTTGTACCTAACCGGTTTTTTCCGATAGGAAGTCAATCTGGCCAAAGTCCGTTACAAGATATAAATTCTTGAAACCCGCCAACCGGTCGGGATTGTCCGGCAGGGGTGGACGTTGAGGGTTCATGCGAAAACGAGGATTCAAGCCCGCCAGCGCCGCCAGAATCTTAACCATATTCTGCCGGTCCAATGGCGCGCATACATCCACATCTTCAGTGACCATGGACGAGCCATGCAAGACCCCGGCCATGCCGCCGACAACGACGAACTCAACCCCGTGGTTCCGCAGGCGTTTCAGGATATCGAGGGTCGAAGCCATAATAGCGAATACCCGCCTGGCGCAGGGCACGAACCAGGGCCAAAGCCTGCTCGTGCCGCCGGAACCGTTCCGTCGGCGTCAGGCTTTGGAGATAATCGAGCTGGCCGATATCAAGGCCCTCGTCGATGGCCTTTTGCCCGGTGCCTTGCCCGTTGCTGTCGGGCGGCATGTTACTCGTAGAGTTTTCGCCAACCATCGGCGCAAGTATATCCCAAATCGTGGGCCGGCGAAAATTGCCTTGTGGATACCCCTCCACAAGATAAGATAATATGGTATAAATATGGGTGGTTTGGAAGGGCCCATTCGAAACACATTTGAATTGGGAGTACAGCTTCATGACGTTGGGGCCACGGCCGATATGGTGGGCGCTGGCGACGTGGTTATCGCTGAGCGGGATTCTGTCGGCGAGTACGGGGTCGGCCCCGGTCGATATGCCGGCCGATTCCGCGGTGCGGACAGCTCTGGAGACGGCGGCTTTGTCCCTGGAGCTGGGTCAGCCGGGCGAAGCTCTGGCGGCTCTGAACACCGTCGAACGTATCGAGCCGAATAATCCCTGGTTATGGTTTTATCGCGGGTCGGCGCATTTACGTCAGGGTAATCCCTACCGGGCGATGGAGTGTTATGACCGGGCCGCGGACATATTGGCTGATCTTGGCCATCCCGACCCGGCCTTGGCGGAGACCATCCGCCGCTACCGGCACCGGGCCCGCCGGGAAGTGTTCAACATCTCGCTGAGCACCGGTTTGGCTTACGATACCAATGTCAGTTACGTCGGAAGCGGCGGCGAGACTCTGGGCCTAATCTCCGGACGGAGCGACGGCAAATTCGCCAGCAGCGCCCGGATCGATTACGCGCCGATTGCGGACGAAACCCAGACCCTCGCCCTCGGTACCCGCCTGGCGCATAGCTGGCATTGCAGCGTGGAGCAGTTCAACTATCAGGATTACGGAACATATCTGCGTTACGCACGGCGGTTTGGCGATCACTGGGAAATCACCCTGCGCTACGACTATGACATGATGCTGCTGGGTAACGATTCCTTTCTATCCAATCATGCCCTGACCCCCGGCCTGACCTATTATTGGCCTAAGGGCGATGGATGGTTCCAGTTGAATCGCACCGAAGTGTATTACCAGTGGCAGGCACAGGATTTCCTGTTCGAGACGACCCGGGCGTACGATCGCGACGGCTATGTCAACTCCGTTGCCGCGGAACAGTGGTTCAAATGTCGGCCGGTGCCCGACTGGGTGTGGTTCTGGGATGTGATGATCGGGTATCGCTTCGATTACGACGCAACCCAGGGGCGGGAATTCGATTACGTGACCCACGATTTCTATACCGGTCTGGAAATGCCGTTGATCAACCCGCTCGAACCGAGCCGGTACCTGATTCTTCCGGATAAGGAGTTGACCTTTGCCTTCAGTGCGCATTGGGAAATCGACGATTACCGCAACCCTAGTTTGACCGACCGGGACCACAGCAAGCGGGCCGACCACATTACGACCTTCACTTTTTGCGTTGCCCAGGTTTTGATGGACGATCCGGATTTCGGCAAGCTGGTGCTGCGCGGGATCATCGACTGGATGGATGCCGAATCGAATGTCGTCGCGCGGCGGACCTTCGCCAAGCCGTTCACCTACGACAAGGTGGTCTACGGCCTGCAACTGGAATGGTCGTGGTGAGGTGTCTGGGCGGGCTATTGCCCGCCTTCGCGGCTGGCCGTCGCATGATCGACAGGGAGATCTTACCATGAGCGAAACGCATGAACCCACTTATCTGCAGACGATGACCAGCACGGCGCTTTTGGAAGGCCTGCGTCGGCCGAACAATCAGACCATCTGGAACAGTTTCGTCGAGCGCTATCGACCAATGATTGTCAGCTATGGTGTTCGACTCGGCCTGAGCCAGACCGACGCCGAGGACGCCGCCCAGCAGGCGCTGATCGCCTTCTGCTCGGCCTACACCGAAGGCAAGTACCAGCGCGAGCAGGGACGGCTGCGCACCTGGTTGTTTGGCATCGCCAAGCGCCAGATCCTCAACTTTCGCCGGCAGGGGCGGCGCCACGAGGTGCAGGTGGTGGACAGCGCGAGCGAAACCAACTTCTTCGATCGTCGGCCGGACGACGACCAGATGGAGCAACTGTGGGATGAGGAATGGCGCAACGCCGTGCTCAAGCAATGCCTGCAGGAAGTGCGCCGGGACTTCGACGACAAGAGTATGGAGGCATTCGAGCTGTTTGCCCATCAGGGTTGGCCGGCGGCCAAGGTGGCCGAGCATCTGCAGATGACCTCCAACGCCGTCTTCATCGCCAAACACCGGATCATGAAGCGCATCCGCGAACTGCTCCCGCAGATGGAAGAGATATGGTGAATGGTGGTCGGCTGTCAGCAACCCTTTTTTGCCCAAAGCGATTTATAACGGCCGGTCCGAAGCAAGGAATCCATTGCGTTTATCAGCCTTTCCAGAATAGAGCAGTCCATGGCCGCCTCGATTTGCGGAATGGAGGGGTGGTCGGGAGCGATATCCTTGAGCAACTTGAGATGCCGATCAGCGATATCCATTTCGCCGATGCATGCAAAATAGGTCGCCAACAGGCCGGTAAAAGCTACGAATTCCGTCACATGAAAGCGCCGGCGTTTAGGATAGAGCAGAGCCAGATCGAACTTGTGATTGAGGATTTGGGGGACTTTTTCAGGCCGGCCTTTCCGGATGCACCAATGGCCGTAAGCAACGATCGCGAACAGGTAATTCGGAAAACGTTGATACGTTTCCTCAATGAGCGCGTCGCATTTGGCGTATTGGCGGTTAACCTGGTAGGCCATGGTCAGGAAATTGTACAACATGGGTACATCCGGAAACTCCTGAATCATCGCCTCCAATTCGTGGACGTAAGGGCGGGGATCGCTCAGGACTTTTTCGGCCATGTCCAGGATGCGTTGGCGGTTCTCGGGACCGAAGCGATCAAGATCCCAGTTGTCGAGTGGTTCCTCGGTAATTTCGAATTCGGTGAACATGACGATCGGGCCGATGTCGGAATCGGGCGCATAAAATTCACGTTCATAACGGTTGATTCGCGACAGTTGACGGCGAGGTCGATTGTTACGTCTGGTTTTCTGGAAATGACTTTTGCGACCCATGACGATCCTCCTTGATCCAGGCCCGGCCCCCACATCCATCGGAGCAGCAGGGAAATGTCTTTTTCGCGCTTATAATATGCTCGAGCGGGGCCGGTTTTGTCAATGAAAAAATCCGAGTTATCCCATTTAAGCGGGATCGATGCGGCGGGCTGATCCTCCGGTCGATAGGGACCGAAAGCTTGCGAAGGCGGCATTTCCCGATTATCGTTGTTTTTCGAGTCATGTTATTCAACTCCTTATATTTAAGCTACATACGATCTTGGTATATGTGCTAATACTTTAATATTCGATATTTGGTGGGTTCGTTTGGTCTTTTTACATTTCCCGGCTTGCCCCCTTAACTAGCCCGATTCGCTGTGGATAACGCGCGGGGAGCGAACTGCGCTGAATGTCATATTGTAAGAACACAAAAAGGTGTTCCGTTGGGAGAGGATCAAGAGTGAGGAGTATTGAAAACCGCAAAAGCGCAACGGGTGACGGCGCGAATGTCCCAGCAGTCGTGAGGGAAATAATTCGCGAGAATCATCGAACGAGAAGGGATTCTCGTTCGAGCGAAAAAAAAGGTGTTCCGTTGGGAGAGGATCAAGAGTGAGGAGTATGAAAACCGCAAAAGCGCAACGGGTGACGGCGCGAATGTCCCAGCAGTCGTGAGG
>CAYNYK010000056.1:29427-31545 GCA_964401335.1 uncultured Planctomycetales bacterium
GAAATAATTCGCGAGAATCATCGAACGAGAAGGGATTCTCGTTCGAGCGAAAGGGCGCGGGAAAGGATTCCCAAGCAATATCGAACGAGAAGGGATTCTCGTTCGAGCGAAACCCTTGCTAGCCCGCCACGGCCCGCCTAGGCGAGGCTCCGCTCGCCAAGGCGGAGCCTAGCAAAGCCTGGCCGTGGCGAGCGAGGCAGGCGGGTAAACTGCTGCGGGCTGGTATATGCGGAACAGGCTCAGACTATCCAGCGGCGTTGGCGTTTGCCCAGATCGGCGAGCACTTCGCAGGCGATGTTTACGTCCTCGATGATCTGGAAATCGAACATGCCCACGCAGATGAAATCGGCCCCGTTTTCAAACGCGAAGCGGAACCCGTCGCCGGGGGAATGGGCTTTGTCGGTTTTGCCCGGAGCGATGGCTCCGCCGGCCAGGACCTTGAAGGCGACGAAAGGCTTGTTTGTCTTGGCCATGAAATCGATCGTCTGCTCGGGAAAGAGGTCGAAGATGTTGTCATGGAACCGGTCGTGGTCCAGGTTCTTCTGTCCGTCCACGGAGAACTCCTCGCGCTGCTCGCGGGGGATGGCCGACCAGTACCGATCATGATGCAGGGTCTTGACGTAATAATCCGCGTCGATACCGGCCTGCTCGCAGGCGATCAGCGATTGGATGGAGTGCGCGCCGAGTCCGACCAGATAACCCTGACCGCGGCCGTAAGCGACGGCCTCGGCCAGTTTGTCCACTCGATGACCCTTGACGAACCGATCGGTGGTCGCTCCCTGGATATACAGGGTGGTGGTGCCGTTGGCAATGGCAAAATCAATTCCTTTTTTCAGATCGTCGTCGGTCGTGCGGCCAATGATCTGGCACATCGACTGCATTTTGCCGCCGGTGAGTTTGCGATACTTGTTGAGCACGGCCAGTTGGTTGTTGTCCGGCAAACTGACCAGATTGATCATGTTGATCCCGGCCTGCTCGGCCAGCTCGAAGGTTTCGAAGATTTTTCGCTCCGTGTTGTAGGCCTTGAAGAGCGTGGAGACATAGATCAGATCGCGGGCATGGCTCCAGCCGCCGATGAGATTGCTGCCGAGAAACATGCGGCTGATATTGAGCGAGCCGATCTTGCCTTGGGGCAGTTGACCTTTGAGGTTGGCGAGCTGGGCTCCGGGCAACCGGATGGTGGCCCCGGTGATGGCCTGCACCGATTCACGGTCCGAATGCCGTCGATAAAAAAGCCCGACGAAATAGGCCCCGATCAGAGGCAACGAAAGCAGGCCGCCGATCACCCGCCGACGGCCGAGGGAAGGCTGATCGGCTTTTGGGGTGCCCCGGCCAGTGGTCGGGTCAACATCACGGGCCTGAAACCAACCGATCGACGCCAGGATCATCCGGTCCAGCCGAAACGTCGAGCCGACCGGGAAAATGGTCAGGACCAGCAAAGCCACGGCCTCGATCAGCACCATATTAATGATGAAATAGTTGCTTTCCATCGAACCGCCGTAGGGTGGGCCGTACCAGGGATGGAAAGTGGCCCAATACATCAGCAGCAGAATCGCGCCGAGAAAACTGGCCAGGCGCGGCAGAAAGCCCAGCAGCAACGCTGCCCCGAGGAGAATCAGCCCCCAGATATTGAGTTGATCGACTATTTTCAGTCGCGTCGGGTCTTCCGCGATCGAACGGAAGAAATCCGCGAGGAACCAGTTGGACCGGGCGAGATAGCCACCGGAACTCCAGCCTTCGGTCCACAGTTTGCTTACGCCCTCGTAAAACAAATGACCGCCGATAAGTAAA
Organism: uncultured Planctomycetales bacterium; assembly: GCA_964401335.1. GTDB lineage: Bacteria > Planctomycetota > Phycisphaerae > UBA1845 > PWPN01 > JAAYCU01. Next base: position 31,219 of record CAYNYK010000056.1, read on the forward strand.
CGTAGGAGGGTCAAGGCCGCCGATTGGAGCCATGATATGCGTGGCCCTTGGATATTACTGATCTCCGCCATGATGGAATTCTCCGATTGTCGAATACGGGAACATACGCCGCTGTTAGCGGTTGATTGACTCGGCAGCTATAAGCATAGCAGAAGCAGAAGACAAATACCAAGCACCAAGGTTTCGCGTGGCTTACGAAAAAACACTTATTGATGCTGAAATCATGAACCGATAGGGGTTCAAAGGCGTGGTCGTAAGTCGTAACCGGCTGAACTAGTGCCGTTTTCGGTTGGCCAGTTTTGTGGTCAGGCGGCATGACTTCGGCTC
>CAYNYK010000057.1:0-15386 GCA_964401335.1 uncultured Planctomycetales bacterium
CGCCGTCTTTCAGGTCGAGCCGGGCCAGATATCTACGATCGACCAGCAGGTTCCAGTCCTGGCGCAACGGCGGCGCCTTCGGGCGCCAACTGGTGTCGATGGTATCCACGCAGACCCCGTTTACGTTGCTGGAACAGGCTTTGCAGATATCATCAACGCCGCTTTCCATTTCGACAATGATCTCCGGGTCGTTCAACACCCGCGGAGCGATAATATGCACCACGTTGCCACACTGATCGGGCGTGAAGGGAATCCCCTCGCCGTACTGAACGAAAATATCGACAAGATGATGCGGTTTGAAGCGAATCACTTCAGGCATGGCCTCATCTCCGGCTAATGGGTCAACAGCATCACAGGTATCATAGGCCCCCGTCCCTCCTCGGCCGAGCGGCGAAATCAGGCTCGTACACCGCTCCCGCACATACGCCCGACGAGGGCTGCGGCGATGCCCAGCGGTTTCCAGACGGTCGGCGGGATCCAGGACGGCCGCACTCCCCGGATCGGCGGCAAATCGCCTTCGCGCTCGATATAGGAACCACCCGAATAATAATCCAGGCCTTCGGGGGAAACGACGCGCTGAAGATAATCGAGGTTATCCAAAGAGGTCTCACCGCCGGGAGAAGTCCGCCACTCTTTTTCACCTTCGAGCTTCAGCCGCTCAGGCAACTCGTGCGGGAAGAATTTTCCCCCCGTGCGGGCGGCCACTTCCCGACGCCGGCGCAGCCGTTTGTTAATTTGCTCGGGGCTGCGATATTGATAGTGTCGCAACCGTATCCGCCGGCGCGCGGCGCTGACCCGGAACAACGGCCACTGGCCCCGCCAAATGAACGGTAACGTGTGTCGGACGAAGCGAATCTCCGACCAGTCGTTCCTGTAATAGCGTAAGCGTTCCGTGACCGGTATGCGCAGAAAGCCGCACGGATCCTGATGATATTTTTCCAGGTCTTTGTGGGTAAAATAAAAATGAAAGGTCGAGGTCCACACGGTGTCGATGTCCGCGGGCAATCGGCCCAAGAAATCCCGAGGATCATCGAGGTAGATTTCGTCCGCATCCAGCCGGCACCACCAGTCTCCGCGAACCGAGCGCGGCCGCACCCGCGCGAACATCTTGGCCCGCAGCGCATCGGTAAACGGCTCGTCCAGCGGACCGACATCCATCACTTTAGGGTCCTGCCGCGTCAGCCTTTCAATCACCGCGGGTGTATCGTCCGTGGAACCGTTATCGGACAGGAAGATTCCGTCCGCCCAGCGACTGGCGGCGACGACAACTTCCTCCAGGATGTCGTCTTCGTCCTTAACCAGACACAGGCAGAATATCTTCATTTCAACCCAACAAGACCGGACCACTCACCATAAAGACACGGGGGACACAGTGTTGGGCGGGCCCTCGTGCTTCGTAGCGAAGTTACTTCGCAGAGAAGCATTGCCCGCCTTTCTCCATCCTTACACTCCTGGGTCAACCATCCGGCCTATTTCTCTTCCTGTTTGGTGTACCACCAGGCATCGCGGCCGCCTTCGATGAAGGTCAGCGGGTCGGCCTTCTCGCGCAGCGTGCGGCCGGTATAGTTCAATTTGTTGTCCTTGACCGCGAATTTCCAGACGCCAAACGGCTTGTCGTTGATCTGCATGGTCAGCGTGTAATCCCCGTCGGTCGCCAGGAGATCCTTGGCCTTGAAGTAAGCCCCGCCGGTAGTTCCCTCCGAAGGGAAGATCATATCGAACTCGTAGCGAACCCATTCGGGCGTAAACGTGTAGCTGGTTTCCGGCCGGTTCGTGCAGACCAAGGCCCCGTCGGCATCCCGCTTGATCTCGATCCGCACCTTGGCCTCGAGTTTTCCGATCGCCTTGTGGCGAATCCAGACTTTCCAGGAAAGCGGCCTTTCGGCGTTTGCCTCGGAATAAAACAGATAGCCGCACTTCTCCCAATCGCCGTTCAGCACATAAACGTCGCCGCCGGCGAAGGGGTCGTCGCTGCTGATCTTTTCGACGGAGAAGGGGAAAGTGTAGAACAACTCGTCCGGCAGATAAAAGTCCAGAACATATTGACCCGGCTTGGTCAGGTCGACCGAGCCGTCAGGGATGCTCTGGCCGTTGCTCAGGTCAGTGGTCTTGTGAATACCCAGCAACGTGTACGGTTTCTTGGTGGCAAAGTTATCCGCCTTCCAGTCCCATTGGACGAGTTCCTTGTTGTCGGCCGTCCGCAGCACGATACACCCGCCCTCGCAACCGTCCGGCAGAAAAGTCGCCTGAATGTTGTCCAGCCGAAAATTACCCTTATCCGGCAGCAACTTGACGCCGTTGAGTACGGTGGCATAGCTCAACCCCGGCGCGTATTTGCGATTCGCGTCCTTGCGGGCCTTCGGGCGCGATCCGCTTTCGCCTCGGCCGGAAGCTTTCTCCTCCGTCTTGCCCTCGTCGGTTTTCTTCGTCTCCTCCGCTTTCTTGCCATCCTTCTCCGCGGCCTTCTTGATGGCCTTCTTGGTCAGGTTCTCAAGCTGACCAAGCTGGGCATAAGCGAACGATCCCCCCGTTAGTACCATCGCGAAAACAAAAATCCACGATCTGTTCATGACACATCCTCCCAAACGGTTTCGTAGCGGCTATTCACTTCATCGATCCTCGCACGGGACGTGCTCCCGGCCGATGGGTAGACATTGTAACAGGTTTCGGCCGCGCAAGTGAACGGGGTTCCTCCATTGGCGGAAGAACCCCGAAAACCGTCTCCAAGAAGCCGGCCTCAATCCAGCAGAGTTTTAACTCGGGCGACGATGTCCGCCGATCCGAGGCCGAGGAATTCGAGAATGATGTCGCCGGTTTTGCCCGACTTCGGGATACGCGGGCAAAGCAGGCCATCGACACGAATATCGCCGAGCCGAGCGGCGGCCTCGGCCACCTCGCTGTAAACGCCGCCGGTGAAGTTGTCCTCGACGACCAGGATACGCCCGCCCGCCTTCTTCGCCGCGGTGAAGATAGGCTCGCAGTTCAGCGGCAGGCAATAGGCATCGAACAAATTGCACTTGATGCCGGCCTTCTCCAGGTCACGAACGGCCTTCAAAGCCACCGTCACCATGTATCCGCTGGCCACGACGGTGAGTTTGCCGCCCTCGGCCAGTTGCTTGCAGCCACCGATCTCGAACTTCTCGTCCGGCTTATACAGCAACGCAACATCCGGCCGATGGGTCCGCACGTAGACGATATTCGGCGTATTGGCCGCCAGCACGGTCAGGTGATAGGCCGCTACCGCATCGGCGGGGTGGAACACCGTGGCCGCCCGCCCGCCACGCCCGTCGTCAGCGTGCGTGTAACTGCGGAAATAAGCCATATCCGGCAGGCTCATCTGGCTTGGCCCGTCAGCACCCAGCGAGATACCCGAGTGCGAGCCGACCAGCTTGATGTTGGCCCGGGTGATAGCGGCCATCTCCACCTGGTCATAACCGCGGGCCAGGAACTTGGCGAAACTGCTGGCAAACGGAATCATGCCGCCGGCCGACAGACCGACAGCCACCGAAATCATGTTCTGTTCGGCTATTTTGCACTCGAAGAACCGATTGGGAAATTCCTTGGCGAACAGATTGGCGAACGTCGAATTGCTCACATCGCCGTCGACGGCCACGATCCGTTCGTCGGCCCGCCCGAGGGCCAGCAATGCAGCCCCGTAAACCCGCCGCGTGGATAACTTGTTCTTGGTCACGGCGTCGGCCATCTTGCCACGTTCCATGGCCTCGGCAAACGGCTCGACCACGATCGCTCCTTCGTGCTTTTTCAACGAAACCGTCGGCGGAGCTTTCGGCCGCGGTTTGCTGTCGTCCATGGTGATCTTCAACGCGGCGGCCGTCCGATCCAGGCTGGCTTCCGCCTCGGCCAAATCCGCCTCGCCTAATGGTTTGCCGTGATTGGTATGGGCTTTCAGCGCTTCGACGCCCCAGCCTTTCTGGGTCTTGGCTACGATCGCCAGGCACTTGTCCGTCTTGCCGACTTTTTCGAGCGTCTTGCCGATGACCTTCAGGTCATGGCCGTCGATCGTTTCCACTTCGTAGCCATAAGCCTTGAGCTTGGCGGCCAGGACTTCCGCGGACTGTTGTTTGGAAACGTAATCCGCTTGGCCTTGCCCGTTGCAGTTGAAGATGGGTACGACATGGGTCAGCTTATGGTCGATGATGAAATCCAGGGCCTCCCAGACTTGTCCCTCGCGCGATTCGCCGTCACCAATAATGACAAAGATACGCTTGTCGATCTTATTCAATCGGGCGGCCAGCCCCAGGCCGGCCCCCACGCTAAGCCCCTGGCCCAGTGAACCGGTGGCGGCATCGAAGAACGGGAACCCCTCGGCCGGGTTGGGATGACCATCCAACACGCTGTTGAGCTCGCGAAGAGTTTTCAGATCGTCCAAGCTCAGCACGCGCTTCTGTTGCGGCGACTTGCCCACCACCCCGCTCAAATCCGCATAAGCGGCATACACGATGGGTACGGCATGTCCCTCACTGAGTACTAGCCGATCGCTGCCCGGGTTCCAAGGGTCGGCCGGGTCATAGCGCATCTGCTCATACATCAGGCTGGCCACAATATGGGCCAAAGATAACGCGCTGGACGGATGCCCCGATCCAGCGGCGGTGGTCATGCGGACAACTTGTTTCCCCAGCTCAATCACGCGCGATTCTGTGCTCATGTAAGTACCTGCAAATTAGAAACTTAGGTTATTAAAAGTCCGAAAACACATACAATCCAATAAGCTTAGCGGCGATTGACTCGACAATCAAGGGAATCCATGGAATTATCCAGGCTAAATAGGGGTGGAAATTGCGGGGCCTCATCGACATGAACCATGAAAATGAATAAGAAAGGCCGGAACCTTCAGTTGCCTATGAAATCTGTCATTGAAACTAATTGTTTTGTTCATTTATCATGGATCATGGCTCGATCAGAATGTAACATCTTGCAAAAAAATACGTTAGAAAACAAAGCAACATTCTCGGACGTAAGGATTCTGCAATTTTTTCAGAAAAATGACTTGCATACCATCCGACTTTTGATTACATTGAAGGTGGCATATGTAGTGTTTTGAATGGGTCCTTTTTCTGTCTGTCTCAATATTAAAACGAGGGTGTCGGAGAGGCACACATCTATTATTCTCTCCAGTGGAGAGGAAGGAGGAGGTTGATGAAAATACTCAAAGTAGTTTTGGTTTGGGCGGTTGTGGGATTGTTCCTGGCCGCGCCGGCGCTGGGTGACGATCTCTATCCGCCGCCATGGCGAGGGGAGTGGAGTACCACCTCGCAGTACTGGGAGTTCATGACTCCGAATCTCGGTCCGTTGCAACCCGATGGGTCACCGGCCGGGGGTCAGCCGTGGCTGCCCAGCACAAATGTGGTGGTGACGCCTTACGGTGATTGGATATCGTATGATCCGATATCGGGGCGCGAAGGCATTTGGCCGCTCTCCGGAGAGATCGATGTCACCGTCGACAACCATAATCCACCGAATCTGTACAAGTGGGTTTGGGTTCAGTTGACCTGGCGGCCGCAGCAACCGAATTGCGAGCCGAGCATCTGCGAATTCAACCCGCTACCGGTTGGTTGCCCGGAAATTAAGTCAGAAATTACATTACCTGGTGGGTGGTATCACACCACGTATTTCTGGGAAATCCGGCCGAATCCCCCGGACGAGTTTTTCACCATCCGGGGCTTTATCGACGTGGATGAACTGGTCGTCGATACCTGGTGCATCCCCGAACCAGGCACGCTGGGTTTGCTCGTCTTGGGAAGCCTTGCTCTGCTCCGCCGGCGGGGCACGTAAGGTAAACGAATCGTTGTAGAATATTGAAAAAGGCGGTCACCTCATATTTAAGAGGGCCGCCTTTTTCTTGCGCATGTTATTTAAACTTTGCGGAACGAAAGGCTTGCCGCCTCTGCTTATTCCAAATGATGCTCGAACGGTTCCAGCGGGCAGCCGGTACAGCGGGCTTGAGACCGGCAATGCTGTTTGCCCACCTGCACGAGCAGGGCATGGTACTCATTAAACAAAGGCACGTCGGCGGGCAGGTTGTATTCGAAAAGTTCCTTGATTTCCTCGTAGTCGGCCGAGCTGTCGATCAGCCCGTGGCGATAGAGGATTCTGGCCGTGTAGGCATCGACCACGAAACTGGGCAGATTGCCCGCGTACAGCAAAATGGCGTCGGCCGTCTCGCGTCCGATGCCTGAAATACTCAGCAGCTCCTCGCGCAGCGACCGCACCGGGACGGCGAACATACGTTCCAGATCAGCGTCGTAGTTCCGCCAGAACCACTCGACAAACGCTTTCAGGCGGCGGGTTTTTACGTTGAACGTACCGGCCGGTCGAATCAACTCCGCCAATTCCTCGGCGGGCAGATCCCGAAGCCGTCCCCAATCGAGGGCCCCGGCCCGTTTCAGGTTATCGATGGCTCGTTCCACGTTGCGCCAGGCGGTGTTTTGGGTCAGGATCGCTCCGATGATCACCTCGTTCGGCGTCTCGGCGGGCCACCAATGCTGCGGACCGCAGGCCTTCAGCATCGCCTCATAAAAAAGTTTAAGCTTATCAGCGGTTTTCATAATGGTATGGATGATTATTTAACCGGATCGTCCGTATGTTCACGCCAGAGGGCCAGTCGCTTCTTGAACACTTCGATGATACCCACGTATTGCGGTTCCTTCAGTACGTTACGCCGTTCGTTCGGATCGCGCAATAAATCGAACAGGAGATCGTCGTCCCGAAGATAGTCGATGTATTTGTAACCCGCGCTGACCACACCCCGGGCCGGGTAATCGTTCTTGCCCAACTTCTGGTTCACCAGGAAAGCCTCGTCGGCATGCCGGGAGCCGGGGGTATCGTCGAGCAAAGGCAGCAACGAACGCCCCTGCATGCTTAACGGGACATCCAGGCCGGCCAGCGCGCATAAGGTCGGGGCCAGGTCCACCGTGCTGACCACCCGTTCGATGTGCATCCCGCTTTGTGTCCGTTGGGGACAGCGCAGCAGCAACGGCACCCGCACCAACGCATCGACAAAAAACGGGCCCTTGCCGAAGAGTTGATGCTCGCCCAGACAAAATCCGCCATCTGCAACAAAAAGAACCATGGTCCGATCACTCAAGGCCAGCTCATCCAGTCGCTGCAATAAACGACCGACCTGTTCATCCATCCGCGTCACTTGGGCATTGTACGCGGCGCGGAGCCGATCCAGTTCTTTTTGCTTGGCCTTGAACTGGGTCACGGCCTCCGCTTTCTGCAACTGTTTGGGCAGATTCGCGATCGGCGGTTCATCCGATGCCGGCATGGTGGTCGGTGGATAAAGTGCTTCGCCGCCCGGCGGATAATCGAATGGCTCATGCGGGGCGCGGAAGCTGACCCATAACAGGAAAGGCCGATCGTGAAATCGCTCGATAAACGCCAGGGCCTGTTCGCCTTGCCAGTCGGTGAGATACTGCTCGGTCTTAAGCCGCTCGCCGTTGATCCATACCGGTCCATTCAGCCATTGCCATTGGATATCGTCGATCGCCGTGTAGTCCTCGAAGCCATGGCCGGGCCGTCCGGGCGATGTCCAAGGCAAATTCCACACGCCGACCAGCCCGCACGCATAGCCGGCCTGCTTGAACAACTCCGGAAACGCGGGAACAAACCGCCGCAACGACCCGCCATCCGCGGTTACTCTGTGGCTCTGCGGATATTGTCCGGTCAGAAGACTTGCCTGGCTCGGTCCGTCCTCGGCGGTGGGCGTATAGCAGCGCGTGAAATAAGCGCTCTCGGCCGCCAGCTTGTCCAGGTGTGGCGTTTTGACCGTCGCATGACCGGCGAAGCCGACCCGCGCACTCGCCAAATCGTTAGCCTGAATCAGGAGAACGTTCGGGGGATCGGCTACGGTCTTCGCGGCAGCCGCAAAAACACCGAGCGCCGCGATAACCCACCTTCGGATCACGATTATTTCCAGCCATTGTTCGCGGGCTACATGCATCGTCGATCAACTCCTTATGATGGAACCAGCCGCCCCGCTGGTTGCTTATATTCTTATAAAAATGTCGGCCGGCCGCGCTGCGTCTCGAGCTCTAGCATTTACCGAAGGAATCGAACCGTAACATTTCGGGCGGCCTTCTATTTTTTTCGGCTCGCATTCAGGCGAACGAACATATTACCCGGCAATTGCCGCACAAGCCCCTTGAGCTGCAAAGCGATCAACGTGGCCGCCACCTTGGCGGTTGGCAGTCCCGAAAATTCGGCGATGGCCTCGATGGAACGCTCCTCGTGATCGAGGCCGTCGATGATCCGCCGCTCATCCTCGTTCAACTTTGCCCGTATCGCGGGCATATCCTTGTCGTCCGCGGCCTTGGCCGCGGCATCACCCTGCAACGCCCTCCCCACCTCGCCCAGTTCGACCAGAATATCGTCGGCGCTCATTACCAGTTTCGCGTGCTGGTCGCGAATCAGGGCGTTGGGACCGTTGGACGAGGCGCTGTCCAGCCGGCCGGGGATGGCAAAAACCTCGCGGTTGTACTCGCTCGCCCGGGCGGCCGTCGACAGCGATCCGCTGCGCCAGGCGGCCTCCACCACCAGCACGCCGAGCGACAGGCCCGCGATCAAACGATTGCGCGGCAGAAAATTCTCCGCCCGCGGCTCGCTCTGCAAGGGTAATTCACTGATCACCGCCCCGCATTGGCAGATACGTTCCGCGAGTTCACGGTTTTCGGGCGGATAGATGTTGGCCAAACCGTTACCCAATACCGCCAGGGTCCGCCCGCCGGCGGCCAGAGCGCCCTTATGTCCTTCGCTATCCACTCCGCGAGCCAGGCCGGAGATTACCGTCACTCCACGAGTGGCCAACTGATACGCAAACCGATGGGCCTGTTCGCGGCCGTAAAGCGAACAACGCCGCGCGCCCACGATGGCTACCGCCACCGCGTCCTCCGCCTCCAGCCGGCCCCGTAAGTAAAGACAGATCGGCGGATCGGGGATATGCCGCAAGCCCGGCGGATATTCGTCATCGTCGCGGCAGAGAATGCGCACGCCGAGTTTTTCCGCACGTTCAATCTCCGCAGCAACCTCTACCGCGTCGCGCGAGCGGACAATCGTTTCCGCGGTGGCCGCGCCGACACCCTCCACGGATTCGAGTTGCCGAACGCCGGCCCCCAAGGCCTCTTGCGCGGAACCAAACCGCTCGACGATGCGGCCGAAAAGAATCGGCCCAACCTGCGCGGTCATCGCCCAACGCAAATGCTCGATCGCTGACGACGAGGCCACCAGGTTCGCCTCCCTGCTCATGCCGAGTCCCTTTCGCGAAGTGCGTCCTGTAATCAAAGACCGACAGGCAGATTACCCGCGCCGCCCGCCGGGGACAAGCCGTCACCCAAGCCGATTCGCCCCTTGAAAATGCAAAAAATATCGAGGAGGGGTGTTGACTCGGCTGCGGCCTTATGCAAAACTATAACCAGCGCCACAGTTAAGACGGTTTTTGTCTTACGCCCGTGATTTCCTGAACAATGGTTTGGGGAATCCGGGCGATGTTTCGTAGTGAGTTCTATCACGGCGGCGTCATAGCGGGAGACAGCATCGTATGCTCAAAGCCAGCGACCTGCGTCCGGGAAAGGTCATCGTTTTCGAGGGTAAGCTCTACTCCGTCAAGGAGTCGGCCCATGTGGCCAAGGGCAATAAGCGCAGTTACATCCAGCTTAAGCTCAAGAACTTCCAGACCGGGCAGATTATCGATTACCGTTCGCGCGTGGACGAGTCTTTCGAGACCCCCTTCGTACAGAGTAAGGAATACGAGTATCTCTACCGCAGCGGCGACGACTACATTCTGGCCGACGTGGAAACCTACGACCAGATCCCGGTATCCGGCGAACTGTTCGGCGATGCGATCCAGTTTCTGAAAGAGAATATTCGGGTCACCTGCGATCTGGTGGACGGAAAAATGGTCAATGCCACCCTGCCCGCGGTGGTGGAGCTGGCCGTCACCGAAACCCCGCCGACCATCAAAGGGGCGACGGCCACCAACCAGCCCAAAGACGCCATCCTCGAAACCGGGGCCAAGGTGCGCGTCCCGGCCTTCATCGAAGTCGGCGAAGTCGTCCGCGTGGACACCCGCACCGGCGACTACATCGAACGAGCCAAGTAGCATTTCAAACGTATCGTCGCCTACCAGCCCGAAGCAGTTTACCTGCCTGGGCGGGCTGGCGAAGGACGAAGGAGGGTTAACGCTTCGCGACGACGATGCCGCAGGCGGCGCGGACTTCCTCCATGGTTTGCATGGCCACGGCGCGGGCCCGGCGGCCACCATCGGCGAGAATATCCTCGATCTCGTCCGGGTTTTTAGCCAAGGCGTTGTAGCGCTCTTGGGCAGGACCAAGCTTCTCGACATAAAGTTCATGTAAACGCTTTTTCGCTTCGCCATAGCCGGTGCCGCCCCGACGATAACGCTCTTCCCAGTCGGCCATCTCTTCCCGTGAGGCGATCAGTCGCAGCAAGGCCAGCACATTGCACTTGCCCGGGTCTTTCGGGGCCTCGACGGGCGTCGAGTCGGTCACCATGGACATGATCCGTTTGCGGGCCTGACCGGGCGTACAGAAAAGCTCGATGGTGTTATCGTAACTCTTGCTCATCTTGCGACCGTCAACCCCGGGCACAACCGCCACCTCCGAACCGATCAGCGGTTCGGGCCGGACAAACACTTCCGCGTAGATCTGGTTGAATTTGGTCTGGATGTCCTGGGTGACTTCGATATGCTGCTTCTGATCCTGGCCGACGGGGACCAGGTGCGGTTTGTAAATGAGGATATCCGCGGCCTGGAGTACCGGGTAAGCGAACAGGCCGTGACTCGGCGAAAGCCCCTGGGCAATCTTGTCCTTATAGGAATGGCAACGTTGCAGCAAACCCATCGGCGTCACGCACGAAAGAATCCAGGCCAGTTCGGTCACCTCGGGTACGTCCGACTGGCGGAAAAACACCGTTCTCTTCGGATCGAGCCCCAACGCCAGATAGCCCATAGCCACCTCGCGGGTAAACTGCTCGAGTAGTTTGCGGTCATGCAAGCTGGTCATCGCATGGTAATTGGCGATGAAATAGAAACACTCGTGCTCGGTCTGCAGCTCGATCTGAGGGCGCATGGCCCCAAAGTAATTGCCGAGATGCAGGCGACCTGACGGTTGAATACCGGATAACACGCGCATGGACTCAACTCCCAAGACCATAGAACAACGGTTCTTCGCCAACCAGGTGATGAAACAGAAATAATGTCGGCGGATCAATAATCTTTCCCAGAAGATCGATTTCGGCGACTCGTGAAAAAAAGACAATCCCGAGGATCGCAAACGGTCCGTAAAAACGGGTATCCTCCATCCATTGGTGGGTGTCCGGATTGCTCAGGTTAGCGACCACATGGAAACCGTCCAGCGGATAGAGCGGTAGGAAATTAAAGATGGTTAATCCGACATTGAGACACACGGCCGTTTCGGCCATGAACACGAGAGCAAGATTGAAATTCTCCATGTATGTCGAGTCGCCGGTTTCAACGAGAGGGGCTATCTGGTAAAAAACCCGCAGGAGCAAGGCCGCCGCGATGGCCAAGGCCAGGTTGCTCAACGGTCCGGCGGCGCAGGTGATCAGAGTGCCCTTGCGGGCATCGTCAAAATTCAGGGGGATAACGGGCACGGGCTTGGCCCAGCCGATGGGGGCAAACAGCAGGCAGATGGTCCCCAGCGGATCGAGGTGCTTGATCGGATTCAGGGTGCAGCGGCCCAACCGATATGCGGTCGGGTCGCCCATGCGATAGGCGAACCAGGCATGACAGAACTCATGCACGGTCAAGGCCAGCAGCACGATCGGCAGGCGAATCGCTATTTGCAGAATACGCTCGTCATCCACGACGCTTTTCCTCAAAGCACGGCCTAAACCGCTTTGGGTACCCGGATCGGCCGTTAAAGTCAAGCAATGAGGGGTTCATTGTCGACCCCAAAAACCATGATGGTTTGAACAGGAAACAGGATCCGGAGCGTTCAAGGCGCGAATCCGCCTCCGGATAGCTTCGCGGATCGCGCCGCTCTTGCCGGCTACTCAGACCAAGCGGCCTTGAGGAGAAACTCGTGAATCACTCCGGCACATGTGGCGAAGAACGGCCTCGCCGCCTACAATTATGTAAATTTTCCCGTTTCGGCACAGGGTCTCGAAACTTAACCGAGGTATAGATCATGAAGCGACGCGACCTATTGAAAACCGCGACGTGGTCCACCGCGGCGGCGGCGATGAATCAACTTCTGGCCGATCTTGCCGCACAAGAACCGGTCCCGCCGGCCAGTCGCCCGTGCACCGCCCCGTCTTCCCTGCCCCGGCGTCCGTTCGGCCGAGAGGGTGAATCCCTTTCGATCATCGGCCTGGGGGGAATCGTGCTGATGGGATTGACCCAGGAGCAGGCCGACCGCGCCGTGGCCCAGGCCGTCGAGCGTGGGGTCAACTATTTCGACGTGGCCCCCAGCTATGGGAACGGCGAGGCGGAGATCAAGCTCGGTCCGGCCTTGCAACCTTATCGCCGACAATCGTTCCTGGCCTGCAAGACGACCGAGCGCGGCCGCGACAAGGGCGAAGCGGAATTCAAGCGCTCGCTCGAACGCCTCAAGACCGATCACTTCGATCTGTATCAGTTGCACGCCATCGCGGATGTCAAAAAAGACGTGGACGCCGTGTTTACCAAGGGCGGGTTAATGGATTTCCTGACCCAGGCGAAAAAGGAAGGGCGTATCCGTCATCTGGGTTTTTCCGCGCACACCTACGAAGCCGCCGAGGCGGCCATGGACCGGTACGACTTCGAGTCCATCCTGTTCCCGTTGAATTTCGCGTGTTGGTATAAGGGCGAGTTCGGACCGCGCTTCGTGGAACTGGCCAGAAAGAAAAACGCCAATTTGCTGGCCCTGAAAATCGGGGCCCGGCAGCGCTGGCCGGAAAACGACCCGCAACGGGCCACGTACAACAAATGCTGGTATCAGCCGATTACCGATGCGGCCGAACTTACTCTCGCTGTACGTTTCACCCTGAGCCAGCCGATCACGGCGGCAATCCCCCCGGGGCATCTGGACTTGTTCCAGGCGATCATCGAGGAGGCCTGCCGTTTTACCCCGATCACGGAGCAGGAAGACAAACAGGTCCAAACCTTGGCCGCCAACCTGGCGCCCATCTTTCCCCATGCATAGGAAGCAAGCGCATGAATCGGCGGGATTTTATGAAATTTGCGGTAGCCGGCACGGCGGTGACGGTGGCCGGACGAATCCCCCCCGAAACTCGTGCGTCCGAGCCGGCGGCCTCCAGGCCGGTCTCCAGTAACCCCGCGTTGCTGGCTCGACGACCTTACGGCCGTGATGGTGATCGTATCTCCATCGTCGGCTTGGGCGGAATCGTGGTCATGGAGATCGAGCAGGAACGAGCCAATCGCATCGTGGCCGAGGCTGTCGAACGCGGGGTGAATTATTTTGACGTGGCCCCCGGTTACAAGGATGCGGAGATCAAGCTCGGGCCGGCCCTCAAACCGTATCGTAAAAATGCTTTTCTGGCGTGCAAGACGGCCCGGCGCGATGCGCAAGGTGCCGCCGCGGAACTGAAGGAATCGCTTCGGCGTCTCCGGACCGACCACCTCGATCTGTATCAGATGCACGGTATCGGCCGAGTGGTCGAGGATGTGGACGCGGCCTTTCGCAAAGGCGGGGCCATGGAGGTTTTTCTGGAAGCCAAGCGCATCGGGCAGGTTCGTCACCTCGGTTTTTCCGCCCATACCTTTGAAGCGGCCAGGGCGGCCATGGAACGCTACGATTTCGACAGCATTCTGTTCCCGCTCAATTTTGTTTGCTGGCACAAAGGGCATTTCGGTCCTCAGTTTGTTGAACTGGTCAAGAAGAAAAACGCCACTGGTCTGGCTTTAAAAACCGGCGCCCGCCAGAAATGGCCCAAAGACGATCCGCAACGGAACAAATACGCAAAGTGCTGGTATCAGCCGCTCACCGATCCGCGCGAATTGGAACTGAGCATTCGTTTCAGCTTGTCCCAACCCATCGCCGCAGCCGTCCCGCCCGGGGATGAATCCATGTTTCGGCTGTTTCTGGATACCGCCATGCGCTTTTCCCCGATCCGCGCGGACGAGGAAAAAGAGCTGATGACACTGGCCGAGACACTGGATCCTGTTTTTATAGAAGCCTGACCGCCGTTATCGGACGAAATACCTTTTTTCACTTCGATTCCGACTTGTAAGGTCCGTTAACTCAAGTCCGCCGGAGTAGCTTCCGACGATCGGTTGAAAGAGGCCGCGCGCGGGCGCCGTGCGGCTCCGCGACCGGTATTCCAACAAAACGCTGAAGGACCGACGGGGTCGGCCGGAGGACTTTGGTTTATGCATGATTGGTTGAAACTGACCCAGCCGATGCCGCTGTCCATCTGGACCGTGCTGTTCAATCTTGCCCTGGGTATGGGGCTGGGGTTGCTGCTCGGCTGGCATTACATGCGTTTTGGGAAAACCATGGGAAACCGTGCCGCTCTGGCCCGCATACTCGTGGTCATTGTGCTGACTACCGTCTTGCTGATCTCCATCGTGAAAGCTTCGCTGGCCTTGTCGTTGGGGCTGGTGGGGGCGTTGTCCATCGTTCGTTTCCGAACACCGATCAAGGAGCCGGAAGAGCTGGCTTATCTGTTTCTGGCCATCGCCACCGGCATCGGGTTGGGAGCGGATCAGCGTTTGGTCGTGGTGGTGGCCATGCCCGCTATTCTCGGCCTGTTCACCTTGTATAACCTGCCCGGCAAACGCGGGGAACGTCATAACCTGTACCTGAACATCGAAGTACCCTCGGGTGCCGCCGGGGAAAACCCGTTCCCCCAGTTGATCCGCACGGTTGCCGATCACGTTTCGACGGCCAATTTGCGCCGCATGGATATCAGCGGCGATCTGGTCCAAGCTACTTTTTACGTGGATTGCCGCGGCGAGCAGCAGCTTCTGGAGGTGATCGACGCTCTGCAAACGGCGTATCCGTTGGCCACCGTCAGTTTCATCGATCAAAACCAGACGCTGGAAGGCTAATCGGCCATGATCATCACACCCCGCCAGGCGTGTCCGCCGGAGAAGTTCACACGGCTTGTTAATCGGCAATTGGGTCGTCGGTACCGTTGGGCCCTGGCATTTCTGGTTCTCGGCGGGGTCTTTTTTGCCGGCACGAGGTTCCCCCATCTACCCTGGTTGGCCAAGTATCATCTGAAAGCTACCGTGGCGGCCACTCCTCAATATCTGAGCGGGGCCCGGAATTGCGTGAACTCCGCTTTGCACGCCGAGCCGCTGCCCACGGTCATCCTGGACATGAAATTCAAACACCTGGCCCGGATCGAGAGCCAGCGGGCCACAGCCCTGGAAGAAGGCTGGT
>CAYNYK010000057.1:15396-31332 GCA_964401335.1 uncultured Planctomycetales bacterium
CCGGCGACGAGGATTGTGTGCCCGCCCAAATCAGTGCCGACGGGTACGAGAAAATACCCGTGGAAATACGGCTCAAAGGCGATCGTATCGCTCACATTAAAGGCGACAAATGGTCCTTTCGGGTCAAGATCAAAGGCGAGCAGCGTCCGTTCGGCATGCGGAATTTTTCCTTGCAGGATCCATCCACCCGTTTTTTTCTGAATGAGTGGCTCTTTCTTAACAATGTGCGTCAGGAAGGCATCATGGCCGTCCGGTACCGGTTCGTGCGTTTGATTTTCAACGGCCAAGATAAGGGAATTTACGCTCTCGAGGAACATTTCACCAAAGAACTAATCGAAGCCCACGGCCGGCGCGAGGGTGTGTTCGTCGCCTTCGAGGAACGCCCGACCATCCACATGGAAATCGCCCGGCGCGGCTGCCCCGGCGACGACCTGACCACCCGCCTGTCGGCCATCGAGAGCCAGGACATTCGGACTTTTGACAGCAAGCACCTCGAAAGCAATCCTGCGCTTGTGGTCCAGCGCGATGAAGCCGTGGAACTGCTGCGCGCGTTTCAGGAGGGGCGCCGCCGGTCGTCCGAGGTCTTCGACGTGGAGCTGATGGGTCGCTACATGGCCGTGATCGATTTGTACAAGGGTGAACATGCCTTGCTCTGGCAAAACAGTCGCTTTTACTACAATCCCATCACGGCCCGTCTGGAGCCGGTGGGCTTCGATGTTTACACCTTGCTGGGTGATCGTCCCATGGCTTTTATCGCCAACCATCATGACGACCGCTATATCAACGGCCCGTTACGCGACCCGGCCATCGCCCAGGCGTATTTGCGTTCCCTGCGGCGCATCTCGAGCAACGAATATCTTCAACGGATTCAAAGCACGATGCGGCAGGAATTGGATCGCTGGAAGCTGGCGCTGTTCGGCGAGTTTCCCTTGCAACCTCTGTTGAACACCGACCTCTGGGAAAAAATCGCCCGTCAACAGGATTACATCCGTTCCGCCCTTTCGCCCGCGAAACTGATCATTGCGACCGCGATCAAGGAGCCGGCCGCCCTTGGACCGGTCACGCATAATATCGATATTCGCAGTATCGCCCTGCTGCCGGTCGAAATTACCGATTTTCAAATTGACGATGGCCCATGGATCCCCGCGACGGCCGTCTGGTCAGGCCACCCTCAACCGGGCGTATGGAAAAACGCGAACGGCTCAGTATGCATTTCGCCCGGATTCATTCCTGGTGGGGAAGATGAGGGGCTGATCGTAGCCACTTTTCGTTTGACTTCGCCCAACCGCCCGGCGAATCTCGTCAGCGCATCACCGAAAGAGTCGACCGGAACAACGACGGCCGGTTCAGCACAACCGGTCGTTAAAATTCGAGCTCGGCTCATCGGCGAAGATCACGTCTGCGTGACCGAGGCCCGCCCTTTTCCGCCGCGCTCAGCGATTGGTTCCCGGCCCCGACCGACGACCATTGAAGAAGTGCTCCGACAACATTCTTTTCTGCGCCCTGCCGAGCAGGCCGACGTTTTGAACGTGCGTCCCGGCTCTTGGAACGTTGTCGGCGATCTGGTTTTACCCGAAGGTGTGGCCCTGGAAATATCCGCGGGGACAACGCTGCGTTTTGAGCCACAGGCCGCCTTGATCGCGGAAGGACCGTTGCGTTTCAAGGGAACGGCGAATAAGCCGATCATCCTGGAGGCGGCGCAGGACCAATGGGCGGGGGTGGCCGTCCTGGATGCCGGGGTTGATTCGTATTGGGAGCATGTGGTGGTGCGGCATACGGCCGGTATCGAACGCGGCGGGTGGATGTTCACCGGCGGCGTGACCTTCTACCAAAGCCCGATCGACATGACCGGCGTAACCTTTGAATCGGCCGGCACCGAAGACGCCCTGAACATCGTTCATGCCCGGATGCGCTTGGCGGGATGCACGTTCAAGAAATGCGTTTCCGATGCCTTTGACGGGGATTACGTGCAAGGCGAGGTTCGCGGATGTCGTTTCGAGGATGTTCACGGGGACGCCGTGGATGTCAGCGGAAGTACGCTCTCGGTTACCGAACTGACGGCCGTGCGCATCGGCGACAAAGTGATCTCCGCGGGCGAGGGTAGCGCGGTGACCGCCAAAGATATCGAGGCCGAACAGGTTGGTATCGCCGCGGTCAGTAAAGACTCTTCCGTGCTCCACCTCGATCGAGCTCGCATTCATGACGCTCGCATCGGACTGGCCGCTTATACGAAAAAGGAAGTCTACGGTCCGGGAAAAATAATCGCTCGACGGGTGGATCTGACCGAAACGCCCCGGCGATCCCTGGTCCAAACCGGTTCGTCGATCGAGTTGGACGGGGCTGAGCTGGCCGCCAGGGATCTGGATATAAGCGCCATGTATCGCGACGGTACGCTGGGAAATTAACGATGCCCATCAATCTGGATTGGCCTGACACTCTCGTGGATGCACCCGCCCGCCGGTCGGATGCCGATGCGGTGTTTCCCCCGGACAGCCTCCTTGTTGAAGACGTTTCGACTTCGCCGACTGGTTTGCCGGTTGATGGCCTCGAACCTGTCGGCACCGATTCATCCGCCACGGATCGTCAACCACGTTACGAAATCAAATTTACGGTCCCCTGTGGGGAATCCGTCCGCTTGGGAGGTTGGTTACGCTTGCATCCGGCTGGATTTTCCGTCCTGTACCCCGCCCGTCAGGTCAACAGCGTTTATTTCGATACGCCGGACCTGACGTGTCTACAACAGAATCTGGCCGGGCTGGCCTCGCGAAGCAAGCTGCGTTTGCGCTGGTATGGCCGCGACCTGGCCAGGGTTGAGGGGACGCTGGAGCTGAAGCACAAGCGCGGCCTGCTGGGTTTCAAACCCTGCTGCAAAGTGCCGGTGATCCTGAACCTTCGCCGACAGCGCTGGTCCGAAGTAGTCCACTTGTTGGATCGACATATCCCCGCCGAATGGCGGCATTATCTGCGGATTGCCTGCCTTCCGATCATCTTGACCAGCTATCAACGGGAGTATTACATATCCGCCGACCGGCTGGTCCGGCTTACCGTGGATCGTGCGCAGAAAGCATACGATCAACGCCGCTCGGTTAGGCCCAATCTCCGCTGGCCGACCCCGGTACCCGAGAGGATCATCGTGGAACTCAAAGGGGCCGCCGAGCAGCGGGATCGACTGGCCGACATTGCCTCCGTATTCCCCGCAAGGATCACACGTTGTTCTAAGTACGTGGATGGCGTTCAGGCGATCTTGACGTGTTAGTCGTGTGTCCGATAAATGTGTATTTCAAAGATCGGACCGCAGGCGATTGCCCCATTACCGATAACTTAAGGTCCGTTAACTCAAGTCACCCTGAGTTGTTTCCGACGATTCATCCATATCGCTTGAAGGGCCGGCACGGCGTTGACCGGCGTCATCCAGGCCAGTCCTTTGTTGCCGTGCTTCTTGTCGCGGCCAAGAACGTCATGACGATGCAGGCGGTCGAAACAGAGCATCACATTTATCGAGGAAGTGTAATCCATGAAACGCGTATTAGTGACCGGTAGCAGCGGCCTGGTGGGCAGCGAGGCCGTCCGTTACTTTGATGCCCTCGGTTATCTCGTCGTCGGCGTGGACAACAACATGCGCCGTGACCTCTTCGGTCCCGACGGCGACACTTCCTGGAACCTGCGTCGCCTGAAAGAGGAAACCAGGAATTTCCGGCATGAAAATGTGGACATCCGCAGTCGCCGGGCCATCGGCCTGCTGTTGGCCCGTGAACGCTTCGATATGGTCGTCCATTGCGCTGCCCAGCCCTCGCACGACCTGTCCCGCCAACGTCCCCTCGACGATTTCGACATCAACGCCGTCGGCACGGTCAATCTGCTGGAAGCCGCCCGGCAATGCTGCCCGGAATCGCCCTTTATTACCATCAGCAACAAAAAAGTGTATGGGGATGCACCCAACGAAAGGCCCTTGAAGGAACTGGAGACCCGATACGACTACGCCCGCCCCGAGCATTACGACGGGATCGACGAATCCTGCCGTATCGACCAGAGCACGCATAGCATCTTCGGGGCCAGCAAAGCCGCCGCAGACTTGATGACCCAGGAATACGGACGTTATTACAACATGCCGACGGCCGTATTTCGCGGCGGATGCCTGACCGGCTCCTGTCACGCGGGAGTGCCTCTGCATGGCTTCCTGAACTACCTCGCCCGGGTGGCGGTGCGCGGCGGCAAGTACACCATCATCGGCTACAAGGGCAAGCAGGTCCGCGATCAGCTCCACGCCCACGATGTGGTCCGGGCCGTCCACGCCTTTGCCCAAAAACCGCGCCCCGGAGTGGTGTACAACCTCGGAGGCGGCCGAGCCAACAGTATTTCCGTTCTCGAATGTGTCCTGCGTTTCCAGGAAATGACCGGCAAGCGTATGATCACCGAATACCAGCCGATCAACCGGGTCGGCGATCATATCTGCTACATTACAAACCTTAAAAAATTACGTACCGATTACCCCGAATGGAACGTCTCCCGCGGTCTGGACGACATTCTCGAGGAGATGGTCCGGGCCGAGTGGGCGACCAAGAAAGAATATGTCTATGAGCCTTCCGACTTGCGAACCGTTGCCGGGTCAGGGATCCCGGTCGGAACCGTATAAACAGTTTATCGAGCAGCGTCAGCGCTCCATCCTTGATATCCAAGATACCCAGTGCGAACAGCACCTCCAGTCGAAAGATCGCTTCCGTTATTCTCGCAAGCATCTGAATGTCTGATCCGGCGTTTTGCGAAGGGGGGGTTGTTGCTTGACCGGCAAAACCTTGATAGTCATGGCGTGCCATTCTGACAGCCAATAACCCTTTTCATCCGTTTATGGCAGGGGAAAAAACTTCATAACGATTATTTATCAAGGGCAAATGGTTTAACGTAAGCTTTTTCTAAAAATATAGTTACAGCAGTTTTTTGTCCGTATGTCCTTCCTGTTATTGCCCTGGCATCGGCTTTGCTCTTCAACTCCCCCATCGGAAATGTGGCCGTGGCGGTCCGCGCCCGTTTTCCGGGTATTACCGTGGATCGCCGCGCGATCCTAGCAAACTAAAACTAGAATTTGTTCTTAATATCAGCAATTGAAAGGAGTTGCTCATGGCCAAATTGAAGATTCGTCCTTTGGGGGACAAGGTTCTGGTCAAGCGGGTTGAGGCCGAGGCGAAAACCGCCGGCGGGATTGTCCTACCGGATACGGCCAAGGAAAAGCCCAAACGCGGGATCGTTCAGGCGGTCGGCGACGGCAAACTGCTCGACTCGGGCGAGCGGAGCAAAATGCAGGTGGCCAAGGGTAACGAGGTGCTGTTCAGCAGCTATGCGGGCACGGAAATCAAGGTTGACGGCGAGGAGTTCTTGATCATCGACGAAAGCGAGATTCTGGCGGTCATCGAGTAAGCGGCCCGCGGAAAGGTGTTTTTTTCCCCGAGGCCTGTGACAGGATATTGGCAACAGAGTTTATTAGCACTCTAAGGAGTGAACTTCATGGCAGCAAAAAAGATTGTTTTTGATATGGAGGCCCGTGAGGCCATTCGCCGGGGCGTCAAGCAGTTGGCCCGGGCGGTTAAAGTCACCCTCGGCCCGTGCGGCCGCAACGTGGTGTTGGAAAAGTCCTTCGGCTCGCCGACCGTCACCAAGGACGGCGTGACCGTGGCCAAGGAAGTCGAGCTGGAGGATCCAAATGAGAACATGGGCGCCCAGATGGTCAAGGAGGTGGCGAGCAAGACTTCCCAGGTGGCCGGCGACGGCACCACAACCGCGACGGTCTACGCCGAGGCCATTTACGATGAAGGGCTGAAGAATGTCGCCGCCGGGGCGAATGCGATGGAGCTCAAGCGCGGGATCATGGCGGCCGTCGATTGCGTCGTTGAAGAGCTCCGGAAAATGAGCACCCCGGTCAAGGGCACCGATCAGATCGCCCAGGTCGGAACCTGCGCGGCCAACCAGGACGCGGAGATCGGCAAGCACATCGCCCAGGCCATGGACAAAGTCGGCAAGGACGGCGTGATCACCGTCGAGGAGGGTAAGGGTCTGGAGACCACCGTCGAGCTGGTCGAGGGCATGCAGTTTGATAAGGGCTACCTCTCGCCCCACTTCATTAACAACTTCGAGACCATGGAAGTTGTTTTCGAGAAACCGTACATCCTCATCCATGAGAAGAAGATCTCGGCGATCAAGGACATGATTCCGCTACTGGAAAAAGTCGCCAAAGCGGGTCGGCCGCTGCTGATCATCGCCGAGGACGTCGAGGGCGAGGCGTTGGCTACGTTGGTGGTCAACAAGCTGCGCGGCACGCTGCAGTGCGCGGCGGTCAAGGCCCCGGGGTTCGGCGATCGGCGCAAGGCCATGCTCGAGGACATCGCCATCCTGACCGGCGGACGGGCCATCTTCGAGGACCTCGGCATCAACCTGGAGTCGATCGACCTCAAGGACCTCGGCCAGGCCAAGAAGATCACCATCGACAAGGAAAACACCACGATTATCGAGGGCGCCGGCTCGGCCAACGCGATCAAGGGTCGTATCCAGCAGATCAAGAACGAGATCGAGGCGACCACGAGCGATTACGATCGCGAGAAACTCGAGGAACGTCTGGCCAAGCTGGCCGGCGGTGTCGCCCAGATCAACGTCGGGGCGGCCACCGAGGTCGAGATGAAGGAAAAGAAGGCCTTGGTCGAGGACGCCATGCATGCTTGTCGGGCGGCCGTCGAGGAAGGCATTCTTCCCGGCGGCGGCGTAGCCCCGTTGCGGTGCCTCGGCGCTCTGGACACCCTGGCCAAGAAGTTCAAGGGCGATCAGGCCACCGGCGTGGATATCGTCCGGCGGGCGTTGACCGCGCCGATCAAGCAGATCGCCGAGAATGCCGGTTTGGACGGCTCCATCGTTTGCCAGAAAGTCAGCGAGGCCAAGGACAAGAACTTCGGCTTCAACGCGTTGACCGACGAGTACGGCGACATGGTCAAGATGGGCGTGATCGTGCCGACCAAGGTCGAGCGCGTCGCGCTGCAGAACGCGGCCTCCATCGCCGCTTTGCTGTTGACCACCGACGCGGTGGTCAGCGAGATCAAAGAGGAAAAGCCCCCCATGCCCGGCCCCGGCGGACCGGGAGGCGGGATGCCTTACTGATCACGCGGCGTTTCCATATAACGATCGGCCGATCCCGGCACACCGGGCTCGGCCGATTTTTTTACCAGCCCGCAGCGCGAGCAAGGGACGGATGCGGACAGAGCGACGGAGGGAAGTAGAGACCGGGCGATGGAGAGAGCCCGGCCGGGTGGCCCGCCTTCTCTGAAGGTCGGGGAGCGATGATGCCCTTTGGATTCCCTATTGCCAGGCGCCTGGATGGTGTTGTCCTTTTCGATCATACAGGCGGCGGGCAATAGCCCACCCTACGACGGGTAATCCCGGTACACTGGAACCACCCTACGGCACCAAGGTATACGTCACCGTATCGCTGCCCTTTTTGCCGGTGTAGGGTTCGAGCACTTCCAGTTGGAATACGAAAACACCCGGCACCGGTGTGCCCAGGAAGACCACGCGGGTCGCGGCGGCGGTAAAATTGGTGAAGAACAAATCGGGGGAGTTCTCCGGCTTGCTGACCACGGTCCAGGCATAGCTGAAGGGCGGCGTTGCCCCAGTGACGGAACCGCTGACAAAAATCAGGTCGGCCACGCCCAAGGTCTGATCGGGGCCGGCGTCCACCTTGATCCCTGAACTCGGCGACGCCAGGGTCGTCAAGACCATCGTGTCCGAGGATGTGCGCCCCAGAATGTCGGTTACGGTCAAGCGGAATGTTGCCTGCCCGCCGGCGCTTGGAGTGACCGTGGTGACCGCACTTTCAGGGTCGGAAATTTCGGCGGTGGCGCCATCAACCTGGGTCCAGAGAATCGCATAAGGGGCGGTACCGCCGCTGACGGTTCCGTTCAACGTCGCTTCATTGCCCAGATTAATGGTCAGGTCCGCGCCGGCGCTGACCTTTAGGTCGCTGGAGGAAGCGGGCAGCGCCGTCACCGAGCCCTGCGTGTTGGCCGTCGCCCCGCGATTATCCGTCACCGTTACACGGAACACGGCCGATCCGACGGCCAGCATCGTAACGCTGAGTACGGAATCCGTAGTGGTCGAAACGACTTCCGTTTTTGCCGGCACACCGCTAAGCTGTACCCATTGAAAGCTATACGGTCCGACACCGCCGGCGGCCTTCGCGTCGAGGGAGGTCACCTGGCCGAGTTCCACCGATTTTGAACCGGCTACAAGATTCACGCTCAACGGGGGGCGTACGGTCAGAAAAACGAGATCCTGGACGGTCTGCCCTCCGCTGGTGGCTTTCACCATGAGGACCGAATCGCCCGGCGTGGTGGGAGCGGTGGCCGTAACCGTCTCGCGATCGGTGTTGACCACGGTCGCACCACCGAAAGGCACCGACCATTCATAGGTGACCTCATCGGGGGGGTTGGAGGTAACGGCCGTAAATTGCGCGACCTCGCCGCCCTCCACGGTTTGATTGTCGCCGGCGTCGACGGAAAACGCATCGGCCGGCGGCGGGGTCACCGTGACCGCAACCTCGTCATAACTGCTTCTGCCTTTTTTGTCGGTCACCGTCAGGCGATACTTCGCCGTCCCCGCGGTGTTCGGGATCACCGTTGTACCCGCGGAAGCCGGATCGGTGATGACGCTCTTGGCCCCGCCCACCTGGGTCCAGGCATAACTGTAAGGCTCGGTCCCGCCCGTAACCTGCGATTGAACAAATGCCGCCCAACCCAGATCAATCGTCTGGTCGTCGCTGACGGTCACCACCAAATCTTCCGTGGGCCCCGGGCAGCCCTGTCCCATTAACAACAGGAAGGATACTATCGAAACGACCGCGATCGGTATCGTCTTTCGCATAATCGGTCTCCACGGGTAGTTGATTCCGTCGGAATATACTCGCCATTATTATAACCACACCGCTTGGGTCGTCCCACATCCCAAGAAGCGTCTGATACCATCCTCGGTGGGGCGTGTTTTTCCACCACTTTGCTTAGCCGTTGTGCAGCCTTACCGCGATGCCCGCGAAATGAGCAGACGGGGTCCGGGTCGTAACCACGTTATAGGCCGATTTTCATCATTTTTTCAAGGGTTTTTTCGCCTATTTTGCGGGCGGCACGGTGCTTGCTTGATGCGTTGGCAGGCAGAAACATGGTTTCAAACCTCTTTGCCCACCGCGGTTAGGGCCAAGGCCACCGCGCAGGGTTGAGGTACGCGCATCGGTAGGTCTCGACGGTCGAAACACGAGGGATTCAGACGGAAAGGTTGAGTCATGAAGGTAAAGCATTCAACGATGACCGGGTTGGTCCTGGTTTGGTTGCTTTTATTTGGAGCGCATGCCGCCCAAGCCCAGGAGGGCAATAGCGAACCGGTGGTGGACAGCGGGGCGACGGCGTGGATGTTGACTTCCACGGCGTTGGTGCTGCTGATGATCCCCGGATTGGCCATGTTTTACGGGGGGCTGGTTCGCAGCAAAAACGTACTCGGTACGATGATGCACAGTTTCGCGGCCATGGGAGTAATGGCCGTCCTTTGGGTCATTTGCGGTTACTCCATGGCGTTCGGGCCGGGCGCATTGGGCGGCTGGTTCGGATGGCGCAGCGGTCTGTTATTTCTGTCCGACATCGACGATAAGATCATGGCCCAGGGCGTACCCGAATACGTGTTCGCCATGTTCCAGGGCAAATTCGCGATCATCACTCCGGCCTTGATTGCTGGAGCATTCGCTGAACGGGTTCGGTTCAAAAGCTATTGCATCTTCATCGCCTTGTGGGGTCTGCTGGTCTATAACCCGCTATGTCACTGGGTATGGGCGGAAGATGGCTTTCTGTTCAACATGGGCGCGCGCGGGGCGATCGATTTCGCGGGCGGGACCGTCGTGCATATTTCCTCCGGTTACAGCGGTCTGGTCGCGGCGATTTATCTAGGTGCCCGGCGGGGTTATCCGACGCTGACCACCCGGCCGAACAACCTCGTGATGACCTTGATGGGTGCGGGTTTGCTCTGGGTCGGGTGGTTCGGTTTCAACGCGGGCAGCGCCATTTCCAGCGGCTTGGATACCGCTCGGGCCCTCACCGCGACGCAGACGGCCGCTGCCGCCGGGGCCATGATGTGGATGATCATCGAGGGATTACACCAAGGAAAAGCGACGGCCTTGGGTTTTGCCAGCGGGATCCTGGCCGGCCTGGTGGCGGTGACGCCGGCCGCCGGCGTCGTGCAACCGGGCGGCGCACTCATTCTGGGAGCGGTGGCCTCCTGCGCCTGTTATGGAGCGATCCTGCTCAAAAATCGGCTGGGCTACGATGACAGTCTGGATGCCTTCGGCGTACACGGTGTCGGCGGAACGGTGGGGGCCATCCTGCTCAGCTTCTTCATTCGCAAAAGCTGGATGGACGAAGCCGCCGTCGCCGCCGGAGGTTCGTGGGGCGTGATGCAACAGTTGGGCGTGCAGTTGGCGGCGGTCGGTATCGCCATCTCCTACGCGGTGGTGCTTACGTTGGTGCTGGTGTTCGTGGTCGATAAGGTTTTCGGGTTGCGGGCGGATCGGCACAGCGAGATGGCCGGGCTCGACGACGCTTTCCACGGCGAGCGCGGTTACGGCATGTTGACCGCAAGTTGAGTAGCCTCCGGTATTTCCACGGAGTCACGGAGTTTATGGGGAATAAATGGCGCCAAACAAAATTATGGCGGAGGAATGTATCGCATATACAATCCTTGTTCATAACCATCGTGTCGGCCTGGGCGCATAGACAATATCTCGATTTCTTCGTCTATTTTCCGAGGGGCTTATTCAGGCATGACCAGACATAAACGAGGATAACCATGAAGCTGATAACGGCAATTATTCAGGAAAACAAACTGGACCAGGTCCGCGAGGCCCTGATCGAGGAGGAAGTCTATCGGATCACCGTGACCCGGGTTTCCGGCCGCGGCCAACAGGTCAGCGACGATGTTTATCGAGGCCAGAAAACGACGCCCAATCTCGTCCCCAAGGTCCGCATCGATATCGCGGTCAACGAGGAATGGGTCGAGCGGACCATCGACGCCATCCTGCGCTCGGCGCGTAATAACGGCGGATCGGTCGGCGACGGCAAGATCTTCGTTACTCCGCTGCTGGAATGCATCCGCATCCGCACCGGCGAACGCGGCGGGGGGGCGATTTAACCGGAATGGTAGGATTCTTTTCGCGGCTGGAGCCGGCAGGCTTTGAGGCCACAGTGGGCGCAAGGGATACCGTATTCCTCCATTTTGCTTTGTAGAGCGATGCCGAAAAGACCGGCGGTGCTCAGAGCGGGTTTAAGGGTCGGACCGGGCAAGAGTTCCAGATGGATCGGCCGTGTGTCGAGGATACCCAACAACGTTTTGATTTGTTCGAAATCGAACCCGCAACAACCCGGGATCAACGGCGGGGTCAGACATTCCTCGGAGTCCATTTCGTTCCAGTATAAATGATCGGCCAAGGCGTCGACCGCCGCATTGATGCCCGCGTCACCTATTGCCTGAAGAATCGTCGATGCGAGGCGGTTGTCGTCGGCCTCCCGAAGCCGAATCAGATTTTCAAGCTCCGCGCCGAGTGTCGTGACGAACACGGCCACCCGTTGAGCCGGTTGCAGATGGTTATTCACCGGACCGAGGATGGCCGGGCAGCCGACCAGTTGCAGTTGTTGCGCGGCAATGGTTTCCACGGTATGAATTTCGTAAACCGCCCGCCCCTCCATGATGGGCAGGGCTTCGCCGAGGAGTTGCTCGATCAGAGCTTGCTGTTTGTCGCGGCCAATCTGTTTCGCGAGGCAGCTCAGCTTGCGACAGACCTCACCCGGGTGCAGGCTGACTTCCAAAGGAATGACTTTGGGGTTTTTCAAGGTCACTTTTTTAACATCGGTCGGCAACGGTTATTCCTGCAACAACGCCACCCAACGGCCACCGCCGGCCGTGCGGCGGTGACAACCTGACCCGCAACACACGGGGCAAGCCCCGCCTGCCCCGGGTATTGTAGGCTCGGCCCGTGCCGCGGGCATCGGCGTTCAAAAAATTTATGCAGGTTGCAAAAACGTGTTTTCGGACCTTGCGGGCGGCTATTCGACCGTCACCGTGACCTCAAACGTGTCGGCCGGTTCCTCTTCCGGATCGAAGGGACGCACGTATTTGAGCTTGAGGGTGGTCTGGCCCACGGCGATGGCGTTGAATGTCCACTCTTCCTGACCACCGGCCCCGACCAGAGTGGTGACGGGGGCGATATATTCGCTGCCCTTGTTTTCGAGGATGGTTTCGTCCACGCTGTCCAGGGCCCAGGCATACCCCGTGGTGGCGTTCGAGTCCAACGTGACAATCAGCGTGCCGTTCAACGGAACGGTCACCGTTTTGCCGTTGTACGTAGCGTCGATGCGCACCACATCGCCGAACAGACAACCGGTTAACGACGCGCCCACCACGGAAACCACGATTAGCACGGACCATTTCGCGAACCGCATCGAAGAATCTCCCTTTTCAACCCGATCGGCCAACCGTGGCGCCAACGCGGACGCCGCCGACGGCCGTTAAAATGCCAGCAGGCACATCCAGATGTACATATACCCCAGCGCGTCGATATCTTTCCACATCTTCTCGACCAGTTGCGGATCGCCGAGTATCTCCGGCAATTCCTTTTTCTTCTCCTCCCAGGGGTAACACTCCCCCGGCTGTCGCTGAGGCATTTTCGATTCCGTCATCTGATCGCTCCTGCCTGTTGACCAGGCACTTTATTCTACCTTGCACCGGGTGTCGTCAATAGACCCCGTATTCCCGGGTGAACTCGGTCATGGCCTTGATGTTTTCCACCTTTGCGTCGTTCTGAACGATCGCACTGGCGTCCATGATGTATCCGCCGTCGCGGGCCACGCCGTCGATCACCTTCTTACAGTAGTCGCGCACCTCTTTCGGCGAGCGGTAGGCCAGGAGGAAATTCGGGATTCCCCCGCTGATGCAGAACCGATCGCCCAGCACCCGATGTACCTCGAAAATATCGTCCATATCGACATGGAAAATGATGCTGCCGGCCGGCAATTCCCGGAACGTCTTGAGATGGGCGCCCCATTTGCCCTCGGCGTAGAAGAGGGTTTGCACGCCTTTGGACCACAAGGTTTCGATGATCGGCTTGAGCGTGGCCCAGAAGAACCGATCAAACTGCTCGAACGAGATAAACGGTACGCACCCGCGATGCATCCACAGGCTGACCGGCACCTGCTTCGTCGGGTCCGAGGTGGCCAGGGCGATATGGGTCAGATAAGGCATGAGGGCCTCGCAGGCGGCCAGCACCTTGTCCGGCCGCTCGAACAGGTCCTCGGTCAACCCGACGTACCCGCGCAGCTTGTCCGCCAGAATGTCGAACGGCGCTTTCAGAATCCCCGCGATGGCCGACACGCATCCACATTGCGTGCGGAGTAACTCGCCCTGGCGGGCCAGACCCTGGAAATACTGCATCATGGCCATCCCGCCTTTGACGAACGAAAGGTTGTTGCGCATGGTGTTCGGCCGGCCGGGGGCGGCCACCTCGGTGGAGACGCGGGGCAGCCAGACGTTGTAGAGAAAGCCCGTCGGGTCGGCGATCAGGGCGTCGTATTCGTCGGGCTTCATGAAGGCCTGCTCCTGGGGTGGCTCGCGATACTGGAATCCGACGTCGGCCGGTATGTCGATGCCCGGGATGGCCCAGTATTTCAGGCCGATCGCCTGGGTCATCGCCGTCCATACGAAAACCATGTTGCCCACCGTCGCGTCCCAGTCGAAGTCGGTCGCGCAGCGCCGCGTGGCCTCGAATGCTTTTTCGCAGTCGTGGGCCACCTCCTGACAGGTGTAGCCGCAATAGGTGGCGATGAACTCGGCCACGAACGGCCGGATCGGAATCATGTCCGGCTTTTCGTTCCGCATGGCCGTCGTATAACGCTTCAACCGTTCCGCGTACAGTTTTTCCATCCGTTCGGACACGCGAAAAGCTCCTTTCGTGGCATTAAGAACAGAGGCTCGATCTTCGCTGGTGCCGGCCATCGTAACCCAGTCAAGGCGGTGGCGGCAAGGGCATGGCACATGGGTATCCGCTGGTATCGAGATTCCGCTGTATCGAGATTCCTATCTCGATACATCCCCCGCGGGATTCCCATCCCGTGAATGCAGGTATGCGAAAGGATTCGCTTCTCTATGGCAAATGCCTCTGTTTCCCTGTGGACGAAATGTGCTCAAAGTATTACAGTGAGGGACACCAGATCGTTTTAGGTTTTCAAGGGGAGTGTGCCGGCCGACGGGCCAAGGGTGTGAAGCAATGTCCAAACGGAAATCGACCGCGAGTGACCGCCGCATATCTTCGCGATGGGCTTACGATGCCGTCTTGGGCAATATTGTCGAATTGCTTCAGACTGCCCGCCGCGCGTCCGCCCGCTCGGTCAACACGATCATGACCGCGACCTACTGGGAGATCGGCCGGCGAATTGTCGAGTATGAGCAGCATGGAGCGAAGCGCGCCGCATACGGAGAGTTGTTACTTCAACGGCTTTCCGCGGATCTGACCGCACGATTTGGAAGGGGATTCAGTCAGGACAACCTCGAACGGTTCCGCAGGTTTTATACCACGTTTCCGCCCGCGTGGATTTCCGCAACAGTGTTGCGGAAAAGTCCGACCTTCGCTGCCTCCGGGACGCCCCTGGAGATTTCCGCGACACGGTTGCGGAAATCTACTACGCCGTTCGTCGGAGGTATGGCCCGAATCGCCGGGGCCTTGCCGTTGCCTTGGTCGCATTATGTGCAGCTGATTCGGCTTTCCTCCCCGGAAGCTGTCGCGTTTTACCATGCTGAGGCCCTTCGTGGCGGTTGGACCGTGCGTCAATTGGCTCGGCAAATCGATTCGCAATTTTACGAACGCACCGCGCTCTCGCGGGATAAGGCCACAATGATACAGAAGGGCCGGAAACGCCTGCCCAGCGACGCCGTCGCGCCGGAAGAGGAGCTCAAAGACCCGCTGGTACTGGAGTTCCTGGGCCTCAAGGACGAGTATTCCGAGTCCGACCTTGAGCAGGCCCTGATCGGTCACCTGGAGAGCTTTCTGCTTGAACTAGGTGGCGATTTTACCTTCGTCGCCCGGCAGCGGCGATTGCGGATCGGCGACGAGTGGTATCGCATCGACTTGCTCTTCTTTCACCGCAGGCTCCGCTGCCTGGTGGTCATCGACCTGAAGCTTGGTAAGTTCACGCACGCCGACGCCGGCCAGATGCATGTTTATCTCAACTACGCCCGGCAACATTGGACGCACCCTGAGGAGAACCCGCCGGTCGGCCTGATCCTCTGTGCCGAAAAGGACGATTCTTTGGCCCGCTACGCCCTGGAAGGCCTGCCCAACAAGGTCGTCGCCGCCCGATATCGCACCGCTCTGCCGGATGAGAAACTACTGGCCGCCGAGATCGATAAGACCAAAAACATGCTCGAACGGCGAACAGGTTTCCGCCCAGTACGCGCCAAACGCCTCAATAAGCAACGGTCGTCTTCCCCGGCAAAACGGAAAAGGAAATGATTCGACTGTTAGGCTTTTAGTCGCGGGAGAAGATCCTTGCCGGTTCGGGTGTCGGGATTGTTCTCGATGCCACTGTTTGCGGGGTTCTCATCCCGTTAGCTGTGTCGAGATTCCTATCTCGATACATTCCCTGCGGGATTCCCATCCCGTGAAGGCAGGTATGCGAAAGGATTCGCCCGGCCTTGGGCGCGAGAAGGGATTCTCGCACCAGCGGTTCGCCTTGGGCGCGAGAAAGGATTCTCGCGCCAGCGGTTCGCCTTGGGCGCGAGAAGGGATTTTCACGCCAGCGGGATTCGCCCGGCCTTCCGCTGTATCGAGATTCCTATCTCGATACATTCCCTGCGGGATTCCCATCCCGTGAAGGCAGG
>CAYNYK010000058.1:0-30844 GCA_964401335.1 uncultured Planctomycetales bacterium
ACTTTTCGACCTTGGCGTGGGCCAGCAGGATCACGCACATGCCGCGCTTGCTGCGGAGGGCGTTGAGGTCATTGAGCACCTTGCGCCAGTGGGTCAGTGCATGCGTGTAGCCCTTGGCGTAGCCGCCATCGACCTTCTCGATACTCGACACGCCGTACTGCTCACACAGCACGTCCCAGATCAGGCGTTCGAGCCAGTCGACCGAGTCGATGACGACCGATGCGAAGTCGTGCTTCTCATTCAGCAGCGACTGCAGCGCCGACTCGACATCGGCCAGCTTGCCAGCCAGTGGGAAGCTCGAGCAGTCGATTTGATCGAGGCCGTCCTCGGTGGGAATGAAGATCGGGTTCGGTGCCTGGGCGGCGGTGGTCGATTTGCCGATGCCCTCGGTGCCGTAGATCAGCAGCCTCGGCGGCGTATGGCGTCGGCCGCTATGAATGCGTTCCATCAGTGTCATGCGCGGTCTCCCGTGTTGGTGTTGTGGGGGATGGGCTGCCAGGTCATGGCCAGCTTGCCGCTGACGGTGCAGGTGCGGGGCTTGCCGTTGCGGACCATCCCGGCGCGGCGCAGTTCCGGCAGTCGCTTGTGGGCCTTGATGCCCAGGCGGTTCTCGATCTCACGGGCGGTCAGGCCCGGCGTCTGCATCACGGTCTCGAAGCACATCGTTCGGTGCCGCTGGGCCGAGCCGTCGGCCTCCGCCTCGCACCCGGCCAGCGCCGAGGTCGGCGGATCGTTGTTGCGATAGTTCTGGTTCACGTCGTTGCTCCTGATTCGTTCGAGTTCATGGTTCACGTCCTCAGTCGCTGGCCAGCGAATGGCAGGTGCGGGAGTCGAACCCGCGTCCCGAGGCTTATGAGGCCCCGGCAGCCCGGCCCTGCCGAAGTGCGCCCGAGCGGGTTTAGGGAGTCCGGCCGCCTCGTCCGTGAGAGGCATCCATGCCATTGCGGCACGCCGACCCGCCCGGGCGCGAAGAAGGGCTATGTCACGTCCAACACACGGATCTCCTCGTAGCCGGTGGGGAACGCGTCGATCTCCCACGCGCGACGCAGCCGCCGGATCGCCGCCTCGTTCTCCTGCCGCGCGATCGCCAACGTCTGATCGCTGACGCGCCACACGCCACAACGGAACGGTTCAGCTTTCTCGATGGCGATGAGGTGAACCGGCACGAGTTGACCGATGACCTGCGCCAGGATGGCCTGGTAGAACGCGACCTGGTTGTGGTAGCGCCGGCGCTTGGTCTCGTTCTCGAACCACGTCAGGTCAGCGGTGGTCTTCAGATCAACCACGCCACGATGGGGATGAATCCAGTCGAAACGAGCCTGGCATGGGGCATCGCAGTAACTGGTGCGAATCACGCCTTCAGACCTGCCATACAGAAGAAGGTCGACGGCCTCGTCGTTCATGGCGACGCCGCTGGCCATCTGCTCGATCAACTCGACGTTGTCGTGGGAGAGGACCGGCTTGCCCTGGGCCTCGGCCCACTCGGCAAAGGCCTTGGTGGTCGAGCCGAAGGGCTTACCGGTGCGGGGATTGATGGGACCCCCGATTGCGAACTGAGTCTCGTAGGCGTCGCGGCCTTCGAGGATGCGGACGTGGGTGGCCCGACCGATCAGCAGCGCCGGGCTGTCGGTGTCGACGATCAGGCCCAGCTGCTTCTTACGGTACAGCCACGGGCAAGCCATGAAGTCGAGCAGTTGATGGCTCGACAGATACTCGCCCGCCTTGGCGTGATACTCATCTGCCGGCTCGGCGCTCAGCACGCCGAGGTCGATCACCATGTTGTCGTCTGCGGTCTGCGGCATTGTCGGACTCCCATGCATCGAGCGAGGCGTCGGTGCCTCGTCCGTTCGCAAGGGTTATTTGCCGCAGCCCCCCAAAAATCGGATGCAGGGACATCAACTCACCTGTCTGACATATGTCTGACAGGTCCCCGCAAGCCCTGACAGCCTTCTGACAACCTTCCTGACATTCGGCTTTCGCCAGACAGCTCCCGCTCTACGGACATGTCCCCGGTCTCGCCCTGAGCATCGCGATCAGGCGGTTGGGATTGGCCCATCCGCGAGCACGACCTCTGATCGAAGGAATGATCGCGATGAAGAACGAAGACCTGTTGAGCAAGTACGACGGAGCATTCGAGACGTGGAAAGCACGGATGGCGCTGGCCCGCATCAAGGCGATGCGATTCCCCAGAAACGACTGGCCGGACCTGATGCAGGAACTGGCCATCCTCATCATCGGGTTCGAGTATGACCCGAATCACGGGAACGGCGCGAAGGAGGAGACGGCGCTGTTCGCCGCGATGAACCGCCACCTGCTGTTCTTGATGCGCGGCCGGTGCCGCGACCGAAAGGGCTTCGAGCAATACCTCCGGAGCCTGGGCATTCACGAGGATGGTTCGTACATCGGCCCGGAGCCATGTTTCGAGATCGACATCCCCTTGGGCATGGATGTGAGACGGGCGGTCCAAGGCTTGACGCCATTCGACCAGGCCGTCGCCCGCGAGCTGGCCAACGGAATGAATCGCGGCGCGATCGCGCGAAAGCTGGACTGCGATTGGAAGACCGTCAACAAAGCCGTGCGGCGAATCATGGCTCATTTCCAGGAACTGGGCATCGACGCGGAGGGCTTGCGATGAGCGTCCAAACATGCCTGCGTCGGCCGGTTCAAAGAAGTTCCCCACATTCGCCGGAACCGACTGGACAGTCTTTGAACGTTGAGGCTCAGTGTGACCAACCCAGCGGCAACGGGCCGCTGGAGAGCGAATGGATCACCGAGGACCTGATCGCCCGCACGCAGGATGTGTGGGGCCGATACCTCGAACGTGAAGTCGACCGAGAGGAAGCCATCGAGATGTTGCTGAATGTCCAACGCATCGCACTGGCGTTCTACCAGGCCAGCATGGAGGAAGACTGCGAATGAATGTCGTGATCTGGGCCAGAGTATCGTCCCGCGAACAAGCCGAGGGCTACTCGCTCGACGCACAGATTCGCATCAACCGCGACAAGGCCGAACGCGAGGGCTGGCAGGTGCTGCGGGAATTCGTCGTCGCCGAATCCGCTCGGCGCGGGGCGGAACGGATCGTCTTCAACGAGATGTACCAGTGGGTGAAGAAGAATGCCCGCAAGATGAAGATCGACGCCATCCTCGCCCACAAGCTCGACCGCGTCTGCCGCAACATGCGTGACGCGGTGCGCATGCAGGAACTCGAGGACGCCGTCGGCGTGAAGATGGTGTTCGTCGATAACGAGTTCGGCCCCGGTGCGGCCGGTGCGTTGTCGTTCAACGTGATGGCGGCGATCAGCCAATACTACAGCGACAACCTCCGCCAGGAGGTGCGCAAGGGTCAGGAGGAGAAGGTGCGGCAAGGCTGGATGCCGTGCGGCGTGCCGTATGGCTACATGAACACCGACGACCGTGACGAGCCGATCAAGCCAAACCCCGAGAAATCCAAGCTGGTGGTGCGGGTGTTCCAACTCTACTCGCAGGGCGGCATGACCTTCGACATGATCGGCGAGCAGCTCCACCGCGAGGGGTACATCTATCGGCCCAGCACGCCGCGCATGTCGCCCGGCAGCATCTCGTACATGCTGGCCAACCGGTTCTACGTCGGCGACATCGTCTGGAAGGGCCAGATATATCCCGGCAAGCACCGGCCGCTGGTCGAGCGTCAAACATTCCAGCTTTGCCGCGACATCCTCAAGGGCAAGAACCGGCGGACGAACCGCCGGACCCACACCTTCGCCAATGGCCTGATCCTGTGCGAGTACTGCGGCAGCATGGTCACGGGCGAACGCATCCGTCGGAAGCTCAAGGACGGCGGCGTACGGATGCACACCTACTACCGCTGCGCCAACAACAAGCCCGGCGACGATCACCCAACCGTGCGCTGGCGTGAGGCCGACCTCGACAATGCCGTCATCGCTGAACTGGAATCCATGCGGATGCCCACACCTGAAACCGGTGAATGGTTCCGGGGCACCCTCGACAACGCGTTCGGTCGCCTGCGTGGCGACCATGGCGAGCAGAAGCGAATCCTCGGCCGCAAGAAGGTCGAGTTGGAGCGACAGAGCGAACGGCTGCTGTCGCTGTACCTCGATGGGCACCTCGATGCAGGGACATACCAGGACCGCTCGGCCTCGTTCCAGGGACAAATCCGGGAGGTTGAAACCGGCCTTTCGGCTTGCGGGGACCTCGACCCGTCATGCAGGGACTTGGCGATCCAGGTCTTCGATTTCACGCAGAAGGCGGCGGACGTTTGGCGGGGTTCAAAGATGGGCGGAAAGCAACGTATTCTGCGAGCGGTATCTTTGAACCGGAGTTTGAACGACGTAACTCTCGCCATAGAAAAGAGAAAGCCGTTCAGTTTTCTCACTGAACGGCTTCCTGTTCGAACAAGTCGGGGCGAGAGGATTTGAACCTCCGACCTCTTGGTCCCGAACCAAGCGCTCTAGCCAGGCTGAGCTACGCCCCGGAAACCATTTATCTTACGCGCCGAGCCCGGAAAGGCAAGGGGCGACAAAGACGAGAAAATGATCCCGCCCTTCAGACTTTTTCATGGATCCGGGTTGTGCTATATGATGACCGCACTGGGTTATTGGGTTTGGCCCAGTCAGACAGGATCGGGTACGTTGTAAGCCGGACGGCGGCATGCAAGACGTATATCCTCCATATGTAGAAAGGAGGTGCAGGGCATGAAAATCGCCGTGATCGGATCAGGGGCGGTAGGCTGTTTTTATGGGGCCCGTCTCGCCCGGCGCGGGCATGACGTGCATTTCCTGATGCGCCGCGACCTGGAAGCGGTAAGGCGCGATGGCCTGCATATTCAAAGCGTCGACGGCGATTTCCATATTGCCGCGACCGCTCACGCCCACTCCTCCGAAATCGGCGAGGCCGATCTTGTGCTTTGCGCCCTGAAAGCCACCGCCCTGGCCGAGGCCGAGGCCCTGATCCGACCCTGTGTCGGGCCGAAAACGAAAATCCTGGCCATGATCAACGGCCTGGGAATAGAGGAGCAGTTCGCCGAGTGGTTCGGACCGGAACGCATTTTCGGCGGCCTGGCCTTTGTCTGCTGCAATCGCGGCAAGCCGGGCGTCGTGCATCATTTGGATTACGGGCGAGTCACTTTCGGCCACTTTCTGGATGATCACGGGCAGGCTGAACAGATCGCCCAATTGTTCGCCGACGCGGGAATCGAGACTCATGTCCCGCCCTCTTTGCGGCAGGCTCGCTGGGAAAAGCTGATGTGGAACATCCCGTTCAGCACGGTGGCGGTCACCGCCGGTTCGGTCACCACCCGCGAGATTATGGCCGACACCGGATTGCACGCCTTGGCCGAATCGTTAATGGTGGAAACCGGCCGGGCCGGCAATGCCGACGGCTGTCACATCGCGATCGAGGCGATGGTCGAAAAAATGTTCGCCAACACCGCGACGATGGGGCCTTACAAGCCGTCCATGCTGCTGGATTATCGTAATAAGAGACCGTTGGAAGTCGAGGCCATCCTAGGCGAGCCGGTCCGCCGGGCGCGGGCATTGGGTGTGGCCGTCCCCACGATGCAAACGCAATATGTATTGTGTGCTTTTCTCGATCGGCTCAATCGCGGAGAGGTCACGACCGAGTAGATCGTCGACCGCGTGCCGGTGTTCACGAAATATATCACGGGTGTTGTCATGCTGAATGTTCATGATCTTCCCTACCTGACCGCCGACGTGCCGGGTATCGGCGGGCAAATCAAGGCGCGTCCCGAGGATTTCCGGGTCGAGGAAGTGCCTTTGTATGAGGCCTGCGGCGAGGGGACCCATATCTATATCCGCATCGAAAAGACCGGCATCACCACTCCCCGGGCGGTGCATGACCTGGCCCGCGCCCTGCAACGCCAGCCGCGCGAGTTCGGCTATGCCGGGATGAAAGACGCCAGCGCAACAACCATCCAGATGTTCAGTCTCGAACATATTGATCCGCAACGTATTCTCGAGCTTTCCCTGCCACATATCCGCGTGCTCGGCGTATCGCGACATACCAATAAACTGAAGATCGGACATCTCAAGGGCAACCGGTTTACGATCAAGATTCGGGATGCCCAGCCGGAACGGGAGGCCGATGTCCGGGCCATGCTGGACGTGCTCGGGCGACGCGGGGTGCCGAACTACTTCGGCCCCCAGCGGTTCGGGATGCGCGGCGATACCTGGATGATCGGCCGTGCCCTGCTCCGCGGTGATTATCCGGAAGCGCTGGCCGTCCTGCTCGGGCGCTGCGGTCCGGCGGACTACGGCGAGGTGCGCAAGGCCCGCGAGGCCTTCGATCGCGGAGATTACACCGCCGCCGCGGACGCTTGGCCTTATCCCTTCAACACCGAACGCCGGGTCTGCCGAGCCTTTGCCAACGGCGGCAATGCCCGCAAGGCCTTCAAGATTATCGATGCCCACATGCAGCGTTTTTACATTTCCGCGTTTCAATCACAATTATTCAATCAGGTAGTGGCCTTGCGGCTGAACACTCTCGACCGGCTGATGGAAGGCGATCTGGCGTGGCGCCACCCGCAGGGTGCGGTATTTCGCGTGGAGGATCTGGCCAAAGAGCAGCCGCGTTGCGACGCTTTCGAAATATCGCCCACCGGCCCGCTATTCGGCTACCGCATGAGCGAGCCCGGCGGCGAACCCGCCCGCATCGAGCAGGAGCTGTTGGCCGGCGAAAACATGACGTTGGACGATTGGCGAGAGCCGGGGCAACACAAGATCAAGGGAGGACGACGGCCTCTACGTTTTCAGCCTCACGAAGCCCAAGTCGAGGCCGGTTGCGACGAGGCAGGGGATTATCTCCAGGTTCAGTTTTTTCTTGAGGCAGGTTGTTATGCAACCACCATCCTGCGTGAAATATGTAAGTCTCCCAAGCTCGTCGTGTCAGATACCGAGGCCGAGGAATAACCCTTTTTTAACGGCCACGCGCAGTTTTTGCCCGATAATATTCCCGTTTCGTGGCTATTCTTTTGTGAACCAAGTGCGTCGAAAAGCCAATAACGAGGCCATTGACAGGCATGTGACGAATGGCCGTACTTATCGGACAGATCATCTCAGGCGATTTTTGCCCTCTTCGCGCATTTTCGGCAAATACCCCTCAAGAATTTTTTGACCCGCCGCCGATAGCAAATTCGCCATCATTACCATCTTGCCTATTTTAACAAATAAGGCAATAATAATGGGGCAATGTGTAAGATGCGGAAATTAGCAAATTCAATTTCCATGTCCGCACACGTCAATTTGGATAGCCGTTGCGGAGCAACTGGCTGAATTCAGGCTTCCGAAGCGGAAGAATCCCATCTCAAGCATGAGGCGTAAGTTGGGGCTGAAGACGGTTGGGCGTCCTGTCAGGAAAGGGGATCAGCCCGGTCGTTCCTTCCGCGAAACATGGAGTTATTTATGGATTCGCAACGTCTGCTCGAACGGTTCATGTCTCCTCTGTTGGCGGGAAATCGTCAGGAATGTCGCGATGTACTGGCCCAAGCTATCGCCGAGGGTGAAAAAGCCGAACAATTGCTAAGGCATACCGTCTGGCCGGCCATGGAGACCGTTGCCCACTTATACCGCCAGGATCGAATCAATTTGGCCACGGAACACATGGCCACCCGGATCAATCGCACGATTGTCGATCAGCTTCAACCTCATCTGACCCGGAAAGAACCCAACGGGAAGAAAATCCTGATTACCTGTGCGGACGGTGAACCGGAGGAGCTCGGCGCCCAGATGTGCGCAGATCTCTTTGAAGCCGAGGGATGGACCGTCCATTTCGTGGGAGGGGGCGTACCCAACGATGAAATCCTCTCGCTGGTGGGTTCGATTCGGCCTGAAATACTGCTGATTTTTGGCACCCAGCCGACCGGTGTGCCCGGCGTGCGTAAATTGATCGACGCCCTTCGCGAAGTCGGCAGCAATCCGACGATGAACGTCATGATCTCCGGTGGCGTGTTCAATCGGGCGGAGGGATTGTGGCAGGAGGTCAATGCGGACTTGTTCGCGGCCACCGCCGCCGAAGCTTTGGAAGTCGCCGCCAAAGCCCAACCCAAAAAACCGGTGGTACGCATTCCCGGCGCACCAAAGAAACGCCGTCGTCGCCGTCGGCCTCCACTGCTGGCCGAAGTCGGAGTGTGAAAAGGCCCCTTCACCACCAAGATATTTATCTTCTTGGATAAAATCTTCGCTCAAGACGGAATCCGTCAGCGTCGAGCAACGGCCGTCCCGTACAAGATTTACGGCGGCCGTTGCTTGACGGCTGATGCAAGCCAGAGATAGACTCTTTCCCTTTGTTATGGTGCCGTCGTCGGTCCTGGAGCTTGACGGACGATACAGAAATACCCTCCGGACACTGGTTGCTCGGTTGGTCATTTGTGGACGGCACGGTCACGGAGATCGAAACGCAGGGAGATCCCGAATGAAGGCCCTCAAGCCTATCAAAGGGTTGTCTCCGGAAGTCATGCGGCTGGCCAACATCGGCGTGGAACTGGCGGCCGCGGTGATCGGTCTCTCGCTGTTGGGTTATTGGATAGATTATCAGCTAAAGACCGGCCCTTGGGGGCTTTTAATCTGCGCGATCCTGGGGATCGTGGGAGGCCTTTATAATCTGGTTCGTAAGGCAGTCCATGAAATGTTCCGCCCGGAAGGCCGAGAGGAGAGACAAGCAATCCAAACGAAAAAAGATGACAAGCAGGGCAAGCCCTAAGAGGGTATGCTGAAAATCGGATGATCCGGAAGTTCGCTTGTCGTCGATACATAACATAACGCAGAACGATAACTGGCGGGTAACCGCCTGCGCAGCTCCTCGCGGGTTGCGGCCGACAAACAGTTAGTTGCCTGGGGGTGAACCCCCGATGACAGCATCCGGAAAACCGGGAATCAGTGTCGGAAGAATGTATGTTCTCCCCGTGGTCGTCGCGGGGCTTCTCCTGGCGGCCGGCTATTGGCCGACACGGATCATGGCCGAAACCGACGGTCTCCGGTCAATGATTGCCGCGCAGGTTCTGGTGGTTTTTACGGTCTACCTGACCATGGTACCCGCGCTGCGGTGGATGGCGAGAAAAGATGCGGCCGGGCGGTTTCAACTGGTTCTCCGGGCGGCGGTCGTTCGTTTTCTCGTAACCTTGGCATTGACCGGCGTGGTTCTCTGGTGGGGGGGTTTTGATGCGGAGGTTTTCCTGATCTGGTTGGCGATTTCCTACCTGGTCATGCTTCTGGTGGAAACGCTGATCCTGGTGTGCAGGCTGAAACAGCTTAGCGTGCTTCCTCAAACCCTGAAATGGAATCGTTTCCACCATACCGGAAATACGCCAAGGGTTTCAGGATACACCCCGCCCGGTTCAGTCCGAGACGTTGGAAGCGCACCGTCCCCGCCGCGTCGAGATGACCCCGCGGGGCTTGGATCAGACTTGCAGAGTAATCAACCATGATGTTTTTTCTGGCGTCAAATGAAAACCCTCTAATCCACGTGGTGGATTACCCCTGGTGGCAACTGGGCAAGTCCTGGCCTTTCACCTTCACCATCCTGTCCAATCACGTCATTATGATGATGCTGGCGGCGGCACTGCTTCTGGTGGTTCTGCCCCTGGTCTTCCGTCGATCGACAACCGGCGACGAAGTGGAACAATTGACCCCGCAAGGCGCGCGTAATTTCTTTGAATTGATCTGCGATTTTCTTCGTCATTACGTGGTTCAGCCCCAGCTTGGCCCCTATACGGACCGCTTCATGCCGTTTTTATGGACCGCCTTTTTCTTTATCGCGGTTTGTAACATGATCGGTCTGCTCCCGCTTGAACCGATTACCTTGCCGATCATTCGGCATTTTGGAGGTACGCACGGAGTTTTTGGGACGGCCACCAGTAATATTTTCGTGACGGCAGGCCTTGCTTTCTGCACGCTGTTCATGATCGTTTATAACGGACTTAAGCTGCACGGCCTGGGTTACTTGAGGCATTTTTTCATGGGGCCTTTCCCCATCAATATTCTGATTGCTTTTTTGGAAATGATCGGGGTGGTGGTCAAGTGTTTCGCCCTGGCTATTCGTCTTTTCGCGAACATGGTGGCCGGTCATATTCTTCTGGCCATCCTCGTCGGTTTTATCGGCATGGCCGGCGCCGCCCATGCGGCCCTGGGTTTCCTGGTCGCCGTACCGGTGGTGTTGGGCAGCATAGCGATCACCTTGATGGAACTGTTCGTGGCGCTGCTGCAAGCGTATATTTTTACTTTCCTCAGCGCGGTGTTCATAGGCTTGGCCGTGAATATCCATCCGGAACACTCGGAGGACGGACATAAGGTGTAAGCCATGAGCGATACGGAGTAACACAACAAATTAACCTAGCCGGCCTCCGTACCCGCGGCGTGGGACCGCGGGTCTGATGACCGAGAGGCCATGGTGTTAAATTAAGAATCCTAAAAAGTTGTTCCCGCCGCCGGCGGGTCATGAAAGGATGAGTATTATGAAAAAGGTCTGGTGTTTTTTGGCTATGGTGGTCATAACGCAAATAGCCTTACCCGTATGGGCGCAGGAGGATGCTCCGACAACCGCTCCGGCAAACGCTCCGACTACCGAGCAAGACGGACACCCGAAATTCCTGCTGCTTCAGGATAAGGGAGCGACCTTTTTTGGTATCGCGATTGGAACGGGCCTGATTGTCTTCGGAGGGGCGGCCGGCATCGGTCGTATCGGAGCCAGTGCCACAGAATCGATGGCCCGCCAGCCGGAGGCGGCCGGTTCGATCAATGGCATGGCCTTGATTACCGCCGCCATGATCGAAGGATCGGTCTTGTTTGCCATCGTGGTATGCCTCCTCGCGGTTTTCAAAGCTTGACTCAAGGGAGCCGAGCGATATCCCTTGCTCTCCCGGAAATCACCGGAGGTTGCGACCCCATACCGACGCGGCGTAACCTTGGCTCATTGGACCGGCCGGGCAACCGCAAAGTGAGTTAGCCTGATGGCTCTAACCATCCAAAAAGCGTTGATGGCGATAACAAGCGTTCTTCTGTTTACCTCGTCGGCCTTGGCCACGAACCAGGAACAGAAGAGAGACCCGTTATTCATCGGCGATATCGCCGATTTTGTATGGACTTTGCTTATATTCATACTGACCCTCCTGGTTCTGCGGAGATTCGCCTGGCGTCCGTTATTGGATATTCTGCAGCGGCGTGAAAACCTGATTCGCGACTCGATGGCGGCGGCCGTTCGGAGCCAGGAGGAGGCGGCCGCCCAGCTCCAGGCGTATGAGCAGAAGCTCAGCCAGGCCCGGCAGGAGGCTTCCGCCCTGGTCGAGGAGGGCCGACGTGACGCCGAAGTCCTCCGTCGGCGCATCGATGAGGAGGCCCGCCGCAACGCCGAAGCCCTGATCGAGCGGGCCCAGCGGGAAATCCGCCTGGCCCGCGATTCGGCCTTGCGCGACTTGTACGATCAATCCGCGCATCTGGCGACGGACCTGGCCAGCCAGATTCTCCAACGCCGCTTGTCCGAAGAGGACCATCGCCGGCTCATCGAGGAGGCTTTGCAACAGATGGACGGCGATTCAGACAGTCCTTATTGAGCCTTGGGGGCAAAGTCATGATTGAAGGACCGTTCGCCTTGACTGGGGGACGGCGATAAGGATAAGAGAGATGCCTTCTGACAACGAACGTAAAACCGCCCTGGCCAAGGTCTATGCCGAAGGGTTTTTGTCGGCCGTCGCGGAACAGGGTTGCCTCGAGGAGGCGGTGGCCGCTTTCGATGACCTGATGGATTACCTGAACAAGGATCAGGCCTTCGCGAGCTTTCTGGTCTCGGCCACCATTGATGTGCATCAGCGCCGGGCCACGCTTGAAACGCTTTTTCGCGGCCGATTAAACGACGCTCTGCTCAACCTACTTCAGGTGATGAACGATCGCCGGCGACTCGCTTTCATACCGCAGGTCCATCGCTGCGTGATGCTTAAGATGGAAGACCGCCAAG
Source organism: uncultured Planctomycetales bacterium (assembly GCA_964401335.1). Lineage (GTDB taxonomy): Bacteria > Planctomycetota > Phycisphaerae > UBA1845 > PWPN01 > JAAYCU01. The sequence continues at coordinate 11,959 of CAYNYK010000058.1, forward strand.
GCCGGCAGGAAGTAACCGTACAGACCCCGACACCGTTGTCCGAAACACTGCGTTCGCTCATCAAACAGAAGGTCAGCGCATGGCTCGGTAAGGAAGCGGTGATCATCGAGGAGTTGCGGCCGGAGCTGATTGGTGGACTGATCCTGCAGACGGGCGATTTGCGGATTGACGGCAGTCTGGCCGGGCGGATCCATCGGCTACGTAAACAAATGAAGGTACGGATCGGACAAGCGATTCACGATGGCAAGGGATTCGAGGAAGCAGCGGCCTGACCGGTCGAGGCAAGGAATCGGACACGTATGAAGTTTAAAGTCGATGAAATCGCGTCGGTCATTAAGCAGGAGATCGTCCGCTACCAGGCCGACATCGAGGTTGCCGAGATCGGCAAGGTCCTGGAGGTGGGCGACGGCATCGCCCGCATTTACGGACTGAGCAAGGTCATGGCCGGCGAGATGCTCGAATTTGAAAACGGCGTGATGGGGCAGGTGTTCAATCTTGAGGAGCACTCCATCGGGGCCGTGGTTCTGGGGGATTATCTCGGCATCAAGGAAGGCCACACCGTTCGCGGCACGGGTCAATTGCTCTCGGTACCCGTGGGTGAGGCCCTGATCGGTCGCGTGGTCAACCCGTTGGGCCAGCCGCTCGACGGTCAAGGGACGATCGAAACCCCCCATCGCCGGCCGATGGAATCCAACGCGCCGGGTATCGCCGAGCGCCAACCGGTGGACCAGCCGCTTCAAACCGGCATCAAAGCCATCGATAGCATGATTCCCATCGGCCGCGGTCAGCGCGAGCTGATTATCGGTGACCGTAAAACCGGCAAAACGGCCATCGGCGTGGATACCATCCTTAACCAAAAAGACACCGGCGTCATTTGTATCTATGTCGCCATCGGGCAGAAGGAATCCACCGTGGCCGGCGTCGTCGAAGTCCTGCGCACGCATGGGGCCATGGACTACACCATCGTGGTATCCGCCGGCAGTGCCGATCCGGCGCCGCTGCAATATATCGCCCCCTACGCCGGGGCGGCCATGGCCGAGTATTTCATGTACGAAAAGGGGCTGCACACCCTGTGCGTCTACGATGATCTTTCCAAACAAGCCGCCGCTTATCGTCAGTTATCGCTGCTGCTGCGCCGCCCGCCCGGACGCGAGGCCTATCCCGGGGACGTGTTCTATCTGCACAGTCGGCTGCTCGAACGCTCCTGTAAGCTGGCCAACCAATACTTCATCGCGCCCAAATCCGCGCCGGTTGATGCTCGACCAAGCACCAATGAGCCGACCTACCTCGGCGTGCCAGGTAAATGGGAAGCCCAACGCCGTTTGAAGGAGATGGGGAACAACGATCACGAAGTGCGGGTGGTGCCGGGTACCGGCGGCTCCATGACCGCCCTGCCTATCATCGAAACGCTGGAGGGCGAGGTTTCATCCTATATTCCGACGAACGTAATCAGCATTACCGACGGGCAGATTTATCTGGAGCCTGATTTGTTTTATGCCGGGGTACGGCCGGCAATCAATGTCGGCATCAGTGTGTCGCGTGTCGGCGGCAAGGCTCAGATCAAGGCCATGAAAAAAGTGGCCGGTTCATTGCGGCTCGATTTGGCCGCCTTCCGCGAATTGGAGGCCTTTGCTCAGTTGGGTACGGAATTGGATCCGGCCGCCCAGCGGCAACTGGACCGCGGTAAGGTAATGGTCGAGTTGCTCAAGCAGGGACAATACGGGCCTTACCACGTGGCGGACCAGGTGATCAGCATTTTTGCCGGGACTCAGGGACTCTGTGACGATATTCCGATTCCCCAATTAAGCGAATTCGAAGCCAAAATGCTCATCTATTTCCGGGACGAGTTTCCGGAGGTGCGCGAGGAATTGATCCGGACCGGAGAACTCAGCGACGCCTTGGCCGCCCGCATCAAGGAAATCATCGTCGAGTTCAAAAAAGGATGGCTTCACGCAAGAAAACGGACAGGATCCACTCGATCCGCGAGTAAGGAATGATTCATGGCCAAGGCCCGTGCCATTGTAAGGCGCTTGAAGGCGGTGCAGAATATCCGCAAGATCACACGTACCATGCAACTGATCGCCACCGCGCGCTTTCAGACCGCGCTCGAGCAGGCCACCAAAGCCCGTCCCTACACCGACGGCATTGACCAAATGACCCGTCATCTGTATCGCGGGCTGGAAGACCTGGATCATCCTTTACTCAAGCCAAACACGCAGGCCAGCCGATCCGTCCTGTTTGTGTTGACCAGTAATCGCGGCCTGTGCGGAGGATATAATACCGGCGTGTTGCGGACGGCGGTCGAGCATCTGGATCATTGCCGTCAGCGGGGTGAGACGGTTGATCTGCACGTCATCGGCAAGAAGGGAATAGCCTACGGCCGGTTCGCCGGCTGGACGATGACCCGACAGGATACCCGCTTCGAGGACCGCCCGACCTATGCCGATATCGAGACGATGGCCTCGGAAATTATCGAGGCCTATACCCGGCAGGAAATCAACGCCGTATTCGTCTGCTATACCCGTTACATCTCCACCGCCGTACAGCGCGCCGAGTTGGTGTCCCTGCTGCCCATCGAACGGCCGGCGGAAACAAGGCAATCGGGCTCGGCCGAGCCTCCGGTACGGTTCGAATTCAATCCGGAACCGGAGGTGTTGCTCGCCGAATTGCTGCCGGAGATGGTCAAGATCCGACTCTTTCAATGTTTCATGGATGCGGCGGTCAGCGAGCAGGTCGCCCGCATGGTGGCCATGAAAGCGGCGACCGATGCGGCTAACGACATGATTCGGACCCTGACCCAGCATTATAACCGGGCCCGGCAAACGCAGATTACCCTGGAACTGCTGGATATCGTCGGCGGGGCCAATGCCTTGGCGTAAAGACGGAATGGGTTGTCAGAAACATAAGGTGGTTGGATCGTATGGAGCAGCCTTGGATCGGTAACCTTTGAGATCACGATAGCCGGGACAGGCCCGGATCGCCGACCGTGTGGGGCATGGAGGCAATCGCAGGATTGAGATAAGGAAACGCAATGGTGCAGGCAAGCGGTCAAAATATCGGGCGAATCACGCAGGTTATCGGCTCGACGCTGGATGCCGAGTTCAAGGAGGACCACCTGCCCAAGTTGAATAACGCCCTCAAAGTGGAAGTCGAGCGTAAGGTGCTTGGTTCGAGTCACAAGGAAACCCTGTGGTGCGAAGTGGCCTTGCATTTGGGCGGCGGTTGCGTCAGGGCCGTGGCCTTGGGGTCGACCGATGGATTGGTTCGCAACACTCCCATTGTGGACACCGGCAAACCGGTGATGATGCCGGTGGGCATGGAAACCCTGGGGCGGGTTTTCAATTTGGTCGGCGAGACCATCGACAATCGCGGCCCAATCGAGGCCAAGGAGTATCGCCCGATCCATCACGAACCACCGGCCTTCGTGGACCTTACCCCTAAATCAGAGCTGTTGGAGACGGGTATCAAAGTCATCGACCTGTTGGCCCCGTTTGTTCGCGGGGGAAAGATCGGCCTTTTCGGTGGGGCTGGACTGGGCAAAACGGTTATCGTGCAGGAAATGATCGCCCGGATCGCCCGCGAACACGCGGGTTATTCGGTCTTCGCCGGCGTGGGCGAGCGGACCCGCGAGGGCAACGACCTCTGGCTGGAAATGCAGGAGGCCACCTTCAAGGACAGCCAGGGAAACATCAAGTCGGTCATGGACCATACGGCCATGGTCTTCGGGCAGATGAACGAACCACCCGGCGCCCGCCTGCGGGCGGCCTTGAGCGCCTTGACCCTGGCCGAATGGTTTCGCGATCAGTCGGGCACGGACACCATGCTCTTTATTGATAATATATTCCGCTTTTCGCAGGCCGGTTCGGAAGTGTCGGCCCTGCTTGGCCGCATGCCCTCGGCCGTCGGGTATCAGCCGACGCTGGGCACGGAGATGGGCGAGCTTCAGGAACGGATTACCTCGACCAAGTTCGGCGCGATCACCTCCGTACAGGCTATCTATGTACCCGCCGATGACTTGACCGACCCGGCACCGGCCACTACCTTCACCCACCTCGATGCCTTCATCGTGCTGGCCCGTGGCATCAGCGAGAAAGGTATTTACCCCGCCATCGACCCGCTGGCCTCCTCCAGCAGGATCCTCGATCCGCAATATATTGGCGAGCGGCATTATAAGGTGGCTCGCGAGGTGCAGCAGATTCTCCAGCGTTATCGCGATCTGCAGGATATCATCGCGATCCTCGGCGTTGAGGAGCTATCTCAGGAGGACAAGTTGATCGTTGGCCGGGCCCGCAAGATCGAACGGTTCTTCTCCCAGCCGTTCTTCGTGGCCGAGCCTTTTACCGGCTTCGCGGGCAGTTACACGCATAAGGAAGATACGATCCGCAGTTTCGAGGAAATCTGCGCCGGCAAGTGGGACCATCTGCCTGAACAGGCCTTCATGTATGTCGGCCCGATCGAGGAAGCGGCGGCCAAGGCCGAGCAGCTGGCGAAAGCAGGGGCATAACCGGTCCGGCGGATGCGGGATGGGCGAAGACAATATCAGGCCAAAACCATGACCAAGGAAACGCTTCATTGCACGATGATTACACCTGTAGGCCTGGCCTACGAGGGTGATGTCGATTTCGTGGTCATTCCCGCCGGTGACGGCGAGATTGGCATTCTTCCCCATCGGGCGCCGCTCATGTGCGAACTGGGCGTCGGAAGCCTGCGCATGCGTATCGGCCATAATGTTCAGGTCTGGTTCGTGGATGCCGGCTTTGCCCAGGTATTGGATAACCAGGTGCGCATTCTGACCCAACAGGCCATCCCGCGGGAAAAGATCGATCGCAGCGAGGTCCTGCGTATGTTGGCCGAAATTCAACAGATGACCGTCACCGACGAACTTTCCGCGCGACGCAAGGCCCGTGCCGAAGCCCGCGCCCGCATCCGCCTGCGCCTGGCCCGGTAACCCAATCTTTCCTGTATACCCTCCAATGGAGTTTGATGGTTCGGCGGAGAGGTTTATAATGCACCCCAACACATGAGGCAGACAGAGGCAGCCGTATATCGTTTTTTCTAGCCGAATCATGATCGGGGGCCGGACATGGCCATCCTCATTACCGCTCCATTGGACTTCGCCGTCGATCGCGCCAAGCGTGTACTCTTCAAGCCCTTTCAGATCGGCAAATGGTTTACCCTGGGGTTCTGTGCTTTTCTGGCTCAGCTTGGCGAGGGCGGGGGATGCAATTTTAATTTGCCCGTGGGTGGAGGCGGTGGGCCGGGACCGGCAATGCCCGCGCCTTCCTCGCCGTCGTTCGAGGAGTGGTCCTGGCTCATCCCGCTCATGGTCGTGGCCGTGATAATGGTTCTCGCGATCATGGTCTTAGTGATCTGGCTCAAGTGCCGGGGCAAGTTCATGTTTATGGACGGCATTGTCCGCAACAGCGGCCAAGTCGTGGATCCCTGGAAATACTTCCGCGTGCAAGGCAACAGTCTGTTTTGCTTCAATCTGGTTTTTGGACTTGCGTCGTTACTGTCTATCTTCTTGATTGGTGGAATAGGAGTGGCCATCGCCTGGCCTGATATCCAAGCCGGACAACTGAGCATCTACGGCGTGGTGGCTATTATCCTCGTGTCCCTCCTGTTTCTTTTCATCATGTTGGCGGCGCTGGTCATCACCTTTCTGCTCGAGCATTGCGTGGTGCCCGCCATGTATCTTCGCGGCCAGCGGGTGATGGAGGCGTGGCATACGGTGCGCAGCGAAATCCTGCCGGGCAACACCGGCAGGCTGATCCTGTTCTTTTTGATGAGATTGCTTTTAAACATCGGGATCGCTGTCGCGACGGGCCTGCTGACCTGCCTCACCTGTTTCCTTGCGGCCTTGCCGTACCTCGGCTCGGTCATCACTCTTCCTTTTTCCGTATTCATGCAGGCCTACACGCTTCATTTTCTCGAACAGTTCGGTCCGGAATGGAGTTTCTTCGTGTATGATGATTTACCGCTGTGCAAGTATTGCGGCTACAATCTGACGGGTAATACGTCGGGCATCTGCCCGGAGTGCGGTACCCCCATCCCGCCGGATCAGACAATCCCGCCTCCGCCTGCATCCGCTTGATTCGAGGGAAGTAGGTTTTGCGAACCAGAAGGCCCGCGAGAAAGATCATTCCAGATAACCCAGATCGATCAGCCGCCGGGTGAGGGCGTCTTTTTCCGCCTCGGTGAAAACCTCACCGGAGGTCGCGGCCTGTTTTCTCTCGGTCTTTTCGTAGGTAACCGCCGGCGGTTGCTCGAATATATCGGTCAGGACCTTGCCTTCCATCTCCTGCGGAACCGGCACGCCGAGGGCGGCCAATACAGTCGGGGTAATGTCCACGATGTTGGCCTTAATCGAATGACCGCGACGAATATTGGGACCGGCCGCTGCCAGCACACCCTCGATTCGATGCGTTCCGCCGAGATGATGGAACCGCGGCCACTGCACCGCCCGCCGCCCGCGAATCTTCCGCACCACCGCCAGCCCCGGATGCGGAACCAGCAGCAGATCGGGCATCCAGGGTTGCTCGTCGCGCCGGCAGTTGTACAACACCTCCGGCCGATGCACGTCGGGAAAAACGCAAATGGTTGCACCGCTCGGATCCAGACAGGTCATCGCCCGGAACCGGGCGGCCAGTTCATCGCGCAGCATTTCGTATTCGCCCGGCTCGACGATTCCGTTGGGTTGCCGCCCTTTCAGGTTGATATAGAGAAAACCGTTCATCCCGGCGTGCATCACGCAGGCCCGCGTTTGTGACCAATCCACGACCATGTCGTTTTCCAGGCCGAGATTGGCCTCAAACTTCTTTTTCGTGCGGCCGCGAAGCCGGTCGATCGTGCGATTCAGACGACGCTGAATGTTTGCGGCGGCGGTATCGAAGGACTTGATCCGCAGGTAGCCCCATTCGCGCAGAAGCAGGTTGGGCTGGACCTTGCCGTCCAGGCTGCCGTGGCCGTGATCCGACATGATCAGGATCGCGGCCTGCTTGGACCGGGCATAGTCGAACAAATCGCCCAAAGCCTCGTCCAAGACGTTGAAACAATGGGCGGCCAGCTCCGCGCGCTTCGCATAGCGCCCGCTGGTTTTCGGATCGAGATACTTCCATGTCTTATGCTGGAGGTTGTCCACCAGTTTGAACAGCACCATCAGCACATCCCAGCCGTATTGCTCGCCGCAATAGCGGGTCAGGGCGGCCCCCTGACGGAAGCTGTCCTCGATATACCGCAGGTTTTCCGCGAAAATCGCGTCGCCGCCGAAGGCCCGCCGCCGCCAGTTGGTCTGATAGCTGTACTTAGGCCAGCGTTTTAATATCTCGGCTTTCAATTCGGGCGGGTGGGTGAATTCCGTGTGGATGCCCGGCGTCTCGAAGCCGGAGATGACGAACCCATTGACCTTCGGCGGCGGGTAGGTCATGGGTACGTGAATCGCTCCGACCCGCTTGTTCCGCTCGCTGAGGATTTGCCAGATGGTCGGCTCGCGAATTTCGTAGGTGCTGTTGAAAGCCATCTTGCCGGTGGTCGCGTCGTAGCGTTCGAAGTCGATGATCCCGTGACGGCCGGGGCCTTTGCCGGTCATGAACGTGGTCCAGGCCGCCGGGGTGATCGGCGGGACGGTTGAATTGAGAACACCCGAGGTGCCTTCCGTGATCAGCGCGGCCAGATGCGGCATACGTCCGGCCGCCATCATCGGCCGCAGGATATCGAACGTCGCCCCATCCAGCCCGATGATCAACATCCGCCCCGCGGAAGATGCCGGCATATTTGTCCCTTGGTTCCGTTCATCCATCAGGTTATCCGCCCTTTATTTTCCAGCCTCATCCATGGCCACGGCCGCACATATCAAGCCGGCCATTATGCCCCCTCCCACCACCGCTGGCAATGATCGACCGAGTCGGTTTCGGAGCGAGCCCACAGGCGGGTTTATACAGCGCAAGGCTATTATTCAAAATGCTTTATATTCGATTCGTTATTGTTTCTGATCGTGGTACTCGGCGAAAACGGCGTACCGATTCTGGGATCATATATATTTTATTTTTGCTTAAATCCGTAAATGTTTTTCTTGTCTCTCACCGATAGGTAACTGTTTATCCAATTTCATAACCATTCTTCGATATCGGATAATCGCACCTTCAAAAGCCTGCTCGGATACGAGCAGTGGCGCAGCTTTGAAAACGCGACCCTGAAGGCCATAACCTCCTGTCAACAATCGGGTAATGATCCAGCAAATCACTTTGCGCGCGTGCGCAAAGCGATCACCGGTGATAAGGGTGCGGGGCAGGAAGTGACGGATTAACACTTCTCCCGTTTCGATTGTTACCTCATCGCCCAGAACGGCGATCCACGCAAACCCGAGATCGCCTATGCCCAGATACGAAAAAAGAGAGTAGCCCAATTGTTGATCGACATTGGACGGAAACGAACGGCCGGTCAGGCTTTTTCGGGATGGAGTTTTTCCCATTTTTCCTCGGCTTCGGGGCGGCGGATGTAGAGGGGTAGGAGGTCGCCGGGCAAGGTGAAGCGGCCGGCGTCGGCCAGTTCGAGACCGATGGTAAGCACGTGTTCGGCGCGGGCCGGCCACGATTCGCGAGGCAAAACATCCACGCGGCTGTCGGCGATAGCCTCGCGGTGATAGTCGATGCCCTCACCAAGGACGGCCAGCGGGTGTGGGCAGCGGGCCAGAAACTCGCGCGGGTTGGCCAGACAGGCATCGAATAGCGGGCGGCATCGCCCGTCGGTTAAGTCAAAGGCGTTGGTAAAGATCTGTTTGCGTTTGGCGTCCAGAATCACGGCCACATGGGCAGGTACCGGGTCAACCTGCAGGGCATTGCGGGCAATCACATCCAGGGTGGGGACGGCCACGATCCGGGCCCCGACCGACCAGCCGAGGGTTCGGGCGACGGTCACGCCGATACGCAGACCGGTGAAACTGCCCGGGCCGATGGACACAAACACGTCGGTCAGCGAATCGGCCTTCCAGTTTTGCTCACGCAGCAGCCGTTCGACGGCGGGCAACAGTTCGCTGGTATGCTTCATGTCGCCGGAAAGCCGGGCCGAAACCGAACGGCCCAGGCCGTCGCCCAAGGCTACGCTCCCCATCCGCCCGGAAGTCTCCAAAGCCAATATCCTCCGCTGCTCGATCTTCATGAGCGGGATTGTAACATATCCCGCGGCCGAAAGGTTAATCACGAGGATAATATTAAAGGCCGGCGTTTCTTGTCGCCTGACCTGTCCTCATCGTTGATACACCGGCATGTAGCGATGCGGGACGGCCAGGACGAGGATGCTCACGGCCGTGCCGTAGGTCGGAGCGAAAATAGTCATCGCTGATATCATATCTTTTTTGAATAAGGTATTTTGGTATAATGAGTAAAGGAGATCTTTGAACCGAAGGATATGCCGCATAATTGTAAGAGAGGTATGTCATGACGCTCCATATCTTGCTCAATCCCGAAACCGAGGCCCGGCTTCGCCAACGGGCAGCGGAGGCTGGTAAAGATCCCGCGACATACGCCCGCGAAGCCTTGGAAGAGCAACTGGCGCCTTCTCCCGATTCGGCAAGTGCGCAGCCTTCCCTTCCTACCAACCAACGCGTCGCGGAATTTCATGACTGGGTTGCTCGGCATCACCCCATAGGCCACTTTATCGATGATCGTCGTGAAACCATTTACGAGGGCCGTGGCGAGTGAGTACCTTGCTGGATACAAACATCCTGATTCGGCTAATCCAACCGGATCATCCACAACACATTCCGACCAGGGATGCTATCACTATAATGCTTGAGCGCCGTGAGGAGCTGTACATCGTACCTCAAAACCTTTATGAGTTCTGGGGAGTTGCGACCCGACCAGCAAATCAAAACGGTTTCGGTATGTCCGCCAAAGAAACTCAGTCGGAGATTACACAGATCAAACGACTGTTCACTTTATTAAGGGATGAACGGGGATCTTCACGGAATGGGAGCGTTTGGTTGTCGTTCACGATGTAAAAGGGAAGAACACTCACGATGTCCGACTGGTCGCTGCCATGCAACGTCATAACCTAACACGCCTGCTTACCTTCAATACGGAAGATTTCAAGCGATTTACCGATATTCAGGTCATTACACCCGCCGACGTTTTATCGAGCAACAGGTAAAACAAAGGACAAAGCATATAAAGGTACCGTAAAGTCTTGCCGGGAATCCGTCCTCAGCGTTGATACACCGGCATGTAGCGATGCGGGACAGCCAGGACGAGGATGCTTACGGCCGTGCCGTAGGTCGGGCCGGTCTCGCCGTCCCAGCGGCCGTCCGGTTCCTGCATGGCCAGCAGTTCGTCGCGGATCGGCGGGTACCAGCGTTTCCACCGCTCGCGATCCAGATAGAGGTACATGGCCTGGGCCGCGTAGTACAATCCGTAATGCAAATGCGGCTCGTCATGAAGTTGTGCCGGCTTGAATTTCAGCAGATACTCGATGGCGGCGGCGGTTTCGGCGGCCTCGTACTCCCCGGCGATCAGCAGGGCGCAGGCCCCCGCCGCCGAACGGGCATAGGCCGGCTCGCCCACCCCGATCTGATAGAGAAATCCGCCGCCCGGGGCCGCGCAACGTTTCACGTAACGCACGGCCGCCTCGACGGTCCTTTTCGGCACGGCGATACCGGCATGACCGGCCGCCCGCAACGCTACAATTTGCGTAACCGTCACGGAAATATCCGCATCCCGCGGCACCGGCTCATAACGCCACCCGCCCTCCTCGTTCTGGGTCCGAACAATCAGGTCCACCGCCCGCTTCAGCGTGTCGCGCAGGCCGGGCCGTTCATATTCGCCCAAAGCCTCGGCCAATAGCAGCGTGGCAAGGGCATGTTCGTACATGTAACCTTTCGATGTGTCCGCCGGGTTGACGATCAAGCCGTCGGGCTGAGCCTGACGCAGGATGTACTCGATCCCTTTTTCCGCCACGGGTCCATAACGCCCCGCCTGAGGCAGATCGCCCACGGACATGAAGGCCATTACCGCGAAGGACGCCACGCCCGTATTGCCGCCCGAGGTACCCTGCCATCCGCCATCCGGCCGCTGGCGTTTGGCCAGCCAGTCCAGCGCACGGCCGATAGCGTCGGCCGATCGCTCATCAAGCGGCTCAATCGCCGGCGCACTGGAAGCTCGCCCCGCCGGTTGGCTGCTTGCCGGCTTGGAATCAGGCCCTGTCTCGGCCAGGCAAATAGCGGATACCCCCCCCACCAAGGCCAGCACCCATCGACAAACGGCTTGCGGTTGCTTTCGGATAAAGTCTCTCATATCGTTTAGACAAGAAGATAACCCCATTGACCATGAGGAGTAAAGATGAAAAAGCTGAACCGACGCGAATTTCTTCGATCAACGAGTACGGTTGCCGGGGCGGCCGCCACGGCAGGCCTGCTAAGCCGTCGGACCGCTCTGTCCGCCCCAAAACGCGGGGCCAACGAAACGATCCGCGTGGGAGTCATCGGAGTAGGAAGCCAGGGCGATGCCCATGTCCGAGATATTCCATTGCTTGCCGGTGTGCAACTTGTCGCTTTATGCGACATCGACGAATCGCACCTTGACCCGCAAAAGAACAAGTTTGTCCACAAGGCGGAGGAGATCCTCGGCCGGCCGATGGATCGGTATGTGGACATACGCAAGTTGCTTGAAGACAAAAGCATCGATGTCGTCCACGTGGTCACTCCAAACCATTGGCACTCCCTGGCCAGTATCTGGGCCCTGCAAGCAGGCAAGGATGTTTACGTCGAAAAACCCTGCTCGCACACCTTCTGGGAAGGCCGTCAACTGGTCAAGGCTGTCCGCAAATACAACAAAATGGTCCAGCACGGCACGCAAAATCGCAGTTCGGAAACGATTCGTGAGGGTATTCGCCTGCTGCATGAAGGGATCATCGGTGACGTCTACCTCGCCAAGGGTTTGTGTTTCAAACGGCGGCCTTCGATCGGGCGCGCGAAAGAGGAGCCGGTACCGGCCGGTGTGCATTACGATCTCTGGCTCGGGCCGGCGCCGCAACGCGCCTTTACCCGCAATCGGTTTCACTATAACTGGCACTGGTTCTGGGATTACGGGAACGGAGATATCGGTAATCAGGGTGTGCATGAGATGGACTTGGCCCGCTGGGGACTGGGCGTCAACCTGCCCGACCGTATACAGGCCACCGGCGACAAGGTGCTCTTCGATGACGACAAGGAAGTCCCTAATTATCTCTTGGCCACCTTCACCTACCCCGAGAAGCATAAGACGCTGGTCTTTGAGGTCCGCCCGTGGCATACCAACGACGAGGGCCAATTCGACCCGGCCGGCCGTTCCAGTATGGGGGTAATCTTCCTCGGCAGCGAAGGGGTCATGCACCTGAGCTCCAAAGGGTACAAGACCTATCTAGGCGAGAAAAAGGAACCGGGGCCGGCCCGCGAAAGCAAGGATGACTTTCGCCGGTTTGAAATGTTTTTCGATGCCGTCCGTAGCCGAAAACCCGAGGATTTGGCGGTCGGAATCGAGGACGGGCATTACACCTCGGCCCACTCGCACCTGGCTAATATCGCCTACCAGGTAGGTCGCGCCGTCCGATTCGATCCAGCCGCTGAACGCTTCCCGGACGACCCGGAAGCCGATAACCTGCTGAAAGGTTACTATCGCTCGCCCTATATAGTTCCCGAGGAGGTCTGAAAAAAATTAAAAAACCGGCCTTGGACCCCCTTGACAGTCCCGGCGGTAGGGTTATCATAATTCGTGTCGGTGACCATACGTCCGGGGAAACACCCGTTCCCATTCCGAACACGGCAGTTAAGCCCGGACGGCCGATGGTAGTCCATCAGGGCGAGAGTAGGTGATTGCCGACACTTTTTATAAACCAAAACCCGCCGGTCAATTCCAGCGGGTTTTTTTATGCGCCGGCTTGCAATATGCCATGTAAGTCCGTTATACACCGGAAGTTGACGAATTTTATCCCGCTCGCTAACCTGTGAACCTTTGGAGCGGAAATAAACCCCGCTTGGGCGGGGAACGTAAAGACGGCATAGCCGGGTCAGATGCATCCGGATGATATGGGAGTGTCATGGCCAGCCCGACAGAAAATACAACCAAGCCGCCGAGCAAGAAGAAAACCATCGCGGCCAATATCCGGGAAACCCTGGAATCCATCGTAATCGCTTTTGTGCTGGCCTTCGTTTTTCGGGCCTTCATCGTGGAGGCCTTCGTGATTCCCACCGGCTCCATGGCCGCCACCCTCTACGGGGATCACGCAACGAACACATGTTCTACCTGCGGTTATGAATATGCTCACGGACTGACGGAGACGGATAGGAATCTGAGGACTGAGATTCAGTTACGCTGCCCCAATTGCTTTGCCCTGACTGATACCCTGAAGCCTCAACAATACCACCGCCCTGAAAGCGGAGATCGCATCCTTGTCTACAAATATCCCTTCGAGTTAGGCGGCCTGGGCGGTCCCAAACGTTGGGAAGTCACGGTCTTCAAAGACCCCAAGGACGGGCAAACCAATTTTATCAAACGGCTGGTCGGCCTGCCCGGCGAGGTATTGGTTATCATTGACGGTGATATATACACCGCCAGCGTAGAGGATATTGAAAAAACGCAGCCGGAATTACTTACCCAGCTTGAGACGTTGCGCCAGGAAGTCTATCAGTTTCGTTTCAATAGTTACGACCATGCCCGACAGGCTATTATCACGAAATACCAGGCAATCAATGAACAACTGCTCCCTCTCCTGAAGATCCAGCGTAAATGGCCGGACGCCCAAGGCGCTCAACAATCTTTGTGGAGCATCGTTTATGACCATGATTTTCTACCCAATCCCGACAAATCCAGGGTGTGCTGGAAGCCGAGGGAGGAAACGGCTGCCGTCCAGGCATGGGATACCAGCCGAAGGGAAATAACCTTCAACTCCGACTGCGACGATTACCTGAGTATCGATTTCTGGGGGAAGCCGATCATTGATTTTTATGCCTACAACCGGGATGACCAGTTGTCCAACGAGCAGCTTGGATACCGTCACGGACGCAATTCAGGCCAGCATTCACCTAATCAGCCGGTGGGCGATCTGCGCTGTCGCTTCACTTGGTTCCCCGAGGCGGGTACAGGCGGAATCCAACTAACCATGAACCGTGACCGGGACAGATTTGTCGCGGAAATCGGAGTGGACGGTTCGGTGCAAGTTACCGGGTATCAACCCGATGCCGGACTGGCCGGCGGCAAGCAGCTCATTGGCCCGGAGGGCAAGGTGGTCAAATTAGACCCCTTTACCGCGAACCAACCGGTTAAAATTGAGTTTCTGAACATCGATTACCGAGTCAGCCTGCTGATAGATGGTAAGCCGGTAATCACCTCGACAGACGAGCAATATGCTCCCTCCCCGGCAAAGCTATTAAGGTTCCTGAAGCAACCTCCGGAATCACGCAATGGCGATGGCCTGGTCGAACCTTCTCGGGTAACGATCGCGGCCCGGAAACTAAAATGCCGAATCCGGCACCTCGTACTCGAAAGAGACATTTATTATCTGAGCAATCTCCAAAGTGATATGGTTATAACAGATAAAAATGGGACAATGATACATAACCCTTACAGGGGCTGGCCCTGCTGGGGTACCGCCGGTCATCCGATCCTGCTCCGCAAGGAACGCACGAATGGCAAGCAGACGCTGCCTGCGGAATATTTCATGCTCGGTGATAACAGTCCGGGCAGTCTGGATTCGCGATTATGGTGGGTCATCGGACCCCATTTGAAGTATCTTGGCAGTGAATATCAAGTGGGGACGGTCCCGGAGGACCAATTGATCGGCAGGGCCTTTTTTGTATATTGGCCCGCGGGTTACCGCTCTCCATTGACCGGTGGTGTAGGCTTGGTTCCCAATGTTGGGCAAATGCGATGGATCCGTTAAGAGTGCATTCTAAAAGAACCTAGGCCGTCGGTCTTGCAGGGCCGACAAGCCCCGGCCAGACACCGGTGTTACAGAGGCCAGTGCCGTGCAGTTTATATGATGCACTCCTAATCGACCTAAAATGGACCAAGTTATCCACAAGTGTTTCGGATTCGGAGTTTATTACAGGACTTTAATTTAGGTAAGATAGAATGCTCGTAAAATAGAGAATAAAGCATGATATACAATAACTTTTTTAGTCATAAAGATTTGCAAATAAAAAAGTTAAGTTCACTAATCATGGTTATGAAAACGGTTTTTCAACAATCTGGAAATCAATGTACCTTTTGGATATCAGGCGGTTTTTCGTCGGCTTTAGGAAGTTTTCAACAGGATATCCACAAATTATTAGGGTAATTCCACGGTTTTTCATACGAGGTGTGTCCCCATGCCCAGTTCCACGATTCTTTTGGAAGCCCTGAATCTCGTTAAACGCTACGGAAACCGAACGGTAGTGGACCGAGTCAGCTACAAGGTCCACCATGGCGAAATCGTGGGACTTCTCGGCCGCAATGGGGCGGGTAAGACCACCAGTTTCCGCATCACGATCGGCATGATTACCCCAAACGGCGGGCAAGTTGTTTTTAATAATGAAGATATAACCGGCCTGCCCATGTATAAGCGGGCGCAGCGGGGGATTGGGTATCTGTCTCAGGAGCCGAGCGTATTCCAGCGTTTGACCGTGCGGCAAAACCTGCTGGCCATTCTGGAATCCATGCCGCTGGGTCGGCGTGAACGCAAGGATCGCGCCCAAGCTCTCATGGAACAATTCGGATTGGATCATCTGGCGGGACAGTATGCCCAAAACCTCTCGGGTGGAGAGCGCAGACGGTTGGAAATCGCCCGCGCTTTGGTGACCGAACCGCAGCTTATTCTTTTGGACGAGCCATTCAGCGGGGTGGACCCCATCGCCGTCGAAGGCTTACAAAGGGAAATCCGCCGTCTGCGCGAGGCTCACGGTATTGCCATCCTCCTGACCGACCACAATGTGCGTGAAACGCTGTCGGTCACCGACCGCAGCTATATCATTCACGAAGGTCAGGTTATCGCCGAAGGCCCCCCGCGCGATCTCATTAACGATCCCAAGGTCCGCCGTATCTATCTCGGCAGCACGTTCCGCGGCGACGAGTTTGACCAGCCGGCCCAGGTCGTCGGGCAGGTATAATCCTTGTCGCTGTTTCCAATTTCAAACAGACCTGCGCACGCAAGGCGCGGTTGTTCACGGGTTATCCATCAGAAGCGGGCGTCGTCCTTGGGTTTGAGAGAGACGACCACGTTGATTTCCTTGCCGATAGCGGCCAATTCATCCTGGACCTTGCCGCTGTCCACGAAGGGCGGGATCTCCACCTCGATCATCATGACGTATAAGGGTTGATCGTGATGGATCACCTCCGTGTGCAGGTTCGTAATATTGATCTGATAACCGGCCAGATGCTGGGTGATGCGATGGACAATACCCTTGCGATCTGCACCGTAGACATGGATCAGATGCTTGGGGCGATCGGAGCGGGTCTCGGCCGCCTCTTCCGGGCGCAAGTCCTGTACATGCAGGCGCATGCCGGCCTGAGCGGCCGCCGCGGCCAACCGGTCGTGTAACTGCCGGCCGACCATCCCTTCGGGCATGCGTATCATCAACATGCAGGCGAAGCTCGGTCCCAGCCGACTCATCTGCGAATCCTCGATATTGCAGTCGCATTCCAGTAGCACCCCGGTGATGGACGCCACCAGCCCCGGTCGATCCATTCCCGTACAGGTTAATAAGGCATAATTAGGCATGAGTCATTTCCGTTCTCTTCAAAGTCTCCAATCCAATGAACAAGCAGGTGTTAGTGTAAAATCCACCGACGCGGTTGGCAACGGGCCGGTCTTTTCAAAAAAACAGCGAAAACAGGCCTCGGCGCATCTGGGAAGGCCGGGGTTTCACTTTGCCGCCCTCCCAAAAGCATGGGAAAACCCCTGTCCTGCTTTGGCGGGATAAGGGTTTGCCCATGCCACCCTACCGAAGATCTATGGTTTGAGACTCTGTAACTCGTCGGGGTGATAGACCGGCGGTTGCTTATACATTAAATGATAAACATCGAAGTTGAACGTCCAACTGTCCCCGGCGGCGGCCATTTCGCGCTGCAACAGAGTCTCCATATTCTTCTCCAGATCGGCGGCCTCCGGCCTGCCCACCAGATTATCCATCTGGTAGGGATCCTTAAGATTATCGTATAGGCACCAAGGTTTATCCTTGAAGCGGGCATAGGTATATCGTTTGGTGCGTACCCCGCGCCAGGGGGCGGGTACGTCGGTCTGGGGGCGCGGCTCGAAAATCTGGAGCAGAGCGGCCGGCGGTTCGTCACCCGGCCGTCCGCTTAACAGGCCGGACAAATCCCGGCCCTGCATCGACGCGGGGACCGGCCGTCCACAAAAACCGAGCACCGTCGGGGCAATGTCCACATGCGAGAAAAGCAGGTCTTTTTTACCACCTGCCTTGATCCGGCGGGGATAGCGAACGATCCCCGGTACGCATATGGATTCCTCATACGGCTTGCATTTCAGGCGCAGCCCTTGGGAGCCGAGCATGTCGCCGTGGTCGGAGATAAATATAAAAAGCGTATCGTCGGCAATCTTGAGTCGATCCAGTTCGTCCAATACGCGTCCGACCTGTTCATCGATCGCGGTAATCGCGGCGTAATAACTGGCGATATCCGCCCGGCTGCCCCATTCGGATCGCGGTTGATAATTCGGGCGCAATTCCAGTTCGTCCGGCTTGTACAACTTCGCGAATTCCGGCGGAGCGACATAAGGATCGTGAGGCGGACTGCATGCCCACCAGAGGAAAAACGGCTGGTCGCGATGTTCGCGAATGAAACCAATCGCTTCGTCGGTCCATACTTGGGGTTCATAACGTTTTTCGACGATAGGTTGATCGCTGTCCCCACGAAAATAATGCCAATTAAAATAATTGTGATCGCACACGTTGGCCGCCCAGAATTGAAACCCCTGGCGGCGCGGACCGGGGGGCACGAAGCCCGGTTCGCGTGGCCCGCCGTCGAGGTGCCATTTGCCCACGAAGGCGGTGGTGTACCCGGCCTCGGCCAGAAGCTTGGCCAGGCTGACATGATCCTCGCGCAGCCGCAGATCGTTGATCATCATGCCGTTCTTATGCGGATACATACCGGTCAGAATAATCGCCCGAGCCGGACAGCAGACCGGGCAGTTGGCGATCGTGTTGGGCAGGTAAAGTCCGCCCTCGGCCAGGCGTTCGAGGCGAGGGGTATGCACTTGTTTGTTGCCGGCCACGCTCATGGCCTGCCCGCGCATCTGGTCGGGCATCATGATGATGACGTTAGGTGGGCGATCTGCCGCCTCGGCCATCAGGGTCGGCAGTGCCGGAAGGCAAGATATCAGTAGTACCATAAAGACGCGACGTAATCGGCACCGGCAGGCCTCTAACAGCGTGGTCATCATGAGTCCTCCGAGCGAGTCCAATGTCTCGTGTATCCGTGTTTGATAGGATACATGATCCCGAAGACGCCGCAAGAGAAGCAGAGTCGATAATCGCAGGTATGCAACCACGAGAAGTATGACGACCAGCCACAAATAACGGATGTTCCAAGATACGGAAGTCACTGCATGGGTGCCCCTCGAGAAGTCAACCTGTAAGGAGCACTCCGTGGAGAGGGTGCCTTGACTTCTCGCTTCATATAGGTGGGGCACCCCGCACGGGCAAACCCTTGTCCCGCTGAGGCGTGACAAGGGCCTGCCCATGCCACCCTGCCGGAATGGATGGGGCACCCCGCTGGAAAAAGCACGGGCAAACCCTTGTCCCGCTGAGGCGTGACAAGGGCCTGCCCATGCCACCCTGCCGCTGGAAAAAGCACGGGCAAACCCTTGTCCCGCTAACCCAACTTTCGCACTTCGATATGAAAATTATTTTTTTATCGCCGCTGGC
>CAYNYK010000059.1:0-29798 GCA_964401335.1 uncultured Planctomycetales bacterium
ATGGGATAGGAATCCCTACGCCATGGGACCGAGATGGGAATCTCGGTCCAGCCGCGAATCCGTTCTCGTTCCTTTTCCTGCGGGGGAATCCGTTCCTTTGACTGCGAATGGGATAGGAATCCTGAACCATGAAACCGAGATAGGAATCTCGGTCCAGCCGCTCCAGCCGCCCGTCTGATCCGCCGATCGTTATAGAGGAAACCATCACCAACCATCCGCCCTATCTCATCATCTGGCAACCAGCCGGTGGCTTGGTGGACTTTTGGGCATGAAAGAAGCGACTTTCGGTCAATCCGTTGCGCTGGGTTCTGATCTACAAGCAGCCAGGGGATGACCTTCCCGGCCGATGCGGTTATTCTGCTGCTTTTAATCCCCCGGAGATTACATCCCGGCGCGGGGACAAGGTCGGAGGAATAGTAGAATCCAAGGAGTGTTGGCGATGAATGAAGCTCGTTTCATGCGATTGATTATCTGGGCGGCTATGGCCTGGTTGACGACGACTACGTTTGCGGCTACGGCCGAAAATCTTACGCCGCGGGTTCCGGAGAACGTTTATCACGGCCAACTGCTCAGCTTTCCCGGGCCATGGAGCTTTCTCCTCGGACGCTCGGCGATCATTCTGGTCACCGATGAGGAACTCGAGGCCCTGACCGACCCCGACCGGCCGGTTAATCTTAGCTTGGGGACAACGCCCCACGAGCAAAGCCTTCGGCAGATTTGCACCGCGGCCCAGGCCGCCGGCCAGCGCACGTTGATTATCGCCTTCGACCACTTTTTCGCCCAATACCGTGCCGGCCAGGACAAACCACGCCGCCTGACCCCCGACACCGACGAATACATCCGACACATCGCCACGATCAGTAAATTTGCCCAACAGTTCGGTCTTGGTCTGGAGCTTAGCCTGCTGAGCCCGCTGGAGATCGGGCCGGCCTATGCCCGGCAGACCGGAGAGTCCGGTGTATGGATGCACTACCGCAAGGGACTGCGCGATCCGAAGACCGGCGATTACAGCGTGCAACTCTGGCGCCAGACCGTTTGGGCCAACAACAAGGGCCCGCTGGAGATCAAGGATGCCGGCGTGCGCGTATTCGCTTTCCGCGAGCGGGCCATTCCCGGAACTCCCTACCTTGTCGTCAATCCCACGGAGATCGTGGAAATTTCAGATACCGCCGAGGTGGAAGTCTGGCCTAACACCGTTCGCCGCGTCGGTGACGGCGGGGCGGTACGCGTGCGCATTCACGGCCGCGGCCGTGCTGACCTCGGCCCGCTCGATCGCGTGCTGGTTGTGCAAATCTATCACACCCCGGAAATGGACTACTTCAGCGAAAAAGCCCTGCCCTATCTGAACAACCTGACGGACAAATACGTCGACGCCAGCGTGAAATTCAACGGCCTGTATGCCGACGAAATGCACATCCAGCAGGATTGGGCCTATTTCGGACACCATGACCACGGGGAATTTGCGCTCCGCTACGTCAGCCCCGGTTTGATTCGGCAATTCGCCGAACGCTACGGCGAGCCGTATCGCGACTTTGCCAAATACCTCGTTTACTTCGTACACGGACAGGAGGATGTCGCCGGCGACCTTTCCGCCAAGGGCGATTTTCAGCATGTCTGGGGTGACAGCGCCGAGGCTGTCCGGGAAACGGCCCTTTTCCGGTCGCGTTATTACCGTCTGCTGCAGGACGGCGTGGTGGACCTGTTTACCGCCGCCAAGCGGCACCTGGAAGGCCGCATCGGCTATCAACTCGAATCGCGGGCCCATGCCACCTGGGCGGAAAGCCCGACCATCGATCACTGGCGTACCGGCCGCCAACACCCGACCGCCCACCAGTACGAATATACCTCTAATTTCGTTTGGTCCAACACGGTGCATCAGGCGGCGTCGGCCTGCCACGATTACTTTAAGTGGGGCGATTTCCTCACCGGCAACGGCAACGATCACGCCGAGTGCGGCTGGCTCGATCGCAATTACGTCGGCCTCATGCTGGCCTGCTCGACCGGTATTTTGAACGACATCCCGTATTCGTACGGGGCACATTGGGGAATGCCCGATGTCATCAGCCGGCGTCGCCAGGCGCTGGTCAACACTTTTGGAGCGGCCGCCGCGGCCCATTACGGGATGGTCCAGGGCATGCAGCACCGCGATACCGAAGTTCTTATGCTCTATCCGCTCGATCTGGTGGCCGTCGACGAGCGATTCGGCAGTTGGATGACGCAATACGCCTATGCGAATCAGATTACCCAGGCCAAACTGCTCGAACGTGGAAAAGTCGTCAACGGCGCCGTTGAAGTCGCCGGGCGAAAGTTCACTACGTTGGTGACCCTGTTCGAGCCGTTCCCCGACCGCGAGCTGCTGAACATGATGCGGCAACTGCTCGAAAGCGGCGGGCGGGTGGTCTGGGCCGGTTCGCCGCCGGTCCTGCTTGCCGAAGGCCAGCCCGCTTTGCCTTTATGGAAAGAGCTTTTCGGCGTCGAGTACGCACCGGAATATGAGGAAGGCCTGCTCGCCCCCGGCCGTGAGGTCATTTTCGACGGTGTCCTGAAAGGCATCGCCCCCATGACCATTCTGACGGACCTGCTCGTCGATCATGTTTTTCCGGTCAGCCCGCGCGCGGGAGTCGAGCCCGTCGCCCGCGTCAAACAGTGGGTGGTCGGTACGTATCGTGCGTTTGACGGTGGCGGCAGCGCGACTTTTCTTGGCTTTCGCCCGCGCGACGACCAGTCGAAAAGTCTGGGCTACGAGGCGCGCTGGTGGTTCGAGATTCTTCATGCGCTTGGTTCTTACCCTTCCACGGGAAGCTTTGCCGACGTGAACGATAACCCAGAATATATTTCTCGAACGACGAAGTATCTGGCCTGTCGTTTCCCCAACGGCGCCGTGGCCGTTGCTCCGCATCTGTGTGACGTCGAGGAATGCTGGCCCGGCGGATTTGCCCGCGATCAGGCCCAGGACGAGGCCATTCTGAAAAACCTGGCGCTTCCCTCGGAGCAGATTTCGCTTAAAGGTTTCAAAGTCAATGGCCACACGGTCACTTATGAAGGTGCCCAGGCGGTCACCTTCCGCGTCGATAAGGAAAACCGGTTGGCAGCCTTCTGCGGCGAGCATAGCCGCGAGATCACCATCGACGGCCGTACCACGGTTTTTGCCGAAAAGCCCGTGGGTCTGGTGGCGTGGGCGCCGGTCGAGGAGAACTGCCGCACCGATGCGGGTACGCTGGCTATCATTGTTGTGTATGGTCAAGGAACGCTGCGTATCCCGGTGGTCGATTGGCCTCCACAGGTGCATCTGGTCGCGCAGGGGCCGACCTTGGGTAGCCGCGGACGGATCGTCCCCGGCCAAATTGAGGGCGATGCCCTCGTTTTTACACTGGCGCCCGAGTCGCCCAAAGGCTGGTTTTATGTCCTGCCCGGCCCGGCCCCGGACCAGCCGTGATCGGCGGGGCCTGGAAAATCGGGTAGAGCAGCTCCCTGCATCCGGACAAATATGGCCGATCTTAACATGGTCTTAATTAAATCTTCATATATATGCGGCTAATATATTGCCCGGCAAAGACTCAGGCATTAGCATGAAACCCGGCCGCAAGACGCCGAGGTTATGTGCATTTCAGGAGGCCGTCTTACGGAAAGTGGAACTTCTATGCATCCCACAAAATCCTTGTTAATTGTGGAGGACGAAGCTGACCTGGCGGAACTGCTGCGCTTCAATCTTGAAAAGGAGGGTTACGCTTGCCAGGTTGCCGGAGATGGGCAAGCGGCCTTGCATAAGGTTCAGGCCGTTGCGCCGGACCTGATTATCCTCGACCGCATGCTTCCGGGCATGTCCGGTGACGAGTTGATGGCCGCCTTGAAGCGGGACCCTCGTTACGCGAAAATACCCGTGATCATGTTGACCGCCAAGGCGGAGGAATCGGACGAGTTGGTGGGTTTTGCCCTCGGGGCCGACGATTACATCACCAAGCCCTTCTCGATCAAGCGGGTGTTGGCCCGGGTGGCGGCCTTGTTTCGTGGTCGGCAGGTGGCCGAGGCCGATTCGCAGGTACTTTCCATCGGCCCGGTTCATTTGGACGCCGGCCGCTATGAAGTGTTCGTCGAGGGCCAACCGGTGGTCGTGACCGCCGTGGAATTCCGCCTGCTCAAGGTACTCATGTCCGCTCAAGGTCGCGTGCTCACCCGGGAGCGACTGATTGACATGGTTATGGGCGCAAGCGTGGCCGTCACGGATCGGGTCATTGATGTTCATGTCTCCGCCTTGCGTAAAAAACTGGGGCCGGCCGCCGGCTGGATCCACACGATTCGCGGTGTCGGCTACACCTTCCGCCCGCCGATCACCGAGGAATGAGAGTCTTTGCACATGCGTACCGGCCGCAAGCTCTTCGTGAAGCTGTTTCTAGGAAACGCCCTGCTGATGGTGCTTGTGCTGGGCGCGTGCGTCTGGTGCATTATCTATTTTGTCGACCGCTTGCGCGCGGAAGATCTTACCGACTACCTCAAGGTCCGGGCGGAAACCATCGGCTACATGCTTCAAGAGCGTTTTACGCCGGACAACGGCCCCGAGCTCGACGCCTTACTCAAGGCCATGCCACGAACCGCCACTGGTGGTATGCGGGTTACGCTGATTTTACCCGGTGGACGGGTCTTGGCCGATTCGCAGGCCAATCCGTGGGAAATGGCTAATCATGCCGATCGACAGGAAATTCGTCAGGCCCTGTTGGATGGTTGGGGCATGCAGGTCCGCCCTTCCGACACGCTGGGACAGCGGATGAAATACGTTGCTGTTCGCCTCGGACCGTTCGAAAAGCCGGTGGGAGTGGTCCGGGTAGCTATGTTGGAGACCACCATCATGGAACGCGCCGAGACGGTTCAACGATTGCTTTGGACGGTCGGGCTGATCGGTTTGGGCACGGTTATCGTGCTGGCCCTCGGTCTGGCGCGTCTATGGAGTGGACCGATCGGCCGTATCACCCGTACGGCGTATGACGTTTCCCGCGGCGATCTTTCCGCGCGCGTACAGGTACGCGGTGATGACGAATTGAGCCGCTTGGCTCGTGCGATCAACGATATGCGTGATCATCTGGCCCGGCAAATGGCGTTGATCGACCGTCAGCGGCGAACCTCCGAAGCTCTTCTGGCTCAACTTCATGAGGGGGTCATTGTTGCCGGTCCGCAAGGGCGGATGATCCTGATGAACCCGGCGGCCCGGAAGATGCTGGGGGTGGCCGATACCTTCAACGGTAATGGACACGGTTCGGCGGCCGAGGGCAGGCTGGTGGAGGAATGCGTGGCGAACCACGAGTTACAGGAGATGCTCCTGCCTCGCGAAGTGGTGTCCGAATCGGCCGACGTTACGGACCGGACGGAGTCGAACAAAGGAGGCATGTCGGAGGCCCGTTTGCAGATACACAGAGCTCACGAAGGCCCGTTGAACGTCATGGCCCGCGCCTGGGACATTACGCTGCCCGGTTATGAGGGCGGCGGGGATAGCGGACTACTCATGGAACGGTCGGCGGTTGGCCGGCTTCTGGTTCTGACCGACATTACCCAATTGACCGAAGCGATGCAGGTCAAGGTGGATTTCGCCGCCAACGCCTCGCATGAATTGCGGACACCGTTGTCGGCCATTCGAGGGGCCGTCGAAACCCTGCAAAAATGCGATCTGTCCGCCGATGCGGCTTCCGCTCGCCATTTCATCGGCATGATTGACAAGCACAGCGCACGCATGGAGCAGATGGTTCGCGATTTGCTTGATTTATCGCGCATCGAAACCGCCCCCGCGCAATTCCAAGGCAAGCGCATCAGTCTCCGAGGGCTTCTCGCCGAGTTGCATGAGCGACATGCCGAGGCATTGGCCACTCGGCATATCGAGTGGCAATGCGATCTGTCCAATACAGCCGATACGGTGACGGCCAATCCCTATCTTTTGCGCATTACGCTCGATAACCTGATCGATAACGCCATCAAATTCACCGAACCGGGCGGACAGGTACGGGTTTGCTGCCGGGCATTACCCGCCGCGGGCACCGTCGGGAATCGGCTGGAAATCTCCGTGGTGGACAACGGTATCGGCATCGCCGAGGAAGAACAGCAACGGGTGTTCGAGCGATTTTACCAGGTCGAACGTGCTCGCTCCGGCACGCTGCGCGGCACCGGCCTGGGGCTGGCCATCGTTCGCCACGCCGTTACCGCCATGAAAGGGACTGTATGCCTGCAAAGCCGTCTCGGCCACGGCACCACGGTGATCGTCACCCTTCCTCAGACCGAAGAGTCAGCGACAACGTGACGAAACCCTGAAAAGTGGGTCATTTCCTTGGGCAACGCCGACGAATCGTAGCCTGGTTTTCCAGAAGGAATGCTCGCCCTAGGCATCAATTTGTCATCTCGCGGCCCCCTGTACGGAAAATCCCGAGAATATATTACATCTTTGCTCGCTTGCCAAAATCCCTGACCACACACAGATCAGTCGTCGTGGTACGTGAATTATTTTGCTTATATTGAATTAATGGGGTATAATTTCAATGTACGGGTCGATAACCGAAAAACGCCTTCTTTATCCTTTTCCGTCCGGCGGAGGAGCGGCATGCGCTTGTTACGCTTACAACCGGGGCTGCGGATCATCCCGGGGTGTGTCGTATTTTTCATGCTGGCCGTTCATCCAGCCTGGGGTCAGCGTACCCTTCAGGCGGACGTATATCGCGACAAATTACGCGGGATGTGGTTTGGTCAGTTAATCGGCAATCACACCGGACGTGATTTTGAAGGGAAGTATTGTACACGCGAGGCAGCGCCCGACGAACAATTCCAATGGGTTATTAAAACCAACTACGAGGATCCCTGGACCGGTGATGACGATACCAATTTTGAATACCTGTACCTGCACACTCTGGAGACTTACGGAATTGATCCGACTTACACGCAAATTGAAGACGAGTGGGACCAGTATGTCCCCCTGACGGGTATCTATATCGCCAATAAGCAAGCCAAATACCTTATGAATCATGGTTTTTCGCCCCCGGAAACAGGGTGGTACGTTCACAATATCCACGCCTTTGCGATCGACTCGCAGATCACGACCGAAAGCCTCGGTGCGCTTGCTCCGGGAATGCGGCAATGGGCGATCGAGGCGGCCCGCAAATTCGGCGGAGTCACCAACGAAGGGTTCTCGTTGCACGCCGCTCAATTTTACGCAGCCATGTACGCGGCCGCCGCTTGCGAAAGCGATATCAACGCCGTAGTGCTCGCCGGTCAGCAGTGTCTGCCGGTCAGTTCGCGCAGTTACCAGGCCATCCAGGATGTGCGCGACTGGTACGCCCAGGATATGCTCGACGACATACCCGATTGGCGCGAAACCCGGCGAAAGATTTACGACTATTACCACGGAACTTATGCGTATGGACGTTACCGATACTGGATCGAATCAACGATCAATCTGGCCATGACCACGTTGGCCTTGCTTTATGGCCAGGGCGACTTCGAGGAAACGATCAAGATCGCCGTACTGTCCGGCTACGATGCCGATTGCAACCCCGCGACGGCCGGCGGACTGATCGGCATGATCGAAGGTTTCACGGGCTTGCCGACGGACCTGACCGGACCGGCGACGGATCATTACCGGGTACTCTACCGCCCGGGGCTGCCGCAATACGAAACGATCAGCCACTTGGCCGTTCGTATGCAGGCCGTGGGTGAGCAAGTGATCGTGCTCGCGGGTGGCGGTATTTCCAACGGCACCTATACCTTGCCGAATGAAAGCCCCATCATCACGGAACCCGAAATGCCCGACCCCACCGACCCAACCGGACTGGTGGCCTCCGCCCTTGACGCGGGTTGGACCCTGACTTGCTCGGCCAGCATCGAAAGACATAATCCCCTGAACGACCGTCAGAATCTCGAAAGTATTATCGACGGGATCGTTGATGTGCGCTACAACGGACGTCTGCCTTATTATACGTATGATGGAGTGAATTCCCAGCCGGCCGGCGGAGATTATTATCAGATCAATTTCCCTCAACCGGTCCGTTTCGATGCGCTGACCTTTTATGAAGGGGACGCCGTAGGCGCCTATAATCGAGATCCACGGACCGAGGGTTTGAATGGTGGTTATTTCGAAACCCTTGATGTAGAGGTTAATACCGGTCATGAGTGGGTATCGGTCCAGGACCTCATATTCAGTGAACCGCTGGATCCTTTCAAGGCGTACCAGGTGATTGATTTGTCTTTTGACCGTCTTTGGGGAATCGGCATCCGCATCCGGGGGATCGCCGGTGGGGCTTATGAGTACACCACCATCACCGAACTGGTCGTTCACGGGGCCTTGGTGGCCGCCGATTTCAATGGCGACAATCACGTGGATCAAACCGATTACGCATATTTTGAAAATTGCGCAACAGCCCCGGCTATCGTCCAGACGGACGTGCTCTGCATCGAGGCCGATCTTGATTACGATGGCGATGTCGACCAGGACGACTTCGCGATGTTCCAACGTTGCTACAGCGGATCCGGCAGTACGGTGGATTGGACCTGCGTGAATTAGTCTTTCTTTGCCCCTTCAGAGGTTCGATATGTGGTGTCCTTTCAGCGGACACGTATTGATCCACCGATCGGCCCCCTCGGCAAATGTTACGACGTGGTGCATAACCATGAACCATGCAGGGCAACGTGAATGACAGGCAATATACCCAGAACAACCGATGATCGGGAATGCACGTCCTTCTACTCGTGAAGCACCAGCCCCCAAAGCACGAGGCCGCGGCCGCCGTATCCTCAACCCGCACGAGGTGGAAGGACGAAAAGAATCATCAACCCGTGGCGACCATGACGGGGATCACTATCCCGGATAATTCACCACGAAGGTCACGGAGAGCCCGCCTAGGCGAGGCTCCGCCGTGGCGAGCACGGAGAAAAGATGAAATAAGGACGCAGGCGAAGTACACCTCATTCTGGATACATGCACCCTGTCCAAACCAGCGCTCACTCTGTTTTCTAACAACTCCTTTATTCTCCGTGATCTCTGTGGACTCCATGGTAAAACCAATGAATAATGCGGGTTAGCGGGTCTCCGTGGTAAAACTGGATGAATAATCCGGGCTAACCAAGTCGCGGAATCCACCGGGAAATTGAGCATGTTGCGCCGCGTGAAGGTCCCCTCCTTTTAAGGGAAGGTTCCGACCCGCGAGGGCTCAGGAGACACGCCGGGGCTTCACGCACGAGAGACACGATCACCCGCCCGCTGCTGCGGGCAGCTCGGGAATCATGCCGAGCAGGAAAACCATCGTGAAAATACCTACGGTCTCGACAATGCCCATCGCGATGATGATAAAGGCCAATCCCTTGCCTTCACTCTCGCTCAGCGAGCGGATGCCGGCGGCTCCGATCATGCCTTGCATCCAGGCGGACAACATCTCGCCCAGACCCGTGGCGATTCCGATCCCCAGCAGCAAACCGGAATCGTTGATCGAGATCTCCGCGCTCTTAAACACCCCGCGCATCTGATTCATCACGATCATCGCGTAAAGGACCTGACTGATGGGCATACCCACAAGAATGATGTAGGTAAAGCTCAGGGTACGCCCGGCCTTGCCTTCACGCGCCCAGGCGCCGGCCGCCGCCTGGCCGGCCAGTCCGATACCGATCGCGCTGCCCAGGGCGGCCATGCCCAAAGCCAGCACATCACCCATTTCACCCAGGAATCGCCAGAAAGTGTCCGCGGCGGCCAACAACGTGACCCCGCCCAAAGCCCCGGTTCCAAACCATGCGCCTTCGACCAACATCATAAATGCTCCTGTTTGGTTTGCTCAAGGAAGGGCTTGTACGGATGCCCCGTCCATTGCATTCCCAGATTATTCGAAAATTCCAGCATATTCAGACGCACGCCGTGCGCGAACAACGCGATCAGCACGAGCCCGATATTCAACGCATGTCCCAAGATCAAGACCACCACCGTCAACGCACGAGACGGCAAACTAAAGGCGATCTCGTTAAAGCTCACGGCCAGCACCGAACCGGCCAGGCCGACGGCCATCAAACGCACGTAGCTGATAATATCGGAGAACGACGACAAGATGGATAACGGCATATCCGCCAAACCGAGCCCCAGCATGTGAAATACCCGACGCGAAGGCTGACGAAACAGTATCGCGAGGCTGCCGCCCACCAGCAAGAAATAAGGCCACGGGGTGCTCCAATCAAACGGGGATTTAAGTACGAAACTCTGCACCACGCCGAGCATGCCCCACATAATCAAAGCCCAGCCGACCTGGTTCAGGAAACGCAGGTCAGGGAACAAACGCACCGCCCGCCATACGTGCGCAAAACTCAAATGGACGGCGCCCAGGAAAAAGCTGATACGCATCAACAGGAGCCGGGACTCCTCGCCCAAATTCACCTCGATCAGCGGAGTGTATAGGGTGCGTCCGAAGAAGCTGGCGCATAACAGTCCCCATATAACCGACGCACCACCCACGACCATCATCAGATGGACCAATTCACCACCCAACGCGGCCTTGGCCCGTCGATACAAGAGCAGCGGACCGAGCAGAAAGACAAGTCCATACCCGCCGTCACTGGTCAACATCGCCGCGAACAACGGCAGCGCGATCATGAAGGCCACGGAAACGTCAAATTCGCGATAGCCGGCGACGGTACCCAGAATATCGAAGAGCGCGGCGATGGGTCGTACCGGGCGGGCATAACGGACCAGGGTCGGAGGCTGCTCATCCGGGGCGGGCTCCTCCTGGCGCACCGCAACGGGGATCTGCGCCTTGGTTAACTCGGCTTCGAGGGTCGGAGCCATGTCCACGGGTACCCAGCCTTGCAGGGCGAAAAGATGCTCGTTGCCGATTGCTCCGCGCATCGCCGCCTCGTACTCCACCTCGCGGATCAAGCGAGCCACGTCTTTGCGCATTTCCGCGACCAAGTGAGCCAATTGCCTTAGCCGCTGGGCGTCTTTTTCCATGATGACCTGACATTCGGCGGCTTCGGTCCGAATCCGATCAACGCCGCGCCGGGGAGGAGTGATTTCCTCGCTGCCTTCGGGTAGCTCGGGTGCACCTTGGCGAACCACCACCGCCGTCAATACCCGTTTACCCGGCCAGGGCCGTAACTCATGCACCAGATCGGCCCGCGCCTTGCCGACCATCTTCTGCGGTATGATGAAAAACTTCACTTCCAGACCTGTTGCGCGCAACCGGGCAAGCTGCTCGGCATCCACGTTGCCCCATAGGCTCGTCTCTTCCAGTTCGCGATGAAGTTGGGCGAGACGGTTACGCATTTCCGCGGCCCGTCGTTGAATCGCGATGACCTCCTGGCCGGCTTCCAAGGGAGAGATTTCGGGACGAGGTCCGTCCGGTTTTTCCTGTTCGAGCACCTGGATCGCCCGTTGCTGGATCTCGATGATCCGCGTTTGTTCAGGATCGACGACCTCCCGCCTCGGGTCCACCGGTGTCAAATGTATTACCCCCAAGGCGCGCAGCTTCTGGAGCAGCCGATCGCGATCCGTTTGGCGCGTCGCCAGAAATACCTTGGTCATGGGGACGATCATGCGGACTGCTCCTCTGCCTCGCTATGGTCCGCGGGATTATCCGACTCGCTCGGTTCCGCCTCGGCCAGCTTCGCCTTGACGATCTTGGCCCGGGCCACGCTGGCCGTCAATTCATCACCCAATCGAATCCGAATCACCCGAATCGCCTCACGGGCTTCCGGAATCTTCACTTTCTCGAAAAGGTTGACCCGCTGAATGATCCGCGTTAATTCACGATACAGCAGCTCTTTTTGTTTATCGAGAATATCCAGTTCGACGCCGCGACGGCTTAAATCGCGAAGGTCCTCCACCGCCTGGTCCACCCAGGCGGGTGTGCCAAAAAGGCTGTATTTCGGGGTCGCGAAATCCACGCCGTCCAGGGTGGGAATTTCTACGCCGGCTATGTTGATCGTCGTGGTCCGTACCTCGCGCGGCTCGCCCAGTTCCCGAGGATTAATCCCCGTGCGGTCCGCCAACACCGTTTCGTATTTCCGAAACCGCTCACCGGCCTCCTCCGCCAAACGCTGGGCCTCGTCCCGCGCCCGGGCCACTTCCCGCAAACGAAGCTGAAGCAACTGCTGCTTGAGCTGCAGCATGGGCAGATAGCGCTCATAGCGGTTTACCGCGTCGCGGTAGCGCTTCAGTTCCGGTCGCGTCATTTTGATCTTGACGGCCATCGCTTAGCTCTTCTTCGGCCAATGCTTCTCGATAATCGATTGACGAATGCCGGTCTCGATCGGCTCGAAACATTCCGCCAGAATGGACCAGCAGCGATCCAAAGCCTCGAATAGCGGTATATTCACCGCTAGGTCCATGATCTTGTCCTCGAACAACTCGCCGTATTTCAACAGCCGACGGTCCCATGCGGACATTTCAAACCCCATGTCCCGTTTCTCGCGGCTTTCGCGGCACAGGGCGTACAGTTGAATGCAACCGTCCATGATCGCTCGATGATCGTCGCGCGTCTTGCCGTTGACCTGTTGTTTGAGTCGGGAGAGAGACCCGAACGGTTCGATGCGGCCGTTACGCAGGTAAAATTGACCTTCGGTGATGTAGCCGGTATTGTCCGGCACGGGGTGAGTCACGTCGTCGCCGGGCATGGTCACACAGGCCAACACCGTCACCGAACCGGCCTGATCGAAATCGACGGCCTTTTCGTAACGCCGGGCAAGCTGCGTGTAGAGATCGCCAGGATAACCCCGGTTCGAGGGTATCTGCTCCATGATAATGGAGATTTCCTTGAGAGCGTCGGCGAATGCGGTCATATCCGTCAGCAGAACCAGAACGCGTCGCCCCTTCAGGGCGAACTGCTCGGCCACCGCCAGGCACTGGTCCGGGATCAGCAGACATTCCACGACCGGGTCGGCAGCCGTGTGGATATACATCACCGTTCGCCCGAGCACCCCGCCCTCCTCGAACGTCTGTCGGAATTTCAGATAGTCGTCATGACGTAAGCCCATGCCGCCCAGAATAATGATGTCGGCGTCCGCCTGCAGGCCGATCCGGGCCAGCAATTCGTTGTAAAGTTCGCCGGCCACGGAGAAGATCGGCAGCTTCTGCGACTCCACGAGTGAATTAAAGATATCGATCATCGGGATGCGCGTTTCGATCATCTGGTCGGGCATCCGTCGTCGGACCGGGTTCACCGGCGGCGAACCGACGTCCACGCCGTCGGCGTTGATCGGATCACGGCCGTCCCGGGGTCGCCCCGCACCATCGAAAACCCGTCCGAGCAGGTCCGTTGAAAACGGAACCTGCATCGGGTGGCGAAGGAACCGGACCCGGTCGTTGTTCGACACGCCCTGAGTACCGGCGAACACCTGTAAACTCACTTCTCGACCTTCGAGACGGATCACCTGGGCCAGCGAATCTCCGCGGGCCGTACTGATAACCGCCAGATCGTCATAACCCACGTCACTGGCCCGGACCGTCACCACGTTACCCGCGATGCGCCGGATGTCGTCGTAATATTTTCTCATGGTTCCTGTCCCTTGGTCGCGATAAACCGGTCGATTTTCGCTAACCGGTCACGATACTCCTCGCTACCGCTCGCCGCGTAGTTCCAATTCCGAATCAAGTCGGTGATCTTGAACATGGCCCGGCGCGCCTGCTCCTTGTCGGCAAATGCGTATTTCAGGTCCAGCACTTCCAGCAGTTTGTCAAAAGCGAAAACCTGCCGATCGGCCGGCGTTGCCCCGTCGACCTCGTCAAAGGCATTCTGCTGGAGAAAACAGTTATCGAAAACGTCCGCGCTCAGTGCCACGGTCAAATCTTCGATCGACGTACCTTCCTCGCCCACCACGGTCATCATCTGTTTGATTTCGTTGCCCCGGACCAGCAGCCGCCGAACCTTGGCCACTTTCGCCGGATCGATAATCCCCGTGTACTTGCTCCAGGAATCCAGCGGATCGATGGCCGGAAAACGCCGGGCATCGCTCCGTGCCCGGGACAATCCATAAAAGGCCCCGACCACTTTCAACGTACCCTGAGTGACCGGTTCTTCCATATTGCCGCCTGCCGGACTGACTGTTCCGCCAATGGTCAATGATCCCGTCCGCCCGTCTTTCAATTCGATTACGCCGGCCCTTTCGTACAACGCGGCTATGCGGCTTTCCAGATAAGCGGGGAAAGCTTCCTCGCCGGGGATTTCCTCCAGGCGGCCGGACAGCTCACGCATCGCCTGAGCCCAACGCGAGGTGGAATCCGCCAGTAAAAGCGTGTTCAGCCCCATCTGTCGGTAATACTCAGCGAGCGTGACGGCCGTGTAGATCGAAGCCTCGCGGGCCGCGACCGGCATGGCCGAAGTGTTACAGATGATGATGGTTCGTTCGATCAGACTGCGGCCGGTACGCGGATCCTGCAACTTCGGGAAGTCCCGCAGCGTCTCCACCACCTCGCCCGCCCGCTCGCCGCAGGCGGCGATAATCACGATATCAATCTCCGCGTGCCGGGCGGTAATCTGCTGCAAAACCGTTTTGCCCGCCCCGAACGGACCGGGAATGCAATACGTGCCACCACGCACGATCGGAAACATCGAATCGATGATTCGTACCCGCGTCACCAGCGGATCCTGAGGCATCAGCCGTTGCCGGGCCACGCAAAGCGGAAGTTTGACCGGCCAAGTCTGGCGCATGCGCACCGGGTGCTCCTGCCCGGCTTCGTCCGTAAGCACCGCGATCTCGTCCTCAATGGTATAATCACCGGGACCGGCGATGTGACGGACTTTGTATGTGCCACGCCAGCCGAAGGGCACCATGATTTGATGCTTGAACAACGTCTCCGGCACCGTGCCCAATGTGTCCCCCGCCTCGACCGACGCTCCCGCCTGAACCGTCGGGCTGAAAGTCCATTTGTTATCCGTCGACAGCGGGGCCAGATACTGCCCCGGCGTCAGGAAATAACCCACTTGTTCCGCCAGTTTCGGCAACGGGTTCTGTAGACCGTCGTAAATCCCACCCAGCAGGCCGGGCCCTAGACTGACCGACAGCATTTCCTCGCGGAATTCCACCGGGTCATTGACCCGCAATCCGCGCGTTTCCTCAAAAACCTGCATATCGGCCACGTTGCCCCGGACCCGAATCACTTCCGACAACAAACGGGTCCCGTCACTCCGCACGCAATAACCGACGGAGTTTTGCACCACTCGCATGGTGGTTTCGGCCATCACCAAGTTGCCATGAACCGCAATGATCCGCCCGTTCACGCAAGTATCCTTTCGACAAGAGGTCAGGATTCGTGGTTGCCCTCGCTCTTTCGCGTCACCCGCTGCCACCGTTCCAGCAGCATCAGCCGAGCCGCGAAGGCAGCCAATTCGTCATTATCAAAGGTGAACCAACGGTCATGCCGCTCAAGCCAGGTCCACCGGTCGGTCATCAATAACTGGAGGCCTGCCAGCGGATTCGCCGCGGCCAGCCATTCCGTCACCAGGTTCTGATGCTCCTCCACCTCGTCGCCGAGATCGACCGCTACCAGGTAGTCCGTCTCCCGCAAACCCAACCGACGGGCCCGGGCGGCGGCCAGCGCGTTACGCCGCCCCACCTCGTCGCGCACCCAAGCGGCCAGAAAAGCGCTCTGGTGCTCTGTGGCTACCCCGTCAACAAATCGAAAATAAGCTTCCCATAGACGGTCCGACGACAACGTTGCCGCCTCGTCCTCCATATGCAGTGTCAGATATTCCGGTAGAGCCGCTTCGTTACGTACCTGCGCGTCGGTCAGTACCATCGGCCGAACTTCCTTGATTTCGCCGACCAAAAACGACTCCCGCTCTAATAGATCGTCCTCCAGGAAAAGGGCCTCGACCAAGGCAGCGGCACCCGGCAAGGACGACACATGTTCCAATAACTCTTCCCGGCTGATGGGCGGTTCGCTGCCCAACTCGCCGAGAACCGGCAGAGCGGTGATATAGTAACGATTGACCGCGGTCATGTTTTCGGTTGTCCGTGCTCCTCTACGCCTCCAAATTCGCTAAGCGTTGCCTGCATCAGCTTGCGTAATTGTGGCCGAACCATGCTCGACAGCGTTTCCGTCAGGGAATCAACGGTTACTTCCACCGTCCCATCCGTAATGCGGTACTCAAAACCCGCCTCTTTCAGGAAACCTTTGACGTCCACATGGACGTTTGAACCCTTGAGACCTTCCCGCAACCCGTGGATGGCCCAATGAGCCAGTTGCCGACGGGTCTCCTCGGTGACGTTGATGTCTATCGTGCTCTTCGACTCGCTGTCCGCCCGGGCATATTGCATGACCACGTCATGCACGAGCGTGCGAATAAACTCGACATCCGATAATTCCCTGGCCATGGCGGCGCGGATGACCGCGTCAAAGACCTTCGATATGGCTTCACATAACCGCAAAACCGTATCGCGGGCGGCAAACTTGAGCTCGGTTTCCACCCGAGCCCGGGTACGCTTGGCTTGGGCCTCGGCTTCCTGCACGATCGCCTCCGCCCGTTGCCGAGCCTCGTCCAAAATCTTCCGAGCGTTTTCGTCGGCTTCGGCGCGGATGGCGTCGGCCGCCTGACGACCGGCCTCAATGCCGTCATTTTGAAGCAAACTAACAAAATTTTCAATAGTAGTTGTCATTCCTGCACTCCGAAAATTACCTTGTTTTCCCGACCGGGATAGGCGACGACGAAGGGACGGCCGCTAATAACCCGGCACAGCCATCCTGAACTTGGGTGCGGGGTCGAAAAACCTGAAAACTCACCTCAAGATTCAAGGCGCCTATGCCTAAACAGACACTTCGCCTCGGTGTCTGCCAACTTACGCCGACAGAGGTCGCCGGACGATCGATTCGCCCGTCACGGAACCCTATCGACTAAGCGGGCCTTAACCTTGAGTTCCCTATTGACAAAGGTCTTTGGTTAATCGGTTCTTCCGTTACGGAATCCCTTCATAGGCCCGTCACTCCGGGCCCATCGCGCCAATCAATCCGCAACTTATTCCCCCAAGTCCTCGAAAAAACGTGTCCCAATCCCCTGGGCACCATGATAACGGGTGCGGTACCCTCAATTTACCGAAACATCACCGCTATGATGTGATGTCACAGGGATTCAGTACACACTCTTTATTAGGAACCTGTCCCACTCGGTGTAATACCCATTGGGTGTGGCACCCATTGGGGCACCGGCATCTCGCCCGTGCGAACACAGGCGAGACGCCTGCGCCACACATGACCATAGGAATAGGCTCTGATGCAGAAAGAATAACCGGAACCGCTACGACACACAAGTGATCACGCGACATTAAATGGTCGAGACATGAGTATCCAATCATGGCGTGTAAAGTTCACAATGGAGGAATAGGCAACATGGGTGACTCTCGATAATTGGGTAACATGGGTGGACGCCGACGTAACCGGACCACACACACCATGTTTTCGCAGACGAGCCTATCTTTGATTTGGATGGATCATGGAACTGATCCGAGATCATGATGCATCCCGGCGGATGTCATCTGGCCGCCCGCCCGCTCGACGATCAACCCGCGGCAGCGCATCGCGGTGAGAATCAATTCCACCGCCTGCTCGGTCGTAAACCATTCCGAATTCACCATGAGATCGAAGCGGGCCTGATCACACGGCTCCACGCGGAAATGTCGCCGAATAAAATCAGCCCGTTCGGCTTCGATCCGCTCGACGGATTCGCGTGCTTCCTCCAGGCTTACGCCGCTATGCCGCGCGAAGTTGGCCACGCGGTACTCGAGGGAGGCCACCACCTTGACCCGTAGCCCCCGGTCACGCGGAAGTATCAAATCGGTGAATCGGCCAAGGAAGATCGTATGCCCCTCTTCCGCAAGGCATAAAACGGTCTCATTTAACTTGCGGAAATAGTCGTTACGGCTGAAATTCTTATCCAGAAGGGAACGCAGCATTTCCTCGAACCACCCCATGCTGCGCTCATCCAGCGAATGGTAAATGCGCGTCCTGATTTCGTCGTCGCCGGCCATCGCCTGCAGAAGGCTTTTACCGAATAAAGGCCAGCCCAGCCGGTGAGACAGCATCTCGGCGATCTCTGACCCGCCCGCGCCCACCGCGTTCGAGATACTCAAGCATGCCCACAGTCTCTTTTGCTGATCGGCCTCCGATTCCGCCGCTCGCTGTGTTCGCGATATTTCCCATTGCCGAAGCTGGCGTTCGAGGATTCGCTCCATTTCGGGACCAAGGATCTTGTTCGAGGGCATTTTTCATTCCTTCCTAACGTGTTACCTGGGCCCCTCGCGTTTCATTGCGTTACCACCATTTTACATGAAACCCGCGATGAGGGGAAATTACCGCCGAACAAATAATACACGTGGCAAATGCCTATATGGTTATATATTATCATTATTATTATGCATAGGCAATAATGCCATGACAGGCAGATTTACCCCGCAGGCTGGGAATCCGAGAATTGTATTTCCGCCCTGTTTCAGTCACCGGCCCGACGGAGTTTGCCCACCATAACAGGCCAGCGAGCGAGCAGGACAACGAGCAGAAACCGGTGACCCTCCTTGTTTATCCACCTCATGATTTGTTCACATCATGTCCCGGCCCGCTGATTGCTGATGACTGATTACTGCCTGCTGATTGCCGGCTACTGCCGAAGGTCCCCCCGGAGCCGGTTGGTAGCGCACTCCTTGGTCCTGATGGATGACTGGTGCGTTCTACCGTGAACGATCGCCAAATGAACGAAACGCGGGACGCGTGCAACAAGCCGAGACCGGTAATAGCGGCGACTCCTGATGTGCGACCTGACAAATCGGCGATTATACAAGTTCGGGCGATCGGCAGGTGGCCGCGAATCAGGCTTCGGAAAAAACGCAGGGATGCTCACAAGAGCAAGCCAGGGTGGCTGGTTCATGGATGATGCCATGCTCTTCTTCATGCTCCGCCAGTTGCGTATAAGTGTCTCGAAATTCATCTTCCAATGCGCAATAGGCCTGAACCAGACGGGGATCGAATTGCGTGCCGCTGCCGGCCAGAATCTCGCGGGTAGCGGTTTCATGGCTTTGTGCTGGTTTGTATTCCCGCGGCATGCGAATGGCGTCGTAGGTATCGGCCAGGCAGACAATCCGCGCGCAGAGGGGGATCTGTTCTCCGGCCAAGCCCTCGGGGTATCCGGTTCCGTCCCACCGTTCGTGATGATAGTGGGCGATATCCATGGCAATACGCAGAAAGCGGGCCTCATGTCCGCTGCTGATGACCATCCGCAGGGTTTGTTCGCCGATTCGCGTATGGTCCTGCATGAGTCGGAATTCATCCGGCGTCAATTTATCGCGCTTAAGGAGGACGCGGTCAGGGATGGCCACTTTGCCGATATCGTGGAGCGGGGCGGCCCGGCGCAGATCATTGATATACGATTCGTCAATGGTTTCCGGGATTCGGGGGTCATCGACCAAATGTCGGGCCAGCAGGGCGGACAGATCGCGGACCCGCTCCAGATGCCGGCCGATGGTTTGCTGCCGGTATTCACTGAGCCGGGCCATGGACAGAATAATGGAATCTCGAGTCGCATCGAGTTGCTTACGGACCATCGCGTGTTCGAGGGCCAGGGCCGCGGTTTGGGCGATCTGCCGGCAGGTCTGCACATCCTCGTTCGAGTATTCCTGATCGTCTTTTTTCTCCGTGATGTTGAGCACGCCGATGGCCCCGTCGTGGGCACGGAGGGCCGTGCTGATCAAGGGAACGCTGACAAAGCAGGCGGATTCATATTGTCCGATGGTCGGGACATGGGGTGTGTTGCGGTTGGCGACGACCTCGGTCTGGGAAGTAAAGACCCGCCCGGAGATGGGGCTGTTGAGGGGAATGTTTAACTTCGGCCAGATTCGCGGATCGATGCCTAAAGCACAGGCCACCCGTAATGAACCACCTTTGCTATCAGGCACCAGCAGCGAGACACGATCGCTTTGGAGCAAATCGGCGGTCATCTCGACGACTTTCCTGCTGATCGCTTCCACGGAACCATCCAACAGGACGGCCTCGCAGAATTGATTCAACTGGGCGAGGGTGTCGGTGCGTCGCCGAAGCTCCGCATTGGCCCGTTGCAGCTGCAGATGGGCGTTACGCAGGCGGACCATCGAACGCACGCGAAAACGAAAATCGCGAGGCCTTATGGGCTTGGAAAGGTATTCGTCAGCCCCCGCGTCCAGTCCGGCGACGGCGTCTTCCTCCTCGTTGTTGGCGCTGACCATGATGATGGGAATATGGGCGGTCGGTTGATAGGCCCTTAGGACCCGCGTGGCTTCCAACCCGTCCATTAAAGGCATCAACATGTCCATGATGATGACGTGCGGATGTTCGCGGCGAGCGACCTCGATCGCCTCCAGCCCATTCTGAGCCAGGGCGATTTCGTAACCCTCGCGGCGGAGCAGCAGCGCGCACAAATCACGATCGCTTCGGGAGTCATCCACGATCAGAATCGTTGGTTCCTTGGGCATTCCCGATCCAGCCTCGTTCAGACCCCCTTGGACATGTCACCGGACGGCCTGGCCAATAGGCGAAGTCGTCCATTATCGGGCGAAGTCGACCGGCGGTCGTTTTTCGCAACAACGGAACGGCCCGGATCACCAGGCGGATCGTCGGCGAAATCCAGGGCACATTCCCTGACCTGTTCCGGTTGTATCGTCAACTCCGGCGTCAAGGGTAAGCAAAGGGGGCCTTGATTTTTACCGTGAGGGATTGACTCTTTTCATGTCTTTATGAAAAACGCCGATGTATTTGAAGGAGACCGATAATAGCAGCGATTCTTGTCCGCCACCGGCGTCTGTCCGAAAGACGGGACATTCGGGAGCGACTGTCCGTCGCCTCGATCCGCTGGAGCACAGCGCGCATCGTGAAAAATAAATAAATCAGGCGGCTTGGTGCATGTTCTTTTGCACGCTGTTTCCCGTTTTTGTTTTTCGAGAATCGTCCGATACCGCCAATACCTATTCCGTCCATGTCCTGCTACTCCATGATATGTTTTACGAGCTCTACGAGAGCCGCTACCATGAGGAAATCCTCTTTGCCCGATTCGGCCTCGATTGGCTTTGTCTGGGAAATAGGAAATAGCGAAATTGCGACCGATCATGAAATGACAGTCACAGTGAAAGAAGTCGAAGCATGCGCATCGTAAAAAATCGCGGCACATCGGTTCAGGCCTTGATCGCCGGGGTGGTCGTTTCGGCTCTACAATCGGCCTGCATGTTTGGAGAGACGGTGCCCGAGCTTATCGGCCGGCGGCCTAATATCATTCTGATTTTGACCGACGATCAAGGCTACGGCGATCTCGGACGCAACGGCAACCCGGTCATCAAAACACCCAACCTGGACAGGCTGTACGATGAAGGGGTGCGTTTCGAGGATCATCATGTCAGCCCTACCTGCGCGCCCACCCGCTCGGCACTGTTGTCCGGAAGGCACGAATTCAAATCAGGCGTGACCCACACCATCCTCGAGCGCGAGCGGATGAGCCTGAAGATGACCACGATCGCCGACATCCTGAAGACGGCCGGCTACACCACGGCTATTTTCGGCAAGTGGCACCTGGGTGACGAGGAACCCTATCAACCCCAACATCGCGGCTTCGACGAGGTATTCATCCATGGCGCGGGCGGGATCGGCCAGACCTATCCGGGAAGCTGCGGGGATGCGCCGGGGAATACGTACTTTGATCCGGTCATCCTCCACAATGGAGTATTCGAGAAGACCAACGGATATTGCACCGATGTTTTCTTCAATCAGGCGATGAAGTGGATCGAAACCCGAAAGGAGGAACGGCCTTTTTTCTGCTATCTTGCCACCAACGCGCCGCATGAGCCGCACCAAGTGCCCGAGGAATACGAGAAGATGTACGCGGAATGGCTGGCTATGCAGCCTGAAGACTCCGCCGGCCGGGCGGACAAAGCTCCGGGCCGATCCGGAAAAGTCTCGGCCAATGTCGAGACCGCGAAATTTCTGGGCATGATCACCAACATTGACGACAACGTTGGTCGCCTGATGAGCAAACTCAAGGAATGGGGAATCGATCGCGATACCCTGGTCATTTTCATGAACGACAACGGCGGGACGGCCGGCTGTCGAATCTTCAACGCCGGCATGAAGGGTACCAAGGGGACCGCGCATAACGGCGGTACGCGGGCCATGTGCCTCTGGCGGTGGCCGGGCACGTTGAAACCGACGTCGGTTCACACCCTGACCGCCCACCTGGATTTTTTCCCTACGCTGGCCGAGCTTGCCGGAGCGAAGATTCCTCAGGAGACTGCGGCCGGGCTTGAAGGTCATAGTCTGGTCCCGCTGTTACGGAATCCCGGCGTGTCGTGGCACGATGAGCGGATGCTTTTCACCCACGTCGGCCGCTGGGACAAGGGCGCGCCGCCGGAGAAATTCGGCAGGTGCAGCGTGCGCTGGCGGAATTTCCTGTATTTTCCGAAGTCACACGATGCGGAGCTTTATGATCTGCAAACCGATCCGGGCGAGACCACGAATATCATTGCCCGATATTCCGATGTGGCCGCAAAACTGGCTACCGCCTACGATCAATGGTGGGAAGATACTCTGCCTGGCCTGGTCAACGAGGAGGCCTACAAAACCGCCCCACTCGTCAATCCCTTCAAGGAATTGTATTGGAACCAATATCAGGGCCCCGGCCCCAACCATGCGCCGCGAGAAAATGCAAATATCAGCCCGAAGCGCTAGCGAGGGAACAAGGCAGCGAGTTAGCGAGTAAGCGAGTTAGCGAGTCAGCGAGTCAGCGAGTTAGCGAGTAAGCGAGTAAGCGAGTAAGCGAGTCAGCGAGTTAGCGAGTTAGCGAGTTAGCGAGTCAGCGAGTTAGCGAGTCAGCGAGTTAGCGAGTCAGCGAGGGAACAACACTACTGCCGTGGGCTGGTAGAAGACCCTTGCTTGCCCGCCCAGGCGGGTAAACTGCTGCGGGCTGGTAGAAGACCCTTGCTTGCCCGCCACGGCCCGCCCAGGCGAGGCGAGCGAGGTAAACTGCTTCGGGCTGGTAGCCTCTGGCAAGAGGCACGTAAGTTAGTGTTCACTAACCCATACAATTCCCTTTTGCAAGAGACATTACGGCATTTTTCTGGCGCGGTGGGTTCGTTTGGCGCTTTTACGTTTTTTACCACG
The DNA here is from genome assembly GCA_964401335.1 of uncultured Planctomycetales bacterium. Classification (GTDB taxonomy): domain Bacteria; phylum Planctomycetota; class Phycisphaerae; order UBA1845; family PWPN01; genus JAAYCU01. Next base: position 23,102 of record CAYNYK010000059.1, read on the forward strand.
AAGGCGCGGAGACACGGCTTCGCCTGGGCGTAGAGAGGTTTCGCCGGTGCGGAGCACGGAGAAGGATTTTCAGAAGAAATTCGAGATGAGATTTCGGGAGCAGGGATTGAGTTGGCGGGCTCGGCGGGTAAGGAAGATTCGGGGCAGGGTGAGGATGAGGATGATGGAGCGGGGGTCGAGCTTGCGGACGCTGCGGGTTCGGAAGATTCGGTTTCTGGTAACGGTGACGTAGCCAGGTCGGCGGGGAGGGATTCAGGAACGGGCGAATCGGTGGGCGTGGAATGAGTATCGCGTGGATCAGGGGATGATGGCGGGTGGGTTGGGTCATTGGCAGGATCAGGGTCGGGAGGCGGGTCGGCGGGGCCGTCGTCAGGGTTTGAGTCGGGGGGCGGGTCGGATGGATCGGCGGAGTCGGGACAGAGTTGTTCGAGGCGGCGGAGGGTACGATTGATTTCGCGTTCGATCATGGTTTCGTAGCGGAGGAGACGGTTGAGGTCGGCCTCGCGGGGAAGGATGATTTTGAGGGGATCGTGGGTCTTTCCGGTGATCTGGGCGTACACCGCGGAGATCTCGTCGTTGTATGACTCGCGGCTGTCACGAATGGATTGGGTTTCATAACGAAGGGCGCGCCGGAGTCGCCAAAAATCGGCGGCCAGGCGCTCGACGAGCAGGTAAGCAAGCGGCCGTGAGGGTTTGTACTGCTCCCAAAGTTGACCGAGCAGTTGATTAAAATCGTCGGGGTTTTCGTTGGGGTCCTCGGCGAGGACGATATGTTGGGCGAGCAGGCCGTGACGTACGGCATTTCGGGCGGAGACGGCCTTGCCCTCGGGAGTTTTGGGGCCAGTGGATTTTCGGGCGTTGCGGCGGTTGGCGGAACGTTTTTTCGGGGAAGTCATGATTGGGTTACTCCTTATTCACCACGGAGACACGGAGACACTGAGATAACAAAACTGGGTAAGAGCTCATATCGCCGGGCGCGGATATATGGGCGCAGGACGATAGGACACTTGCCCATGAGTAAGAACACGCTGGGGTGGAGCGTTGGGGAACGGAGCGGTGGAACAGGGGAAGGAGGGAGAGGGACAGAGGTGCAAAGGGACAAAGGCACAGAGGGAGTGTAATTGCCCAGGAAGTCGTGACGGAAGGCAGAAGGCAGTGGGCAGGAGGCAGGAGGAAGACGGGGGGAGGGGGAATCGACTTTTCGGCGGTCAGGGTTATGGGCGCAAACCCCGCCGGTGAGGGCGAAAACTTTCCTTCTCCGTGCCATATTTTGCTTGTGATGGATTCCCGCGCAAAAAAAGACCGCAGGTCGTTTTTGCGAGCTGCGGCCGGTCGCTCCGTGGAGCGGTGCCTGCGAATGTTTCGTCTTGTTGCGAAAAACTCGCAGACCGGGATCGATTACACTGATTGTCATGATAAGGGGATGATCATTGTATGTCAAGAGAATAAATACAAAAAATCAGCAATTCTCTGTTGCCAGCCTTGTAAATATCTTATATCATAGCTATCTCACACATGCATTATCACTTTAATGAAAGGGTTGCTCATGATTTCCCTTGGTTTGGATATCGGTTCAAATTCGGTTGGTTCTGCCTGGGTAGATACGGATAAGCATGAGGTATTTCTTGGAGTAGGAATCTTTCCGGCCGGAGTGGATGAGACGGATACCAAGCGAGGTACTCCCTTGGGTCAAAAACGAAGGGAAAAACGCCAGCAACGAAGGAGTATCGCACGCCGTGCGGAACGCAAGCACGCTTTACGAAAAATGTTGACACAAACCGGCCTCTTACCCTCCGACCCTGCACAACTTCAAGAATTAATGAGCATCAATCCTTGGCATTTGCGGCGTAAAGCGTTGCACGAGGCATTGACTCCTTATGAGTTCGGTCGAGTACTAGTGCATCTAAACCAACGGCGGGGAGCGGTTGGCGTCGAGACGAATCCAGAAGATCCCGAGGAAGGCAAGGTCAAGGAGGCAATTGATCATCTCAAAGGTCAGCTTGACGATCGTACCTTTGGACAATTCATGGCCGATCTTATGGATAATCGCAAGAAACAAGTCCTCAATAGTGACGGTCAACCTAAAAAGGATAAATTCTATCATGATCCAATCCGTAATCGCCGGGACTTATTCGAGTTTCATGCTGATCGTCCGCTTATTCGTCAGGAGTTTAACGCGATTTGGGAGAACCAGAAGAGGTTTAACACAGAATTAGCGATGAAGTTAACAGATGATTTGAAAAAGAAGCTCGATAATCCCGAAGAAGATCCCACTTGGAGACACAAAGGCGTTATTTTTGGACAACGGCGCACTTATTGGGACACGGGAACACTGGGGCGATGTGATCTTGAGCCCACTGACCGATGCTGCCCCATTGGCGACATGTATGCTCAAGAATATCGCGTACTGGAAACGGTCAACAACATCCGAATCACCAAGCGCGGCGAGGCAGAGCGGTGTCTGACGCCAGAAGAGCGAATCAAAGTTATTGAAACCCTTCGCAGGCAGAAAACGGCAACCGAAAAAACAGTCCGCACAGCCTTGGGGATCGGTAAAAAAAGCATCAAGGATTTCTACAAGCTGAACCTGGAAGCCGATAAAGACCGCCAGATCAATACGGACTGGTTCTATCGCGAGATTATACACGAGGTATTTACGGAAAATATCTGGCAAAAGATGACCGAGGAGCAACGGAACTCAGTCAATCGAGCAATTCTCAAATTAGATCCCGGTAACGACGAACATGCCAAAAGGCTGCGCGAAGTCGCGGGGGAATCGTGGGGCCTGTCCCAGGAAGCTGTCGACAAGATTGTGGCCGCCTGGATAACACGCCCCAAGCTGGAAAAACGCCTGAACCTGTCGCGCAGAGCTGTCATCAATCTACTTCCATATATGCGTAATGGTTTCGAGGTTACGCGTGCCAAATTAATGTACGCCGAGGACGCCACAAACGGGGCCACGGACGAGCAGCGTCGTAGATATGCCGGCATAGGAGACTCGCTGACCAAGGCTTACCGTCATTTTCTGAAAAAACATCCCGGCTTGTTGCCCCCAGCCCCGATGTTTTCCAATCCAGTGGTTCGTAAAGCCATACATGAGGTACGCAGGCATATCATTGCCTACTTGCGCAAGTTCGGCCGGAAGCCAGACCGTATCGTGATTGAATTTGCCCGTTCAGCCAAGCAATCTGGGAAAGTCAGGCAAGCTATTTTGGACCTCAACCGGCGACGAGAGTCGGTTCGCAAACGATATGACCAGGAATATAACTTGACCAATCTGACCAGAAACCAGCAACGCGCCGCAGAAGACCGGATTATCCTGTGTATCCAGCAGGGGGCGCGTTGTGCCTACACCGGTCAAACTATCTCACCGGAAACCGCCGCCAAAGGCGATGGAGTCGAAATCGACCACATTGTTCCATACAGCCGCTCTGGAGACGATAGCCTTAACAACAAGGTGCTTTGTTGCCGCGAATCCAACCGCGGCAAGGGCAATAAGACGCCGAAAGAATGGCTGGGCAGCAAATACGATGATTTCATCGCGCGTTTTGCCCATTTTGAGAAATACGACAAGAAGGCTCAAAACGATTATTTTACGAAGAAGGACTATGCGCGTAAATGGGATAATTTAACGCGTGAAGTCTGTCCCGACGACGAGTGGAAGAACTCGCAATTGACGGATACAGCCTACGCGGCCCGTCAGGTAGCTTCCTATCTGAGCAACGCCCTTTACGGTGGCGAGTATGAAGGGAAACGCCGGATATTTGTTACCAAGGGGAAATACACAGCCATGCTTCGGCGGGATTGGCAATTGTTTAAGGCCCTTAATCCGCCGTCTCAAAAATGTGAGGCAGGTGCAAATGTTATGGAAAAGACTCCCGGGGAGCAAGGCGATGCGGAAAAAGATCGTGGCGACCATCGCCATCATGCCATCGATGCCGCTGTTATCGCCTTAACAGGACCGGACATTATTCCCAAACTGGCTGCTCAAGCTGCCGAGGCGGAAGAATATCACGAACGCACGGGGTATTGGCCGAAACGTATTCCCATACCGCCCCCTTGGGGTGAGATCGGCGATTTTCGCCGACAAATCTTGTCCAAGATATTTGATGTATTCGATAAAACAGATGCAGGCGGCGGATCAGAAACAGGATCACCGCTGATCGTCTCTCACCGGCCAGTAAAAAGAAAAGTTACAGGATTTTTGCATAAAGAGGACTTATGGGGCGCTGTCGATGAGAGAAAAGGTATTTATAGAATTCGCTGCAAAATATCCGAGTTGTCGCCGAAGATGCTCCGTATGCCCGTAGGAGAAACGGATTCCGAGGTTCGCAAGCGCCTCATAGAGGAAGGCAAGGTTGCGGGTCTTTCTGACAAGGATGCCCGTAAACAGGCTCGTGAACGTTTTGAGAAAGGTATTTTCAAAAGAATGTTTGTAGACCCAGCACTGGGTAAAGGCGGACTTGTGCGCGATTGGGGATTACGCAAGATCATACGAGATTGCCTGGCAACCAATGGTATCGATCCCGATAATTTCACTTCCAAGATGATAGCCGAGTTCGCTGCCTCTGGAAAGTTGTGCATGCCCAGCGGTGTGCCGATCAAATCAATCATTACCATTGGGCCCATCTCTGATCCAGTGAAAATTGCCGTTAAAGATCGCTTCACTGGAAAACAAGCCCTAAACACGAAAAACGGTCAACTATTATATCGTTTTCATATAAGCCGAAATAATCACCATAGCGAAATCTTGGAGGATAAAATTACCGGTGAGTGGTCCGATGATTGCGTAACGATGTTTCGTGCTGCGCAGCGAGTTCGCCCTCCAAAGGACTCCCATGGTCATCCGCTTGAGCCGAAACCAGCCGTGGATCGATCCGATCGCAATGGACTGCGATTCATAATGTCACTATCAGAGGGAGAAACTATATATATGCGTCATCCAGATAATGGCAAACTAGACTATTTCGTTGTGTTTAAGCTTAGTCCGGGCCGTTTGTATTTTATACACCATTGGGATGCCAGGCCCTCCATGCCGCAGAAAGACGATAACGGTAAAATAATTCCCTACACTAATCGAGAAGAAATTGACGTAACACCAGCAGATTTGAAATCGTTAGGCCCAAAACCGAGCATACCACCATATAAGGTGCGGATCGGTCCACTCGGTGAAGTAACAAGGCTAGATCATGATTAAGCGTACTCTGGAAATTTCACATGAGCCGGCACATCTGGCCGTGAAGCTGGATCAGCTTCTGATTCAACGGCACGAGGCCGATCCGCGCACGGCCGCCAGCGTCCCTTGCGAGGATATCGGTTTGGTCATGGTCGATCATCCTCAGACCACGTATTCCCACGCCGCTCTAACCCGACTCATGGAATTCGGCGCGGCCGTTGTCCTCTGTGGACGCAATCACCTGCCCGCCGGCATGCTCTTGCCCTTTTCCAGTCATTCGGAGGTTGTTTGGCGAATTGACGAACAGGTCAGCGCCGCCAAGCCATTGCGCAAACAACTCTGGCGGCAAATCGTTCAAGCCAAGGTCCGTGCCCAGGCCAATAATCTGCCCGCCGAATCGCCCACCCGTGCAAAGCTGCTCGCCTTGACCCGGGAGGTCAAATCCGGGGATCCGTCCAACGTCGAGGCCCAGGCCGCCAAGATATATTGGTCCGCCTGGCTCGGTTCGGACAAACCCTTTCGGCGCGATCCCGACGGAGACGGGCTCAATCCTTTGCTCAATTATGGCTATGCGATTTTGCGGGCCGCCGTGGCCCGCGCTCTTGTGTCCGCCGGATTGCATCCTTCCCTGGGTATCCACCATTGTAATCGAGCCAATGCCTTTTGCCTGGCCGACGATCTGGTCGAACCGATTCGCCCCCTAGCCGATGCCCGGGTGCGCGAGCTTTTCGAATGGGGTAAAACCGAGCTCGATCAATCGGTCAAGGCTCAGTTGTTGCAGTTGCTCGTGGCTGAGGTTCGTACCGGCGAGCAGACCGGCCCGCTCATGGTGGGTTTGCATCGAATGGTTTCCTCATTGGTTCAATGTTATCAGGGAACTGAAAAACGTCTGGTTTTTCCGGTTGTCCTGGACCGGGTGTAATGCGGCAACGCTTGCCGCGAACGATAAGATATGTTAATCAGCGGTTACCGATGCATGTGGATCGTGGTCATGTTCGATTTGCCGACCGACACGAAGGCCGCCCGTCGTGCCTACGCCCATTTCCGCAAGAAACTACTTCAGGATGGTTTCACCATGATGCAGTTTTCGGTTTATATCCGGCACTGCGCCAGCGAGGAAAATGCCGAGGTCCATTTCGGCCGGGTCGAGCGTTTCGTTCCCGACGACGGGGAGGTCCGGATCATCGCCATTACCGACAAACAATTCGAGCGCATGCGCGTTTACTGGGGAAAACGGCGCAAGCCACCCGAACATCCCCCTGCCCAGCTCGAACTTTTTTGAACCTCAATCTCACCCAACTCCTTGGCCGCCAACCGCTTGCAGATCAGGTAGTGTAATCGATCCCAGTCTGCCAGCAAGCCGCAACCCATTCTTCCGTATCTGTTCTCCATGCGGCAGTGTAATCGATCCCAGTCTGCCAGCAAGCCGCAACAGAAGCGAAGAGTTGCTGGCCGAGGGCAGGAGTGTAATCGATCCCAGTCTGCCAGCAAGCCGCAACAGAGGCAGGAACGAAAGCTGCC
>CAYNYK010000059.1:29808-30481 GCA_964401335.1 uncultured Planctomycetales bacterium
TCGATCCCCGTCTGCCAGCAAGCCGCAACCGACCTACTAGTAGTAAACAGCTGGGACGTAGTGTAATCGATCCCAGTCTGCCAGCAAGCCGCAACATCGTGCCGTGGGGGAAGGTGAAAAGCTCGAGTGTAATCGATCCCAGTCTGCCAGCAAGCCGCAACTATGGTACCCTGATTCACTTCAAACTAAAAAAAGTGTAATCGATCCCAGTCTGCCAGCAAGCCGCAACTAATGGGGATAGTTGGTGTAAGCTGGAAGGAGTGTAATCGATCCCAGTCTGCCAGCAAGCCGCAACAGAAGCTTGACCGACAGGTCCCGAACACTTAGTGTAATCGATCCCAGTCTGCCAGCAAGCCGCAACATGCCATTAATGGTGTCCTCTGGGAGAAAAGTGTAATCGATCCCAGTCTGCCAGCAAGCCGCAACCACGGCGAGCAGGTCCGGGCCAGCTACGAAGTGTAATCGATCCCAGTCTGCCAGCAAGCCGCAACGGAAGACAGTAGTCAGTAGACAGCAGTCAGCAGTCAGCAGTCAGTAGTCAGTAGTCAGGAGGCAGTAGAGAGGAGTTGATGCCGGTAAGCCAGAAAGAAATGTTGAAAAACGTTTCTCGCGCGCAGAATTATCAGGCAGCGGAGAGGGTTTTGCGGGAACTCTTATCTGTTTTGTCAATCGC
>CAYNYK010000060.1:0-30443 GCA_964401335.1 uncultured Planctomycetales bacterium
AGCCGTTTCCGGCCACGATTCCGCCGTCGGGAATCCCGTACAGCCTGCCCGCCAACCTCATGGCATGATCGTGCCTCGGGTTCAGGTGTTAGCGGTGCAGCCGCAGACTTTGGATTCCCCGATTATCGGGTACGGCACCATTCGGCCCAAACGGCAGATCAAGATCATTCCACAAGTGAGCGGACGGCTGGTGAGGATGCATAAGGATCTGGCCCCGGGGAATTTCATTGCCAAGGGCGAGGTGCTTTTCGAGATTGACTCGCGCATTTATGAGGCCAAGGTCCGTCAGGCCGAAGCCGATATTCAGCGTCTCCAGGCGATGTTGATCCGCCATGAGCACGAGAAGGCGGCCCTTCTAAACCGTCTGCAGGTCGCCAAGGATCTGGTGCAACTGGCCGAGCAGGGCGTTGAAAGAGAAAACAGACTTGACGATGCCACTTCCGATCCGGAACGCGAGATGGCCAAAGAACGCTACCTTCGCCAGCGTGACCTGGTTCTCGGATACGAAAGCCAGCTTGATCTGATCCCGGTCCTGATCAACGAGACGAAAGCCTTGCTGGAGCAGGCCCAGGCTCAGCTTGATGAGGCCAAATTGTTCGTGGACAACACGAAGATTGTTTGCCCCTGTGACGTAAGGGTGGAGTCGGTATCCGCCCAGGAATCACAGGTGGTAAACGCCTATTTTCAGGTGGCCACTCTGACCGATATGGAGGCGTTGGAGCTTTCCGTGGTGGTCGACCCGCGTGAGCTGCGCTGGTCACGGCCGGAAGTGTTTGCCAGCGCGATCGGCAAAGAGCTGGAAAACCCGCCCAAGGCCAAGGTCACCTGGACGATGATGGGTCAGGAGTTTACCTGGATCGGTGAGGTGACCCGTCTTGAGCGTCTGGACCAGGCTACTCGTACGGCCCACATGGTGGTGGAAATCCGGGACGTGATGAGGAACATCCAAATAGTGAAAGGTGGAAACCACCTGCCACTGTCCGTGGGCATGTTCTGTAAGGCGGAGTTGCCGACCGAACCGCTGGATAACGCCTTGGTCATTCCGCGTCACGCGGTCCAGGAAGGCCGCTTTGTTTATGTCTTCCAGCCGGAGCAGGACCGGCCGGATCAAGGCCAACTGGTCATCAAGAAAGTCCCCATGCTCCGCAACATCGGCGAGCAGGTGCTCGTATCCTTCGGTTCGGGCGAACAGGTGGTGGATATCCGCCAGGACGGCGGCACGGAAACCGCGATCTGCGAGCTGCGGAGCGGCGACCTGGTGATCGTCTCCCCGCTACCCAAGGCGGTGGAAGGGATGCGTCTGCAACGGCGAGCGGGTACGGAGATTACCGCGATCCACCCCGTGGCAAAAGCCGTCCATTTGGCCGCCGCTTATCCCTTTACCTTGCCATCCATGAGCTACTCTCCGAACGGAGCCCCTTGATATGTCCGCGTTACGGGGGCTTATCGCCGCCGGCGTCCGAAATCCCGTTTTCGCCAACGGCCTGATGGTTTGTTTGCTGACGGGGGGGATCATTGCCGGGCGGACCCTGATCAGCGAGACCTATCCGGAATTTTCCCTCGATCGAGTGAGCATCACCGTCCCTTATCCCGGAGCCAGTCCCAGCGAAACCGAGCGCGGAGTTTGCGTTAAGATCGAACAGGCCCTGGAGGGTCTGCCGTGCATAAAAAATACCTTCTCCATCGCCAACGAAAACCACGCCTTCATGATCCTCGAACTGAAGGAGGACGTGCGCGATCATCGACTGGCCTTGTTGGACATCAAGGACCGGGTGGACCGGATCGATTCGTTTCCTCCGGAAGTGGAAAAGCCGATCGTCACGGAAATGCTTATTCGCGAACAGGTCGTCAACCTGGCCATATACGGCCAGGCTTCCGAGCGAACCTTGAAGGAACTGGCCTTGGAGATCAAGGATGAACTGGTCAGCCGGCATGGGATCGCCCAAATCGACCTGACCGGGGTGCGCGACGATGAAATCACCATCGAACTTTCTCGAGAGTCATTGCTGCGCTACAACCTGAGTCTTCAGGAAGTGGCCGCCGTCGTCGCCAGAAACTGCCTGGATGTGCCGGCGGGCACGCTGCGTACCGACGCGGAAGAGCTGACTTTGCGGACCATCGGGCAACGCTACACGGCCCAGCAGTTCGAGGACCTTGTGCTGATCGCTCAGCCGGACGGTACGTTGATCAAGCTCGGTCAGGTCGCCCGGGTCACGGACGGTTTCGCCGAGGACTTCAAGAGCGGCCGCTTCCAGGGGCAGCCGGCGGCCATGCTGGAAATCTTCAAGACCCCGAAACAGGACATCAGCGTCATCGTCTCCGCCGTGCGCGACTACGTCGAATGGAAGCGTCCCCAGATCCCTGAGCAGCTTCACTTGGCCGTCTGGGCTGACCACGCCCGCGAGGTTCAGGGACGCATCGACATGTTAATCAAGAACGGGCTGCAAGGCATGATCCTGGTGGCCATCGTCTTGACCCTCTTCATGGACCTGCGTATCTCGTTTTACGTGGCCTTGGGAATTCCCGTCTCTTTCGCGGGGGCCCTTATCTCCATGTATTTTCTGGACCAGACCCTGAACATGATCACGCTGTTCGGTTTGATTATGGTTTCCGGGATCATCGTGGACGACGCGATCGTGATTGCGGACGGCTATCGGATTCGGGTGGCCGAGGGCGATCCACCGGCTTTGGCGGCCGTGGAGGGTGCCGCCCGCATGTTTTTACCGGTCATTGCATCCACGGGAACCACAATCCTGGCGTTTTTACCCTTATTGTTCGTGGTTGGGATCATGGGCAAGTTCATCGCCGTGTTGCCCTTGGTGGTGATTTTCGCCCTGATTTTCTCGACGGTGGAGGCATTCGCCATTCTCCCGTCGCATTTGCAGCACTGCCTGCACGGAACTTCCAAGAGTCGCTGGCGGGCAAACCTGCGCGAATATATCGAAAAAAAAATTGACGGCTTCATCGCCCGAGTCTATCGCCCCCTCGCCCGCCGGGCGATCACCGCCCGCTGGCTGACCTTGTCGATCGTCTTCTCGATTCTCTTGGTGGTAATCGGCTTGCGCGCCAGTGGTCGTCCGCCGTTCATCCTTCTGCCCGAAATCGACAGTGATACCCTGCAAGCCCGGGTGTGCTTTCCCCAAGGGGTTCCTGCATCCCGCACGCGGCAGGCCATCCAGCAACTTGAAGCGGCCGCCCACCAACTCAACGATCGTCAATTATTGCCACATCGGGGGGACGAAGGCGAAAACCTCGTGGTGCATACCTTCTCCATATTAGGCGAATGGTCGGGATTCGTGGAAGAGCATGGAAGCCACCTCGGCGAAGTGATTATCGAACTGCTGCCTTCCGAGAAACGTAGACTTAACAGCACGGTCATCCTGGCCGAATGGGCCCGCCTGACCGGAACGATCGATGACGCCCTGGCAATCACGTTTACGCGCATACAAAGCGGGCCGACGGAAAAAGCGCTGGATGTCCGTATATACGGCGAAGACCTGGACCAGTTGTCCGCGGCCGCCGAGGAAGTTGCCCGTCAGTACCATCAGTATGCGGGGGTATCGGATATCGAAACCAACCTGCTGCCGGGCAAACGCGAGGTACGCATCCGGCTTAAGCCTCTAGCCTATACGCTGGGGATCACGTTGGACGAGCTGGCCGGCCAACTGCGCCGCGGGTTTTACGGTGGGGAAGCGGTCCGTGTCCAGCGCGGTCGCGGCGAGGTGCGCGTGCAGGTCCGTCTGCCTAACGATGAGCGCCGCAGCATCGCCGATATCGAAAATATTCGTATTCAGAGCGCCCACCGACAGGAAATCCCTTTCCGCGAACTGGCCGATATCGACATCGAGCGGGGTTATGCCAGCATTCGTCGGCAGAATGGACAGCGCATGGTGCGGGTTATGGCCAACGTCGACGAACGTTACGCCAATGCGGAAAAAATCCTGAAGGACATGCGCGGCTCTTTCCTTGATTCGCTGATAACCCGTTACCCCCATCTGAATTATCGACTGGAAGGACAGCATGCCCAGATCAGCGAATCGTTAAATAGTCTCTTCTGGGGTTTTATTCTCGCCATGGTAGCCATGTACGCCATTCTGGCCGGTATGTTGGCCTCTTACTATCAACCGCTGGTCATCATGACGGCCATCCCGCTCGGGGCGATCGGAGCGCTCCTCGGCCATCTGGTTTACGGCTACGAATTGACCATGATGAGCGTTTTCGGACTGGTCGCCTTGTCCGGAGTCGTCGTGAACGATTCGCTCGTGCTTTTGGACCAGATCAACGAGAATCGCGCGGCCGGACGGCATCTTCTCGAATCGGTCCTGCAGGCCGGCGAGCACCGCTTCCGGGCGGTGTTGCTGACCACGGTAACGACCATCGCCGGCCTGGCCCCGCTGCAACTGGAACGCAGTACCCAGGCCCAGTGGATGATTCCGATGACCATTACCCTGACTTTCGGCCTTGGTTGTGCGACGGTGCTTACCCTGGTGGTGGTCCCGGCCATGTATCTGGCTTTGTTCGATTTGCGGCGCCTGGGGCGGTGGCTCTACCGGGGGGGAGCCGATCCGACCCTCGAATCCACACAAGACATATGCTGATCCGCGGGGTCTCGCGGATCAGGCAGTCCAAGGGTAAACTGGTTATCGATCAGGCGAGACCGCCGGTACAGCCCTCGCCGGTCGGGAGAATCGGATGAATCATCGAACAGGGATGTTCGCCTTTTTGTTACTTATGATCGCGTGTCGTTCCCCTCACGACTCGATCAACGCGATTATCGAGCGCCAAAGCCGAGCCTTGGAGGAAATGCCCAGCGAGGCGCGGGCGCGACTCTTCGATCCGAACAGGACGGCCACCACCCGGCCCGCGGAGAGCCTGTTGGAGGGTGGCCTGCTGACTCTGGAAGAGGCGCGGGAAATCGCCCTGAAGGCCAACCCGGATATTCAAGCGGCCCAGGCGCGCCTGGAGGCCGCCTTGGCTCGCATTCAGGAAGCCCGCTCGTTTTACTTTCCGCAAGTGAGTTTGTCCCACCAATCGAGCCGTACCTTCCTGGTGGCCAACCGGCAAAGCTCGTACAATATGGGCTCTCCCCTGACCTACTACCTTCCCCAAATACCCACCAATCTTTCCCTGATTGATTTATTCAACACTTTTTATGGCCCGCTGAGAGGCGCCCTGTTTAGTAACTACAACATATCGACGGGCAATACAAACGCCTTCAGTGACCATCAGACGGCACTTTCGGCCAGTTGGATTCTGTTTGACGGTTTTGTGCGCGAGGCCCGATTGCTCAGCGTAAAACAGATGTACATGGCCTCGGCCATGTCCCTGGCCAACGTGGAAAGGTTGTTGATCCAGGCAGTGGACACCGCCTATCACCAGGCCCAGCTTGGCGTCGAGCAATTACGCATCGCCCAGGCAGACGAGGAATTCAGCCTCAAGCAACTGGCCACCGCCCAAAAAAACTTCGAGGCAGGAAAAATCAGCAAGGCCGACGTGCTGAACTTCGAGGTTCGCGTGCGCGCCGCCCAAGCCAACGTGGTCGCCGCCCACGGCGTGCAGGAAACCGGCCGCGTGGTCCTTGCCGAACTACTCGCTTTACCTGATGCTCAGTTGCCGTCGAACATGACCCTCACTCTGCTGAGCGAGGAAAGCGATACGGAATTGCAGCCTCAGTTGGTCATGACCTGGATCGATCAGGCCATGGCCGCCCGCGCTGATCTGGCCGAGATTCAGCATCTGCTCAAAGCCAGCGAGGAAAACATCGTCATGGCTCGCGGCCAGTTTTATCCGGAGTTGTCTCTGCGGGGAAGCTGGGGCTTTGAAAAGGCGCATAACCTGAGCTATTCCGACGACGATCAATCCTCGGCCATCGCCCTGGAAATGCGCTGGGCGATCTTCACCGGCGGGTACCGTACCGCTCAGGTGCGCCGGGCCAATGCCGACTGGTGGGAAGCCAGCGCCGGGGTCCGCCGCAAGTGCCTCCAAATATGCCGCGAGGTCCGCAAGGCGGTCATCGACCTGACCAACGCTCAGGAACAAGTACGTCTGCAGCGTGACAACCTCGATTTCGCGATGGAGAACCGCAGACTTGTCGAAAACCAATACAATGCCGGCAAGACCTCTCTGGTGCGCTTGAATGAAGCCCAACGGGACTATGTACAGACCGAAGGCGAACTGGCGCTCGCCCGTATCCGCTTGCGCCAAGCCTGGAGCGACCTGCGTGCCGCGGCCGGTACCTACCGCCGTACTTACGACGAAGACGGCCGCGATACCGCGAAATGAGCCCCTTGTCGATCGACCGCGTTCGGCCCAACCCTATCTTATTCGTGTTGCGCGATTATGCCGTACCCGGCATCGGCGGCAAAGCGTTCAACACCAGGGCTTGATCCACGTCAGGAATTGTTTCGCGTAACGGTCGAGGTTCTCACGCCCGCCGCCGCCGCGCAGGGGCGAACACATCTCGAAAGCCACCCCGCCCTGATAACCGATCGCTTTCAACGCGTCGAGGAAAGCGGCGTTGTCGATAAAACCTTCTCCGATCGGCACGGCCTTGACTTCGTCGAATAATCGTTCGAAATTATTGCCGTGCCCCGGATGATGATATTTGAAACGCGGTCGCTTGACGTAATCGGCGATCGTGGTATGCACGATGCGGGAACCCATGTGCCGTACGGCCGTGGCAAGATCGTCACCGTGCAAAGCGACCGACCAGGCGTCGAAACAAGCCTTACAGTTGGGTCGATCGATTTCGTCGAGAAAATCGGCCATGGAAAGATAATGGACGGCGATGTCATCGTGGTTCTGCACGCCGATGTTCACTCCGAATTCACCGGCAATATCGCAAGCCTCGCGGAGAAAGGCCACGCTACGACTCCATTGCGTGGTATAAAGCTCGCCTTCGTTCAGCGGACCGGTAAACAAGCGCAGGACCGGCGATCCCAATATATGGGCCATTTCCGCCCACCGTCGGATGGCGATCAGTTGCATTTCGCCGATGGGAGCGAATGAACCGGCGTTCGGCGAGAAACCGGCACCTGGATCGTTGTAACCGGCCAGGCAAGGGACGGTCAGGTTATGCTTTTTAATCAGATCGGCCAGCTTCTTGACCCGATCCGTGTTGTAATCCAGGGCCGACAGGTGCGGCCGCTTGGTCATCAGCATCACTCCCGAATAACCCAAAGCCGCCGCATGCGGAATGAACTCCTCCAAACTCAAACGATGCTGACCCCACAGTCCCGCGTAACTGACCGAATGCAAAACCGCTTTCATGGGATTCCTCGCCTTCCTGATAATTGCCCCGCAAAATTCTTCCGCCGTTTCCGAAATCCAGAAACACGCGATCCATTCATTCCCCGTCAGCACGACGGGGATTTATCGGCCCCGCTAAAACAGGATTTGAAAATCGTAAAATCCGCCTGGTCCACGTCATTATCGTTATCCAAGTCGGCCGCGCCGCAACCGCTTCGCGCGGAAACGCCGCTGCCACTGTAACAGGACTGGAAAAAGCCGAAATCCTCCAGATCGACATCTCCGTCATTATCGAAGTCCGCCATCTCGGAGGGAGGCACTTGCCGCCGCAGCCAGAGTACCCAATCCTGGGTGTCGGGGGCGTTGAAGGTATGGTAGCCACCTGCGGTTATCGTGCCTCCGCCAGCGATGGCCTGGGTTCGGGGATTATACCAACTGTAGCGCATTTGTCCCGAAGCCGAACTCAGATTGATCTGGCCGTTTCCTCCATTAGGGAAGTAGGCCAAATACTCCTTGCCCGGCGTGGCCAACATGTACACGGTGCCGCCAAGCACATATTCATCATGCGGGGCGCTGGTTTCGAAATCCTCCATGTACTCGTTCACCAGCTTGGTCACCGCCTTGGCCATCGCTCCGGTGAAACCGGACTCGAACGCCCCGTGATAAAAATAGCCGGCCGCCCCCCCGGTCAGGGCGCTCCACCAGGCCTTGTCCGTGCACTCCCCTTCGCGGTAGCAGGCTTTGCCGGGTAGCTCGTTCCACATCTTCAACATGGTGGCATGGACGTTCGTTTCGTTGTTGGCCGCCGTGCAATAGCCCGGCAAACGGACTTCAACCAACGAGGGCGGATCGCAAAACGATCCGCCGGCCTCCTGAAGGATGAATGTGCCGTCCATCGAATGTATATCACTGTTCATCAGCTTCATCTGTTGCATCGTGCCACCGACCTGCATCACCAGGTTTTTTCCATAGGTGGCCGCTCGGGCCTTCATCCGTGCCGCCAGGGTCTCCAGCCAGGTATCCGTCCAGTTGTATTCCTCGCCGATACGATAAATGACCCCCGGATAGGGGTGCAAGGTGTCGACCAGCTTATCGCAAAGGGCCTCTTGCGCCGTACGATGCACGCCGCTGGTATCGAAATATTCCGGGTACGCCGTTTCTCCAAAACCATTGGGCAGCGAGGTGGTCGGATTGCAATTGTAAGGCCGCAGGGGATTATCCGCATAATGCGTGAAAATTTGGTAGAAGTTGTGCTGCTGGAACAACGTTACCTCGACCACGATACCGTTGGCGTTGGCCGTCTGCACCCAATCCGCCAGCCGCGTCCAGTACCAATTGTTCCATTCCTTGAGGTTATAACGCGGCCAGTTATCCCAGGCCTGACCGCCGCCGGTACGGGCCCAAGGCCGTTCGGTCAACGGATTGGTCGGCGGATAATTATAGGCGTCGGTCCGTTCATTCGTGCCGTGGACGCGCCCGCTACCTGCTTGCATGCTGATCAGGTTACAGCGAACCAGGTTCATGCCCGCATTGAGTATCGCCGCCGCGTAGGCATTGTAGTCCACTTGGGCGGCGTTCGGGCTGATCGGATGATTACCAGGCAGATTTTGATGGTTCCAGTAAACATTGTTCCAGTCGCCGCCGACATAACCCTCGCGAAAACCGGCCAGGAAGACGGCCTTACCGTTAACCAGAAAACGCCGACCGTTGGCCGATACACCGAACGAAGTGATCGGCTCACCAGCCCAAATGATAGAACTGGACACGGCAAACACAAGACTGGCTGGAAGCATTTTGAAACGCATCATGGACTCTCCGCGAATAATATCCGAGGCCGCCGGCCCAGATAGCCATTGGATGACGATTATACCCCCAATCTCATAACCCACCAAACCGAAGTTTGATGATGAACGGTGATTCGGAGATGGTAAGGAGCTTTCGCAAAACATGGTGATGAGCATTACAAACTGATCGGGCGGCATTTTGGTCCGATGGGCTGGTACCCCGTTTGCTTGGGCAGTCCATCGACATTATTTCGTCTTTGCGCAAACCTATGGCCACTCTCCATGGACGAAGGCTTCGCAATGCCCGTCTTGTCGAATCGCAAACCTGACGATAACATGCAACATGCACGACCGGATGTCTGGATTGATCCATATTACCTCGTTCACGTGAGGGAAAGATCATGATTCACACCAACGGTTTTCGTCGATTGAAAAAGGTCCAGCAGGCCATGACGGCCGCTTTTTTACTACTGGGTGCATGGGCTCCGCCGGCCGCGGCGGCGGAGCGTCTGCCGAATATCGTGATTATCTTCGCCGACGATCTGGGGTACGGTGATCTGGGTTGCTACGGGCATCCGACCATCCGCACGCCGAATCTGGACGGATTGGCCGCCGAGGGGATGAGGTTCACACAGTTCTATTCGGCCGCGCCGGTCTGCACGCCGAGCCGGGCGGCGCTGCTCACCGGGCGTTATCCGATCCGCAACGGCATGACCGGGCAACTCAAGGGCGTCCTGTTCCCCGGTTCGACGCGTGGGTTGCCGGACGACGAGATCACGATCGCGGCGGCCCTCAAAGGCAAGGGCTATGCGACGGCCTGCATCGGCAAGTGGCACCTCGGACACCGCCCGGCGTATCTGCCGACGCGACACGGATTCGATTATTACTACGGCATCCCCTACAGCAACGACATGGTCCCGACACCGCTGATGCGCAACGAGGAAGTTATCGAAGAGCCGGCGGTACAGGAAACGTTGATTCCCCGCTACACGGAGGAAGCCATCAAGTTTATCGATCGCAGCAAGGACAAGCCCTTCTTCCTGTATTTCGCACACACGTATCCCCACGTGCCGCTGCACGCTTCGGAGCGATTCAAGGATAAAAGTCCGCGCGGTCTATACGGCGACGTAGTGGAGGAGTTGGACTGGAGCGTAGGGCAGGTGATACGGCGGTTACGTGATCTGGGATTGGCGGAAAACACGCTGGTATTTTTCACGAGCGACAACGGGCCGTGGCTGCCGCACAAGCTGAACGGCGGGTCCGCGGGTCTGCTACGCGAGGGCAAGGGGACGACGTGGGAAGGCGGGATGCGCGAACCGGCAATCGCCTGGTGGCCGGAAAAAATACGGCCGGGGCAGGTCAACACCACGGTGTCCGGCACGATGGACCTGTTCAGTACGTGCCTGACGCTGGCGGGCGTGGCTCTGCCGACCGACCGGGTGATTGACGGGCGCGATCTGTCGCCGGTTCTGTTCGGCCGCGACGAGTTGGAGGATCAGGTGTTCTTTTACTATCGCAATACGCACCTGGCCGCCGTGCGCAAGGGGCCGTGGAAGTTGCATATTATCACTGCCGACTCGGTCGGCCCGCAGGCCCGGCAGGAAATCGCTCAAGACCCGCCGCTGCTGTTTCATCTGGAACACGATCCGTCGGAGAAGTACAACGTGGCCGCCGAGCATCCCGAGGTGGTGGCCGATCTGCAGAAGGAAATCGCCGAACACAAAGCCAACCTGGTCGCCAAGCCCTCGATGCTCGATGAGTGGGAGATACCCTAAAACAACCGCTTTAACAGTCGCCTTTTACGATCGCCCCTTTTTCGCGGGGTGGTGGATCAATCGCCGCCGACGGTCGTATGTTCGCATGGTTCGGGCCGGCTACGCTCGTAGAGGTACTCCGGATCGAGGTCCAGGCCGTTTTCCCATTCGATTGTGTCGAAAGCCACCCGCACTTTGCGGAACGCCTCCGGTGAGGACAGTTCACGAAAGCGTCCGGTCGATAGCAACGGCCGTACGTCAAATACCCGGCGTTCATCATTGTCGAATCGAAGGATAAGCCGGTAATCTTCCGTCGCTTTTACGCTTTTCACGCCGTGATACATGATGTCCTCCTCCTACTGCAACGGTTGAATATGGCACGGTTCTTCGCCATTCATGGCCATTTGCCAGTTGGCCCTCAGTTCATCCTGGTGAAGCTCCGCCCAAGCTTGAACGAGACGCAACTACCGGCGTAGCAATTCGCCTTGCGTCAATTCCAACGTTTCAATCGAAAACGTCGCCTTGTACTCGTTATAATACGCATGAAAATGAGGCGGGTTATGCTCGTCCGGAGCATAGTACATTCTGATAATGATCCCATAGAACATCGAGATACTTGGCATAGCGATGTTCCTTGTACAATCGGTCGTACCGATGGGCGGATCTCCCGACTGATGATGGCTTCCTTTCCAAATCATTCTCGGCGGAGGGCAGAATTATGATTCGATAGGCTACCGTTGCAGCAGCTCCTTCAAATCCTTACCTTGCCCGGCGAGGTCTTCATCGTGCCGAATCCGCCGCATGCGCTCCAGAAACGCGGGATTATTGGCCGCAAGCCAATCCTCCAATTCGTCGAGGCTTTGGGCGCTGATCAACACGCTTTCGGGAATTTCGATAGTTGCGGACATAGCAGGCCTTTCCTTGCTCTTCGGCAATCATGCTTATGTATCAGCATATCATTATTGGCCATATAAAAGCAATATGGTCGAGCGGAGAATGAATCCCGCGCGCCGGGGTTCGGGCGGGTACGCGCGTCATGCGTAGCCCAGTTCGCGGGCGGTTTCTCCGATGGCCTCGTCGATGATGTCCAGGCCTTTGAGTAATTCCGCCTCGTTCATGATGATCGGCGGGCTCATGCGCAAAATGTGGCCCGCGGGAATCCAAGCCAGCCCTTTCTCGAACGCCCGGACATAAACCCGCTTGCCAGCCTCGTCGAACGGCGTCTTGGCCGCGCGGTCTTTGACCAGTTCGATGCCCATCAGGCAGCCTTTGGCCCGCACGTCGCCGATGATCTTGTGCTCATCTTTCATCTTGTTCAGCCGCTTCAAGGCCACTTCGCCGAGGTGGCGGGCGTTGGCCAGGAGGTTTTCCTCCTCGATCACCTCGATGCTGGCCAGGGCGGCCGCACAGGCCATCGGGTTGCCCCCGTAGCTACTGGAAGCGCTGATCTTGTCGAAGTTGTTCTTGATCGATTCGCGGGCCACGCAGGCGGTGACGGGGAACCCATTGCCGAAACCCTTGCCCAGCGTCACCACGTCGGGCACGACGCCCCAATGGTCGAGACACAACCATTGTCCAGTGCGCCCCATACAGGTTAAAACTTCGTCGGCCATCAGCAGGATGCCCCGCTCGTCGCAGAATTTGCGGAGTTTGGGGAAGAAATCATCCGGCGGCATGATGGTGCCCGCCCAGCCCTGGATCGGTTCGAGCACGAACGCGGCGATCTGTCCGGTGGTGGCCTCGGTGATAAATTCGGCGTATTGTTTCAGATAGGCTTCGGTGTCCAGCGATCCGTCAGGGCGTTGCCACAGCGGTCGATAGGTATCGGGGCGGGGCACCATGTAAAATCCCGGCATACGGGTCGAGGCGTTCATCGGGTTCATCCGCGCACACGACACCGAGCCAAGGCTTTTCCCGTGAAAGTCCTGATAACAGGAAATGAACTCGGGACGCCCGGTCGCCGCCCGGCAGATCCGCAAACCGGCCTCAACCGCGACCGTTCCGCTGTCGTAAAGCTGCACGCCGTTCAGGTCACCCGGAAGAATGTCCACCATGCGGGCCATCAGCGCTTCCTTGACCGGCGTGCTGAAATCGTGGCAATTCATCAGCCGGCGGGCCCAATAGGCGACGGCCTCGCTGATTTTCGGATGGCAATGTCCCAGAGTGGTCACGTAGATCCCGCTGGAGAAGTCGAGATAGCGGTTGCCGTCCACATCTTCCAGGATGACACCCTGCCCCTTGCTCCAGCAGACAGGGAACAGTTTCACCTGGCCGGAAAGTCCTTTATAGATATCCGCGGTGGCCTTATGCATCCGGCGGCTGATCGGACCGGGAACCTCGGTGATAAGATTGGGGAGTTGCGTCAGGTCCGCTCGGCACCAGTCGCGATCGTATTCGACCGGCGGAATCACGGGTTCTTGCGTCATGGTTTTCGGCAACATCATCTCTCCTTAAGGAAACCTTGTAACAGGCCCATGCCATTTTCATAGAACAGCTTTTCCACGAACTCCCGCCCGAGGCCCAATCGCTGGACGGCTTTCCGGGTCGCCCGCAACTGCTCGTAAAGAAACGAGGTAAAAAGCAGCTTGCGATGGTCGTCACTGATGGACAGACTCCAGGGCCGGGGGGTCACATAGGTATATTGATCGTTGATTTCGATGGACTTGCCCGCCGCCAACGATATGGGAATGTCCGTGCCGTGCAGGATTTTATCCTCGGAAACGTTTTGCATCAGGTACTCGATCACTTCCCAGTGATTGAGCATGGTCAGATCGTAGTACAGGTTGGGCAGGTCTTTCAGCCGGTCGAGTTGACCGACGATATTCTTCAGGTAATAGGCCCGGCCGACATGGGCGAGAATGATTTTCACCCGCGGCCAGGCGGCGCATAATTCCACGAGTTGCCGCTGATTGAGCGGGTCGGCCAGGCGCAGCTTGCGCGGAATGTGCAACATGATGAGCAGACCCATCTCGTCCGCGACGCGCATGATGGGCGCCGGCAGCATTTCCTGGATTTCAACGAGGGTGACATCCTTCTTGCCGACCAGATCGGGATAGGGTTTCAGGCCGACAAAACCTCGCGCCTGAATATCGTTCCGCAAAACTTCCGGATCCTCGGTCGGATCGACGACACGCAGGGCGAAAAAACGCCGACGGTCGCAACCGGCAGCGACATACCGGTTGTTCGCCGACCAGTGGTAATGGGGAAAAGGCATACCGAAGCAGACCGCCGAAACCTCACGACCGGGATAAGCCTCGGCCAGATCGCGTTTCAGATCATCAAAGTCGTACCGATCAAGCGGATTTCCCGCACAATCGAAAGGTTCGCCTTGCGGCAAGGTTTCCGCATGAAAAACATGCACGTGAAAATCAAGGATCCGGTTCGGGACGAAGTCGTCAAGCTCCTCCCGCCAGATTTTCAGGTTGCGTTCGTGCCGGGTCGTTTCCTGCCACATTTTTTCGTTGGTACTCCTCGTCGCTTTTGGGGGACTACCGCATCTTGTTCGGAACACCGCGATCAGCCAACATTATATCTCCAGAAACCGCGAAGGGGCCAGATAAGCGGGCCGTCAGGCGAGTTTGTACTTGTTCGCCATTTCTCCCGGATCGGCGTTGTCCCGGACAACGGCGCAGAGGGCCGCCTGAAAGGAAAACGGGTCGGCCACCTGGATAGCATTGCGGCCGAAAACCACCCCGCCCGCGCCGGCCTGCACTTCGGCGGCGGCCAACTTCAGGGCGTCCAGGGGCGTGGGCAGTTTTTCCGCGCCCAGACCCAGGACCGGCACCGGACAGGTGCTGGTGACTTCCTGAAACCGGCAGGTATGGAAGGTTTTGATGGCGTCGGCCCCGAGTTCGGCGGCGATCCGCGAGCCGATGCGGACGTTCTCGTGCAACTGCTCGCGACTCATTTCCAGATGACCGGTGGGGAAATATTCGCCGATAACCGGGATACCCAGGGCGTGGCAGCGGTTCACCAACCGGGAATAAATCTCCACGTTGGCCGTATCTCGCTGTTCGCTCCCGGTCTGCAGGGTCAGCGAAACCAGAGCGATATCCATCCCCTCGCGCAGAGCGTCTTCCACCTCGTAGCCGTTGACGCTTTGGGCCTCGCGATAATCCCAATGGAAGCAGTATACGCTGTTCCAATTGAGGCGAACGACGGCGAGGGGCCGGCGGCGCCCCGCGAAAATCTTCGCGCAGTGCCGCACCATCCCTGGAGCAAGTAACACCGCATCCACGATCGGATTAATCCGCTCGGCCGTCGCCGGCAGGTTTTCCATGCCCGCGATCGGCCCGTCAAACAGGCCGTGATCAATGGCGATAATGACCGCCCGGTCCTCGCCGAACAAACGTTTACACCGGATTTCCCGCCCGTCCATTCAACACCTCTTATTCAATTTCGATTAGGCTAAAGTTCAGCTATGATGACTTGGCCGCCCGCCCGCGTCAACTTGCGGGCGAATTCGCCGTCGATCCCCGAATCGGTGATCAACCCGCTCCATTCCCGCAGATTGCGCATACGCATCAGGGAGGTTCGCCCCATCTTGGTATGGTCGGCCACCACGTAGATGCGGCGTGCCGGCTGGTCGATGCGACTTAACATGCTGGCCAGGTCGGGCGAGGTCTGATAGATGTTGCCTTTCTCGTCGATGGCGTCGGCCCCGGTGAAGGCTATGTCCGGCCGGATCATCTCGAGGTTGGTCTCCGTGACTACGCCGGCCAGGTCCGGCTCGTCGTGCCGCAGATAGCCGCCGACCAGCAGCAAGGCAATTCCCTCGCATCCGTACAGCGTCGAGGCGATGGGCAACGAGGCGGTCACCACCGTCAGATTGCGTCGATGACGTAGCTGCTCGGCGATAGCCAGGGTCGTCGTTCCCGAGTCCAGTAGAACGGATTCGCCGTCACCGATCAGTTCGACCGCCTTGGCGGCAATGGCCGCCTTGGCCGCGCGTTGCACTTGGGCGCGCTGCAGATAGCGAAATTCAAAGCTGATCCGCGAGGTGGCCGACGCTCCGCCATGCGTGCGCATGATCCGACCGTTGTTTTTCAACATCTCCAGGTCCCGCCGGATGGTCATGGCACTGACCGAAAACTGGGCGGCCAGGTCCTCGACCGAACATTCCCCCTGCTCCTGGAGCAGCTGGAGAATCTGATTGCGGCGAGCGTCCGGGTCACGTGTGGATCGTTTCTGTTCCATGTTCGGTTATGTTTATATCGAACAGATTTGGCACTGTCAAGAACAATTTATCAAAAAAACCGGCCCCCCCAAACAAAAGACTTCCTCGCCCCAAGCCAAACTAGACTTTGACAAGGGGGTTTCCGTGTTCAGGCGATGATTAAATTTACGCCTGCACGCGTGATTTTTCGAGCAAAGGTCTGGTCGACGCCCTTGTCAGTGATTAAA
Organism: uncultured Planctomycetales bacterium; assembly: GCA_964401335.1. Lineage (GTDB taxonomy): Bacteria > Planctomycetota > Phycisphaerae > UBA1845 > PWPN01 > JAAYCU01. The sequence continues at coordinate 16,190 of CAYNYK010000060.1, forward strand.
CCGGCTCGGTCCCGAAGATTGTGCAAACGAACAAGACAGGTTTTTCCCATTTTGGTATGATCGGCCACGACAAAGACCCGCCGGGCGGGTTTCTCCAGGTGGCTTATGATGATGGGGGAACTGGCCCTTATCGAATAGGAATACCCGTGTTCGTCCACGCCGTCGGTTCCGAGGAAAGCTACGTCCGGTTTGATCATTTCCAAATTGCTTTCAGTGATGGCCCCTCCCAGGTCAGGCTCGTCATGCCGCAAATACCCGCCTACCAGCAGCAGATTGATCCTCGTACAACCATAAAGGGTGGAGGCCACCGGCAGGGAAGTGGTGACCACGGTCAGGTTCTGACGGTTACGTATTTGTTCGGCGATCGCCAACGTCGTGGTTCCCGAACCGATGAACACCGATTCGCCTTCCGCGATCAAGTCCACGGCCTTGGCAGCGATGGCCGCCTTGGCCGCGTGTTGAATCTGCATCCGCTCAAGGTAGCTGAACTCGAAAGTCACCCGCGAGGTGGCCGTCGCTCCGCCATGCGTCCGGGTGACCCGGCCCTCATCGGCCAGATCCTGCAAGTCGCGCCGAATGGTCATCGCGCTGACCGCAAACTGGGCGGCCAGATCCTCGACGGAACATTCCCCGCGTTCGTGAAGTAATTGCAGGATCCGTGTTCGGCGTAGTTCGGAATTCTGATTGGAACCGCGTTTAGCCATGTGCAATTATGTTTGTATCAAACAAGGATCGGCATGTCAACAGGTTTGTTCGCAAAGGAAAAGCCAATATTACCCATGTTTCCCTGGGGCGAGCTTCCCTGGGGCGATGGATCGCGGCCTGTGGAAAAGGGGTGTCGGGAACCGATATGATTAATTCCATGTCCACAAAAACCATTATCCAAAATTGTCTACGATTGGTTCCCGGGTACTGGGCATTGCTTTTACTCCAAGGCTTGGGATGTACGCCCCATGAACAGGCCCTTACCCTTCGCCTCCTGCCCAAACAGGGTACCAGTGAAATCATCATCGAAACGCCGGGCGAGGTCGGTGATCTTCGTTTGTGGTTGCCCGAGGCCGTTATGAGTAATAACGGATCCTGCGCGGTTTACCCGACCGGCGGCCAATGGCGCCGGCAAGGTGCCAAACTCGTACAGGATATCGATCCCGCCCAAAGCATTGGTCCGGGGAATTGTCCGCTGGTGGCGGACCGGACCTTCGAATGCTGTGGTATACGCTTCCCCTATGAAGGGCCGGTCTCCTGGCAGGCCGTCGCCGAAGCCAAACACGGCCAAGTCCATTTCCGCATCAAGCTCAAGAACGAAAGCAACCACCGGATCAACAAGGCCGCGGCCGCCATCTGCCTGAAGTTCATGAACAGGCAGGAATGGAACGATCAGCATGTTTTTGTACTTTCCGACGGCGAGATCCGAGCCTTGCAGGACATCCGCAGCGAAAACGGCTTTCTCAATGGTTTTGAGGCCTTTTTGCTTCGGGGTCAGACTTATGACAACGTATTTTACCACCGGGCCTGGGGCATCAGTCCGCATACGCTCGATGTCCCCGTAATGGTCAGCGAGCTTTCAGCCGTCGGCCAATGCGTGGGGATTGAGGCGGATCGAGCTTACTTCCTGCACAGTAACAAAGGTAATCCCTGTACGGACATCGCCATGGCTTTCGGCGACTTGGCCCCTGGGACCAGCGCGAAAAGCGAGGGGCGCATCTGGATAAGACCCGGCCAAGCCGCCGCTCTACTCGAAGGCTATCGACGATAACATCCTCGCCAATGGCGGCCGATCAGCCGCCGGAAGCCTGGCCCCACTCCTCCAACAGCTTGCGTACTTTGGCCTCGTCGAATTTTTCGGGACGCGGGAAATCCTGATTCTCAAGCAGTTCCTCAAAGGTCGGCGTCTTGGAGGGTACGCCGTTTTCAGGAACCTCCAGACCGGCGACCCACGTGATCGCGTTCAGTACGACCTTGCGATAGTTGTCGTTGGCCCAGTTGTAGTGCCAGTGCCCGCCGGTGAATCCGAATCCACGCCCGCCATCCGGGCGGACATAGGCCCAGGCCAGATACTCGGGTTGCCCCATGGCGGCCTTGACTGCTGCCGAACCGCTGCGGCTGCGTTCTTCGCGTGTGCGGGTATCATCCGGCGGGACGGCCGTCAGGATCGGAGTCACTCCCTTCATTTCCGGCTGGAAACGCATGTGGTAGTACCATTCATCATCGAGGGCAAACGGCTTGAGGCCACGGGCGATCGGGTGATCCGGAAAAGCATTGAACTGCGCGGTCCAGAACGGATTGACCGAATACCACGTCTCGAAGTAGCCGCCGATCGCATCGGATAGCAACCCGCCGGGCCGGCCTCTCAAAACCTCAACGGCGAAGTGCAGCATGGCGATTCCCGTCCCTCTGTTGATCAGCTTTTCGAGTGTGTCCTGATGTCCATGAAATGGATGGCCGGTCGCCCCATCGGAAAACACCACGACGGCGTCGGCGTTGTCGAACGCGGTGGGATCTTTGGGGTAGCCGTTTTGATAAACCACGGCATAAGCGCCGGGCACGTTTTCATTGATCATTTTGGCCAGCATGAGGCAACCGGCGTTGTGCTCGTGCATCATGTAGCCGTGGCTTTTCTCACCGGCGACGAGAACGATCTTCTTTTTATCCTCCAACGGCAGACGTTTGAGGCGAACATCACGAATCTGGACCTTCATCGGCGGGCCCTTGTGCAACTGAAAAGCCAGTAATCCGCTACGCCGCCTCATTTCCTGGTCCTGATCCTCGGCATCGATCATCACGTACCCGTTGATTTTGTGGATCATCCGATAGCCACGGACGATGATTTCGTAGTCATTCCAATCGTTTTTCTTGATAACGGCCCCAAGTTCCGCCGGGTCGCCGACCGAGCCGACCACCTGGGGCTTATGGTCCGCGCCGATAACGGTCTTCTGCCCGCGGTCCGCGAGGATGCCGCGATAGCGTTCGCCGTAAAGGATTCCGGAGTAGCGATCACCCGCCTCGAAGTCCGCCTGATAACCGCCGATGACCCAGCGGCCCCATTCCTCGGGCTTCTCGAAACTGCGGTATTGCAAGCCGCTGTTGCCGCTGAAGATGCGGTAGCTGAAGCGCAGGACGAAATCATCCACCTCTCCCTGCCGCCAGATCAGGAACTGGTTGTTTTCAAGCTGTTTGCCGTCCGCGGTCGTCTCGCCGATCAGCGAGCAATCGCCGGCCTTCCAGAAGGCGGGATCCCCATCCCAGCCATCCAGCGAATTCTGGAAGATGGGCACAAAGTCCCGTTCGTCGTTGGCCAGGGCGGACACACTCATTATCCCGACACCCAGATACGCCAAGAGGGCAACAGTCAGCATTTTTACCGTCATCGAACACCTTCCGGTTTAATAAGATCATGAATCAGAATTCGTCCAGACCAGCCTCTATGGTAGGCGCCACGCCGTTTTTGACAAGATGGGGTTCGTATGGAGCTTTTCCGTCCAGCTTTTTTATTTCTGCTTCTTCGTGTCGCGGCAGGCCTGGCGGACCGCCAACAGGTTTTCCGTCGGGGTTCCGAAAGGAACGACGGCGGTACCCATCAGGAAACCCGGATAGCTTTGAGCATCGTGGATATACGCGCGGGCGGCCTCGTAAATGGCGTCGGGGGAACCACCCTGCATAAGCTGTGGATCCAGGTTACGGCGGACCGCGCGCCGCACCGCGGCACATTTTTGTAACCATAGAGGCCAGGGGGGTTTGAAATCGCAGAGCAAATTGTTGGCCCCGCTGGCAATCAGATCATCGATGATCGGTGTGGTGTTCCCCCCGATGATCAACGGCACGTCGCCGCCGCCCATTTCGCGAATCGAGGCGATCAGCGAGCGGGTTGCCGGCAGGACGAACTGCCGATACATCGCCGGCGAGAGCAGATCACAGGAAGCCAGGGAATCGAAAAGGACCACTCCGGCCCCGACCTCGATATAGGCACGGGCGAATTCTTTGGCGATGCGTACGGCGTAGGCCAGCAGGTCATGAACGAAAGCAGGGCTTTCGATGGCGGCCATAAAGAGCCGCTCCGGCCCCACCAGGCCGGCGGCCAGCGAAAATGGCCCGGTCAACGCCCCGCGGACCCAGACCCGATCCCCCAGCTCGTGCACCACGTGCCGGGCCGCGTCGATAAAAACGGGCATGCGCCCGTCCTTCATGGGATTGGGCGCGGGGCGCGAGGAAAGATCATCGCCCACCCCTATGGCATGGCCGTTCGGATCAAGACCGGGAATACTCGTGTCGTCGCCGCCGTAATAGAGCACCTTGCACCCGGCGGCTTCAGCCTCCACGTTGTACACGTCCACGCCGATGGTCAGAGCGTCCGGTTCAAGCTGCTCGTACTCGGCCAGGACGGCCCGGGTCAACAGATCGGCATCACGGGCGATCCGCGACGGCGTGCGTCCGATGAAGAACGCCTTGTGCTCATAGACCGCCGGGAGAAACGGCGGCCGCCCGCCATCGTTCCGCACGCTCAAGGTCGCTTCCGCGAGTTGGCGAGCATTCGGTTCAGCGTCGGCCATGATTTCCTTCCACCGTTCCTTATTTCGGCAGGCGGTTGGCCTGCTCGAATAACACCGCCGGATCCAACCCACCGGCCAGATCGAACGCCTTGCGGGCGGCGCTGAGATCGTTGGCCAACACGCTGATGCCGCTGACCTTGTCCCGCAGGTTCAACCAGACATTGGTGTCCGTGGAGGCCACGCAACCGGTCAGCAAGGCGGTCCGTACGTCCCGCAGTACGATAGCGGGGTTGCCTCCGTCCGGCGGCATCGCCTGGAAATTACGGATGCGCAGGTTTTGCACGTCCTCGCAACGTAAAGCAGGACGCATATCCGGTTTGTGGGTGCTGACCTCGATGTTCTCCATGGTCAGGCCAACGACGTGCCGGCAATAGAAACCGTAGGCCGGCAGGTGGCCGAACATACTGTGTTCGGGATAATCGCCCGGCAATTCGGGCAGCACGCGATCGGCCTCCTCCTGAGTCCCCCCACCGTGGTAGATCAGCCGGAAATTACTCAGCGATACGTTTTCGACCGGGTGGCCGGGGAGCCCATGAATGGATGCGCCGACCATGGAACCGGGGTGAGAGTCATTTCCGCTGGCCACGATATTACTGATGTTGATATTGCGCAGGGTGCCGATCGGCGGCTTGGGGTCGCCCGCGAACGCACGGCCGCGATCGCCCAGGCGGATAAAGACGGGGGTATCCACGTTATGCAGGGCCAGGTTGTTTACGGTTACACCGTCCATCGTTGCCCCGTCGACAATTGACAGGCTGACCGCCGCCATTCCGCAGTCGTACATCGCGCAGTTGCTGACCGCGACATTCTTGAACCCGACGAAGGCCTCGGTGCCCAGCTTGAAGCCATTGGTTTGATTGCTGGTGATACAGTTGGTGACGACCACGTTTTCGGTGAGGCGATTACCCGTGTTCTTGAGGCAGATGGCGTCATCGATGCTATAGATAATGCAATTGCTGATCCGCACGTTCTTGCAACTGTCGATATCAATCCCGTCGTTATTGTTAATGACCCGATTGTCCACGGTGATCCCGCGAACGACGACGTTCTCGCAGTCCATATAGTGCTGCATCCACATGGCCGAGTTGCGCAGGGTGATCCCCTCGATCAGCACATTTTGACAGGAGGTGATCCGGATATTGTAAGGACGTTTCCGCGGCCGAACCTCGGCGCTTCTTTTCAGCGCCCCCTTATCCTCGGTTTTGACCTGGCCCGGAGCCGGCCGTCCTTCCTCGTCGCGGCGTTTTTTCCAGACCTCATTGTCGCCCTGTCCATCAATGGTGCCCCGACCGACGATAGCGATATCGTGCAGGCCCTCGCCGTAGATGATGCTGCGGCTGACGTAACTCTCCGACCAGGAACGGAATTTCGGGGTCAGTTCCGGGTAATCCTCCAGGTCGGTCGAACCCAGAACGGTCGCCCCGGCCTCTAGGTGCAGTGTGACCAGGCTTTTCAAAACCAGGGTGCCGGTCAGGAATTTACCGGCCGGGAAATAAACCGTCCCACCGCCGGCCGCGCTGGCCGCGTCAATCGCCCGCTGCAGGGCGGCGGTGTCCTTGGTCGTTCCGTCGCCGGTAGCGCCGAAAGACTTGACATTAAGTGTGGTTGATAGAGACATATTCTTCGAGGCAGATGCGGCATCCGCTGGCCGAACACCAGCATGAATCGAATACATCGTAACTAATAGGCTGCACATGAGGTTGAACGACAAATTTTGCATTTCATGCTCCTTTGTGATGGAAAAAATCTCTTGGGCTTTTTTAGCAATTACTCTTGCCAATCCCCACTCTCATCATCCCGACAATATAATAAAGCATCATTAGTGGCGAACGGGGGCATCATGACTGTGTTATACCAATCTTCTGGTATGTCCGGAAACACCGCTCGCGCTTGCTCGGCGACAGTTAAAAATCCTTCATTTGTCTCCCATGTCTCGATCCAGGATTTATCCGTCAACTGGTAGGATAAGCAGATCATATCATAACACATCAAATCACGTTTGAAAGTTCTGATGGCACGTACCTCATGCCAAGGAACCGTAGTGATGACGGAATTATCCGCGGATTCCACAATTGAAAAACCGGTTTCGTGAGGAACGAGGCGGATATCCTTATTGAAAAGATAATTCAGTTTTCCTCTTGTCCATTCGGCAAGTACGGCCTTGCCTCCTCCCTCGATATTCAATACCAAGGATTCATCATACGGCCAACCGGGATCAATGAGAATTCTTGACGCATCATCAAGTCGTATCTGATGGAACGCGCAGCGCAGGGGCTTTTTAAGACCTGAAGAAAGTCGCCACCAGTTTCCCAAACGATTGCATCGGGTTTGTCTCAATTGTCCTACAAAACATATCGGATGGTTGATAGATGGGCCATAGATTCTTATGAGTCCCGGCGCGATTTCCAATTGGACAGGTATATCACGTTTACCCTCGTGCATGTTTGCCGAAATGAGCATGCCGTAATATCTCGCTAAGCAGAGGCCATCGCTTTCCGTTCTTGTATTTTGTGCATTTGATCGGGTTGTTTCACATGCGTACTCATTTCGCCTTCGCCGTCAAACTCACCTTGCGCATGGGCAGTACCCGTACCGGCCCGACCAGGCCAGATTCCAGGCACCATGCGTCGCGCAGGATGTTTCCGTCCTGCCAGTTGCGGTTCCACTTGTTACCCTTCACATCGTCGAAGATGTCCCAGAGCATGCGATTGGCCAGCAGGTTGGCGATCACGATGTCAATGCGATTCTCGCCCTCCTTCGCGAAGGCGGTGATATCCAGCCGATAGGGCGGCCAGATCCGTGTGCCGGCCAGCTTGCCGTTCACCCAGATTTCCGCGCACCAACAGACCTTGCCCAAATCGAGGCACAAGCGAACATCATCTTTTTTACATGCCGGTTCGAGTTGGAACGTTTTGGAATACATAGCCTTGCCGCTGTACCAGGCAAGGTTTTGTTCGGTCCACGAACCCAGCGGCCGGGCGCTCGGTGTACAGCACACCCGTAGCGGTTCGAGCAAACCGTGTTGCCCTTCGGCCAGCGTGACCCGGATGGCCAGGACGGCCGCCTGATTGTCGCCCGCAATCGTGGCCTTACCGTCGGCAAAATTCAATGGCTCACCATTCAGCCAGGCCTGCCATTGCCCTTCGATCTTCGGCGAATGGATAGCCGTCGTTCCCGGCGGCAACGCCTGACGATACCACACGACATCGGGCATCGGCGCGGCCTCGGGATATTCCGGCTCACCATACGGTTTTTCCGGCGGGGCGATGTATTCCCACGCCGGAATCCATTTTTGTCCGTCGGGCGACACCTTCCAGGTGGCATCCGTGAAAAGAAGGCGGCTACGCCCGTTGGGCAGAGTGATACGGCCATCGGCGAGAACATTCATCGTGTTCTCCGCAACGATGTTGATGGTGTTTATCCCTTGTTTAAGCCCTTTCAATTCGAATCGTTCCGCCTGCTTGCCGCCCTGCCCCTTGTATTCCTGGTTATTGACCTTCAGGGTGAAAGGTGATTCACAGATCACCGCCAACCAGCCCTTCGCCCTGGCCCCGCCGCGCGGCAGTCGGAAAGTTGTGCGACAATGCAGGGGCCCGCGGTGCTCGACGAATTGCCAGGAGCGCGGATCGGAATACTCGTAGAACGCGATGAACCGCCCCAGCCAGCGCGAACGGTAACGGGCCGCACCCTCGTTGGGATGGAATTTGTCGAACACCTTGATCTGTCGCCAGCGACGAGCGTTGAAGTCCGCCTTCTGCCAGCCGAGGGCCTCACCGTCCTCGCCCAACTCCCAACGAACGTGCATGACCGGAAGCTCAAGTTCCGATCGATCCACGTCAATGCGCCAGTCGTAATCCAGTTGGTCACCCAGCGGCAAAAACTGCCATTCACCGTCGAGGTTGACAGCTTGCGGGCCGGCCTCCATCGGTTGGAGTTCAACCACGGGTTGCACGTTCGTGCCGTCGTAGACCTTACAACCGAAACTGGCCTGTTTCTGATCCGGCGGCAGCCAGCCTTGAACGCATACACTCTGTTCGTCCCAGCTTGCGACTTGCGGCCGTTGCAGATTGGTTACCGCCAATTCCACGCCGCCCGTGCGGGTCGGCTTGGCCGGGTCGAAGACCACGAAATACGCCTGCCGCGCATCGAGGGCAATATTCATCTCCGTGCGCTGGCCCCGGTTCACGAATGCGGTAATGGGGGTAATCGAACCGTCCTCCGGCTGCCAAAGCGAGGGCGTGCCGATGGCCCGGAAGCTGACCCGCCAGTTGAGCGGTTCCCAGGCGTTGTTGGCGACGAGGTATATATCCCTTCCGCTCCGCCGATGATGATGGTAACGCAGTTGGTCCGGACGCTCGCCGCTGACTTCGATATCACGATCGACCGCCGCCAGAATGAGCTTGACCGTCTCACTCAGTGGTGTGGGTTTGATGCCCTTGGCCTCGCCGGCCTGCTGCAACTGTTTGATATATGCATCATCCCGCCCTTCCTCCATCGAATCGCTCGGCCAGCGGTCGTGGACGATCAAAGCTCCACCGGCCTCGATAAACGCTTTGATTTTATCCGCCACCGGCCGCCGAACGCATTGCAACGCCGGAAGAACCAACACACGGTAACGCATCGGCCCGACCACAAGGCAGCCGTCTTTCAATTCCGCCCGCAACAGCGAATCGGGATCCATCATGTCGTAGGCGATATGTTCGAGGGTGAGCATGGGCACGGTTTTCTCGATGGTACCTCCGTCGTTACCCGCCCACAAATCAGTGATCGGGTGCAAAACCGCCACGTCCTTGACCCGCTCCGTGCCGATCAACATGTAGGTCAGGCGGCTGACATGCTCGGACAGCGGCTTGAAGTACTTCCAGTACGGATTCTGATAGAACCAACTGTTCGGCCAGTCGGCGACGTTCTCCGGCCGGTCCATTTCGTAATGGAACAGGTGCGGCACGAAAAAGTTGATGCCGTGGGCGGCCAGCAGATTGAATCCGTAGCGGGCACTGTCCAAAGTGAACGACCAGCCGGCCCCGCCCATGCATTCCACGCCGACCAGCGGCTTTTCGTAGAGATTACAGATACTGGCGATCTGCACATTCTTCCAGATTTTGATTTCTCGCGGATATTCGTAGCGGAAATCCTCGTGGTCGGTCATGGGGATCTGCAGATTGCGGATCGTCCGCCAGTAATCGGCTTCCGGCCAATACTGCTGCAGCGTCTCCAGGGTGTGTCCCGTCAGCATCAGGTTATGTTGATCGCACCACTCGGTAAGCTGCTTGAACCAGGCGTCCTCCAGAAGCGTGGCGTACACGTCGAAATAATCGCAGCGGATCTTGGGCGTTTTCGGGCCGATGTCTTTGGTCAAGGCGGGCAGCCACGGAATCAGATCATAACCCTTGATCCGCCGGAAATGCTCGGCAAACTGATCTTCCCAGACCAGGCCTTCGCGCTCGTTGCTGATTTCATCGAAGAAAATCCCCGGCACCGTCTTGCCAAATTCCTTGCCTACCAGTTTCGCGTACTGCTCGTGCGTGATATCGATGAAATCGCGAACGGTCTGCTTGTTCAGGTAATTGGGACGGATGGGCGATTCGCTGCCCGTGGTGCCGCCGCGCGAGGTTTCCTGCTTATAACTCATCATCATCCAGGCACCATCCGGACAATCCCATTTTTTTTGCCCACTCAAGTTGACCAAGGTCTGCGCATCCAAAGGGTCCTTCCCCGTCAGCTTGCCGGCCACGATATAAAGACTGTCGGGCAGTTCGATTTGCGCGGGCCCTTCAACGCGCTTTTCCTGGATGGTCAGTTTCTTGGCCACGTTCCGTTCGGGATTTCGCTCAACCGTTCTCCCGCCGGCCGACCCGCTCGGCCATTTGTCCTCGTCATAAATCCAGGCGTAAAAATTCTTTGCGCGGCCGTGCTCAACACTTACCTTGACCGCGTCCCAGAAACCTTTGGAGAAGTAAGGTGTTTCGCTGTTGTCCAACCCTTCCCGGGCGTGCATGAACGCCCCGTAAAGTCCCTTGTCCACGAACTGATCGATCTGCCAGCGAATCTTGTCCGGCTCCAGCGTGCTGTTCCACGACCAGAAGGGCAACATGCTGCACATCCGCGGGGGGTTACGAAAGCCCTCTTCCATGGGCGCTTTGCCCAGAAAATCCTCCACCCTCGGCAACGGGTGCCGCCAGGATTCGCCCTCCTCGCCCGGTCTCTCAAAGACTTGAAAAACTTTGGGTGACGAAACCGCCGCCTTTTCCGCCTCCGGCGGACTCTGACAGGAAATCATCGCACATATGATAATCATGCCAGCTACGGTTCGCATTGTATGCACTCCTTTGAATGACAGAGTCAACCCGCGGTTTATCCAGGAACACCGGAACCATCCCGGTCCCAAGGCTCCCGGGGAAAATCACGGTTGAGTAATTCTCGCTCATCCGCCGGCCGTATCGACCATCCGGCAACAACCCGCCCCGACGGCCGGATATCGGCGTCTCATTGTCTTACAGGCATTCTTCCACGCGGGATTCGAGTTTCTCGTTGGCCTTCATCATTTCGTCCCAGGTCACCGTGCAGCCCTTGTACGCGGCCACGCGCCCGAGCACGCAGGTCAGGGTGCTGATCGCGCTGGTTTCCGCGTTGTTCAGATACTTGCCGCTGTGGATGCTTTCAGCGAAGGCCTTGACGTTATTACGCACGCCCTGTGCGTAGGTATCTTTCGATTCGCCGCCGGGCCAGGGTTGCTCGCCGGCAATGGTAACCAGGCCCTGATAATTCGCGTCCACCGTTCCCTTGCTGCCATAAACACGGGTAAGAATCGTTCCCTCGCTCTTGATGAATTGTGTCGAGGAGAAATCGATTAACACGTCGTCGGGATACCAATAGATGACCACGAAATGGTCCCACGCATCGCCGTAACCTACGCGCGCTTTCTGCCCGCCGGAGCCGTAGGCCTTGACCGGGTGGGTTTTCAGGAACCAGTTGGCCACGTCCAGAACGTGGACGTTTTGTTCCACGATGATGTCGCCCGACAGACCAATATCAAACAGCCAGTTGCGCAGGCGCGTTTCCTTGGCCGGGTTCTTCGGGTCGATGCGAGTACGCAATATCCCGCAGTCATAATAGACTTGGCCGCAAACCGGCTGGCCGATCTGGCCGTCATGTACGCGCTTGGCGGCCTCGTTGAACAGCGGCATGGCCCGCGTCTGGAAATCGACCAGAAAGCTTACTTTGCCCTTGGCCTTCTCACCCGCTTCCATGATCGTCCGACAGCCGGGCACGTCGGTGGCCACCGGCTTGGCCAGAAACACGTGCTTACCCGCCTCGACGGCGGCCATGGCCTGCTCCGGGTGGCAATACGGCGGGCTCTCGATCATGACCGCATCCACCTTGGAGGCGATCAGCTCTTTATAGGCATTAAGGCCGAGGTAACACCGCTTCGGATCGACGCCCACCTTTTCCTGCCCCTCTTTTAGCTTGTCCGCGAACACGTCGGCGAGGGCAACGATTTTATATCCGCCGTGCTCGTTGAAATGCTCGCTGATCCAGGCCCCTCGGGCGCCAAACCCGATGATCCCGATCTCGATTTTCGAGTTGGCCGTCGTGCCCGCCACGGATTTGGCCTGCACGATGGAAAACGCCGCGGCCGCCGCCGCGCTTTGCCCCAAAAATTGCCGCCGACCGATGTTGTTATTCCGCTTGTTCATACCCATGCTCCTTATGAAATGGCTTGTTATTCCGGACCCATATGAAAACTGGCCTTTTGCATAGTTCTTCTACAATCGCCTCCGTGGGGCGCTGACCCTGCTGACAACGGTAAAAACGAGAATCGGGATGCCCGCCGAGGGCATTTTGTAAAGGTCCATATATAACCGATTTTGACCGGGCAGCCCACCTTTCATAAATGATACAGCATTGATGATTAACAACACTATCGCGAGGACAGGCCGAGCTCGGCCGGGCGGCCTACCTCATAAACGCAGCGCTGAGGGGAAAAGTGATAAGAGATCAGGTGGCATGGGCAGATTCTTATCCCCCATCAACGGCATAAGAATCTGCCCGTTTCTTCTCGGTATCGGCATATGCCGCCCGGCTGGCCGCCTCATGAGGACGCCGCTGAGGTGGGGAAACGACGAGTTCGGGCCGGGGGGCCATCCATCACGGTACTCCGGGTGGGATCGCGATCTCCCATGATTATGGCGTGCATGTGCGTAATCGATCATCGCGCCCCCACCCAATGCTGCGCGATGAATAGGACACCCTTGCCAACCACTGAACCCTGAATCCTGAATCCTGAAAGCTATCTCGCCCAGGCGGCGGTACCGACGGCTTCGGCTATGGTTTTGAAACCGTCGCGTTCCAGAAGGTGAACCAGGCCGCGGTTGATGGATTTGATGATCCCCGGCCCCTCGTAAATCATGGCCGTGAGAACCTGCACAAGCGAAGCGCCCAGGCAAATCTTTCGATAGGCATCCTCTGCACGAAAAATCCCGCCGACCCCGATGATTCGATAGCGGCGGCGATCCATCATGAGATATAACGTGCGGATGCAATCGTCGATCAATCGGGCAACAGGCTTACCGCTGACCGCGCCGCGCATGGCTCGATGCACGCGATCAGGAGTCGCCAGCCCGTCGGGCTTGCCGGGCGGCAGGTTGAAAATAAAACCGCTGATAAAATCCATACCCTCGACGGCCATCAGTACCCGCTCCAAGCCCTGCGGCCCGTATAAAGGCGATATTTTCAAAAAGACCGGCCGGGAAATATTGAGATCGCTCAAGGCCGTCATCAGCAGGCGCAAATTCCCCGGCTCGGCGAAAAAATCGCGACCCATTTCCGTATTCGGACAACTCAGGTTAAGGGTCAGGTAATCGCCCCGATCCTTGAGAATGCGTACGGAACGAACATAGTCGGCGACAATCGCATCGGTCGAATCCGGCGGGGCATCGATACCCCGATTGGTCTTGACGATATTGATTCCCAAAGGAACCGGCAGTCGTAACTTCTCCAAACGTCGGGCGACGGCCGCCGCCCCCATATTGGGCAACCCGTAATGCACGCAGATCGCCCCGTCCTCGGGCAAGCGCCAGAGGCGAGGCTTGGGATTGCCTTGCGAGGGGTCGGCGGAAATCGAGCCGATTTCCAGATGCCCAAAACCCATGGCGGCAAGGGCCTTGGCGGCCAGGCCGTTTTTGTCGAAACCGGCGGCCAAGCCGACGGGATTGGGAAATCGAATCCCGCATACAACGCTCTCCAAGCGTGGGTCAGAATATCGGCTGCACCTCGACAACAACCAGCGGACCGGTACCAACGAGCCCGCGAGTCGACAAGCGTCGATGGCCCGGTCATGCACCCATTCCGGATCGAGCCTAAATAGAACGGGACGTAACAACGAGGAATAAAGATTCATGTATCCCTCACGGTCAGCCACGGATTCATTACGGATTTCCACGATGACACGTTGCCTTGATTCACATTTCCAAAAAGCTCAAGGAATTACGCGTATTATGGTTCCGCGATAGTTTAACCCAACCGGCGTGGAGCGGGGAGGCCAAGAGCCCTGGCGAGCGCGCCGGGGGCGATTTTCTTCAAAGGTCGGCACTGCATGCCATCTCGGGCCGAAGTCTCCACCGACGACCCCGCCAGCGGTGAAAAAAGTGATAATGGGGTATCCCCATGACTCAACCACATGCTAAATTCTTCAGAAAAACGCATGG
>CAYNYK010000061.1:0-11411 GCA_964401335.1 uncultured Planctomycetales bacterium
AAGTACCTATTTTAAAAAGAGTTACCAACACGAAACTCGCGAACCGAAAACGGCATTAGTGTAGTATCGGTCCCCGCTCGCGGCCGGTGTATAGATGTTGTATCCAAAAATATCGTTGCCTCGGATGTTATGACAAAGCCCGGGGAAATACGTCCCCGGGCTTGGGTTGACGATCGGATCCGGTTGGTTGGAATCCTAAATCACTTCCGCTGGTCCATGGGCACATAGGAGCGTTGCGTCTTGCCGTTGTAAATCTGTCGCGGCCGATGGATGCGGCCGTTGGGATTCAAGTGATTCTCGCGCCAATGGGCAATCCAGCCGGGGATACGTCCGATGGCGAACATAACCGTGAACATATTAAGCGGAATCCCGATGGCGCGCAGGATGATCCCGCTGTAAAAATCGACGTTCGGATACAGTTTGCGCTCAATAAAATAGGGATCATTCAGGGCACGTTCCTCGAGTTGGCGGGCAATGTCCAACAAGGGGCTCTTCACGCCCAGACTGTTCAGCACGGAATCGCATGCCGTCTTCAAATAGCGGGCCCGTGGATCATAGTTTTTGTACACCCGATGGCCGAAGCCCATCAGCCGCATCTTGGCGTCCTTGTTCTTGACCTTTTCGATGAACTGATCGACGGACATGCCCGACTCATGAATATTGAGCAGCATCTGGATGACCGCCTGGTTAGCCCCGCCGTGCAGATGCCCCCACAGGGCACACACGCCGGCGGAGATGGAGGCGTACAGATTGGCTTGGCTGGAACCGACCATGCGTACCGTAGAGGTTGAACAGTTCTGTTCGTGATCGGCGTGCAGAATGAGAAATTGGTTGAGGGCCTTCACCACCTCCGGCGGCGGCTCGTAGCGGTTGTTCGGCTTACTGAACATCATGTGCAGGAAGTTCGAGGTGTAGGGCAGGTCCGCGCGGGGGTAAATCATCGGATGGCCGATGGATTTCTTATAAGCCGCCGCCGCGATGGTCCGCACCTTGCTGATCAGCCGGGCCGCCGAATCCAGAAAATGCTCGTCATCTTCCGGTTCGATCATGGCCGGCTGGAAACAACCCATCGCGTTGATCATGGCCGACAGGATGGCCATGGGGTGAGCGTCGGAGGGAAAACCGTCAAAATGGTGCCGCAAGGCCTCATGTATAAACTCGTGCTCGGCCAGTTTGGCGCGAAATTCGGTCAACTGGTTGTTAGTGGGGAGTTCCCCGAGCATCACCAGGTACGCCGTCTCCACGAACGTGGAGTTTTCCGCCAATTCCTCGATCGGATACCCCCGGTAACGCAGGATGCCCTTCTCGCCATCAATATAGGTAATTTCGCTAATGCAAGATCCGGTGTTGCCATAGCCGTCATCAAGGGTAATCAGACCCGACTTGGCCCGTAATTGAGAGATATCAATGGCGATTTCATGCTCCGTGCCAACCACCACCGGCAACTGATAAACTTTGTCCCGGAATTTCAGTTCCGCAAATTCGCTCATAGGTACTCCACTCTCTTGTATATGTTTCAGATAACCGACTGCCGCCTTCCCATGCGGAAACCCTACGGGGCTTAACCCTATAAACGGCTTCCCTGAAACAGGGCCACTTTCCAGTCATCTTAATCGAAACCCGGCGATTTTGGCAAAGTAACATTTACCAAGGGCGGCTCATCAATCCGAACCCGTCGCGACCATCGAACCGTTATCGGCGGATCGGACAACGGCGGGGATGGCCGGCGCGTGGGCGGCAGCCGTCTCGTAGAGAATGTGAGGGGCGATCAATCCTGAGCGGGCCAACCGGCGCAACATCCGCCGTTGCACGCGGGTGTATGCCAGGGCGGCGTTGCCGTTGGGGTCCTCGTGCAAAACCGAGGATCGTTCGAGGCGAGTCAACACGTCGACCATTCGCTGCAGGCACTCGGCGCGGTATTCACGCATCAATTGATCGGATAGCGGCCAACGGGAACGGTCGTACCAGTGCTCCATGGTTCGCCGTAAAAAACGCCTGCTTACAAAACGGTTGGTACGGTAGAACATCCGCCAGTTTACGGCAAAAGGCAAGAAGGTATCGGTCAAATAAGCCGAGAGGCTCAGTCGGTGCTCCTCGAACATTTCCTCGAGTAACAGGTGCAGCTTGTTCCAGTAATAGGGACCGATCGTCGAATCGGCCCGCATTTCCCAATACATGTGCCCAAAGGAGATCGTCGTGCGATGCAAGGTGAGCTGACGGGGGAGGAACTTGTTGTGGGCCACGGTATCGGCGGCCAGGTGTGAGAGGTAACCGAGAGCAAAGGCCCGGCCCTGGTCCGAGCCGGCGTCACGATAGATGGCAAAACCGGTTTGCCAATGGTGGCAGAACTGCTTGACACGGCTGAGTCGCTTGGCGATGACCACATCCGCCGCGATATTGCCGAATAAATAATCCCGGGCATGGCGACCAAGGAGGGCGGCGGTGAGGGCCGGCAACAATCCGAGCTGGGCCAGCAAGTCACTGGCCAGCTTCACATGGGTGGCCGATCCCCACGCCAACAGCGATTGCGGCGACAAGAGTATGACCGCCGCGGCGACGCCCAGGATCCATTTCCAGTTGAACATACCTTCGCTGACCCCCGTTAACGTTCCATGGCGGTGGATACTTTATAATATTAGCAGGATGTGGACATGAAAAACAATTTTGCCCCCCCTTTTTTTCGAAAATCTCCCTGGTTGACATTTTCGGCTCCAGGGGTTTTAATCAGGGCGTGGATTGGCGTAACCCTTTTCCAAACCTGGGAAACAGGAGCCAGATGAATGCCTGAGGTTCAAGTCAACCTGAACATCACCAACCAGGGAAATATCCAGGTCGTCAAGTTCGAGGATCGCAAGATCATCGAGGAATTGATGATTAATCAAATCGGTGAGCGTCTGGGCGAGCTGATCGAGACGGAAGATGGCCGGCGCATCCTGCTGGACTTTGACAAGGTGGAACATCTGTCCAGCGCCGCTCTGGGCATGCTCATCACCTTGAACAAGAAACTAAGCGAGCGGAACGGCCGGCTGGTACTGGTCAACATCCGCCCACAGATATACGAAGTATTCAAGATTACCCGGCTGAACAAGTTGTTCAATATCCAGAAAAACCGGGACGATGCGATCAAGGCTTTCGCTTGATCGGCCGGGGGGTGTGCGTGGCGACAACGGGATCGAACCCGTCAATCAACGGTTCACGACGAAAAGCGACGCGAACCGGGGTGGGTTCATAACGTCCGGGTTTTGATTTGATACCAGAGATGCGCTCTAAGCCGGCAGCACTACCTCATGAAATCACCATTGCCAGTGACCTGCATGCCGCCCGCCGAATCGAGGAAACCATCGTCCGGCTGGCCGCCAAGATGGGTTACAGCAAGGAATGCGCCTTTGCGATTCGGCTGGCCCTGGAAGAGGCCATGGTCAATGCCCACAAGCACGGCAACCGAGGAGATCCCAACAAGAAGATCACCATCAGCTACGACGTGAACCCGCAGCGTATCGTGGTTCGCGTCCGGGACGAGGGCCAGGGGTTTGACCCCCGTGGGATTCCCGACCCGACCCAACCCGAACGCATCCCCTTGCCCAACGGCCGGGGAATCATGCTCATGCGGGCTTACCTTGACGAGGTCACCTTTAACGAAAAGGGCAATGAGGTCCAACTGGTCAAGGAGAAATGCTGATGTCCAAATCTCCTTCGTTCTCAAGCGTGCTGCAAATGGAGGTCGATCGCCAGGGACAAAACGCCGTGGTGAAACTCACCGGCTCGGCCAATATGGACGTAGCCGACCACCTCCAGGAACAGCTTATCGATCTGCTCGATGACGGGGTCGAGCGACTGGTTCTGGATCTGTCCGGTCTGCAGTTTATTTCTTCCGTAGGGCTCAGTGCGATCATTGGCGCGCATCTGCACTGTCGGCACCACCTCAGCGAAGTACGACTGGTCAATCCGCAGCCGGCCATTCTCGAATTGCTGCGGGTCACCCGGCTGACGCGGATTTTCTCCATCCATGACACCGTCGAGCAGGCCCTGGCGACGAAATGAGCATCTCCCTTGTCGGACGCAGGCCGGGTTCACCGGCCGGCCCCATTCATGTCCGCCGCCTGCCGATAAGTGGCGGCCAAGCCGGCCAGCAGATCGCCCGCCCGTGGACCTCCCGCCTGACAGACGAACCGGCGACGGTATGCCCCGATCGGCTCAAGGCGTATGGACAACCGGTCTTCCGGGAGTAGATCAAGCACCCGGTCGGCCCACTCGATCAGGACCGCCCCCCGCTCGCACATTTCCTCAAAACCCAGGGCTTCGAGATCGTCACTGCCCCGCAGGCGATAGACATCGATATGGTAAAGACATAAAGCCTCGCCGGCGCGGTTCGCCTCGTATTCATTCACCAACACGAACGTGGGACTGTTGACCACGCGGGCGTCCGCCACCCCGGCCCCGGCAGCCATGCTTTTTACCAAGGTGGTCTTGCCCGAACCCAACGGACCGATCAGGGCCACGACCATCCCAGGAGTCAATCGGCAGCCCAACCGTCGTCCCCAGTCCTGGGTGTCCGAAAGGTCACGTATTTCAAAAACAATCTCGGGTTCGTTCATGTAAAATGCTCATAGCCACGCGGGGCCAGCGGTTCCCGGCGGCCGTCCGGATAAGAAATTACCATGCCAGACGACTGCGGCTCACGTGGCCGGATAACGCCGACGGGCCACAGACCGAACTTCACCAAATCCGCTCCGCCGACCACCAATAACTCAAAATCCTCTCCATCGCTCAGGGCATGATCCAAGGGGGAGCGGCCATCCTGCACGGCCAGGTTTCGGACATTTTCACTAATGACGCGGTCTAGTTGGTCCCTGTGCAATTCAGCGGCACAACCGGAGGCCTGACACATACGATACAGATCCAAGCTCAGCCCGTCGGAAATATCCATCATCGCGTGCAGGACAGGTTCGGCGGCCAATGCCCGAGCCAGATCGATACGCGGCGTAAAGGTCAGGTGCCGGCCGGCCAGGCTGCCGCCCAGCGGCCCACTGACGAAGATCGTGTCGCCGACCACGGCCGTATCTCGGCGAATCGGACCACGCGGGGCCATCGGTTCCGCCAGCATGGCCACGTCGATCGCCAGCCGGCCGGCCCAACTCGTTGTATCGCCCCCCACCAGCGGGCAAGCGAACTCCTCGGCAATCCGGGCCATGCCTTCATATAGCTGCTGCACCTGCTCGAAAGTCATCGTCCGGGGCAGGGCGACGCTGACCGTCGCCGCGCGGGGCGCGCAGGCCATGGCCGCACAGTCGCTCAGCGAACAGGCGATGGCCTTACGCCCGATCAACTCGTAGCCGTGGCGCTCCGTGTCGAAATGCACACCGTCCAGCAGCATGTCGGCGGTAATCGCCACCAGCGTGCCGTCCATCCGCACCGCGGCGGCGTCGTCGCCGATGCCAATGGGCACCCGCGCCGGGTCGGCGGGAAACCGCACCCGCAGCCATTCCACTAAAGCCAATTCACCCTTTGCCATGTGCTTAGCTTAACCGGCCGCTTCGTGGTCAGGCAATTATTTTTCCGTCAACTCGATGGTCCCGTTCCAGTCATCGGGCGGAGGATTGTCGCGAAATTTGGTAATAAGGCGGAGGTAGCGAGAAACGCCGGCATCATCCGGACGCTGCTGGAGACACTGCTCGAAATGGTTTTGGGCCTGGGGCCAGTCGCGGCGGGCAAAGGCGGCGACGGCTTCGCTGAACGCCTCGGCAAAACGGCGGGCGGCCTGCTCCACCTCCGCGGGTTCGCCGAGTAACTCATAGACGCTTACCCCCTCGGTTTTGCCTTTGACCTGGAGCAATCCGAGATGGCGATAGATATACCGCTCCCCTACCGCTTCGCGGACCGAGCCGGTGAGCATGATGGCCGAGCCAAATTGCTTGTTGGCCGACTCCAGCCGGGCGGCAAGGTTCACCGTGTCGCCCATGCAGGTGTAGTCCAGCTTGCTCTCGCTGCCGTAGTCGCCGACGAAAACCGGCCCGTCGGCCAAACCGATGCGCATGGACAGTCGGCGAAAGAAATCCGCGAGTGGATGTCCGGCTTGTCGTTGAATCAGTTCGCGCAACGCCCATTGGCAGTCCAGGGCCGACACGCAGGCGGCCTGCTCATGTTCCGGGCATGGCAGGATCGGCGGGTTGAAAAAGGCGAAGATCCCGTCACCCATGAACTTGTTGATTAACGCGTTGTGCTGATGGAGAACCGCGGACATGGCCTCCAGGTACGGATTGAGCAATCGGCGGGTTCCGTCAGGTCCGAGTTGCTCACTGATACCGGTAAAGCCGGCCAGATCGCTGAAAAAGCAACTCACCCGGCGTTCCACCGGCGACAAATCGAGTTGGACGGACTCATCGGCGATTCGTCGGGCCATGGCCGGCGAGACATACTGGGCCACCGCCTTGACGAATCGCCGCTTCTGTCGCTCGGTAGTCAGATAGCGGGCCAGGTCAATCAAGGCCCAGATCAGAAAGGCCAGCACCAAAGCGGTCAACAGAGGCAGCCAATAATCCCCGCGATGAAACAAGCCAGCCGCATTGAGCAAAAAACCGCCTATCACGACGGACAGCATGGTTACGAAACCCGCCCGCGGGCCCTGCCGGATCGTCAACAGGGTCATCAATAAACCCATCAGCACCAGCACAGCCACGCGCAAACCGGTTCGTGACCAACCACGAAATTGCCCCTGAACGAAAGCGTTGAACACCTGGGAATGGACCATCACGCCGGGCATGCGTCCGAAAACCGGTGCGTCCACCATGTCCGCCACCCCCGAGGCCGTGTATCCCACGAAACAGACTTTTCCCGTCACTATCGGCCGAAGTTGCGAAAGCCAGCGCTGTTGCTCGGCCTCCAGCCTTTGATCGGCGTCGTCCAGCTCCACCAGCTTTTGGGTGGTCAGATCATAGGCTTCCTGGAACCGGCGGTAATCCTCGGCGATCGCCGGATCGGTGGGGTCAGGCTCCTGCTTCAACTCTTTCCAGGTCTGCTCGATAAAAGCGAATGTTTCTTGCTGCTCGGCGGTGATCTGTTGTTCCAGGCGATTCACTTCGGCCAGCGTTTCGGCGTTTTCGTCTGAGAGCCTATCCTTATAAGAAAATGTGGCACAGGCGTCTCGCCTGTGTTCGCACCGGCGAGACGGAGCTTGTCCCCCGTGGCGGAGTGCCACACCAGGTGAGACAGGTTCCAAGCCAACCAGACCGGCCCAACGCAATTTTCGCTTCTGCTCCAGAAGCGTATTCACTTGTCTGCGATACGACTCGAAACCGTCGTCACCCTTGGCCAGCCAAAGGGCCCGCCCGATCACCTGCTGACGGCGGATTTCGTTTTCCTTCAGGCCTCGGCGGCAATCGTAGATCCGTAAAAGTTGGGTCACCGGTAAATGAGCGAAGCACCGTTGCCAATGCGGGCCGGGGACGTGCCAGTTGATCAGCATCTGGCCGCGTTCGTCGAGCTGTACCCGCATGGCCGGCCTATCGCCATGGGCGGGGATGCACAGATTCCCGGCCGAATCAATGGCCAGGTCTTCCAGCGGAATACCCAGCGACCGGCGGGCGGCGGCCAATCCCAACTGCTCGATCAATCGGCCGTCCCAATCCATCAACAGAGGCACATGCCGCGTTTGCCCGTCAGCGTCGGGAGTGAAATTCACAAAACCAACACCGGCGGTACCCCGGGCGAATTTATACGCGAGCGGAATGACGGCACGCACTTGCGGCAGGCGGCCACGAAGCCGGGCCGGCAGTGGCGGGCATTTGGCCCGCAGTTCGCGCAGACTCATTTGTCGAAAATATGCGGCCAGCAGATCGGATCGATCCTGCGTGAGGCGGTCGAACGGTATAGATAATAACGCCTCGTGAACCTGCCTGGCCGTGTAGTCGGAATGAACGGACAGGATCTCCGCGACTCGTTCATCCACTACCCGCCGCTTGACGCCGGCAAGAATGGCCTCGATGACCGCCGGTTGCTCGCTCAACCGTTCCGCAAGCGTCGCAACGTCGAGCGAAAAATCCTCCCGCAACAATTCCGCGATGCGCCGGCCCAGGGGCGAGACGTCGGACTGTTCGGTGTTCGGCTGGTAAAAAAACGACAGATCGACGTTGCCGACATCGCGAATGGCGGCGGCCAATTCGTCGTCGGGATAAACCAGGTTCTCCGGCGACAGCTCGCCGATCTGCTCGATGGGCCCTTCGATATCCGCGTAACGGTCCAGGCCGGGCAAACGTACCTCGGCCGGCTTGGGATCGCTGAACACAATGTCCATGACGATGCGTTCGGCACCCAGCTAACCCAGAGTGCGGATCAATTCCGCCTGAAGGTCGCGCGGCCAAGGCCAGCTACCCACCCGGCTCAGGGCATCATCGTCGATATCCACGTGGAGAATCCGATCGGATGCGCGCAGGCTGCTGAAGTAGCGGACATGAAAATCGTAAGCGGGCCATTCGATCCCGTCGGTCAGGCCGAGCAGACAAAACGCGACGGCCGCGAGGGTCAAGGCCGCACCGATAAGCAGACTCCAAAAATGTTGCCGGAACCAGGATGCAAGCATGGGAATATCATAACGCCGGCGATCGGAAGCGTCATTATGAAGGCAGGAGGCAAGAGGCAGAATACCACGGTGAGACCTGTGGCATCGAGAGACTACGATCTCGATACCACTCCTTGCGGAATTCCGCTGTATCGAGATTCCTATCTCGATACCCCTTCTTGCGGGATTCCCATCCCGCAGATGGAGGTGTGCGAAAGGATTCGCATTCCTCTGGGTGCGAGAAGGGATTCTCGCACCAGCAGATGCACTCGCCGACAAAGACTCACCGCTGATACGTGCCGATCAATTCGGCCTGGCCGAGGATGTGGCCTTGCATGGCGGCCAGGAGGGCGTCCTTGTCGACCCCGCCCTTCAGATCAAGCGGTTTATCCAGGGCATACAGCTTGAAGAAGTAACGATACACGCCGTGGCCGGGCGGCGGGGCCGGCCCGCCGTAACCAATCTTGTTCCACGAGTTCTTGCCCTGCAAGGCCCCGGCGGGAGTGGAAACATTCATCGAAGGAGTCACGCCCTCCGGCAAGCGGTCCACGGCGGCGGGGATTTTGTACAACAGCCAATGCACCCAGGGTTGCGGCCGCGGCGCGTCCGGATCGTCCACGATCAGGGCGAGCTCCCGCGTGCCATCCGGCAGCCCCGTCCAGTTCAGCGGCGGCGATTTATCCTCGCCGTCGCCGGTGTACTTGCGAGGGATCGGCTGCTTGTCCCCAAAAGCGGTACTATGCAAACTGATAGCCATGACCGAACCTCCTTTTTCCGTAACCGGTTGACTTGAGGTTCCCTTTTGTGAATCGTTGCAACCGCCGATCAGAGCCATAATCAAGACCCCGGCCGTCAGCAGCAACCTGTTTTGTCGAATCGTCTCGGACATGATCGGCTCCTGGAAGGATGAGATGCCCGTGTATATAAAATACGATAACATTATCCGCACGGGTTGGAAATACCACCGCCCGGGGCATCGGAAAAGCATCCGAAAAAAGTGGCACAGGTTGTTTGGTTTAGTTGGGAATGTCCCGCCGTATCAAGATTGCCATCCCTCGATGCGGGGATGCGCAAGGATTTGCGTTCCCATGGAAGACAGGAGGCAGAATCCCCTTTTACCCCCCGATGGTTCTATTAGTTGCTCGCGGCCACGAAACTTGGCCGGCTTTTTAGGGTTTTGCGGCTTCTTCGTGGCTCGCCGTGAATGTCCCGGATTCGCTCGTGAGCTGGTCCAGCGCGGAAGCGGCGTCCGCCGCCCGCGGGTCGATCTCGCAAGCCCGGCGGAAAGCGTCCATGGCCAGCGACCGCTCCCCGACCAGCATGTAGAGCTTACCCATGCCGGCATAAGCCCTGGCGTTCTTAGGGTCGATACCCAAGGCGGTTTTGTAGCGACGCAAGGCATTATCATAGTCCCCACGCTGGCGGTATTCATCGCCAAGGTAGACAAAATGCTCGGCGATCCCGCGGTTATTGCTGGTGGCCTGTTCAGCGACGGCCAGAGCGGCTTCATATTTGCCGCGGGCTTCGAGGGCCTCATTCTTGGCGGCGATGGCGGACATATAGTTCGGCCAGCTCTTGATCGCCTGGGTAAAGTACATGGTACTCGTGTCCAGTTCGCGAGCCGCGGCGGCCACATTGCCGTCCCGGAATTTACGTTCCGCCATGGCCCGGTAGTTCAGACCCATGTAATAATTGGCTTCCGCGTCGTTGGGGTCCCTTTCCAGTATCTCACGCATGGTGGCCGTCGATTCGACAAACTGGCGACCGCGATATTGCTCGATCCCCATCGTACGCAGTTCTTCAATACTAGGCGCACAACCAACCAGGGCACCCAGCATTAGCGCAAAAATTGCCGACCCAACAAGCGTAGGTCTTATGAAGAAGTAAATGCGGTTCATGATCCTAACCTCCATGATAACCGGCAAGGTTCCTCCATGTCCGGGTAATCGTACCCATGGAATGGAGGGATATCAAGTGAATATCGGTATACTATGGGCGAATGCTGGAATCGACGGGCCAATTTGTTTTACTGGAACATGTGCAGGACACCGGACGGCACTGGGACTTGATGTTCGAGGCCGGTGCTGCTCTGGCAACATGGCAATTAACGAAAAATCCAATATTTAAGGCATGTGGCCAAAAAACCGAGCCCATCCTTGCGCAAAGGCTTGCCGATCATCGGCGGACCTACCTCAATTATCAGGATCAAATTTCCGGTGGTCGCGGATCCGTCACCCGCCTGGATCAAGGCCAATTCCTCCTGATCGAGCAGCAGCCCGACCGCATCAAACTGACTCTTTGTGGGCAAAGCTTACATGGCAAGTATGAACTTATTAAATCACCCACTAATGAAAATATGGGAGAGGGTGACTACTGGGTACTCAGCGGTGGGTTAGCGTGACAAGGGTTCTAGCGTGAAGACGATCTCCGGGGGATCAAAACCTAGACCAACAATGCGGAAAGGGCGGTTGATATAATCAGAGACCACGGTGTTCTTCAAATCGATACCTGTAAGAATTTTGTTCCATTCAGGAGTGGTGGTTTTGTTTGAATTCCGGTCGGATTTGTTTTTTTCCGCGGATTGTAATCGCTGACTCAGGTCGGCCAGTGCCCCCCGCAGCCATTTTTCGGGTACGGGCAACCGGCCGGTACGTACTTCGCTTAAGCGCACCCTTAGAAAATCGGGCGTGGTCTGGAAAGTCAGCCTTGCGCTGAGCACGGTTTTAAGCTCCTCCCGATGAATAGTGGCGGCCACACGCAGGCCGTCATGCTCGACATGAATAAAAGGGACCAAAAAAATGCCGGCAACCAATAATTAATACCCGTTAAAATTTTTACCCGGCCCCCCAACCACGCG
>CAYNYK010000061.1:11421-29723 GCA_964401335.1 uncultured Planctomycetales bacterium
TTCGTCCCGGGTTCGATGTTTTCCCGGGCCGCCAGCCAGGCGTTGATCTGATCTTCCCGCAGTCGGAATTCAAAAGGCCCATTAGCGAGCAGGATGGCCGTGTCCAGCCGATCATAGGTGCCGGACAGATCCTCGCGCACGCGATCCAGATCGGCGGGAGCGGAAATAACGATCGGCTGATACCATGTCGGAATATGTTGGAACATCAGCCAGCCTGCGCAGAGGATAATCGCCAACAACGCCACCACGCAGGCCGACCCCCGGCGTATCCGTCGCATTCTCGAAGCTGGATCCATGACCCACACGCCTAATGGCCCGCGTCGGCAATGTCAAGGGTGCCACCGCTCGATCATCGAGGGTAAGAGGTACTCATCTGGACAGCAGGACGGGCTGCCCCTATAAAAAGCCTCTGCCTATGATGGCCTCGACCGTCGATTGAGAAATGCCGCCAATCAACCCGCTTGAAGACATAAGGAGCCGTCTCATGCCACAGGTGGAACGTCCGATCTTACTGGTCATGATCGTATGTTTTACGATCCAAGTTGCCGGGGCTACCGGGCCTGTGACGGTTGAATCGCTCTTGCCGGATATGATCAACCTGAGGGGATTGTGCGAATTTCCCGAGCCGGCCTATACGTGCAAACAGTTCTCCAGTTACGACCGCAAATCCATCTCGCCGAAAGAAGAGGGCTGGTTCGCCAACGCCGACGCGGGGCAATATCTGCGGGTGGAGGAACGCGACGACCGTAAGGAATATGTGATGATGGATGCGGACGGGCCGGGCGCGGTGGTGCGCATCTGGTCGGCCAATCCGGGCGGTACGCTGCGGATTTATCTGGATGGCGAGAAGGAACCAGCCTTGGCAGCCAAGATGGGTGATCTGCTTGGGGGGCAGATCGCGGGTTTACCCTCCCCCTTGGCCGGTGTACGTGGGCTGGGTTGGAACCTCTATTTCCCGATCCCCTATGCCAAACACTGCAAGATCACCAGCGATTATGGCAATTTTTATTACCATGTCGGGTATCGCACCTACCCGGTCGGCACGAAGGTGGTCACGTTCAATATGGATCAATTGCCGCCGTTGGCCACGAAAATCAATGAACTTGCTGATCGCCTCAATTCACCCCGGCTGGGCGGTGGGCCGCCTGCGGACCGGAAGCGTGCCAATTTTGAAACAAAACTCGTCGAGGGACGGACCGAGACCTTGGCGGAGTTAGCCGGCGGTGGGGCGATTTGTGAATTACGCATCGACGCGAAAAACCTCAGCGTGCGGGCCTTGCGCGAGGTCATTATGAAAATCACCTTCGATGGACAGAAAACAGTGGAAGCGCCGCTGGGCGACTTTTTCGGCTCGGCCCCGGACGTGAATCCCTACGAATCACTACCGCTGGGTATGACCCTCAACAAAGAGCTCTGGAGCCACTGGTATATGCCGTTTCGGGACACGGCGAAAATCGAAGTGACCAACCTGGGGCTGCGGTCCGCGCGGTTCAGCGGAACAGTGGCGACCGTGCCGTACACCTGGACGGAGCGGTCCATGTATTTCCACGCCGGCTGGCGAATCGAAATCGACGCCTCGGTGCGACCGCAGCGCGATTGGAATTATCTGACGGCCAAGGGGAAGGGCATTTTCGCCGGGGTGGCCATGAACATCGCCAATCGAACAAAAATCTGGTGGGGTGAGGGTGACGAGAAAATCTACGTGGACAGCGAGACCTTCCCCAGTCATTTTGGCACCGGCACCGAGGATTATTATGGCTATGCCTGGTGTTGCTCGGATTTGTTCGGCCATGCGTACCACAACCAGCCGCGCTGCGACGGCCCCAAGAACTACGGGCAGACCAGCGTGAATCGGTTTCATATTCTCGATCGCATCCCATTTACCACGGATTTCCGCTTTGACATGGAGTTGTGGTCGCATAATCCGCTGCCAGTGGACATGGCCGTGACCACCTTCTGGTACGCCCGGCCGGGCGGTACGGACGAGTACAAGCCGATCAAACGGGAGGATACCTGGATGGCTTTGCTGCCGGCCTACCGGACCTGGTATCCGGCCGGCATCATCGAAGTCGAGGAGATGACCGTTCGCTCGCGCACGGGACTGGCCGACCCACGCGAAATGGATCACGCCAGTCAGGGGGCCGTGCGGGAATGGCAAGGCAGCCTCAAGCGGGGGGATCGCCTGGATCTGGACTTTACCCTGGTGGAGGGCGGTACCTGTCGGGCGTTTGTCGGTATGTTCAAGGACGACGACACCGGCGCGCTGCAATTCCTGCTCAACGGCGAAAAGGCCGGCCCTCGAGTCGATTCCTACAAGCCAAGCAAAGGCAAGGAGCCGATGGAGGAGGTCGAACTCGGCACCTTCAAACTAACCCAAGGCGAGAACACATTCAGTTGGATTGTCGCGGAACAGCAGAGTAATCCCAACGAAACCTACGAATTTCTGGTGGATTACCTGCGACTTGAGCCGGTGAAATAACCCTCAAGCATTTTTTGCTGATCACGCTTGTCTCATCACCCGCTGCTGCTGGACAAGGGCCAGTTTGTCCAGTTCGGCCTTGGTTTTATCATCGATGTAGGCCGGGTGATGTTCCTTCAAAATCTTGCGGGCGGTTTCGTTGGCCCGTTGACGCATGTCCTTGCCGCCGGAAGCTTTCCAGGTGTCGTAGCGGTCGCGGACGGTCAGCTTCGGGAACCAGCTCAGTCGGCGGAAATGCTTGACCGTATGGTCATGGCTGAGGAAGTTCCCGCCGGGGCCGACCTCCTTGAGGGCGTCGATGGCCAGGGTCTCATCGTTAACCTCGATCCCCCGGGCCATGACGAAGGCGGCGTCGAGAATCTCGTTGTCGATCACGCATTGCTCGTAGCCGGCGGTCATCATCTGCTCGATCATGCCGATGGACAGGTGGATGAAATTGGTGCCGGCCAGGGCGTTGGCCAGGACCTGCATGCCTCGCTCGTAGCCGGCCTGCACGTCGGAATACAGGGCGTCGATGCCCGTGCCGCCTTGGAAGGGCAGTTTGTAATAACGGGCCATCTGGGCGGTGGCTACGTGCAGAAGCGTGGTCCGGGGATCGGCCCCGGAGTAAAGCGTACTTTTCATATCCAACACGCCCGAGGCGATCGCGAAGATGCACGGCAAACCCGGCCGGATCAGTTGGGCCAGGGTGATGCCGGTCAGGACATTGGCACATTCCTCCACGAGCGTGCCGGCCAGGGTGATCGGCGCGGTGCCGCCGGGCTGGGCGTCGACCTCGACGTAGATCGGGATGTTGTTCTCGGCGCAAGCGATCAATTCCTCGCAGCGCAGCCGGTCGTGGGTCAATGGGCTGATCATGCAGAGCACGATGGTAAACGGCGGCCGGCGTTTGACCGCTTCAGTGGAACCAAGCAGGACGGCCGCCTGTTCGATCTGGTCGGGGATGCTGTCCCCGCCGGTGCCTTGGGAATAATAGTTGCGGGCGGTGTTTTTCATTACCGCGGGAAACAACCGACGATCGAAACCGGCTTGCGGGATATCCTGCGGGTTGACGATACCGTGCATGATGTGCAGGTTGGGCAGGGCGTCCTGCAGGCGGGTCAAGTCCTCAAGATCGCGCATGGTGGCCGGGCGGCGCTGGCCGTCGAGGTCGATGACGTTGAGAGCGCTGGAGCCGCCAATGGTGTAGATCGAGGTCGTATCCACATGCACGTCAAACTCCGGACGCAGGCCGTGAAGGGTGAACCGTTGCGGGGCGGTGGACAAAGCCTTTTTCAACACGTGCTCGGGTACGCGGACGCGGCGTTTATCAAAATCCACCACACAGCCGCAGTCGGCGTAGATTTTCAAGGCCGGCTCATGATCGACGAAAACGCCGACTTCCTGCATGATCTCGAGGACACCCAGATGAATCCGGTGCATCTGTTCGTCGTTGAGGACTTTGTAATCATTGCAGCGCAAACGGGGGAGGGGCATGACTTCACTCCTGTATCATTGGCGATCGGGCAAAAGCTTGCGCATTCGTTTCAACGAGGCGGCCGAATCCTCGGCCGGTATGTATTCCAGTCCGAAACAGCCGCTGTAACCCATGTCCGCGATGGCTTGCAGGATGCGCGGGTAGTCCAATTCGCCGGTGTCCAACTCGTGTCGCCCCGGTACGCCGGCTGCGTGAAAATGCCGGATGATATCGAGGTTGGCCCGGATGGTTTCGATGATGTGGCCGCGCATGATCTGCATATGATAAATATCAAAGAGCAGGGCGACGTTCGGATGATCGACCTCGCGAATGATGGCCGCCCCTTCGTCGGGCGAATCGAGAAAGTACCCGTCGTGATCGACGAGCGAATTCAGTGGTTCGAGGACGAGGGTGACGTCGGTCTTGGCAGCCAGGTCGCCGGCGGCCTTGAGACCGTCGATGATGTTTTGCCGCTGCACGGGTGGGCCGGGCCGGCGCTGCAGGTTGCCGGTACAGGTAATCATCATGTTGACGCCGAGATCGGCGCAGACCTGAAGCGAAGCCTCGACGCGTTCAAGGTATTGCGGGCGGTCCGCCAGGTTGGTCAGCGAGCCGCCGATGGAGCCGTCCGGTGCGTTGGCCACGATGTTATTGATTTTCAGGCCGGCGGAATCGCAGGCGGAGCGCAGCTTTTCCCATTTACGATCTTTGATGTGTATTTCCGGGAACCAGAGTTCCACGCTTGTAAACCCGGCCTCGGCGATACGAGCGGGCCGATCGAGAAAGGGCAACTCCGCGAAAACGGTTTCCATGCAGACATCAACGGTAATCATGCATCGGCTCCTTGGAAGTCTTACAGATACGCATGGGCCACCTTGCGGACGGCCGCGGCGATCATGTCGCAGTCGGCGTCGGTCATCTGGGGAGGTACGTTTATATGCACCATGCGGGACAGGATGTCCGCGCTTTTGGGGCACAGGTCGTGATAACTCGGCGGTTGCCCCGCCCGGGCCGGGTCGCGGTATGGATAGCCGTCCGGCGTGGGTGTAACCAGATCGATCATGTGTCGCCAGTGATGGGCCACGTGCCAATCGGGGATGTCCTCATGATACGGGTGCATCACATCGACGCCCTCGGCAGCCAGGGCCCTTACGAATTTCTCGCTCAGCTCGACCGTCGGCAGCATGAACATGATGCAAATGCCCGTGTCGCCCTCCGGGTCATTCTGGCGGCGAGGGGTGATGCCCTTGGCGACCAAATCCTCCAATCCGGCGACGATGCGGGCCTTGCGGCTGCGCATACGCTCCAGCAGGCCGGGTAAACGCCGGAACTGGACCAGCCCAAGGGCGCCTTCCAGCTCGCTCATGCGAAAGTCATAGCCCCAGAACAACTCGCCGGGGAAGCGGGCGGGGGCGAAGCGGTCCGGCCGCCAGCAGACGGCCGAGTCGTGGACCATCTGCGCTTTTACGTAGAGGGCTTCATCGTTGGTGGTGACCATGCCGCCCTCGCCGGTGGTGATGATCTTGTAATACTGAAAGCTGAAGCACCCGCAGTCGCCGAAGGAGCCGAGATACTTGCCTTTATAGGTTCCGCCGCAGGCCTGGGCGTTATCCTCGATGACCGCCAGCTTGTGCCGCCGGGCGATGGCCATGATCCGGTCCATGTTGCAGGGCGAGCCGCGCATGTGTACGGGGATGACGGCCTTGGTTCGTGGGGTGATCTTGCGTTCAAAATCTTCAGGATCAAGGGTACACGATTCGTCGATTTCCGCAACGATAGGCACGGCCCGGCAGCATAGGACCGCCGACGCCGACGACCAGTAGGTGAACGCGGGGACAATGACTTCGTGTCCCGGCCCCACGCCGCAAGCGGTCAAACTGCTGATCAAGGCCGAGGTACAGGAATTGGTGGCCAGGGCGTAGCGGCAGCCGATCATGTCCGCGATGCATTTTTCGAACGCACTGGTTTTGGAGGTCAAGCCCTTGGGCATGTAGTAGCGAAAGATGTACTTTTTATCGAGGGTATCGCAGACCTCGCGTTTTTCTTCCTCGCCGATTTCGTATCCGCCGGGGTACATGGGGATGTTGGGAGTCGTTTTGGCGGGTTGACCGCCGTCGATGGCTAATTTTTCTTTTTCGGATTTCATGGATAAGTCTCGTCAAATACACCCTCGCGTCACCGACCATTCCGAAAAACGAGAAAGAATGATAACCGCCTCTGGTGGTCTGGACAAATCGCAAAAAGCGAACTATCGGTACTTGATATAGATGACCAGATACGCGATCCCGGCCAGGACGGTCCAGGCGATCAGGCGGCGAGACCCGTTTCTTAATTGGCGAGGATCGTCGGTTATATGCAGCATATGGCGGCCCCATACCAAGGGAGCGATTCTTTCCGGGTCCGGCCGACGGGTCAGCAGGCTGACAATGAACATGAAAATCGCTGCCGCCAGCCATAACCCAAAGGCGAAATTGAAAATGTGGATACGCTCACTGAAAATGGGTAAGGCGAGATAATTATCTCGTCGATTGCCGAACAGAAAAGGAAAGGATACAAAGGGCGCAACGAATATGAAGGTAGCAACCGCCGCTTTCGCACTGGCTCGTTTCCATAACGCGCCATAGGTGAAGACCAGCATGATCGGGATGGCCAGGATGCACCAGGCGTTCTGCGAGTAGGTGAAAATATGTTTGTAACGGGTAGCCAGTAAGGTCAGCGGAAAGGCGATCAACAGGGTGAGGAACCCGGTGATGCGAGCGACCCGCACCAGGCGTTTCTCGTCGGCATCCGGTTTGATCAGGCGGTGATACAGATCGTTGGTAAAGACGCTACCGGTGGCGTTGACGATGGCGGCCACGCTGGACATGATCGCCCCGAGGACGGCCGCCACCATGAAACCGCGCAGGCCGTTGCCGAGCAATTGTCCGACCAGGTGGGGATAAGTGGCATCGGTGTTGGGTTGCCCGTCAGGGCCCGGAGGCAACGGCGCGATCAGGTTCGCCGACAGCAGATCGTGGGCGATGTAACCGGGGAATGCAAAACACAGGGTCAGGACCGGCCACAGAAAAGCGGTGAACAATACGCCCATCCGCCCGTGGCGTTCGCTCTTGGCCCCGAGGCAGGATTGCACGTAAAACTGGTTGGTACAGCAATACCAGACATTGGTGCTGAGCATGAGCAGAATCAAGCCCGGCCAGGGGACAAACGGATCGTCGAAGGGGCGGATCAAATGCCCCCGGCCATCCGCGTACATCCGCACGAATAAGCCTGACCAGCCGTTGGGAACGTGGCTCATCCCGACCGCGAAGAGCAATAGCCCGCCGGCCAATAGCAGCGCGCATTGCAGGGTTTGCGTCCAAGCCACCGCGAGCATCCCACCGTAAATGGTGTACACCCCGGTCATGACAATCAAGAGCAATGCCCCCCAGCGGATATCCAGGCCCACGAAGTATTTCAAGGCGGTCGCTCCGAGAGCCAGAACCATCACCAGTGCCACGCAGGCGTTATTGAACACCGTATAAACGGCGAAGAGCAGGCGGGTTGTTCTGTTGTAACGTTTTTCGAGGTATTCGGGGATGGTGGTGATCCCGCTGCGTAGATAGAGCGGCAAAAAGACAAAAACCATCAAGACCAACGCGGGGAAAACACTGAGGTCCCAGTTGGAAACGACCAACCCCGCGCTGCTGCTGTACCCCACCTCGCCGAGCATCTGTTCGGCGCTGATGCTGGCGGCCACCATGGTCAGCCCGATCATCGGCCAGGGCAGGGACTTTTCCGCGACGAAGAACCCCCGCGAGGACTGCTTGGCCGCCCGCCGTGTCGCCCACACCCCGAGCAGCAAGGTGGCCGCGAAATAAAAGATGATAACCAGGCCGTCCAACAAACTGAGCATGGCGATAAGCCTCGCACTCAAGAGAAAAAGAATGAATCCTGAAACTAGTGTAGCACGGGCGTCTCGCCCGTGCTCGTTGGCCTGCCAGGGCCGACATAACAGGGTTTCAGGATGCACTCTAGATTTCTACTGAATCGGGCGAAATGATAGGGGGTTTCAGGGTGATTCACAAACCCGCCGGGTAATACTCCGCCTTTATTTGCTCTTCGATCCGATTCGAAAAGTGGCCGTTGTTTCCGTACTGTCCTTGTAACCCAGTCGGCAGGCCCGGACTCGCAGAGTAACCGATTCGCTAACCCGCAGCGGTTCACTATAGAGTTGCCAGTGTGCGTCCTCGCCGGCTTCGGTCGTGTAGGCGATGGAAGCGCCTTCCGTAGGACAGGCGATTTCGACTTTGATTGCTTCCCGAAATTCCCCGCCGTCGGGTGCGATCTTCGGTGCGGCCGTCACCGACCATTGCCCGCCGGGGCGCATCCGTTCCTTCAATTCCGCCTCGGGGATCAGGCCAAGGTCTTGCGTATAATTCATCCATTCCATCAAGGCCGCAAGCATCCGCTTACACACGTCCTGATATTCCGGACGGGCTGCCAGATTGTTGATCTCATGCGGGTCGGCGGCCGTGTCGTAGAGCTCTTCCTCCGGCTTGGTCGGAGCGAAAAAGAGCGTTTGCGGCCCGGTCAGTTCGCCGCCGGCGTGGAGCCGGCGCATTTCCCGCATGGTGGGCATCTGCTCCATATAGTGGATGTATTGAGCGTAGGGTTTTTGCGGCTCGAAGTTGCGGATGTATTTATAATGCTTGTCCCGCACGCAACGAATGATGTCATAAGTTTCGTCCATCCGGTCGCGGGCCCCGTAAATGTATTGTCTGGCGGGGGCTTTTTGCTCGCCCGCAAAGGGTTGCCCCTGCATATACGCGGGCACCTTGACGCCGGCCATGGAGAGAACGGTAGGGGCAAAATCGACGAAGCTGACCAGCTCATCATTGACCGTCTTGGGCTGGAAGCGGCCAGGCCAGCGGATGATCAGCGGAACATGCACGCCGCTGTCGTAAAGCCAGCGTTTGGCCCGGGGCAAGCCGCGACCGTTATCACCAAAGAAAAAGACGATGGTATCGTTGGCCAGCCCGTCCTCTTCGAGTTGGCGAAGAATTTCGGCGGCTTGGAGGTCCATGGCGGTAATCAGGTCATAATAGCGGACCCAGTCGCGGCGGGTAACCGGCGTGTCGGGATAGTAAGGGGGCAACTGAGCGGCGGCCGGGTCATGCCGGTCCTTGGGTTGGAGCTTTTCAGTGAGGCGGGCGAATTGCTCGTCGTCACAACGGACCTTGCTTTCGTGGGTGGTCATGAAGTTGATGACATGGAAAAACGGACGCCCTTTCGGACGGTTGCGCCAATGGGCGGTGGCGCTGCATTCGTCCCAGGCGGTCAGCGGTGCGTCGAAGTTGTAGTCTGTTTTGGAATTGTTGGTGCAGTAATAGCCGGCCGCCCGCAGGTATTCCGGGAAACATTTCACGTAAGCCGGAGGCACGCCCTGGGATCGCATGTGATGGGTGCCGATCGAGGTCGGGTACATACCGGTGATAATGGCCGATCGGCTCGGAGCGCAAACCCCTGATATGGAAAAGCAACGGCTGAAACGCACGCCCTCGGCCGCCAGTCGATCAAGATTCGGTGTGCGGGCCTGTGGATCGCCGTAGCAGCCCAGATCCGGGCAGATGTCCTCGGTGCTGATCCATAGAATATTGGGTCGTTCAACCGGCGAGGCCTCCATCGCGACGGATCCGGTCAGAAAAACCGCCCATGCAAAGAACAGAAATGCTGTGTGTCGCTGAATAAAGGATTGCATGCTGTTTATCCCTCGCGATGTATGCGGTCTTTACACCCGCGAAACCCAGATCGGACTGGACCAGACGATTTCATTGTTGTCCTGTAGCGCTCGCACGTAATAATAATTCGTCTTGCTACCGTCAAATTCCTCGTCAGTCAGGTCGATCGTGTAGTCCTTGCGGCCACCAAGTTGATCCGCCTTGAGTTCGTGGATGATGCGACCATCGCGGAAGAGTACGATGCTGGTCAGCGGGGCGGCCGCTTCGATCGTCGCCTGGATGTGCGGCCGGGAAGCGACGGCGATTTCCTCGCCCATGATGGCTTCGTTGATCCGGAAATCGATAAAGATCTTGTCGCCGGTGGTGGCATAGCATCGCCGCGCCCGCAGGGCTTCGATGACACCCTCTTGGGAGACTTCCTTGACCAACAGGGCGGCCAGTCCGAGCCCCATGTGATTGTGATCACCGCTGGCGATGAAGCCCATTTTGTAGCCGCGGGCCAGAGCGTCCTGCACATAACCGCCCGGAAGCTCGGTCCTGCGTGGCTGCTCGCGCGGGCACCCCGCATGTTCGCAGGACTGGCGGGCCTGGAAGATCTCCACCACGCATTGATACTCCGGATCATGGTAGTCCCAATCCATCGGATGGACCTGGTCGACCGTATGGTGCGGAATAGTGACGGCCTTGATCTTTTTATCGCGCAGTAGTTGCCACACCTTGTCCGGCAAATTGCTTTCCGGCATATGACAGTGGTAGACGTTGTTGGCCCGTTCGCAGATGAATTGCGCCGCTTCCGCGTCCGAGCTGAAAATGACGTTGCGATGGCCCGAACCGGGGGGCTTTTTCGGGCTGCTGAGGGTCCATTCATAGGCCGGCAAGGCGACAAAGTGCGGCCCATCATTATAAAACCGGGCGACCCGACGGGTCTTGCGCCAGGCGACTTCGTAAAGATCATAGCCGTGGTCCGTCAGGGCCACGAAATCGTATTTCTCCACGTCCAGACCAAAACGCATGTTCTCGTGCAGCTCGCCGTCACCGCGTAACGCGCAACGCGAGATATTGGTATGTTCGTGCAGGTTGCCGAAAAGAAGTGTGTAGGTGTCTCCACCGCGTTTAATTTCCCTGCGTTGGGGCCGAGGCCTACCGAACGGTCGCTTGGCTCGTTCGCCCGGCGACGTGGTGATCAACGTCGGCGGACCAAGTGACTCTTGCGCAGGAGGTAATTCGACCCGGGCGACATGCAAACAACTAAACAGGTTGCGGACATTGCTGGCCCCTTGTGCCGGCCAGATATCGTTGCTCAGCACATTGTCCGCCTGCCAGGCGATCCATAGAGAACCTGCGCCGTCCGAGGCGATGGCCGTCGGCGCACACCGCCCCCGTGGTTGTGGCTCGATTAATTCGACGGGCGCGGTCCATCCATGCTTGCCCTCCAGCAAGCTGGCGGTCATCGACCAGGCACGGCGCTCCGGATTCGATTTCCGACTGAACAGCCATAGCCGGCCGGCTTCATCGTATCGCAGGGCCGGCAGGTGATGGTCATCACCGATAAGAATATTCTTGCCTCGATAACCGCGACCGGTAGGTTGGACCGCCTGTAACCGATCCTGGTCATAACAGGCGACCTGACATTCCATGTTACCGAAGAATTGCGGGCTGGGTTTGGCGGCGATCCGCTCCCAGGCGATCCAGATGCGTCCTTGAGCATCGGCAACGATGTAGGGGTGGCCGCTGAGATAGCTTTCGGTTCCCCCCAGGCTGATGGGAATGGCTTCGCCGAGCCGGTTGCCTTGTGGGTCATAGGATTTCAGATAAATGTTCTTCTCCCCGCCCTCGGCCCGGCTGTAGGCGATCCAGACCACGCCCTTGGGATCAACCGCCAGGGCGGGTTCGTATGTGTTGTCCTCCCCTGCGGTCACCTCGATCATCTTGCCCCAGCGTTGTTCGGCGAAACGCTTGAGCCCGATACGGAAATGTCCGTTTTGATAGTGCTCCCACGCCAGCCAATACGTTCCGTCGGGAAGGGCGAGCAGCGTGGGGTTCGTCGCCCGACCGGCCTCCGGTGTGGCGGTGACGGCCGGTGAAAAGTGACAGCCGTCATATAGGGTGCTGTCGATTCGCCAGTGCTCGCCCTCGTTGGCGGTCCAGACGATCATGGGCTGACCACCCTTGGCGCAATCGATTCGTGGCGTCTCGAAATAGCCCGCCTCCTCAGTGACTGACAAGGCTGGCGCCCATTGGCCGTGATGCTCTTTGACCATGATCCGCTCGCGGCCGTCCTTCAATCGACTCAGCCAGATGACCCACGCCGCTTCCGCGCCGTTCGAGGCCAGGGCGGGTGCATCCACGAAATCCTCGGCCTTGTCCGTCAGGGTTTGTTGGTTACTGACGCGAATTTCCGGTCTGGACGTGGGGCACTCGGCCAGCCCCATCTCCTCGACGCGAATACGACACAGACTGACTTCCTGTAAATTGCTGATTTTCGTAGGGTGGCAACGTTCGGGTTCGCCTTGTGTGTATAGCTCCCGTGCGATGTTGTTGCGGTTGGTAATCACCGCATTGCCGAAGAATAAAAGGTATTCACCGAGTTTTTCCGTTTGACTGGAGATACCGATCTCGCACTCCTTGATGGTTCGGCCGGCGCAGGGCGTGAGGTCGATACGCCGATGATACCAGCGGTCGCGGGCGAAATCACTCAATTCCGTAGCCGGATGGCTGCTCTTGCGGTTCTGGTCCCTGGTTCCCGACTCGCGCAGGGAGCCTCCGTCGGTAAAGGTAAAATCTATACCGCCGGCGATCCGTGGCGAAGTGCCTTGGATAAACAGGTCATATTCCAGATGATCGTCCGCCTGAATCGTATAGTCCGGGGCGGCAAACGCAAAATAGGCATAGCGCAATCCCCTCTTATCCGTCTGGTTGCTTGCCCGGTAACGAAGAATATCACCCGTCGGGGCCGCGTCGCCGACGGACGAGGCCTGGGCCATGACCGATCGAGCCAGCCCTGAGACCCCGAGCCCGGCCCCGGCGCCAAGTTTCATGAAATCCCGGCGGTTGATAATAGCCATTGGATGAATCCTCCTGAGATTTTGGGGCGGAAGCTTTTCAGTCGAAAAGCTTTTGCTGACCGGGGCTGCGGATTTTCTGGCGGTCCATGACATCCCGGGCTTCGTCAATCAATTCACCGAGATCGCGGAACGAGCGGTAGACACTGGCGAAGCGGACGTAAGCGATCTGGTCCAGATCGCGGAGTCGGTCGCAGACCAACGAGCCGATTTTCTTGCTGCTGATCTCGCGATCATGTTCCTTGAAGATGGCGTCTTCCACTTCCTCGACCAATTTGAGCATGGCCGCCTCGTTGACCGGCCGCTTGTAGCAGGCCCGCTGGATGCCGGCCAGGATTTTGTTCCGATCGTAGGGTACCCGCCCGCCCCCGTTTTTAATGACCATCAGCTTGACGTCGTTTTCCACCCGTTCCTTCGTGGTGAAACGTCTTTTGCAAGCCTGGCAGACCCGGCGACGACGGATGACCGCACCGCCCTCGCTCAATCGCGAGTCAATGACTTTGTCGGAGTTGCCTTCGGCACAGTAGGGACAACGCATGGCTTGCGGGTTCCACCTGGATTCTTCAGAATGGGCGCCCTCCGTTGTGGGTACCCATATATAGAGTATAACGAAAAATGCCCCCCGACATAGAGGCGAACGGAAAAAATTTCCATTTTGGGCCTTTAGGGGTTGGCAAAGGAATCGGTTTGGGCGATAGTGTCGAAATGGCTTCCAGATTGAACGAAAAGATGATCGGCGAGGTCCGCCTCCGGGGTTTCAGCCTGGCCGGCGAAGAAACGGTCATTGTCCTGCCCGACATGAATGTGGCCTTCGATATCGGTCGCGCCCCGCGCGAGGCGGTGCATGTCGATCATATCTGCCTGTCCCACGGTCACATGGATCATGCGGCCGGGATCGCCTATTACTTCTCGCAACGCAATTTTCAGGGGATCCAGGGCGGCTGTGCGCTCGTCCATCACAAGTTGGTAGCCCCCCTGGAAGACCTGATGCGCGTCTGGGGCCGTATTGAGGGGCATATCTCGCCTTTCCGTTTCGTGGGGGTGGACGAGGGTGAGGATTTCACGATCCATCGGGGGTTGGTCATTCGGCCGTTTCGCGTCCGGCATCCCGGTCCCACCCTGGGGTTCTCGTTGATCGAGGTGCGTAAGAAGCTCAAACCCGAATATGCCGATCTTTCCGGCCAGCAAATCGTGGAGCTAAAGAAGCAGAGGATCCCCGTGGAGAACCGGCTGGAGATTCCCCGGGTAGCCTATTGCGCCGATTCGGCCTTGGGCGACTACCTCGATCATGATTTCGTGCGTAACGCCGACGTGCTTCTGGTCGAATGCACCTTTATCGATGCGGACCACCTCGACCGGGCCCGCCAAGGCCAGCATACCCATATTCGCGACCTGCCCGAGCTAATGGCCCGGGTCCGCAGTCCAAACGTGGTATTATTTCATCTGACGCGCCGAACAGGAATGCGGGAAAGCAAGCGTATGCTGGAAGAGATTTTGACGCCCGAGGATCTTGGACGGATAACCGTTTTGATGGACCGACCGCGTCGGTCCATGCGAAGCGAAAGCGAACAGTAGAGAGATTATTGGACTTCAACCACCGAGTTGAGCTCGCCGAAGGGGTTGGATTCGACATAGGTATTGTGCGGGTCATTTCGCCATTGCCCGTCTACCACCAGGCGGTAGCGGTATCGCCCCGGAGCCAAAGGTAGCAGGGCTTTGAAGGCCTTTTCATTTGCCCGCATCATCGGAGTGGCCTCGGGTGACCAGTTGTTGAAATCGCCGGCCAAATGAACCGAGGATGCGCCCGGAGCGTCAGCCACGAACAGCACGCCGTCCCGCGTGGCATGCACACCATAGATTTCATCGATTTTTTGCTGGATTTCCTCGGGAGTGGCCGGCTCACGGTTACTTTCCTTGAGGTTCTTGCGATCAAAAAGGGGCTTGGTTGTGGCCAACAGGCGTTCGGCCTGCTCGGCCAATTCGTCCGCTTGGCGTAACAGAGTGGTGGGCACCATGTCCGGCCCGCCGGAGGAGATCAACTCGCGAGCCAGGCGGACGAAATCACGAAAACCTACGCTGCCGGGATCGTATTCGGTGATCGGTTGCCCGAAACTGGCTCCTTCACGCAATTTGGTATTGAAATTGATGAAGGTATGGCACATGATCGGCCCGAACTTGCGTTTCAGTTCGTTCAGGATTTCACGCCCCAGTTTGGTCCGCACGTCGTACAGGTTGGCCAGCACGCGCACATCAAGAGGGTTGTCCCGGCGGGCTCGCAGGGCCTCGATGGTTTCCAGTTGCTTGCTCAGTCCCTGCAGGGAGAAATAGCCGGTATCAACCGGAATAATTACCTCGCTGGCAGCGTAGAGAGCATTGTAGGTCAGGGTGCCGATATGTGGTGGGCAGTCGACGACGGCAAAATCATATTTCCCCGCTACGGTGGACAGAGCGTCGGCCAGACGTTCCTCCCAGTCCGGCAAGGACTGTTGCATAGGCTCAAACTCAGCCAGTTTGGTCGTCGAGGGGGCCAGATCGAAGTTAGCGGTAATCTGCCAGATACTGCGGCCGATGTCCACCCGATCACCGTTGTTCCGGTGAACAAGCACATCATAAATGCTGACCTCGATTTGATCTTCCGGAACGGCAAGACCCAGGGCACAGTGTCCCTGCGGGTCCATATCCACCAGTAGCGTTCGTCGCCCTTCGCGCGCCAGACAGGCGGCAAGGTTGATACTAACGGTGGTTTTGCCACATCCGCCTTTTTGATTGGCGACGGCGATAGTTCTCATGATGGTCGCAACCTTCCACGAAATGAACGGTTCATAGCGCTTGGCGCGCTTACTATCCCAACAACCACGCTCATTATGGCGCTTTTATCGGTCGGTCCATGCGCAAAACTTTACCGGACCTGAAAGGTATTCCAAACCCTTATGGTCCCATAACTTAGATCAAGGGGTAGAAATCCGGAAAAATGAACTTGCGGCAATTTTAACCTGTTTCAGCCGGGCGCCCGGCGTGTGTTCTTTCTGGCAGCGATTTACTGCGTTGGCGGCGATTTTTTGCCGTTTGGAGTCATTTCGTAACAAACGCCGAATAGTATGTATAAGCTCGCTAATATGATGAAAACGTACCATTTCTTCATCGTTTTTTAGCAATGAACAGAGGCCGCCGGATTCGCTATCTTTTGGGTGAGCTCTGGCCAGCAGCACGCAGCCATTGCCAGCCGCAAGCATAGCCGTCGTTGAAACGGCTCCATTTAAGTCGACGTGGATCATGAATTTGGATTGACGTAATACCGCCACCTGTTGATCGAGTGGGACTGGCGGATGGATATGGGCTCCGGAGATATCCAGCCAACCCAATCCATGAATATCCATCGTAATATCATTTTTAACAAGGCATTGCGCGATGTGCTTCCATAATAAGCGGGGTACCACCCAGTTTCCAAGGGACTCAATCATGGATTTGCGTAAATCATTGTCCTCGATACGAATACGTAGTTTTTCTTCGGCCCGGGCAAATAAGGTTTCGATCCGGCCGCTCTGGTCGGTGTAATTCTCGATCTCAGCATTGAGCAAATCGACAACGGTATTCCAAATATTTCGAGGGGTTGTCAGCGTATAACCAAACACCGCAGCCTCCGTCGGGCCCAGGTTGGCAAAAATGGCCACGTCGATAGGCCGCTCAGCGGTATCCTCGAAATAGGCGGTATCCACACTTTTCAGGCATGGTGGAGGGATGACGGATAAACGACTTTCACAAATTCCGAATCTCAGCGCCTCGTCCCGCAAGTGTGGGCAGGTGACGGCCACGAAGTCGTTACTGGTCAATTGTTCCGGCCGCAAGCCCTTGATCGTTGAGTTGGAAGATAGCCAGGCGACGGTCGGTACTTTTTCCGGAAGGAAAGCACGGACTTCAGAGCGATTAAGGTCCACGAGGATCGCCAAGTCGGCAAGCCGTGTGGTTTCCTTAGCCAGCTTCTCAGCCCTGGCCAGCGGATGCACGTCGCCCGGCCCGCGAACATCGATGGTGACCGAGGACCAGCCCGCATCAGCAGCCCCCTGGGCCAAGGCATCCAGGAGAAACCAGGTTTCCGGATCGGCGCGAGCCGCGAGCAAGGCGATGTGGGGGGGGGCGTCGGCCGATGTTCCGAGGGGTAATGATGCCAGATGATCCTGAATGCCTAGCAGGGCCTGCTGCCTGTGTTGATCGCTTCGGCAAAAGGCGGATTCGACCGTGGCCTGCACGTCGGCGAGGTCCATGGGAATCTGCCAAGGCCAAAGCATAAGCCGGTTGGGACATAGGTGTCCCGGGTGTCGCTCGAGCCAGTTTGCGAGCGCGTCGCCCAATTCCGCCAGCGGACCGGTCAGAAAAACAATTCGTTCATCGACGAGGGCCTGGGCATAGTCATGCAGATGCATGGCCAGCATGATCGCTCGCGGGTCTTCCTCCCAGACGAAAATGGCCCGATGGCGTCCAAGACGATGACTGAGCAGGTATACCTCGGAACCCTCCCCGATGCCGGGCAGGATCACATTGCCCTGGCCGGCGTCGAATTTCGCGAGTACCGCCTCGGCCCGCACCGACGGGATCGAAATGCGCCCAAACCATTGTGTAGATCCGTCGGCTTGGCGCAAACGGAAATTGACTTGCCCGTCGCGGGTGGCAGTCGGAATGGGCGGGTGGTCGGCGTTGAAAGTTTCCTCTCGCAGGCGGGCCAGGCAGTCGGCCAAGGCAGGGTCGCTCCGACGAAGAGCGACGAGATTGCGGTCGAAAACATCCGGTGGAAGCGCGACTGGGGCGGTTACGTTCATGGGTGGATCGGTGGTTTCGGTGCTATCAGCCGGTGTACCTTAGGCGGACGATCATCATGGCGATCAGAAACATCATCCAGAGGACATAGGCGACAATGGCGACGATCAGCGGCCAGCGGGGCAGCGGCGGCGAATCGCCGGCCGGCAGATCGTTGTCCCAGATGGACCGGGTTTGCGCGGATGATACGGCGGCTGATGTTTTATTTTGCTCGTTCATGATGCACGACAGATTAACTCCATCGACGAAGGTTGGCAAGTGGATGCAAAAGGTGGAGTTCGGGAATAGTCCATAATCATTTTGACGGATATTGGTGTACGAAAATCGTTTTGGCGTTATCAACAGTAGAGTTTTACCGGCTGGCCAGCCCAGGTTATGACTTTTGCCGGTGGTGACTTAGGCCGGTTTTTGCTCGCAAATGAGGTGTGATAAAAAGGTCTAATGGTGTAAAATAGACTGAAGAAGGGTCGTCATTGTCTTTAGGGAGGTGGGTTACCTTGATTGCTGAGCCCATTCGAGTTTATGCGGATACGTCGGTATATGGTGGGGTTTTTGATGAGGAATACGCCGAACCCAGCCGGGTGTTTTTCGAGCAGGTGCGCGGTGGACGCTTTCATCTGATCATCTCTCCGTTGGTGCATGACGAGGTGGAGGATGGTCCTCCAACCGTAAGGGCTTTTTTCAGAGATATTCGTCAGTTCTCCGAGCCTTGCGAAATTACTGACTGGACTTTTGCAAAGTTAGGGTAACGCCAATTGTGCCTTGATTCGTTCACA
>CAYNYK010000062.1:0-29429 GCA_964401335.1 uncultured Planctomycetales bacterium
GTTCGATACGCGACTTGACCCCGTCGGCCGCGAAGGCGGTGCTCAATACCTGCTCAGTGACCAACTTTTCAAAATCCGTGCGGTTGACCAGGGTGATCCCCTCCTGGCCGGCCAGATGAGCCTCCAGCAGGTCGGCCGCCTGCTGGGTTGACTCCACTCCAGGCGTCGGCAGGACCGCGCAGACCGTCGCCGCTTCCGATGAACGAGCTAACATTTGTGAAAACAGAAGGATGAATAACCTGGCGAACGGACGCCAAGCCAGGAAGGAAGTGAACGTCTTATGATATTTACAAAACCGACGTAACTGGCATAAAAAAAGATACTCCTTGGTTGATGGATTATGGATGGAAAAGGAATGCTGGTAAGGGGTCGCCTGCTGTCGATCCGGGCAGCCCGCCACCCGCAATGCTATCCGATACATGCGGGGGAGATGATTACTCAATTGTACGGTCATCATGTCGTCCATAGAGACAACTCACTTATATATGTTTGACGCTGATTCC
This sequence comes from uncultured Planctomycetales bacterium, assembly GCA_964401335.1. Classification (GTDB taxonomy): domain Bacteria; phylum Planctomycetota; class Phycisphaerae; order UBA1845; family PWPN01; genus JAAYCU01. The sequence goes on from CAYNYK010000062.1 coordinate 504, forward strand.
ACAATTTGTTTCATTACGAGACACATAATTTGCCAATGCTGCGTTAAGACGGTCGTTTTGTGATATATGCCTGTGAGTAATTATTATTACGATCATAACATCCAACTTCTTGTTTGCACTTAAATATCTCTTTATTCACCTTTGCGTCCAGATTTGGCCATGTATTATCCGGCGGTAGCTCAACCCGGTATGCTTCATTATCGTATAATAATATTAAGCCATAATGATTTGATTTACAGAGTTTTACCGATGGAAGATAACGTATTTTATATGGGAATACATCAACCAGCAGTTTTGCCTCTCCAGTAATCAAATCAATTGTACTCCAGGCTGGCACGCATCTAACCTGACAATCTATACCGCAACAGGACCAATTTGCAAGCATATGTAGTTTATTGTCATGCACCAGTAATGATCTGTGATATACCCCACAAAATACATTATCTTTAGCCTTTCTTTCATAACATAATATATTTTCTGGTATATCATCAATACTATTTAATTTTGAGACCTCAAAATATTCTTTATAGTTATTTATGCAACCAGTTGTTATATATACACACTTATTTACTTCGATTATATTTGATCCATATTTCCACTGTGATATGCCAAATCTCACATTGTTCCTATTATCAACAATCAATGGCTTATTTTCATTCATTCTTCCCACTATAACCATTGAGTGATTTTCTAAATCTGTATCTGATATAGTTGTTAACCATACCGGTATAAATGATGCTATAATATCTCCTTCATCTTTACCTTGCCTCATGGTTTGGAATATAACATTACTATTTTTAACAACATCCGTATTTGGCTCATCTTGAATCTCAAGCATTGTAATCCATGAACGCAATACAGATCCTTTATCTTTACTATTTTGCCATATCGATCTTACACAGCATGCTCTACCTGGTGATATCACGGTCAATAATCCGTGATTTGTATGATTGTCCTCAATCATATCATTGTCATCAAAGCAAGCAATTACACGTAACGGCCTTGGTTTTATAACATATATAATAGATTTCTCGTTAATTGTCCACACATACTCCCCATCCCAATACATACGATATGGCGCCCATCTGTCTATTAATTTTATAATATCATTGTCATCAACGAGAAATAAGCCAGCATCAGTAGCGACAATTTCCGTTTCAGAGCCACAATTTAACCAATCATAAAAGATGGTTGGCCGAGCAACAGCATTACCTTGATTATCAATGAAGGTCATTTTATCGACAACACGGGTAAGCAATGGAACCATTACGGACGGTTTGGCATCATATAATCCTTTATTACGTTCTGCTAAATTTAATCGAACCTGAGCCCAATATTTCAAATGAGTTTTCATGTCTTCGTTGTAATTGTATTTTATACTTAATTCTGACAGCTTGCTGACAGCCATGTTATAGGTATTTATATCAGTAATATCATATAGAAATTGCATTAATATTCCAATTGTATGTAGTTGACCAGATTCATATTGACGCAATCGCTCAATAGACGGTTTATACAGTAAGTTTGTGTCATCATATATCGTAAACGACGCTATAGCATGACACATCGTCAATATATCTACATTTGCATTATTAAGTAAATTAAGCATATAACACATTATATTTAGAGCATCATCTTGTGCATATTGAAAAGATTGTTTTAAACATAATAATGCGTAGTTAGATAATATATATATCTGATTGTTATTAAGTGTTGATACATATTGCGTATCTTGAAAAAACTCGCAAATAATAGATGCATGCCTCTGCGATACACGTACAAAATCAGCAAGAATGTTATATGGATCATTTAAAAGTGAATCAGATCTGACTTGAAACACACGTGTACGCATATAATCACATAATTCGTTTATTAAATATTTATTTGCGAGGAGAATATGCAAATGATCGAGGGCCATATCAGCATATTGTATGGTAAGGTAATCATAGGTATCATACATATCCATAAGAATTCCGGGGGAATCGCTCATCTTAATAAGGGTCAGGTACATGGATAAATGTATTTTATTGTTTGTGGGATCCAGCAGATAAGCGGATTGGAGCAGGGCTAAAGCCTCGTCATAATCACCAATAATACGAAACATTTCACCACGATCTTTCAAGATATCCAATTCGAGAACGCTTTCAGCATGAGACGGAGGTGCGTTATTGATATCGCCAAGGATATTGGGAACAAGAAGCAGTAGAGTATCTGCAACTTTCGATAAGGCAACATTTTCACGAGTATATGTTTTAAGTACGTCGGAGCCTCGTTTAAAATCAATTATAAAGTCAACACCAGATTGCTCAGAAGAGTCCGAAATCTTGAATGAGCCGAGCAAATAGTATGGCAAACTGCGCTGCAATGTTATAGCGGATAGGCTGACTTCCGATGTCATTGCCTTCGCTTCAGATAGTTCAACGACAACCACGCCGGGAAAAAGCATGAGACGCTCTTCAATCAAACGTGCGTAGCCCCATTTCATCTGTTGATATTTAAAAGAGATGTTCTTGCTCTCGAACGGCGGAACCGCGAAGACTTTAAGGTCATCACGGCCGGCCAGATCACGGGCACGGCCGATGGCCTCGGCAAAAGCCTTCAAGGTAGCATCGGTCTTATCCGGTTCCCAAAACTGTATATCCATGACCAGGCGAAGGCCACGATGGGTATCCGCAACAGCCAACTCAATTACCTGTTTCGGCTTTTCGTTCGATGTGGAGGGATTATCAGACGGCTTGCTGGCGGTCGTTGGCGAAATGGAATCAACCTTACTCTTCCGCTCGCGCAGAAAGACCAGCAGATCGGCCTTGAGCATTTTGCCGAGTTCGATACGCGACTTGACCCCGTCGGCCGCGAAGGCGGTGCTCAATACCTGCTCGGTGACCACTTTTTCAAAATCCGTGCGGTTGACCAGAGTGATCCCCTCCTGGCCGGCGAGTTTGGCCTCCAGCAGGTCCGCCGCCTGCTGGGTTGATTCAACCCCCGGCATAGGAAGGATCGCACAAATCGTCGGTTTTTCGGCAGCCATAGAAATAAACGGTCCGAAAAACATCGCCAATAAGAAAAAGAGGCGGCATATGGCAAGAAAAGAAAAAACGCTGGGCAAACCGGAGCGTTTGTGGATTGGGATAATATACTCGTCGACCGGTAAATTCCTGGCCCTGACAAAAGCATGCATAAACAACTCCTGACCGGGAAAACCCCATAACCCTTCAGGGGTGAGAATCGTCAAAACAGCGTAGCGATTGAACCGCCTCAGCATATTAGACGAAAACGGGGCAAATCGTTTCGCGCTCGTTTTGTAGTTTCATAAAACCGTTTAATAAAATGAGCAAGGTTTCTCGATCCAGATTGATCGAACCATGCGACAATATCCGCATCTCATTGTGGCATAATAACTTGTGATATCGTGGTAATCGGGCGGCATCAGTCTGAATCGGTTCTTGCAGTATGAGATAATTCCTCAGAATCGAGAAGCCAAGCCTCCTGGAAATTATCCATGGCTGATCACCGCGACCCGGCCGAGGAGTTCGTCCAGCTTTTTCGCCTTGCGGTGTAAGTGCTGGATATTGGGCAATTTGTGTTTGGTTGGGTAGTAGACGAAATATTAGAACAGCTTTTCGCTGCCCACGTTGGCGTACTCGACGATGTCGTCGATGACCAATTTGAAGCGGGCCTGGGCGGTCGGATGACGCTCCTGTTCCTGCATGAACCCCTTGTGGATGATGATTTCGTTGTGCTCGACCTTCCAGTAATTGAAACGGGTGATGACCCAGGCGATGACAAAATTGAACCAGAGGACCACGCAGAGCATGAAGTAAAACGCGGAGTTGGCGAACACCCGTACGCTCAGGGCCCGGCCGATATGCCGCCATACGCTTCCCCCCGTGCTCAGCAGGGAGATGGCCAGGACCAGGGTGACGATCAGCAGCACGACAATCAAGAACCCGCGCAGGCTCAGGTCATAGAGCAAGACGGCCAGATTGATCGCCAGCACCAGCAGAAAGATCAGACCCCACAGATGTACAATCGTGAAGGCGTCCCCTTCCGGGTAACTGTAGAACCGCATCGCCACGCCGCAGATCAGGGACATGAAAAACGTGGGGATCAGCAGCACGATTTTCGGCCAGGAACGCAGATACACCGGGCCCTCTGCTTGAGGTGTTTTTAATCCAGTGCCGGATGAGCCGGCCGATGTATGATTAGTCAGATTGCTCATGAATGGTCTCTCCCTAATGTATGGAGGGCATCATAAGCAAAGGGGGAAGATTATGCCAGATATCCGGGCGCGCACAAACCTCCGACAATAGGGACGAGTGGTCGTCTCCATATGACCGGTCGACATGGTCGGCCATGGTCAGTCGTTGAAACATTGATCGTAGAACTCGACGTATTTGTCCTTGTCCGCACCGGCCCGGCATTTCATGGCCGCCCGCGGGTGCTGGTTGAGCTGCCCGGAGATGTTGTAGGGGACCAGTGGGCCCCATTCGATATCCTTCTGCATTTCCAGAAGATGGTCCTGGAGAAACTGGTAGACCGGGCGGATGTTGAATTTCGGGTTGCGCAGGAAGCCTAGCAGCAGTTCCATTGGGCAGTTCCCCGCCCCGCGGCCCAGGCCGCCCAAGGAGGCATCCACCCGATTGCACCCGTGGATAATCCCCTCGATGGTGTTGGCGAAGGCCAATTGCTGGTTGTTGTGGGTGTGGACGCCGATCTCCTTGCCCGTGCCTTTCATGGCCTTCTTGTAATTCTTGACCAGCATCTCGATCTGCTCGGTGTACAAAGCTCCGAAGCTGTCGACCACCACCACCGTGCTGGCCGGCGTGGTGGCGATCACTTCCAGGGCCTGATCGAGTTCCGGTTCCTGAACGATGGAGACGGCCATCAGGTTACAGGTCACCTCGTAGCCCTTGTCGTAAGCATCCTTAATCATGTCCACGGCCACGGGGATCTGATGTACGTAAGTCGCCACGCGGATGACATCGAGGACGCTTTTTTCCTTGGGCAGGATGTCCTCGTGGTAATCGCATTTCTCGGCGTCGGCCATGGCCGTCAGCTTGAGGTCGGTGGGATTGTCGCCGACGATTCGACGAATGTCGTCTTCGTCGCAGAATTTCCAGGCCCCGAACTTGTCCGGCGCGAAGATTTTCTTGGAAGCCTTGTACCCAATCTCCATATAATCGATGCCTGCGGCGACACAGGTCTGATAGACGGCCTTGGCGAAGCTGTCCTCGAACATATGGTCATTGCACAACCCCCCGTCACGAATGGTGCAATCGAGGACCTTTATTTCCGGCCGATAAGTAATCCACGGGGCTTTCATCTCTAACTCCTTTTGTAAACCGAGCCGTTTATTTTCCCATATTCGCCATGGGCGGTCAATATGGGTTTTTCGGCTTGACTTTATAGGGGTGATATCGGGTGGCGGTCGGACTCTCTTGATTTGGAAATACGATTCCGGTTCGCGGGCCCAGCCCCGCGAGCAGGCTTCAAGCGGGGTTTTGCTTATGATCTGGATGGGCTGGCTGGACCGCTGGCGCCTCCAAGGGTTCTTCCTCGAAATTCTCATCGGATTCGTTGGTTTCCGGGAAGACCTCAGGGGGATGGAGTCGGCGATAAACATCGAAAAACGGTTGGTATTCTTTCAAATCGATCGGATCAACAAAACCGGAATAACCCAAAGGGGCGAGAGCCAAAGGATTCTTCCCCACAACCTTGAAAAGAAATTCCTTGACCTTCGCGGTTAGTTCCGGTGGATTATTTTTGGCGGCCAGGAACGGTCCGGCCGGTATGGTGACGGTGTGGGCGATGATGCGCACCTGGTCCCGCGAAGGATTCAACAATAAAAGACTGCCCCCGGTCTCCTTCCATTTGTTGTAATCGTCCTCGTCGATGACTCCCGCCGCATTTTGTTCCAACACCACGCTTTTAGCTACTTCCAGGGAATTGATGTGGTGCATGCCCAGGCTCATGCCCAGTTCCAGAAGCCCCTGATTCAAATCCTTTTTATCCACACCCGCTTCCAGCAAGGCCCCGAGGGCCGCTTCGTTGAGCGGATCCTCCGGGGGCAGAAAATGAAAACGCTGTTTTTTCAGTTCGCTTAGACTTTGGAGGCGGGAATTCGGGGCCACGATAATAAGTCCGCGCCGGATAATCCTGCCCTGTGTATCCTTCGGAACCGCCAGAATCTCGTAGGTATCCGCCGGGGCAATCTGCTCGAAATCGCCGGCCGTCAGCATGGCGAATTGCAGTCGGCCCGTACCCATTTTTACCCGGATCTGTCGTGGGTTCAACAATTCGAAGCAGACCGGTTTGTTCAGATAGAGGGCCAGGTTATCGTTAAACAGGCTGTGTTTGGGGACGAACAGGGGGGGAGGGAATTCGAGTCGAGTGATGCCCACCCGTACCGGTTGTTGACCAAGCCCCCGGAGATTCAGCGGATCGACGACCTGAGCAACGGTCGAGCAGCCGGCCGTCGCCGAGAGCATGACAAACCCCATCAATGCGCACCTACGCCGGAGTCTGTCGCGGAGTAAACCGATCCTTGGCAATAGAGTCCTTTTCATGGGCAATCAGTATAGCCGCCGACCCCAAAAGAAAAAAGGTGTGGCGTCGAATAGAGAATCAAGCATTACGAAGAACCATATGGTGAAAATCGTTCACCAATTGCCGGTGCTTTTCGTTGAGCAAGTCGGCCCAGCGTTGCTGGAGAACCACATTGACGGCCATGGCCTGGCCGTTGCCGGATTGCTCGAATTTAACAATGTCCCCGCCTTGAAGGTCGAGCGAGGGGGGGCTAAGCTCAAACCGCAGCTTTTCGCCATTTTCCGCCTGGATAATGCCTGATGAAACCGAAGGAATATAGCTCTGAACGGTGCCGGTCACGTTATGCTCTCCCGCTACCTGTTGGTTCAGATACGACAGACAACCTAAATTGTCTTCCCCTCCGGCGATATGGATAAAATCGTGCGTCCGGAAATAGCCAAGAACCAAGAGCTATTATTAGATATTATGCTCGAAAAAAGAAATAATGACAACCTAACAAAATACAAACATATTAAAATTCACTACTTGGTATAGCCGATTATTTTAGATGAAATTGCTCGAAAAGTACGAATTCTCACCTCGTTTTCGTCAGCCAGGCGAATATGCGTCAGGATTGTTAGTAATTCTTTAAGAACCCTTGCCGGCGGGCTTGCCGAACCATAACGAGGCAAAGACCAGAAGGATCTGCGCGCCGAGGCTGGCTCCGAACAACGCTCCGGCTCCGGCGATAACATAGATAAACCCTGCCATCGGCCGGGCAAGCCACCAACCGGCCATATCGAGGATGATGGCCAGCATGGGCAACGGCCCCAGCACAAGTTTGAATTGCGGCCCCCATCCCGTACACATAAACAAGCCGGTCACGATCAAGGCAAAAACGGGAATACTCAGAATATGCATGTGGGTAATGAGCACCAGTCGTTCCACCGTTGGCGGCGAAATGTGCATGGTTTGGCTTTCCTGACTGATAACCGGTGCTGCTGCCTTGGCCACAAGCGCGTATTCGGGGTCCGCAGTCGCGTTCGCCGCATAGGGCAGGTCGGCCTTGTCGCCGCCATCGGCCCGGTGGCAGGTGACGCATCGGCGGGCGATGACCTGTCGAGCGGAAGGGGCGTCGGTTTCATACAATGCCGGTCGGTCAAAATCATCCTCTTTCGCGCCGTCTTCCAGCCAGGACACCAAGGCCCGTATTTCCTTAGGCCCGCCTTTGTCCAGATGTTTTCGCATACCGCCGCCGGGCAGCACTTCGCGAAGCATCTCGGAGGGTAAAACCAGATCACCGGTGACTGCAACGTCCAGACCATGATAGGCCGCCCGAAGGTCGTCCAGACTCATTCCGGGGGTCATATCCCGCAGGTGATGTTGCATGTGGATATTCAGGACCGCCACCAGATAGCCCGTACCTACCAGAGCCAGAAAGAGCGTCAATGTTACCTTCGCGTACAGGGGCAACCGGCATAAACGCGGCGGAACCAGGGAATTATCCTCGCTCATTTAGTGTACCTCGCCTCAAATACCGCTACGGTAGCGGAGGTGGTTCAATGATTGGATATTCACCCGACAAACCCTTAAGAAATTCAACCATATCCGATTTGTCCTGGTCGGTCAGTTGGGTATCGCGAACCGCTTTCATCATGGCCGACAGGTTAGGATTATCCTTGCCGCCGGCAGCCATCAAGGCGACCGCGTCCGCCAGGGTCGCGGCGCTGCCGTCGTGAAAATAGGGGTGGGTCTCGGCGACGTTGCGCAGATGCGGAACCCGGAACTTGCCCATGTCGCCATCCAGTTTAGTGACGGCCTTGCGCCCCTCATCCGGCTTCTCTTTGTCCGAGCCGATGCCAGCGTTGTAGAAGTTACCGTTGCTGAAAAGCGGCGGCTGGTGGCAGTCGGCACAGCCGGCGCTCATGAACTTGTTCAGGCCGCGAACCTGCGCTTCGTTAAGGGCCGTCTCTTCCTTATTTTCATGATACCGGTCATAAGGCGAATTGCCGCTCAACACCGTCCGCTCGAAAGCGGCGATAGCCTTGGCGATACCCTCCTCCGTAATACCGGTACCAAAGACTTGCTGAAAGCGCTCCTTGTATTCCGGAATCTCCGCCAGGCCGGCAATCGCGACCTCCATGCTTTCCATGCCCATCTCGATGGGATTCTGAATTGGCCCGAGGGCTTGTTCCTCAAGCGTCTTGGCCCGACCATCCCAGAACTGCGAGGTCATATAAGCGGCATTGATGACGGTAGGGCTGTTGCGCTCGCCGATCTTTCCGTGGATACCCTCGCTGGTCGGCTTGTGTTCGGTCCAAGCCATCTTCGGATCGTGGCAGGTTGCGCACGAAATGGTTTTATCCTTGCTGAGTCGCGTTTCGAAATACAGCATTTTCCCCAGTTCGATTTTTGCGGCGGTCATGGGATTATCCGCGGGAGTGGTCAATTCGGGTAAACCAAGAGGAATCTTGACTTCGACGACCCCGTCCAATACCTCCTTGGCGGGAGCGGTCGGTTTTTCGGATTCCTTGCAGCCCGATGAAATGAACACCGTGGCCGTGACAAGTACAACCTGCGCGAAAGGGCAACTTTTCGGGAACATTGTCGTTACCTCCTTTAGCATCCGATGACATGTCTACCGACCCAAGACCATTATCTTCCGAACCTACGAAAACCGTAACCGCAAATGACGTAGGCCGCAAGACCCGTCATCAACATTCGCTGGCAGGTCGGGAAAGGGTTATAATTCGGCCGAAATCGGTGCGGGTTGATCTGTCGAAAACCCGCCGGTATTAACGAGGATGACGCGGTGAATCAGGCGAGAATCGGTATCATCGGCGGATCGGGTCTGGGTCAGGCTTTCGCGGATCAGGTCGGGGGGCGGGAAGTTCAAGTGGAAACGCCCTTTGGGCCGACCAGTGGGCCGATTCTATTGACCCGATGGCAAGGGGTGGACATTGCTTTCCTGTCTCGGCATGGTCCCGGTCATCTACTCAATCCGTCCAGCGTTCCGTATCGCGCCAATATTTTCGCCCTAAAAAAACTGGGGGTAACTCATATACTTGCCAGTGGGGCAACCGGAAGTTTGCGCGAGGAATACCAACCTCGGCATCTGGTTGTCTGCGATCAATTAATTGACCGCACCTGTCGGCGGGAGAGCACATTTTTCGATTCGGGTCTGGTCGCCCATGTTGAATTCGCTGAGCCGTTTTGCCCGATGCTGCGTCAACTGCTGATCGAAGCCGACGGGGGGGGGGATACCGTGGTTCATCCGACGGGAACTTACATCTGTATGGAGGGGCCGCCGTTCTCCACCGTGGCCGAGTCGCGCATGTATCGCCAGTGGGGCGGAGATTTGATTGGCATGACCGCCTTGCCGGAGGCGAAACTCGCCCGCGAGGCGGAAATGTGTTACGCCCTGTTGGCGTTGCCTACGGATTATGATTCCTGGCGGCCGCACGAACCTGGTCGAGACCGCGGGCAGCTGTTGGCAGAGATCATCGGGAATCTTCGCGCCGCCACCGAAAACGCCATTGCGCTGCTTCGATCGGCGATGACCGCCCTTGCGGCAAAACTGGATGACCCTTGCCCTTGCCGCGAGGCGTTACAACTGGCCATCTGGTCCGACAAAAAACAGGTCCATCCCGCTGACGTGGAAAGACTCCGACCGCTGATTGGGCGCTATTTCCCGTAGCATAAACGGCTCACTTGCTATGCACGATACTCTGCTTATGGCCGCGAGTGTACAGCATACCAGGAGATTGCAAGTCCTCTGTAAGGTCTGCTTACCGGCCTTTTTTTTCGCTACCCCTACCCTTGGACAACCGTTGTCCACACCGGTGTATGTCACGGAGAGTATTGAAGCCCAGCAGCGGTTGAAGGATATCGCCGTTTTGGAGTCCGCGGAACGCTGGGGGGATGCGGCCGAAGGTTATCAGCGACTGAGCAACGAGTTTGGCGATGTCCTGGTCCGGATCAATGAATATCATTGGCGAGGACTGATCGATCTCGTTCATGAGCGTCTTGGCAACTGGCCGTCTTCCGCGATCGAGGCATATCGTCGCCGGCTTGATGACCAAGCCGAGCGGGAATTTCAGCGGCTCGGTTCCGAGCCAGCATTTGGAAGTCTGCAAAGGTTTATCGACCGCTGGTGGTGGACAACCGTCGGCCGACAGGTCGCGGAAAAGTTGGCCGATCAAGCCGCGAGCCAGGGACATCGGGAGCTTGCCGAACAGTTGTCCTTGCGGCTGAGGCGAAAAGTACCCCTCATCGTTTCGGCCACACGATCCGGTGATGGTAAACCCCTTGGTAAACGATTAGGCGAGCCACTTTGGGACATTTCCATAGATGACCTTCTCCAGTCGGCGAGCTGGGTTGATGGGCAAACTGAGTGTACGGCAGCAGAAGTTCATCAGGCCGGATCGCGAGTCAAAACGCGATATTTGCCGGTATTGGGGGGTGATTTTATTTATCTACAGGGCGCTTCTCGTTTGACGGCCGTACGTTCGCTCAGTGGTCGTCTGGCCTGGCACTATTGGCCGCACGAGGCATACGAAACAGTTGCCGAGAATGCAGGTTTATGGGTGCCCCCCATCGTAATCGACGGGCGGCTCTATGCACTGTTCGATGAGCGGCAGACCGACTATCGTGGGGTCAGCCGGATTTGCGAGCGTTCACTGCTGGTTTGCCTGAACGCCGGCAGTGGGAAGGAGCTTTGGCGATGCTCGCTTCTATCGAGCGAGCTTGCTCAAGGTAACACGCGGTTTATCAGTTCGCCTATGATCATCGGACCATACCTATACGTCTTAACCATGCGGCTTTCAGGGACCGGATCAAAGGCGATCCAACTGATGCACCTGCGATGCGAAGACGGAGAAAAGATTAGAGAGACGCACCTTTTCAGTACGGACGACACTTCCGATCGATCCCTCGCGCTGGGTCGAATGACGGCTTGGGGAGACTCGCTTTTCGTTCAGGCCACACCCGGCGTACTGGCCTGCGTGTCGGCCGCCACAGGGCGTATCCGTTGGTTGGTTCACGGTGCGGAATCGATGAGTATTGAGACGGTACGTCTTGAGGCCGGTGCCGAACCCATCTTGATGAACATATCGGCGGAGCATGGCGCGATTGCTTTGCACGGTATTGATGACGGCCGGGAAATCCGCACGATTTGCATCGATCGGCTAAGAGAAGGCCTTTATTGGACAGGCTTACTGGACAGTCGGTTGATCGCTTTCGGAACAAAAAAAATTGCCGCCATCGATCTGCAGAAGGGCGAGATTATTTGGGAACATAAGGATCATGATGTGGATTGGGTCGGCCGACCGTTTTTGTATTCCGGTGGCCTATTTTGGTCAACGCCGGCTGGGTTACACGCGCTGACCGATGATGGGCGGAATCGTTGCCGATTCGATTGGCCGGCTTCATGTAAGCCAATCCACGAATCCCTATCCATTCTGGTCGACCGCGGACTCTTTTGGATACTGACGGCCGAACGTCTTTTTTGTTGCGCGACAGACGATGACGCTGGAACACCGATGAAAATATTGGCAATCCAAGCCAATAGTGATTTCGAGGCACGTTTGGACGTGGTGGCATTGGCTTTGCGCGGCCTCATGGATCGGCGCGACGTTTTATCGGTGGTGGACACGGCCTTATCGGAAGCACATGAGGTCGACCGGCGACGGAAACTCTTCGATTTGCTGCTTCACATGGTCAACACACCGACGATTAAGTTAGATTTGCCCTCTCTTGACGCATTGATGGAAAGTGTCGGAAAACTTGCGGACCATCCGGCCCAGCAAGTCGCTTGGCGAATGCCTTTTGCCCGACGCTTTGCCGCACTCGGTGAGGCGTCATCGGCTTTGCGCCTCAGCCAGGATATTCTTTGTGACGATAGGTTACGCGAAGAACGGCTTCATGATGCGCGAACCTGTTGCACCGCCGGCCGGAGCGCCGAAAGGCTTGTTGCTCATATCATGAAAGATCATGGACGTGAGGTATACAAGGTTTATGAACAGGCCGCGAATAGGTTGCTCCAACAAGCCGTCGAAATCGGCTCGCCGGCTCTGCTCGAAAAAGTAATTGTGGAATATCCCAATGCTTTGGCGGCCCGCCAAGCCCGTCTTGCCTGGGCGGACCTTGACCTGAAGTCCGGCCATGCCATCCGGGCAGCGCGACGACTCTTATTCCTTTGGCATCAGATACGCCAGGATATCGACTCCCAAACGCATGCACCTTCACTGCTGAAAAAAATTGCCGAGGTATATCAGCATGGCGGTTTAACCAATCAGAGCTTTTATTGGCTAAACCGGGGACAACAGATATACCCGGAAGAAAAGGAACTTTTCAGGGCCTCCATGGTGACTCCGCGCACGGCGATGGCCGCTACCTTTACCGGCTGGAGAATATCCTCTCTATGGCAGCGATCGTGTCCGCATAAGGCCATGATTCTCTCCCCCCGCTTCGCCATCCCCAATGATCGGATTGAACCTTTGGCCTTGCTATACGCTTCCGGCAACATCGAGGCCATGGCCCAGCAAACGGGTGAAATCAAATGGACGTTACCTGTAGGTGATAAGGTACCCTACTGTCTCGGCAACTACGACGATCTACTTCTGCTGGCCACCCGACATGAACTGTGGGCCCTGGATTGCGCTACCGGGCAACGGCGGTGGGTCTGGGGGCGTCGACCCAGCCAGGTCGATTCCCCCGCCGTCGATCCTGAAATCTTTACGTATATTAACGGGTTTGCCGTCGGCGAATTACACATGGTCATTTTTATGACTGACGGTTGTTTGTTCGCCTTGCGTATCACCGATGGTGAAGTCTTGTGGAAACGCAAATGGGACGGCATCTTTCATGGAGCGTCCACGCTGAATGATGAGTATCTTGTGTTCACCTCGATCCGCAGTGGCCGGCTACTCCTGACGGCCTTGGAGGCGTGGACCGGCCGGGAAGTCGGCTTGAATGAGCCAACGGATATTCGGCAAATCAACTGGCTTGATTTTACTCCCTCGGGGGTGGTCGTCGCCGGCGGAAGCACTGTGCTTGCCGGTTACAGCGGCAACCTCGCGCAGAAATTATGGGAATTACGGGGGCTGGGTATTATCCGTCGTTCGACGATAGCTTTCGGCCCGACTGATCTCTATTTGTCCTATGACGGGCGTTATGTTGCCCGGATCCGTTTGAAAGATGGTCATGAGCTCTGGCGGCGGCCGCTCGTTGATACCGGCGAGGGGATGCTTTTGCATATTTTACTGAACGGTGACCGTCTGCTGGTACTTACCGAACGGTCGGTCACGGCGTTGGACGTGATTCAAGGGCGTTTACTCTGGTGTAGCCCTTTGCCCGCCGACATGTTGCCTGAATCGATTCGGATCGTGGAAGGCGGCTTATGGGTATTGGGTTCGAGCAGAGAGCGATGGGCGTTGGCCGGCTTTCGTCTTCAGGACGGTGTGCCCATCTCATTGCCTGATGATCTGGCGGATTTCATTGCTTCCCTCGATGGTTTTCCTGAAGTGGTCTTGAATAGTCGCGGCACCCTGATTTTGCATAAAGATAACCTTTACGGATGGTCTTGGGCGGATGCCGCCGATACCTCGACCGTTGTCCCCCTGCGTTGACAGTCCCCCATCGATTCGATAGCTTATTAAAATCGTAAATGCCGTCCGGGGTAATGTTTACACCAATGGTTTGATAATCATGATTTACCCATACGGCCGCATACCTGGAAACGAAACCGCCGGGCAAGATGTTTCTCTTTTTCAATCAGAGGCGCGTCGGTGATGAAACCCTATATAAATCTCCGGTTATGGCCAGTGCTTCTCGTGCTTCTGGTCGGTTGCAGCGATTGGAATTGGGACTGGGATTTTAAGTCGTTGACCCGCAAATCTTCCGAAACCAAGCCCGCCGGAACACTGGACGAAAACACCCGGGCCATGTTGACTCGTGCGTCGCGGGCAATGGCTGGTACGGTAGGGGAGGTTACCTATCTGCGGGGCGCGCAAGGCCTCCGCGTGCGGGGATACGGGTTGGTAGTGGGCTTGCCCGGAACGGGAGGTACCAATTGCCAGCCGACCTATCGCGATTATGTAGCCCGCGATATCCGCCGAGCCAAGTCGGCCAATCCCGGGGACTGGCCGCGCAACGCGACCGCCGAGGATATCCTCAACAGCCCGAACACCGCCGTGGTCCAGGTCGATGCGGTTATTCCCGTTGGAGCTCTCAAAGGGCGGCGCTTTGACGTTACCGTGCGAGCCGTCGATCAGGATTCCACCTCGCTGGCGGGTGGGATTCTCAAACCGTGCGAGCTCAAACTCTACAACCCCGACAACCCTCAACTTGAGGGACGTGCCCACGCCCGCGCGGAAGGAACCGTGTTCGTGAATCCTTTTGTTTCCGAAGGCGATACGACTACCGTGGCCAATTTTCGCGAAGGCCGCGTTCTGGGCGGCGGGGTGAATATCGAGAACCGGCGCATGAGCCTGATTCTCATGTTCGAATCCTACAGCACGGTCCGCCAGGTGGAGACGGCCGTCAATCAGCGCTTCAAGAGTCGCCAACACCTTAAAGTCGCCGACGGGGTAAGTTCCACCAATGTCGAACTCTATCTGCCCGAGGAATACAAGGACCGTGAAACACAGTTTCTGCAACTGGTCCGACATCTGCCCTTGTCCGCTTCCCGCGAGATACATGAGCGACGGGTCGGCGAGTTGATCGGAGAATTAGCCCAAGCAGATGCCCCTTGGGAGGATGTTGCTCTTTCCATCGAGGGGCTGGGTAAGACGATTTTACCTATCCTCCAGCAGCATTACGCGGACACCCGGCCTCATGTGAATTATTATACCGCCCGTACGGGACTGCGCTTGATGGACGATACCGCGGTTGAAGGGGTCCTTCGTCATGCCTGCGACAAGCGCAGTATTTTCCGTCAGCAAGCCATTCGCGAATTGGGCATGTGCGCTATGCCCGGTCGAGCCGGGCCGGCTCTGAAGGAATTGCTCGGCGATCCCGATGTGTCCATCCGCGTTTCCGCCTACGAGGCTTTGCGTACCGTCGACCCTGGTATGGTCGAGAAATTCGTGGTCGGATCCAAGCCGGTCAACTTTATCCTTGAGGTGGTCTTTTTCGACGGACCGCCTCTGATTTATGTGCGCCGCACCGAGGAGCAGCGGATAGCCCTCATCGGTGGGCAACGCATGCAGTTTCGACCGCCCTTGCTCTATTCCGATCCCGCCAAGCCGATAACCCTGGCCGCCGATGTCAATGCCGATGCGCTTTCCGTGATTCGGAAAAATCACCTGGGCGAAGTGATCGCTGGACCGGCCAAGGCACCGTTGGCGGTTGCCCCTCTCATCCGTTTCCTCGGCGAAAATCCCAACCAGGATATCAAGGGCGCTTTGCTCGGTTTTGGGGTCAGTTATGCCGATATCATTGACCTTCTGTTTCGGCTCTGCAAGGACGGGGCCATTAACGCCGACGCCCGCTGGGAGCAACCCTCCGTCGAGGAACTGATCGGGCCGCTGGCTCCCCTGGAACGGCCGGAGTCGGAACTCTAAGCGTTCCGGAGCAACGTGGTGGACGTCGGACTTTATATTCATATACCCTTTTGCCGGCGCAAGTGCGGCTACTGCGACTTTTTCTCCCAACCTATTCGGACGGAGCTGGCCGAAGCGTTTGTCCCTCCTCTGTTAAATGAATTGCATCTCGTCTTCGATCCGTCGGTGATGAGGATTACCACCATCTTTATCGGTGGGGGGACCCCGACCATTCTGCCCGAGCCTCTCCTGCGAAACCTCTTGCATGAAGTGGTCGAGTGGGTTCGGCCTGATGAGCAAATTGAGTTTACGGTGGAAGCCAATCCTGAAACCGTTCACGAAACGACGATTGAACTACTTCGCGCCTGCGGAGTCAATCGTCTTTCGCTTGGCGTTCAATCTTTGCATCAGCCGGAACTGGACATACTGGATCGCGGACACCATCCCGAGGATGTTATTCGCAGTGTTCGCCTTTCTCGCGAGGCGGGTATTCCTCACCTGAATCTCGATCTGATTTTCGGAATTCCCGGCCAGACCTTAATCACCTGGTCGGATACTCTTCGTCAGGCCATCGCCCTTGCTCCCGATCATGTTTCCTGCTACGGCCTGACTTACGAGCCGGCGACCCCTCTGTATTACCGACGCGGGGTGGGATTAGTCCAACCTGTGACCGAGGAAGCGGAGGCGGACATGTATTTGATGGCCATCGACCAACTGGCCGAGGCCGGTTTCACCCGCTATGAAATCAGTAATTTTGCCCGCGCCGGCGGACAATGTCGCCATAATCTTCGTTATTGGCATCAGGAACCCGTCATCGGCATCGGCCCGTCGGCCTCGGGTTATTTCGAGGGGCAAAGATGGAAAAACGTCACCGATGTGGAGGAATACGTTCGTATTCTCAGCCAGAATGAGAAACCGGTCATGGAAACGGAATGTCTATCCCCATGCCGACGGGCCGGTGAGTTGGCCATGCTTTTGCTGCGGACGGCCGAAGGCATCCGTTGCCCGGAGTTTGAAGAGAAAACAGGTTTCGACCCTTTTTGTCTTTTTGCCGATATAATCGGACAACACCAGCGGGCAGGGTTGTTGGAAGTCTCTCCGGAAGGGATTCGCCTGACTCGTAAAGGCTTACTTTTGGCCGATTCTGTATTGTCCGATTTCACAGTGGTTGACGGATAGCCGACGAAAAAGTCAAAAGGCTACTTGACATAAATCGCTTGTTCGATCCTAATAAACAGGTGATATGGGACGGCCGGCGAATGCCGTTTACCCCATGAGGAGTGGGGTGGTTCCCAGGGCGATGGTGTTTTCTTTTGTTGTCAGGAGATTCAGACATGGAAGGCGCTATAAATGTACCGATTCTTGCGTTCTTGTACTTGGAATGGTATCAATGGATTCTGGTGGCCATCCTGATCGCCTTGATCATCTTCTTGAAGATCTATCGCAGTCGCCAGTCTTGAACAGGTGGCTGTTTCTGAACGTACGAAAAGCGCACGAAACCAACCGATCATACAGGCGGGTCGCTTCTCTTTTGCGAAGGCCCGCCTGTCGCGTTTTCCGGGATAAAGCATTTCTCGCCGATCTATCATCGGCTAGTCCAGGCCCATGATGTTTGGTCAAGCAAGGTGCTGAATGGCCGCGCAGCGTTATGAGCAAAATCCCCTGATTCGCCCCGCGGATGTGCCTCCCTGGCGGAAAGATTTTCGAGTGGTTGGTGTCTTTAACGCCGGCTGTGCGCGGGTTAATGGCGAGATGCTACTACTTCTACGGATCGCCGAGTGTCCGCCGTCTGGTCCCGACGAAATCGTTGCCCCGATCCTGGACCTTGCTGATCCTTCGGGTGGTATTGATCTCCTGCGCGTCCGCAGAAGCGATCCGGATTTTGAGGACATTGATTCCCGCGTCTTTCGCTATCAAGGACAAACCTATCTTACTTCCATCTCCCACTTGAGGATTGCCCGGAGTCACGACGGACGCCGGTTCACCATCGACCCCGTCCCGGCCATCCGTCCGGAAACACCGTACGAGGAATTCGGCGTCGAGGATCCAAGGATTACCCGTATCGGGGAGAAATTCTATATCAATTACACCGCTGTTTCCCGACGGGGAATCACCACCGCGCTGGCCGTTACCGATGACTTCCGCGAATTTCGACGGTTGGGGATTATTTTCGCACCCGAGAATCGCGATGTAACCATCTTTCCGGAGCGCATCGACGGCCGGTATATTTGTTACCATCGGCCGTCGGCCGGAATCATCGGGGATTCGGCCATCTGGTTGGCCCGCTCGGACGATTTGTTGCACTGGGGTAATCATGCCTGGGTCTGTGGTCCGCGTAAAGCCGGCGGATGGGACAGCCTCAAAATAGGCGGGGGGGCGGTCCCCATCAAAACCGATCGGGGCTGGTTGGCTATCTACCACGGCGTCGATGCCGAACAGCGCTATGGCCTTGGGGCCTTTCTGGCGGATTTGCACAATCCTGAGATGGTGTTGGCCCGTTCATCTCAGCCGATTCTGGAGCCGAAGGAGCCTTACGAGCGGACCGGTTTTTTCGGCCAGGTGGTTTTTACGTGTGGGGCGATTGCCGATCCCGACGGGCGGGTTATCATCTATTACGGGGCCGCGGATGAATGTATCGCCGC
Source organism: uncultured Planctomycetales bacterium (assembly GCA_964401335.1). Taxonomy (GTDB): domain Bacteria; phylum Planctomycetota; class Phycisphaerae; order UBA1845; family PWPN01; genus JAAYCU01. The sequence goes on from CAYNYK010000062.1 coordinate 19,213, forward strand.
GGCCGAAACCACGGTGAACGACCTGCTGGCCTCGCTGGCCTGATGCCGGCCAATCGGGAGATTGCCTGTGAACCTTAACGTACGATGCGAACATTGTGGTAAACCTTTCGAGGTCCCCCGGGAACAGGCGGGCCAGCAGGGCAAGTGTCCGGTCTGCGGAAACAGCGTGTACGTCAAAACCCCGGACGAGGAGTTACAGGAGTTGCCCTTGGCCCCCGAGGACAACGATGCCCTGCGTCGGGAACGACAGTTGGAGGAACAACGCCGCCAGTTGGATCGCATGCTCCGTGGCGAGCAGGAAACCGCCGAACCCAAGCAGAAACCGGTCCATCCTGCGACCGCTATACCGCGCCGACCGAAGGCCAGCGTTGAATCCGTCGTATTGGCCTATCTGACGGCCATGCGCGACTCGAATCTGGAAAAAGCCGAGGAATGTCTCCAAATGTTGAGAACCCGCGCGGAGGATGCCCGTAACGTCGTGGACCGGCTCATCAGCGATCAGCTTCCGCCGCAACAACTGGCCAACGTCCCTCCCGGCGTGTACCAGGGTTTCTTAAAAAGCCTGAGCCATCAATTGCATTAAAAAAATCCCGGGCCGACGACGACCCGGGATATTGAAGGTTGTTTTTCAACGCCCTTGCGTTTCGGTGTCAGGGCTGTTCCTCTTCCTTCGGCTCCTCGATTTCGATGTTCTGGTTCCCCGTCCCGCCGCCACCCATGCCGCCCATCATCATCATGCCGATGATCGGCTGGACCATTTGGCTGACCGACTGCACCAACTCCGCCGGGAACAATATGTCCGCCTGAACGGCCGTCGGCCCTGCCTTGGTCTGACAAAAAGCCAGGGGCGCGGCGTTTGGCATGCTTAATGGGAAAGGAATATCCATTCCGACTTTGCCGCCGATATTCATCACCAAGGCGAGAACCTGGTCCACGTTGAGATAACCGATAACTGTTCTCTGGTCCTTAGGCAGGCGATCGGCGACTTTGAGGATCATGGCGTTGTTTGTCAGAGGGGCCTGTCCCTTGCGGAGGTTGTCGGCCACCAGCTCGAAGCGTTTTTTACCGCCTCCGTAAGTAAGCAACACATATTCCTTGCCAACCGTACCGACCCGCAACAACCCGCTCTCCGGACCGAGCACGTCCTTGATTTCCTGCAAGGTCTGCTCATCCAGATCCGGTATTTTGCTCAGGTCAATGGTCACTTCATCGATGACGGCGTCTCCGCTCTGATCGGCGTTCTCGCGAACCTGAATCGCCTCGGTAATGGCCGTGATCTCTTCCGGAGAGACATCCTGTTGTTTGTTGGCGGCCTGGACAATCAGTTCCTTGCTCATATTGATCAGGCGGCGGAATTCACCCTGCCATTTCCCGCTGTCCTCGACCTTGCCGGCAAAGACCATGCCAACCAAGCCTTGCTCGCCCTCGGCCGGCAGGGCGGTCAAGGCCAGACTCACCTGCTTGACCGTGCTCAACAATACGACCAAGGCTTCCTTGAGTTGTTTGATCTTCTCTGCATCCACATCGTCGCCGAGTTTATCCTCCCGTAGCAACTGATCTAACATCTTGGTGACCTGCTTGCGCGTTTCCGCCTCTTCGCCGGCACTGGAGCCCAAGGCGAATACCACCGGCTCATCGGGCAACCCAACCAGCAACGGAGCTTGTGGTATGCGCATGGCGGCCATCTGCCTGCCCAGATCCGTGTCCGGCTTCATATCCATATAGAAGCTAAACAGCAGGCCGACTTTCTGGTTCAGTTTCAGGCCGCCGGCCATTTCCCGGGTTTCCTTAAAGACCTTGGTCATCTGTTCGATCGAGGCGTCGGCGTCTCGCACGCCGCCGGCGGGATTGGCCACGGCCATCAAACCTTTGATCGCATCGGCTATTTCCGCGATGATTTCCGGTGAAATGGCGTTTGGATTGGCCCAGCCAAAAACATCCTGTTCACCGAAAGCCTTGAGGCGGTCCGGCGATATGCTCTTGATGACCCCGGCGTCCTGGGCGGACAAGACGGCCTTGAGGGTTTCCGGCTGGCGGGTAAGGACCAAGAACCCTTCCTTGACGCCGCCGATGAAAGATTTGCCGGCCACCGTAAGTTTGAGTACGTCGCCATCCCGCTCGGGACTCATCGTCGCCGTCAGGGCGTCCACGTCTCGACAAGGTACGAAGATAGCCACCTGTTGTGGTATATCATCCATCGATTTAACGTTCGCGCAACTCAAAAGCACGAAGGCCAGGCTGCTGTTTTCGATCAAACCATCGGTGACACTCAGGTAGCTCTTGGCCAGCATCAGCGGGCCGGGAAACATTCCGGTCGGCCCGAGGGGGATGCCCAAACTCTGGGCCAAACCTATGACGTTGCCATCCAATTCGGCGAGGTTGCGAATCGCCAGAAAAGCGGTTGCATTTTCGGGGATCGCCTTCAAAATGGCCGTCGGGTCCGCGGGTGGGGGGGTGGCCGCGGTTGTGGTCTGGGCCAGAAGCCCGGCCGGCAAGGCCAGCAGCATAGCAACCACCAGGCTCATCGACATCCATGATTTCGTTGTTCGCATCGTTTCATTCCTTTTCTAGATGGACTTTACTCCGGCCGGTCATCCTGCCATCGGTTTTCCCGGCCCCAAAAGGGATAGAGTCGGTATCATACAATGTTCTTTCTTAGACGCCATCGGCGCGAAAAAGTTTTAACCAATTTTTTTATGTTAGTATGTCCTAACCGCTTTTGGCCACTAACGGACCCTCGATTTTTGCGTTTTTCATGATTTCCGTCAGGGTGTTCGGCTGTATTTCGTCGGCCCGGTGGCAGGCGACCCGATGGCCCGGTTCGCAACCGGCGTGCGGAACCAGTTCGGGTATTTCCATTCGACAGCGCTCAACCGCCAGCGGGCAGCGCGGATGGAATGTACAACCCGGCGGCGGGTTCAGGGGGCTGGGTACCTCGCCACCCAGGACCACCCGCGATTTTCGCCGGGCCGGGTCGGTTTCCGGCACCGCCGAAAGCAGAGCCTGCGTATAAGGATGTTTCGGGTTGCGATAAACCACCTCAGAGGCGGCCGTCTCCACAATCCGGCCAAGATACATGACCGCCAGATCGTCGCTGAAATGCTCGACGACGGCCAGATTGTGGGCGATAAACAGGTAGCTCAGGCCGAACTCGCGTTGCAGGTCTTTCAGGAGGTTAAGGATCTGCGATTGGATGGAGACATCCAGGGCGCTGACCGGCTCGTCGCAGACCACCAAGTCGGGATTGAGGGCCAGGGCCCGGGCGATGCCGATCCGCTGGCGCTGGCCGCCGGAGAATTCGTGCGGGTAGCGGTTCATGTATCCGGCGCTGAGGCCGCAACGTTCGAGAAGCTCGCCCACCCGCCGGTGGCGTTCCTTGCCGCGGGCGATGCCGTGAACGGTCAAGGCTTCGCCCACGATATTGCCGACGGTCATGCGCGGATTAAGACTGCCGACCGGGTCCTGAAAAATGATCTGCATACGGCGACGCAGGACGCGAATTTCCCGGCGGCCCAAGCCGAACACATCCAGCCCGTCGAACAATACCCGGCCGCCGCTGGCGGGGATCAGGCGCAGGAGGGTGCGGCCGACGGTGGTCTTGCCGCATCCGCTCTCGCCGACCAGCCCGAGGGTCTTGCCTCGGCGTACGCCGAAGCTCACCCCGTCCACGGCCTTGACCCAGCCGGTAACCCGCTGCATGACGCCCCGGCGGACGGGGAAATAGGTCTTCAAATCCCGCACGTCCAGGATCGTCTCGCCGTTGGTTTTCGTCGTATTGGTTTCCTGTTCCTGCATTGGTTTCATACTTTAAGCGTAATCCGCGGCCGTGCCAACCGGGGATCATTTACCCTCGATAACCGAGAATACGAATCGATCTTCCGAATTATTAGACTTTCAGGCTGCTCGGCGGATTGGGTGATGGCTGATGCTCCTTTCCTTTCGACGTTCGTAAATTAGTGTTCACTAGCATTTGTATCGTTCTAATCTGCAAGGCGTTACAGCATATTTCGGGGGACGGTGGCTTCGTTTGGCGCTTTTACGTTTTTCGAGTACGGACGCTCTCGCCTACGCTGAACGATTGTTCTCGCGCCGAGACGCCAAGACGCGGAGTTATGTTTCGTTGAAAAGTAGCGAAGAGCACGACGAGAATGGAGTTCCATCAGCATAGGATTTCTCCGGCGCGCGGAAGGGGAGCGGATGGGCGGCCAGTCATAAAACACCTTTGGGTGAACCGGAGCGGAGAGGGGCAGCGGAACAGGGGTAGGTTGGGCTGTTAGGCCGTAAGGCTGTTAGATCATTAGGCTATTAGAAGAAAGGCTGCGGGAATAGGAAGGAAGACACTGGGGGGCGTGGATTTTTTCGGAATCATGTAAGAAACGGCTGTGGGATACTAATAGAAGTTGTATGTACTTTATTCCGCGAACGGAAAAGGCACGGGCAAACCCTCGTTCCGCCGAGGCGTGACAAGGGCCTGCCCATGCCACCCAACGCCGATGATTACGTGTTTTGGTCGCCACAAAATTGATCAGAAATAAAAACCGCGCTGACCTCCTCCGTCAGCGCGGTCCTCGGGAAAGATGCACACACGGTCAACGATCCGTTTTATCATAATTGCAGGTGAGGCCGCACAACCGACTCATTGAAAAATGATTGGCGGCCCCACCTATGCTTTTTCCCCTCGCTTCCTCGTTCCACCATAGGCCGGCAGATTTCCGGGATTCGGAAAAGCCGCCTTCACCGAACCCGACCATTCCCCCGCCGGAAAGCGGTGGACCAAGGACACTTAAGCCCCCCCCCATTCGCTTCCTCGGCCTGTGGCTTAACGAGCCGCTTTGCCCCGTCCTCCTATCCTGTCCCGGATAATTCACCACAGAGACACGGAGACACGGAGAAAAGATAAAATAGGGGCGAAGATGAGGTGTGCCTGATTCTGAATACATACACCCTGTCGAAACATTCGCTCACCTTGTTCTCCAATAACTTTTTTCCTCTCCGTGTCTCCCGTGTTCGCCTCGGCCAGGCTTCGCTAGGCTCCGCTCGCCAAGGCGGAGCCTAGTGAAGCCTGGCCTTGGCGAGAGGAGCCCAACGGGGCCGGGCCGGGGCGCGTCTCCTTGGGAAAACCAATAATCATCCGGGCTAAACGGATCGGCCTGTCTGCGATTCCACGTTGCTCGGCGCGCGGAAATCATGCATGCAGATCCGTGCTTCTTTCCCTAGTTTCATTTTGTCATCGCTGTCGGCGAGGAGTCCTGAAAACGCCACGGTGTCGCGTATGAGCGGCGCACATAACCTGCCGGATCGGCGTAACCCTGAGCGAACAAGCGGGGGGAGGTGAGGAAACCGCGTTAGAGGAGTCTGAACGCTTCGGGTTTCGAACAAATCGGCAAAACTTGTGATCCATATCCTTTTCCTTGAGCATGGTCGGCCGTCGCGGTGCCCGTCCTTTCGCGTGGTTAGCTGTCGGATATGCCGTTGAACTTGCCGTCATTCAATTATTCAACGCGAAAGCGCCAAGGCAAGTTTAGGACACAAAAAAATACGCACGGATTCGTTCCGGCGGCAGGGGGGAACTTGCCCCCGATGCGTTTTTCCAAAAGGATGGGGGGACGACGTAAACTACCCGCCTGGAGCTACGATGCTGGACCCGAACACCGTAATGGTCTGGGATTTCATGTTCCATTCCAGTGCCTGGCCGGTCCAGTGTCGGGCCTGTCCGGTTTTGGGATTGATTTCGAGAATTTGGGGGGGGTTGAGCGATGTACCGCGCAGGGTAACCGTACCGCTTTCGTTACTATAGGTGGCGATGTCGCCTTCGGCCCGGCGGTTGTCGGCTTTCATGGCGACGCCGCCTTTGGCCTCGAATCCCTTGAGCATGGTTACCCGGGAGAGCGGGGAAGGGCCGGATTCGCTCGAGCGGCGGAGACGGTCGAATTCCACCTTGAAATGCTCGCAGCTCATTTCCACTTCGCGGCTTTCGATTTGTTTGAGTTTCTGCTCCTCGAGGTCCATGATTTCCCGGAGATTATTCAACCTTACCATGTTTGCACCCGCGACGTGGACCATTTCCACACCATGTTCAAACAGAGCGGCGTTGCGGTCATTCAGGAAGGTCATGGAATTACGCCAGGTGAAAAGGGTCTGGCTTGGCCCGGACTGTCCGAAGCTGATCGGCGAGAGCGCGTCGGTCAATGAATCAACACTTGTCGAAGAGGCGTCCGCATTGTTCCGGGGCAAGCGATAATCAAGAATCAACAGGTTGCCCGCACCCTCGACCATGAAGTATTCCTCGTGGGTTTTGAGATTAACCGCGATTTGCGGACCGGCGGCGCGGACCAGACTGAGGGTACGCCGTGGATCCACGCGATCGACGGACAGCGAAACCGAGGGAGGCGTAAGCCGGCCGAACACCGATTCGGTCAAAGCTCGGTGAATCGCCCCGACAGGAGCGGAATCCTCCGGTTGGCGGAAGGTTTGCGAGGTTACGACCGCGTCGCCGACAAGTTTGATATAAATCGGCCGCTTGCGTACACGACGGGTCAGGCGAGTGGCGGGAGCTTTATCTTCCTTACCCCGCAAACTCTTGAATAACGGCTTGGCCGAGCGCCCAAAGGACGCGACGGAGGACAACATCTCGAAATCGGCGAGCGGAACCATCCCGGTCAGTCCCACGATGGCCGTGGTGGCCGCGGTACGCTGTCGCATCGTGGACGAGGTAGTCATGGCGACTCGGCTCGGCAAGGGTAGATTCTCGAACTCGACCCGCAAATCTCGCCCGGTGGCGGTAATGTCGCGGGAAGTCGCCCGAGCATCGCCGCTGAAGATGCCGATATTCTGTTGCCCGTTAAGATTCATGCCCTTTTGCCAAGTAATGACGATCGGGACGGATTCGTCCAGCCGGGCGCCGTCCAGATCGCGATCGGTTTCCAGACGCAGCAGGCCCGGACCGGGGACTTCGACGCTTTCCGTCGGCATGTCCAGCCGTATCTGTCCGCCACGAATGAAGAAATCTCCGGTATCCACTTGGGCCGGGGTCTCGTTAGTACCTTTTACCCAAGCGCGTTCCAGCGTGTCATCCTCGGCGAAATGGCATTCCAGATAATTTGATTGCAGGTCGAGCTCTCTTTCCTGGCCGATGAGACGGGCCTCGAACGACTGAACGGCCACGTTGCCCTTAACGACCATCCGCGTGATGGCCGGTTCGCGCCGGTTGCGTAAGCGCGTTTCAATTTCCTTCCATTCCGGCGAGTCGGGGGTATAGCCCTGGGCCCGGGCTCGGGCTTCGAGCTGGGTGATCTGTTCGAGGGTGATGCGTTTGGGGCGGGAGATAAACGAAGCCACGAGATCGTCGTCGGCCCGGATCTGAAGCCTGTTCTTGCCGGCCGTCAAGTTCACCGCGATGGTTCCATAAGCATGGCCGATGAGGGGCACATTATTTCCCAATTCGTCCACGGTCATATTCACATCAAGTCGATCGCAACCGATGTGATTATTCTCCTTGCTCATGCGTACGCGCCCGCGGGCGAGAACCCGATCGGCGATGAGGCCTGGCGTGCCGGAGGAGCCTTCGATCTCATGCGGCTCGCGGAAGAGCACTTCGATTTCTTCCCGGGCGGCGATGGATTGATCCTGGCCGTTGAACGAGGGGTTACCCAGAAAGATCGCGCGCTTCATATAAGTCCCCGCCGGAATGGCGGAGATCTCGGTGAGGCTCGGAGCCGGTTCGCCTTCCATGGCCTCGCTTCGTCCGAAATGGAGTTCGGCCGAGGTTTGCCAGCGGATGTCCACGTCATCCTGCTGGTCGAATAGATTCAGCGGGGCGGGTGTTTCCATGTCGACCGGTTTGCCGGTTATCGGCGATTTTTGTCTGCGCAAGCGACCGGACCCTTCGACCCGGGCGATACCACTTCTCCAATCGAGAGTGAACACTTCACCGCTCAGCGTCTCCTCTGGACGAGTTTGCATGACAAACGGGGCATCGGCCGTTCCGCGGAGCCATACCTGTTTGGTTTCGTCGTGGTATTCCAGTTCCTGGCAGGTGGCCGTTCCGGCCTTGGGATCGGTGACGCGTACCGGTTTACCACGGGCCAGCAGGTGGGTACGCTGCACATCGGCCTCATGGGCGGTTTGTTCCTGCACGGGCTCGATCACCAGCGGCCCCGCCCAGCGCAGCACGACGGTTTTTTCCATGGTCGGCTCGGCCGACTTGTCCATCTTGCCTTCCTTGACCTTGCCGGGTTGCGTTTCCGCAGCCGGGCGGGTTGTGCTGAGGCCGATGGCGGGATCCATTTCCTTCGGGCTGAAATCGCGTAACAGCTCCAGAAGGTCGGCCTGAATGCGGTTGACCAGACGGATACCTTCTCGTTGTTCGGCCAGCACATGATCCTGAAAGCTGATTCGGTAGGTCCTGATGCGCTTGGTTTCTTCTTCCCGGGCCAGTTCATCCGGTTCGAGGAATTGAATTTCCCGACTCCGCTCGTCCTCGGTTTGTTGCGCGGCGGGTTTAACCGCTTGGGCGAGCTGTTCACCTTCCGCTTCGGAATCCGCCGCGGGCGTGCTCGAATCCTTTTCGGTCCGCTGCAAGTCCGACAGGTCGGTCAGTCGCAAGGTGGCTTTTTCTCCCCGGCTGATGACGACCCGTTTGATGACCCGTTGGACCTCATCCCATTCCAGAAGGAGGCCCTCGCCTTCGATCGAGCCTTCCTTGCCTTGCAGGCGAATCCGGCCTTTACATTCCAGACGGGCGAAATCCATGTCGAAGGCCACTTCGCCGTCCAACCAGATTTTGACCACCTTTTCGGGGTGCTGTTCCGGTTCGGCCAGTTCGGGATGGGCCTTGCGCCAATCGGCTGTGCTGCGATCGATGAACAGGCAGACATGGCCGCGAAACCACCCGCTCTTGGGCGACATGCTTAATCCATCACCGCGGAGGACGCGAACCTGTCCCTCGTCAGCGCGGACATAGGCGATCTGCTCGCGCGGCAGCAAAAACCGGGCGGTCGGTCGAGACAAATGGAACTCATCGTTGCTGATGGGTCGGCATTGCTCGGACTGGACAACGATGCGCGCATTGCCCTTTTCATCGTAAACACGAATTCGGGGGGACTCCCCTGGAAGAAGGTCCGCATCCCGAAAATTGAAAGCGGTAACATCTGTGGGTAAAGCATCGGCCGGCCGCGTACGGGCCGTCCGATCGGGCATATCCGGCACCCGCGGCAGGACCGGAGTCTGTTGGCGTGTTCGGCGGAGCGGTTCCTCTCCCCATTGCACGATCATGAAGGCCACGGCAATGAGGGCCACCGCCGCCAGAACCAGAATGATTTTTCTCAGCACGAATCGCACCTCCCAAGAGGGTGTGAGTCTATCTCGAGTGCTCCTCTTCGATCACGATGCGTCATCGATCGGCCCCGATAGCTTGGAGTGCCGCCGACCACTGTTTATCTCGTTTCAGCAGATGCTCAACGGCCTCGCGGACCGCGCCTTGCCCGCCCATCCGATCGGTGACGTATCGGGCAGCGGCCTTGACCTCGGGGGCGGCGTTGGCTACCGCGATAGGATAACCGACACGGTGCATGGCCACGAGGTCGAGCAGGTCGTCGCCTACATAGGCGGTCTGCTCCGCGGTGACGCCGGCGGTCCGCAAAATCCGTTCCAAACCCGGCAACTTATCCTCCGCGCCTTGTTCGATCATTTCGATACCCAGCATTCGGGCCCTGGCCTCGATGCCGGGTGAGCGCTTGGAGGTCAGAATCGCCGCCTTGCGTCCGAGTGCTCGCCACATGGTGATGCCCAGTCCGTCGGTAATGTGAAAAGCGCGAATCTGCCCGCCGTTTTCGTCCATCAGGATCGATCCGTCGGTTAGGACGCCATCCACATCCAATACGAGCAGGGTCACGGCAGTGTTCGTCACGACCATATCCTTCGGGCACGACCGTTCGGACCAGCCCGGCGACCGGACGCCGGGATCAGGGTAATCAGTATGACCGCCTTGGATATGAAGTTCAAGCCGGACTTGGACGAGCCGGGGCTTAGAGGGAAGCGCCCGAAGAAAGGTGGCCCAGGAATTCCGACTTGCTTGGGGATACTCATACCATACACCGTGGCGTTAAAAAGCACGGGCAGACCCTTGTCCTGCTACCGCATGACAAGGGCCAGCCCATGTCACCTTGTAATAAGATTCGGAAGCACCCGTGGATAAGGGGACAAATGTGAAAAGAGTG
>CAYNYK010000063.1:0-29423 GCA_964401335.1 uncultured Planctomycetales bacterium
CGCCAGCGGCGATAAAAAAATAATTTTCATATCGAAGTGCGAAAGTTGGGTTAATGTCATATCGTCAAGAAACATCATCCGAAAACCCGCCCCTAGGGGCCAAAAACGGGGTTTATGACATTAATGACATTAATGACATTAATGACGATAGGGGTGGGGGTGGTGGAGAAAATGACATTAAAAATGTCATGCCCGGCCCGGCCGAAGCGGCCGCCGAGCCGGCCGACTATCCGGCCGACTGGTGAGCCGGTCCCCGGCCGGGGGGGGGCCCTGGCCGTGTAAAAAGGTAGCGGTTGCGCAGCGCGGCCGCGCAGGAGCGAAAAACATGTTAATCGTGGTGGGCGGTTTGGTAGTTATGGCAACGGTAGTTTTTGGCCGACTGGCCCAGCGGGGATCACGCTGATGTTGACCCGAATCCGCCGATGGTTGGCGCGGCTAATCGACCCCGACCCCGGCGACCGGGAGTTAGACGCGGCGGCCTTACGCGGTGCCCTGGCCCTGGCCCGCGAGCGGGCACAGCTCGAGCGCATCGGCCGCGCGGTGGCGATAATGGCCCAAGTGACCGGCCAGCTTTCGCGAAAAATGCTGTCGGCCGCATGGGCGAGCCAGACCGACGAACAACACGCGGCCTTTATCGCGTTTGTGCTCGAATGGTACGAGCGACCTGACCCGGCGTTCGGTGGCCGGTCGCCTGAAACCGTGTATGAAGCTGCGCGGCAGCTTATTCTTGATACCTTTTTTAAGGAGTGAAACCATGCCTTGTACTTGCGAGAAACGAACGACGAAAAAGGCGGAGCCGGAGCGGCCCGGCATCGAAAATGAAGCCGAAGCGATGGCGGCGCTGGAGCGGTATGAGCGGATGCGGCCAGAACTGCCCCCATCGGCCGCCGAAGCGGCCACGGATAACGAGCGCATCGACTTGCAGCTTGACGGCCTGCATCGCGCCAACGCGTTCCACTTGCAGCGACCCGAGTATATCGAAGCGCGCGACGCGCTGACCGCGAAACGGCCGGTCTATGATCCCGCGATGCGCCGGGCGGCCCTGCTGGACCTGCTGGACGGCAGCGAGTGTATGCAGCCCTATCTCTCGGCCGCGCGGCTGCGCTTGATGAGGTTGCGCGAGCTTCAACAAGCCGGCGCACTTGATGAAGACAGATATGAGGAAATGCGCACACTAATCGAGCGCGCGAGCCGCCTCGATAATGCTCTACTTGACCTGACCCGCCTGCGCGGCGAGTTGGTGCGATTGGTGCCGCCGGCCTTCGAGGCCCGCCGCGCCGACCTGGCCAAAGCGCTGCGCGGCCTTGACGTTTTGAGCCGCGAATTGAGCGAGCGAACCGCCGCGCCGGTTCACAAGGTGGCCGCCGAGCTGCGCGGCCAGCTCGACGCCATCGAGCACGCGGCCCTAACTTCGCACTGGAGCGAATTAGAGTCATACACGCGGTAGGCATGGTCAACCACCCCCCGGACGGCCCGCGGCTACCGGACGAGCCGCACAGTTATACGCAAAATAGCCTTATAAACATTGGGGTTTTTATCATGTTTGAAATCCAGAACAAATCTGGCGGGACGGTGGAATTGACGATTTATGACGTGATCGGCCGCGATGCGTGGACGGGCGAGGGAGTGACCGCCAAGCAAATCGCCGACGCCATCGGCGGCGAAAACAAAACGGTGCGCAAAATCATCGTAAACATCAACAGCCCGGGCGGTAGCGTGTTTGAGGCAATCGCCATTCACAACGCGCTCAAGCGACACAAAGGCAAGGTGACGGTCAACATTGACGGCGCGGCCTTGTCGGCGGCGAGTATTGTGGTCATGGCCGGCGACAGAATCAATATCGCGGAAAACGGGTTGATGATGATACACGACCCGGTAGGTGCCTTGGCCGGCACCGCCGACGAAATCCGCAAAATGGCCAACCTGCTCGATAAGAGCAAAGAGACTCTTGTTACCACCTACGCGAGCCGAACCGACCTGGACCGCGCTGCAATCGCGGAGATGATGACCGCCGAGACCTGGTTCAGTGCGGACGAAGCCTTGGCCGCCGGGTTTGCCGATAAAATCACGCCGGCTAAAACAGTAAGCAACCTGGCCGACGGCCTGGCCGGTATGCGCGGTTTGCCGGCGGTGGCCGCCAGCTTCAAGCAAGCGCCGGATTGGTTGCGATCAGCGGCGGCAGTGGCCACGAGCCTGCCCCGCCGCCCGCCGACAGCCGATGACTTCGACCGCGCAGTAAGTGACCTGGCCGACGCCGATGGGATTAGCGAAGCCGAAGCGCGTAAGCGGGTGGCCCATGAGCAACCGGAACTGTACCGATCATGGAAGGCGGCCCAGACGTGCAAGTGCGGGCCAAGGCCGGCGAAAAAATGAAACGCACAAGCAAGCATATCCGGCAAGCTGCGCGGCGGGTGTCCTCCTTCGCCCCCCTGCGCGCAGGGAGCTTGCCGTTATCCGGCCGGTGCGGCGGTGGTTTTTTCGGGTTTGTTTCCACCGCCGCCCGGCTTACCATCGTCACGGGGTCCTTCCCCGGGGCGGCGCGGGGTCGGGGACCGACTTCTATCTTTTCATTTTTTCGCGCGCGAAGAAAAAAAATCGGTGTCATATCCTATTCCGGCTGGAGGTAAATGGTAGTGAACGACAAAACAGGGGGCTTTTATGCCCCAAACCAAGCGGTTTTAGGCCATTTATTCGGGGTTTCGACCCGCACAATTGCCCGGTGGAGCAAGGCCGGCGCTCCGGCCCGCACGGCCGCGGGATATGACATCGGTGCGTTTATCCGGTGGCGGTTGCGCGGCGATGCGGGTAGCGCGGATGACCTGGCCGAAGCCCGCCGGCGGCGGGAATGCGCGCGGGCAAAGCTGGATGAAATGAAGGTAGCGCGGGAACAAAAAAAGGTGGTTTCAAACGCCGAATACGAGCAAATGATGGATAGGCTTTGCGGCGCGTTTGTCTCGGTTATACAGCGCGCGCCGGTTCAGCTTTGTTGCAACCTTGCTATGAAGACCATAAGCGAATGCCGCGATATTCTCCAGCAGTGGGCCGACCGCGAGCAAGACCGGGCGTTCGGACCGCCAGACCACACAGAGGCCAAGTAAACAATAACAAAATGAGGTGATTTATATGGTAAAAAGCGACCAAAGAAAGATGGCCAGCAAGCCCGACGCCCCGCGCGTACGGCAAAAGGGCGACCCGGTCAAATGCCCCGGCTGCGGGGCCGATGCCTTTTGCGTCAACACTTTTGTCACGGGCGACCCCCGGTATCCGCAATTCGTGGGCAAGCGGGTAAGGGTGCGGTATTATCAGTGCGGCGCATGCCGGGCGCGATTTAAGCGGGTGGTGCCGGTGGTCCATGGACCGGCCGGCCTATAATCTACCTTAAGGTAGATTATTCGATTGGAACCGGCCGGAGTGTAGTTTGTATGGCAATCTACATGAGCAATCTACATAAAAAAAACGGCCTTTACGGGGCCGAAAACGCGGAAAATGTAGTTTGTGTAGTTTGTGTAGTTTCTATGGGGGGGGCCGGGGCGGTGGTGAAAACCCCGGCGGCCTGGCCGGGTAAACCGGCCGGAAGGGGTGCGGTATGACCTGCCCCAGGTGCAAGCAGGAGCGAATCGTTTTTACCTTCAGCCCCGACGGCAAACTGATATGCCTTCGGTGTGCCGACGTGGCCAAGCTGGCCCCGATCATGGAGTTTACCCGCCATAGCGCGGTGCGGCGGCTGATAAATGGCCCGGTGCCGATGATAATTGACACGCGATGATTTACAAGGTATGGTTAAGCCATGAAGAAAATCCGGGACATAAGCGAGCAATTGCGGGAGGTTATCCGGGCCGACGGCCGGAGCCTTGCGGCCATTGCACAAGAAAGCGGTATCGACCGAGCGGCGCTTTCTCGATTCGTCAATGGCCGTCGAGGAATCACGATAGACTCGGCGGCCAAGCTGGCCCGGTATTTCCGGCTTGAACTCCGGCCGGTCAAATAACGCCCCAACAATCAGGGACGGCCCCGGGTGGGGGGCGGTGAAAAAAGAAGGGTGGCAAATCATGGCGAGAATCTGGAAGCCGCGCTATGCGGTCATGCGGCCGGTGGTTGGCCCCGACGGTAAGCCGGTCATGGTGAAGCGCAAACGCCGGGGGCGAATCGTTGAGGAACCGAAGCGGGAACCGGCCCGCGACAAGGCCGGAAAAATCATCTATCGCGAATCCGAAAACTACCGCATCGAGTACCGCGACGCCGACGATATTCTTACGCAAGCCGGCGGGTACCCATCGAAGAAACAAACCGAAGACCTGGCCGCCCACCTGGTAGCCGAAGCCGCCCGCGAAAAACAGCAGCGCAAAATCGGCATAACCGACCGATTCAAGGACCACCGCAAGCGGCCCCTGTTGGACCACCTGGCCGATTACAAGGCGGCCTTGGAGGCCGACGGGGCGAGCAAGGGGCATATTGCTACGCAGATCCCCCGGATTGAGAAGGTTTTAAGGGGGTGCAAGTTTACGGTATGGGCCGACATTCAGGCAAGCCGGGTACATGGTTATATTGCCGAGCTGCGCCGCGGCCCCCAGGGATTGAGCATACAAACCGCTAACTACTACCTGACCGCCGTAAAGGGGTTTTTATCATGGATGGTCAAGGACCGCCGGGCGGCGGATAATCCCCTGGCCCACCTGCAAGGCGGCAACGCCAAGACCGACCGGCGGCATGATCGGCGCGCCCTGGACGCCGATGAGCTGCGCCGCTTACTCGACGCGGCCCGTGGTGGCCCGGTTTTTCGCGGCCTGGCCGGCGAGGATCGGGCGATGCTGTATATGGTGGCGGCCCTGACCGGTTTAAGACGGTCGGAACTGGCCAGCTTGACCCCGCAATCCTTCGACCTGAAAGCCGAGCCGCCGACGGTAACGGTACGCGCCGCATACAGTAAGCACCGCCGGGACGATATACAGCCTATCCCGGTTTCCCTGGCCGCACCGGTGGCCGAATACCTGGCCGCCCGGCCGGCGGGAAAACCGGTCTGGAATATCCCCGACAAGACGGCCGTTATGATCCGGCGGGATCTCCGGCGGGCCAAGGCGGGGTGGATCCGCGAAACCCAGGACCGGCCGGAACGTCGGGAGCGGCTTTTGTCGGATTTTCTGGCAACGGTGGACGCGGCCGGGCGGTATGCTGATTTTCATGCCCTGCGCCATTCGTATGTTTCGGCCTTGGCCCTGGCCGGCGTAAATCCGAAAACGGCGCAATCCTTGGCCCGGCATAGCACGATAACCCTAACGATGGACCGGTACACCCATGTTTTCCGGCCGGACGAAATATCGGCCCTGGAGGCCCTGCCCGACTTGTCGGCGACAAAGCCGCCCGAGCCGGAAGCCGAGGCCATCGAGACCCAAAAAGAGGGGACCCATGACGCGCCGCTTATTGGGCGCTTATCGCGCCGCTTATCGATTTTACCTCGAAACCGTCTGCAACGGTCTGCATCGAACAGCAGCGCAGGGGTAAAAAGTGGCAATAGGGGCGCAACAAAAAACCCCAATGAAAATGGGGCTTTTCGCAACGATTCGCCGCTATCTGCATCTACCAGCATTCAGAGGGAAGAACGAGGCCGACGGGAATCGAACCCGCAACCTTCGGATCGACAGTCCGATGCTCTAACCAATTGAGCTACGGCCCCATGTCCTTATGGCATCCTGGCGCCTTAACGGAAGATTATTATAAGGGTTTAACCCAACCTGTCAAATCGGTTTTCGGAGTTGTGGCGGGGAGATAGTTTTTTCAGTTGTTTACGTTTCTTGCTTCTAAAAATCTTGTTCAAAGGCACGGTTTGGCGGCGTTTCGGCTCGGCCCTTGCTCCAACCCCCAAGCCCCAAGACTCGATCGACCGACGTAGGTATGTCAGGGACCGTTAAAATCGCGAGCCGATCCAGGAAGCCTTTGTCTTAACTTATTGGCATAAAGGAACCTAAATGCGTTTTTTCTCGCTGAGGATCCCTTGCCATAAATGATTTTCCCCGTTAGACTCATATGGGTGGCTGGGAATGGCAGGTGCAAGATCAGGATGCGGTATCGGTAACAGGCATATCGTGTTGAATATAATCTGCCCTTCTGATTGAGGGACTCGATGCGATGAAGGTTTCGCTGGTCATCTTTAAGGATAAGGACGAACGCAAAGAGTTTTTACTCGAGCGGGGTAAAACGATCATAGGGCGCAAGGAAGATTGCGACCTGCGTATCCCGCTAGCCGAAATTTCCCGCAAACACGCGATGATTATCTTGGAGGACAAGGCGGTCAGTATTCGGGACATGGGCAGCGCGAACGGCACCTATGTCAACAACGAGCGCATTAACGAGCAGGAGCTTGAGGCCGGCGATCATATCGTCATCGGGCCGGTGGTTTTTACCGTGAAAATCGACGGCCAGCCGGAGGATATTCGCCCGGTCCATACCCAGATCAAGCCACGTCCCAAGATGCGGGAAATGGCCGCCGTTCAAAAGGCTGCGGCTAAGGAGGAGGATACCGCCGACAAGGAGGATATTTTCGAGGGCAGCGGCGATCCCATCAGCGCTTTGGAAGCGTTGGCCAGTACCGGCGACACGGCGGCTTTCGAGATGGACCTTGATCTGAGCGATTCTTTCCCAGCCGCGGAAGAGGAAAAGAAAGACTAGGGCCACATTCATATATTCCGTCACACACACAAAAAACACAAACAAAACTCTCTCGTTTGAAAACTTGACAGGGCCAAGTCGTAGCCTTGTTCTTCCGCCTCGCGGCCAGACCTGGCGACCGCAATCAATCCGTCATGGTCGGACAACGTGTCGCGGGATTTGCCGAACCAACGGAATATTCTGACTCGATGATATGCAGCTTGGGCAGCTTGGCTTCTTTTGTTTTGTCAACCGCTTTCCGGTCACCCCTGGCCGCGGCCCGGCGATCGTCGATCTGCTCGCGAAAGGCCTTCCAACGTCGGGCGGCTAAATGCTTATATTCGCCCTTTTCGGCCAGGACAAAATCGCTGTCGACGGCCATGACCTCGGTGTAACGGATGGAATAGTGTTTTAACCGGCGCATGGCCTCGGAATCTCCGGCCGGCACCTGCCAGAGATAGGCGTTGGAAATCTCCCGATCGCGGGCCAGAATGCCGTCGCTGGCTTCGTGCCAGGTTTCGGCATTCATGGCCTCGATTTCCTCCACCATTTTTTGGTAGGCGTCAGCCAGCGGCCAATCCGTGCGAGCGTTGACATACCAATGAAAAGTCCGCTGAAGTTTGCGGATAAGCAGATCGGTGGCCGGGTCGAATTTCAGGCAGGAAGCGCAGAAGAAATTATCCATCGCGTCCATCTTGCGGTAATCGATCAGGTTGCCCAACCGGCAGATGGTGTAACTTTTCGTGCCCGGAAACGGGTAGAATATGGCCCAGCGCATGCGCCCCGGTTTTACACGGGCGCACAGGTCGATGGTCTCCTCGATCATAGCTCGGGTTTCGTAGGGCAGGCCGAACATGATAAAAGCCGAGGTGTGCAGACCGTGTTGATGACATAGGTCGAAGGCCTCGATGATGGCCGCGTTGCTCATGTGCCGTTCGAGCACTTTTTTGCGTAATTCCTCGCTGCCGCTTTCCAGGCCGAACTTGACGATCATGCACGGCGAATCCGCCAGGGCTCGGGCGATCGGCTCGGTCATGGTTTGCACGTGGGCATTGAGCACAAAGGGGACGGCGATTCCGGCGTCGGAATAGGCTTTGACAAAATCAATGCAATACGACTTATCCAAGGTGAACAGGTCGTCGTCAAAAATAAAGGTTTCGATGTTCGGATGCCGTTCCTTGAGCTGTTTCAGTTCGTCGATCATCCGACGGATCGCATAATGGCGTAAATAGCTCTTGCGGGCATGCCCGCCGTCCTCGAGGTATCGATCGCTGACTTCGTGGTTGAAGCAATAGGTGCAGCGGTAGGGACAGCCGCGGGAGGTCAGCATGCTCTGCCAGCCGTTCTTTCGCCCGATCATGTGCGGCAGGTCGAAGATTTCGTAATCCTTAGGCGGCAGGGCGTCCAGAATCGGGTAAGGCCGCAACGAGTTCTGTTGGTAGGTGCCGTCCGAGCGGCGGACGCAGAAATTGAGTGTGTCGGCGGCCCGAGGGTCACCGGCCTGAAGGCGGTTAATCAGTTCCGGCAGGGCCTCGTCACATTCGCCAACCCCGATGTAATCCCAGAATTGGTCGTTCTTAAGTTCCTCGGTACACATAATGGCATGGACGCCACCGATGGCAATCGGCACGCGTGGCAAGGCCAGCTTGATTTGTCGGGCCAGACGCAAGGCGAAGTGATACTGCTGACTCATGACGCTGAAGGCGATGAAATCCGGCCGCCATTGGCGGACCAGCTTAACGATTTGTTCGTCGGTCGGGACTGTGTACAGGGCCTCATTGATGTTGAGCAGGCCGGTCGTATGCCCCCGGGCCTTCAGGCAGCCGGATAAATCGGCCACCCCATGATTAAAACCCTCTTCCGCATTCAAGTTTGGGTAGATAAACAAAACACGCATGCCTGCATCCTTCGGGGCGTCTCACTCCTGGGCGCCTTATTGGCCCATTATGATTGGTGTGTATCGCAGCCGTCAAGAATGAAAACATTTATGAGGCATGGTGCTGGTTTTATGCCCTCATTTCTTCCGATAAAGACGAAATGGGTGTTATGATCGACATGGTGGCCGTCCGTCGGTCCATGTTTGGCGAGAGGCCCAGCTTGTTCCAGAAAGATTCACCAGTCCGCGGGGCATGGATATGCGTATCGTGCTGATCAACCCGTGCAGCGACGTTGAACTCCAGACCCACCGTTACGGAGCCGGGCATCTAGGTTTGGGATATGTCGGGGCCTGCCTGCGCCGAGAAGGGCACGAGGTCATCGGCATTGATGCCAAGTATGAACAGCTTGGGTTGAATGATGTCGTGGCGCGCGTGGCGACCCTTGGGCCGCGAATGGTCGGGGTTACGTCCATGACCCATGAGATTTGCCACGTCGGGGAGCTGTGTGCGGAGTTGAAGCGTCGTTGTTCGGAAGTGGTGACGGTTGTCGGCGGCCCGCACCCGACGGCCTTGCCGGAACGCACCTTGCACGAATTTCCGGGCATCGACGTGGTCGTGCATGGCGAAGGCGAAAAGAGTGCCTGTGAACTGGCGGCGTTGATCGAAAAAGGGCGACCTTGTGCAGACTGGCGGAGTATTCAGGGAATCGCCTATCGCTTGGACAACACCGTGCAGTTCAATGGTCCACGTCCCTTGATCGATGACTTGGATGCGTTGCCTCGACCGGCATGGGAAATCTTTCCCAAGGGTCTACATTGGCCTATCTATGCGGGACGTGGGTGCCCGTTTCGTTGTGTTTTCTGCCAGCGGGTTCTGGGGGATAAGATTCGCATGCGCAGCGTCGACAACGTGTTGGCGGAAATCGACGAGATGGAGCGCGAGCTGGGCGTACGTTCCTCGTGGTTTCAGGATGAGACCTTTGGCGTGGACCGACGCTGGACGATGGAGTTTCTGGAGAAGCACACGGCCCGGAATCGCCAGCGCGGCCACGTTTTCACTTGGAAGGCGAATTCGCGAGCCAATCTGGCCGATGCGGAATTGTATCGCCGCATGGCCGAGGCCGGCTGCTACCGGTTGGACTTTGGGGTCGAGTCGGGAAGCGAGGAGGTACTCAAGCGGATTCATAAAGCAATCACGCGTAAGCAGGCACGCGCGGCTGTCCGTGCCGCGGCCGGCGCCGGTATCCGTACCAGTGTGTTTTTCATCATCGGGCACCCCGGCGAGACCTGGAAGACTGCACTGGCGACAGTGCTGTTCGCGCCGCGATTGCGGGCGGATGACATTGCGGTAGGCGTCATGGTGCCTTATCCGGGGACCGAGGTTTGGGAGTATGCCCAGCGCAGTGAATGGGGTTATAAGCTGCTTAGCGAGGATTGGCGCGTCTACGACAAGTACTTCGGCAATGCCCTGGCCCTGAAGACGTTATCCCATCGGCAAATGGAGATGCTTCAGGTATTAACCTACATCACATTCTATTTGGGTACTATTCGGCCGGTGAAACTCGCTCGTTTTCTGTGGAAATATCGGCTGGCGGCGTGGCGCATGGCGCTGCGGATACTGCCGGTGCGCCGGCGAGACACGGAACCAATAAACCTATCCGCCCGACCCCAAACAACCTCTCCCTGATTGCTCGACAAGCTTGAAAAGGATATAAATAGAGACCATCAGGAATGGCATGCAAGAGGCAGCTCTCGATATATCCTCAGGCATGGCAGACAATAACATCGTCTTTTTTTGAATGGGGATAATCCATGACATCCATACGTTATTGTATGAGCGTTCTATGGTTCGTATTCCCGGTCATTGGTGTCCGGGCGGATACGCCGACAAACCGAGAGGTCCGCAAACCACACATCATCTGCATTTTTGTTGATGATCTGGGATATGCCGATTTGAGCTGCCAGGGCTCGAAAGAGGTGCATACGCCGCATATAGACTCACTGGCCGCCAACGGTATTCGCTGTACGGCCGGTTATGTTTCCTGCCCGCAATGCGGCCCGTCGCGGGCCGGCCTGATGACCGGGCGGTATCAGAACCGGTTTGGCTTCGAGTACAACTTCGGAAGTGTGGACCGGGAAGTCGGGCTGTCCACCAGTGAACGGACCATCGCGGATTATTTGAAAGAGGCCGGTTACGTCACCGGTATCGTCGGCAAGTGGCATCTTGGTCAGATCGAGCGGTTCCGGCCTTACCATCGCGGGTTTCAGGAATCGTTCTGGCATCCCAATGGCGGCGTCTATTTCCCCAGCAAGAATACCGGCATCATTGACCATCTATACCGGGGGGCCGAGCCCGTGAAGGTGTCAGAGTATTCCACGGACGCATTTGCCCGGGAGGCGGCCGAGTTCATCGATCGTCACCAGCATGAACCGTTTTTCCTGTATTTGGCCTTCATTACTCCGCACTGGCCTATGGAGGCCAAGCCGGAACATTTGAAACGTTTCGAGCATGTCCAGGATCATCAACGCCGGATTTTCTTGGCGATGATGGCCGCGTTAGACGAAGGCGTTGGTAAAGTGCTGGATAAGTTGCGGGAGACGAAGCTCGAAGAGGATACCCTTGTCATCTTCCTCAGCGATAACGGCGGGCCTACAGGCTCGCCGCGTCCGGCTCCCGACGCGCCTTTTCAATATGGACAGAACACCTCCCTTAATACGCCCTTGCGTGGGGTCAAGGGTGACCTGCTGGAAGGCGGTATCCGCGTTCCCTTCATCGTCCAATGGAAAGGCCGCCTGCCGGCCGGCAAAATCTACGATCAGCCGGTCATCAGCTTGGATATACTGCCGACTGCTCTGGCGGCCGCCGGTCAGACGGTTCGCGACGAGTGGAAACTGGACGGTACGAATCTTCTTCCCTACCTTGAGGGGGAGAAGAGCGGATCGCCTCACGAGACCCTGTTCTGGCGATTCAATTTCCCGCCACAACAGCCGGCCCGATATCGCTGGGCGATCCGACAAGGCGATTGGAAACTGGTGAAAAATGATCGGGAACCCCTTGGCCTTTACAATCTGGCCAACGATATTGGCGAGACGCGAAATCTGGCCGCCGAGCACCCCGACCGGGTGGCTGACATGGAAGCCGCATGGAAAAAATGGAACGCGGAGCTTGCCCCGCCGGCATGGTCGGGTATTAATCCGCCCGCGAAACAACCGGCCAGTTGCCCGAGCGGCCAGGGTATCAAGAAGGTTGAATAGAGAGCATGGGTTCGCTTGTGCTGGACCAGGATTTAACCTCGGTTCCCTCGCCGGGGACTCCTCTCCTTATCATGCATGTGAAAGGATTTTCTACAGGTATGCTGTGAATAGGGATTCTCGCGCCTGCGTTATTTGCCGAAAGATTGCACGGCACTACGTTTATGTTTTCGCCGCGCTCAACGGGCAAGGGGGCTTCACTCCGATCAGGCCGTCGATGGAAAGATCCTCGTCGATGTCGGGCCAATGGATTCCGTAGCCGGTAGGCGATACTTCAAAGTTGGCCCGCTGTTCCGGGGTGGCATTGGCCAGGCGCTCGGACTGTGGGGCAAGGTCGATCTCGAAATCCGTGCCATCAACGCGCAGGTGCATGATCGTCCCCGTTAGCGTAATCCTGCTGACCTCATGAGCCCTTTCCATCCTGGCACTCCTGACACCTCGCGCATTCAATAACAAACTTCTCTGATTATGGTTATGATATCAAGTCATGAACAAGCCAGGAATCCCCTCTTATCGCGCTGGACCGAGATTCCTGTCTCGGTCCTTCCCGTTAGCGAATCTTTTCCCTGATTTTCGCGAACCTCGCGTACAGGTCGGGGGCCTGTTTCTGAAATTCCTCGACGGACGGGTACGTCATGGTCAATTCCGCGTCCGGTTCACGGACGGTCACGGTTACACGGCCTTGCGGGTCTATGTCGAAACGCACGTCGGCGGGGGGGGCTTCTTCCTCGCCCGGCGCAGTCGCGGGTGTCGAGAGGCGCATGAAGTAACGAAAGCGCTGCATGGGGCCCTGGAAAAAGTTTTCCTCCCACTCGCGCCATTTCTCCGGAACCTTACGAAACGGTTCCTTTTGTTTGTACCATTGGCGGAGGTCGGGAATGTATTCGCGCAGCTCCTCCACGTACTGTTTAACCTCATCGCGCAAGTCGGTCGGTTGCAGCAATTGGGCGGCCGTCGGATCCTTTTCGCGAAGTTCGCGCAAATCCCGGTAGGTTTTCACCTCGGCTTGCTCTGGTCCCTCACTTTGCCGATAGCGCTTCACCGTAATGGTCCCGTCGGGCGCGCGGCGCACATGCACGACCCGGCCTTGATCATCCACATGAAATGCTTCATGGATCTCCGATCGGTCCTGTTCCAGGCGTTTGTCGGTCAATCGCCGCGAGATCTCTTCATCCAGGCGTTGAGCCCATTCCTGCCCATGACCGTCCGCCCACGGCATGGTGCCGAGGTCCTCCAGTACCCAGCGTCCATCCGGACCGCGATGCAGAATCCTGCCGCGCAAACCGCCCTGCGGAAGGAAAGGATCTTGCGGATATTTCAAGACCAACTCATTGTAGGGGCGCGTCCGGTGCTCCAAAACGACGTTGATGTTGACTGTTTTTCCGCCACGAATCAAGGTCAGGTTCATTGAATCGCCGGGTTTTTTATCGCGGACATGACGGGTGAAAACGCTCACATCGCCGCTGACCTTTTCACCGTCGGCCTCCACGATGACATCGTAGCGTTCCAGGCCTGCGCGATCAGCGGGACTGTCTCGAAACAGATTCACAACGATTAAACCCCTGTTGCGCGATGGTAACGAGGCCGTGGTATCCGTCGAGGGGGTGTCGATCTGGAGTTGTAAATGAGCAGCCAGCAAATCCGGCACCGGCCCCAATTCCACGCCTAACCATGCGGTTTCGCCGGTGACCTGGACCGCGGATGTATCTTGCCCACTCCGCGACGGTTCGGCAACGAGCCATCCGGTCGCTCCCAGCCAACCCAAGCCGTATAAACCCATCCACATGATCATTTTCATGGTATGCATCCCTCATGGTATTGGGATCGGCCGAACACTCCGGTCCAAGCGTGTCCTTACCCCACTATTCTGTAAAAAAGATATGGGTTTCCATAGAGGCGCTTAATAGCGAACACTGACCGGAACGGCGTTCGTTTGCGGCCGATCCATTTCCAGCAGGTAGATATTCCGCGCCTGCTCGTCCATCACCGCGACAAAATCGCGCGGCATATATTCGTGTAGTTCACGCGGCGTGAATACTTTTACCGGCGTTAAAGGCTTGGGCGCAGGGTTCAAATCCGCGATAGCCGGTGGTTCGGCAGGTGTCGGTTGGTCGGAAATCACCTGGGTGCGTTGGACCGGGGCCGAATCCTCGCTTTTAGACCACGAAAGGCCGCGAATCATAACCGTCAAGGCAATCATCGCGGCGGCGGCAAACGCTAATCGAACCATCGAACCACCCCGCCACCTGTTTCGAACCGAGATCTCCGAGGCCGGGGTCGTGAATGAGGTCACGTTGGGCACATCAAAAGCCTTGTGCAGCGCCTCGGAGGCCAGGGCGTCATTGGCCTGATATTCATCGAAAAGTCGATGCGCTTCGGGGGAGCGAATCAGGGCCTTGTTCAGTTCAAGTTGTTCGGCTGCGCTGATTCGGCCGTCCAGTTGCCGGGTCATCAGGTATTCAAGGCGTTCGTCGATCATGGTTCAAACCTTACCCGCCAGCCGTTCACGTAACAGTCGGCGGGCCCGTACCAGGCGGGTTTCCACCGTATCCACCGGCAAGTCCAGCGCCTGGCCTATCTGCTTATAGCTCCAGTCCTCCAGATGCTTGAGCACAAACGGCTCCCGATACAAGGCGGGCAGGGCGGCGATGGCATCAAGCACCGCTCGTTGCCGCTCATCGGCCAGGAGACTCTGCTCCGCCGCAGGCGCATGCACACGGCCCTGCCCCTGGTCATCCAGGAATCGCCCCAACAACCGGCGGCGGCGTTGTCGCCACCGGATGGCATCGGTGGCCGTGTTGCGGGCCACGCGGTAAAGCCAGCTGCGCCATCGGGTGAGATCCTCTAAATCGCCGGCTTGGTTCCATACCCGCATCCAGACTTTCTGAGCGATATCATCCACGTCGTCGGCACGGCCGATAACCCCGAAGATGACTCCTCGCACCCATCGGCCGTGCCGTCGGATCAGTTCCGTCATGGCATGGGCGTCCCGCTGCTGAATGGCTTCCATCAGCGGGGCATCCGTATCAAATTCAACCTCAACCGCATGCATCATGGCCATCTCAAATAAGGACGCCCACCGGTCACGAAACCTGTCATCCCTCTTTGCCGGTCTACGGACGGCGTTGCGACCTATCGAGTTATTGTACCTTAGAGCTTATGCCAGTAGGAACCTGTGGCACCCGCGCCGGCGAGACGCCAGCACCGGCGGGACGCGCACCGGCGGGACGCCGGTGCCTGGACTTTGCACCGGCGAGACGCCGGTGCCACACCTGCCACACCTGCCACACCTGCCACACCTGCCACACCTGCCACACCTGCCACACCTGCCACGGCTGCCACGGCTGCCACGGCTGCCACGGCTGCCACACCAATTGGGATAGGCTCTATACCTCGTCGAACTCGAAGGGCGGGGTGGCGAGGGTTCGTGGGCGGCGTTGGGCGACGCTGATTAGCAGGCCGACACTGATAAAGCTAGCCATGAGGCTGCTCCCGCCGGCGCTGACAAAGGGTAGGGTCATCCCGGTAATCGGCCCGTAGCCGACGGTCATGGCCAGGTTCACCAAGGCTTGAAAAGCGATCATTGTAGATAAGCCGACGGCCACCAGTCGGCCGAATGGATCAACGGTGAGTGAAGCCACGATCATCCCGACGAGGAAAATCAGGACATACCCCATCAGGACACCCAGGGAGCCCAACAGCCCCCACTGATGGGCGATCAGGGCGAAAATAAAGTCGTTGTGTCCTTCGGGAAGAAAATCGTACTCGAAGAAAATGCCCTGACCCCATCCTTGCCCCTTCAGGCCGCCGCTACCGATGGCGTTTTTGCTGGCTACCAACTGGTAGCCGGACCGGTTTTCCCATTCCATGAGTTCCTGTCGCCAGAGCCCCGGCACCATGGTCTCAGGGCAGAGCCAATCCCAACGCATGGGCCGTTTGCGGGTAAAGCCGCGATCAACTTCCAAATCCTCGTTCCCCGGATGGGTTGTCGATGACGAAGTGATTAGACTTTTTAACCTGGCCCAATATGAGGAGTCTTCAGGAAGTATGAGCGGCTCCTCGGCCAGATAGCCGCGTAACGCTGAACTTTGGAGCAACACGCCGGTAATCCGTAAACGCTGGTAGTCAGCAATTTTCAGCCAGAAAAACGGTAGGCAGCAAATGCCCATGAAGATAATCAGCAGCAGGTGTCTTACCTTTGCTCCCGCGGCGAACAGCATCGCGAAAAGCACCGGCAGAAACAGCAGCACCGTACCCAGGTCGGGCTGAAGCAGAATCAGGCCCATCGGCACGAGGGTAATGGCGAACGGTACGAACAAACCGATAAACGTGCGGTAGTTGCGCCGATAGCGTAGATACCAGGCCAAGGCCAGAACGTAAGCGATTTTAGCCAATTCGGAAGGTTGAAGCCGGATCGGCCCGAGTAACAACCAGCGTCGTGAGCCACGAATGGCCTCGACCAGGGGCAACTGCTTCACCCAGCGATCGAGAATGAGATACAAGAGCAGAAGCAAGCCTAGGGCAAAAAGCAAATAGGACCAACGTCCCAGCCGATGATAGCCCACCATCATGACCATCAACATACCGATTATGCCAACAAGCATGTAAATCAGTTGGCGTAGGGCCCGATCCGCGAGGAAGCCGGTTTGCACCGGCGTTTCGGTGGCCTGCAGAGTCAGCACGCCCACCACGCAAAGCATCAAAACGGGAAGCAGCAACAGCCATCCATGACGTGTTGGAAAAGGAAGGTTCAATTTGCATCCTCCCGTGCTCTCGTCATGGAGGTGAGAGATTCCGGCCAATAGCGCTGCAGATACGCGCGGAGCATTTCGCCGGCGACGGGGGCGGCTTTCTCGCCACCGTGCCCGGCCAGTTCGATAACCACCGCGATGGCTACGCTGGCTTCGCAGTCGGTGGCCGAGGACAGTGGCCGTCCGCGGTGATTCAGGTATCCGACGAACCATGCATGGGTGGGTAACGGACGGCCGGTTTCCGCGCTGCCGGTTTTTCCGAGTAGGACGAAATCGGCTACATCGCTCAGGTTGACATGCCGAAAAGCGGTGCCACCCTGTTCGTTTACGACGTCGTATAACCCTTCGCGTACGATCCGCAAATGAGCTTCGGATACGGGTAACCGTTCGGCAGGGGGGCGTGGGCGCGGATCGTTGGACCACAGAACCACCGGCCGATATTCGCCCGTGGCGATGGTGGCTATCATATTGGCTACTTGCAACGGTGTCGCGGTCAAGGGGTACTGGCCGATAGCCGTGTGCCGCGCCGCGCCGGCCGTTGACGGCGCCCGATACGGGCGCGACTGTTCCTCCGGTAAACCCGTGCCGTTCAACCGGCTGAAACCGAAACGCGGGAACCACGAGGCCAAGGCGGCCGTCCCCAGAGACTCTCCGGTGTGATAAAAAAAGACGTTGCAGCTTTTCTGGAGGGCGGATATAGGATTCATTTCACCGTGAGCAGCGGTGCATCCCCACCTGTCTGGGAGTTCGGGAAACAACCGCCCCGCGCAGTGATGCGTGGTGGAAGAGTTTACCTTCCCCGCCTCCAGGGCGGCCGCGAGGATCATCGGCTTGACCGAGGAGCCCGGCGGATAATCGCCGCCGATCGCCCGGCAGATGTGCGGTTTACCCCAGGTGTTTTTTTCTGCCAAGGCCAGCAACTCCGGGTATGAAATGTTGGGGTCATACGAAGGGTAATCAACGAGGGCCAGTACCTCGCGGGTGCGCACATGCAATAGGACGACCGAGCCGCCGCTGCTGAACGGGTTAGACAGGACGGCCACGCGCAATTGTTCGTAAAGCTGCTGCTGCAATTCGGCGTCGATGGTCAATTTCATGCTCTGACCGTTGACCGCCTCGACGGGTGGCCGAAGGGGGCGTTTCTTGCGGTCCTCGTGAATGCGCCCGCGTCGACCGCGCAGCCAGCGCTGCCCGGTGGCCGGTATATATTTTTCCCCCAAGGCTTCCGCTCCGCTCACGCCGCGAACATCATCAAAACCGTAGCGGGTGAGGGGATCATCCGCACAAGGATCATCGCGGAGGTTATCGGGATTCACAGGGGCCAGCCGGCCCAGAATGTGGCCAAAAGCCGGGCCGCCCTCGTATCGGCGGGTCTGGGCGGCCTGCACCTTGAGCCAGGGGTAAGCGGCTAGCTTTTCGCGGGCGGTCAGTTGCTGCTGGCGATCCAGTCCGCTGACCAGCGTATGAACCCACCGCTCCTCCTCGACCTCCAACTCATAACCGTAACGGGTAGCGACGTTTTCCCTGATCCGTTCGACGTTCCGACGAATCCGGTCAATTTGGTTTTGGATATCGGGTAGCGGCCGACCGGTAACCTCGGCCAGGGTCCGCAGCGATTCCTCGATTTTTTCAGTAGTTACGGCTTCGGGGGGTAAGGCGAGAATTTTTGGTAGACGCCGCAGATGACGATCATTTTGGGAAATAGCCTCGTATTGAATGCCGACATCCCAGGCCGGGGCGTCATAAGCCAGGCGCACGCCGTGGCGGTCGGTGATATCTCCGCGCAGGCAGGGGAAATATACCGGCTTGAGATAAAGCATATTTTCCGTGGCCTCGCGGTACTGCGCGGTGTGCCGGACCTGCAGGTCCACCAGCCGATAAGCGATGGCGACGGCCGGCAGGCCCAGAATCAGCAACAGAATCCGCAAACGACGTTCAAACATGGCGACTCATCATAGGCAGGATGCAACCCCGGCCCCGACGGCGTGAATCAACTGCGCGTTTATCGCCTCATGGGGTCGAGTGTACCCCGCAAACCCGTCCAGCGTTCCAGGCGGATCAGCGGCCAGTGCAGGTAGGGGGCCCAGGCGGCGGTATACAACGCCGTGAACAAGGCCGACCACCCAATATCCTTCCATGGGATCGTGACCGAGGCGTCCCAACAATAATAAAGCCCGGTGATGCCCTGCATGACCAGCATGAACAGGAGGGTCACCAGAATCTGGGTCATCGGGTGATCGCGGAACATCACCTGCCGCAGGTGCATAATTGCCCAGGCTGCGCCCCCGAAACAAAAGGCGTTCAGGCCGATACGCCCCCCGCTGAATAGATCCATGATAAGGCCGAGCGTCCAGGCGGCCATGGCGGCGTCCGGCCAAGGGCCCCACAGGGCATAATGCACCGCCAGGATGAACATCCAGTTCGGCCAGACCGAATGTATGGCCATCGCCTGTACCACCGTGGTCTGAAATACGATGGTCAGAACGGCCAGGATGGCGAACGAAAACCACTTCATGGCCCATATCATGTCAAAAAGTGCCTCCCCCGCCAAGTCCTGGATTATTCATCGTTTTTTAGCTCGAATGCTTGCCCGGGTCATGAGACGAGAGGGAGTTTGGGAAGAGGGGAAATGGGTGCAGTTGCAGGGTTGCAGGAGCAGGCCCTTGTCGCGTCGTGGCGAGCCAAGGGTTGGCCCTTGTATTGCAGGCCGCGGATTAGAGCACGAATGCTCCCAAGTAAATCGGAATATTTTTGTTGATTCCTGGGGAGTGGGCGGATACAGTGGATAAGGACGCCACGGCGGGCCGTCGGGATGGGTCGAATTGGGCCTTTTACAGTAGAATCCGCAATGGAAACGATGGTCGGCCAAAGGGTCTTATCCTATTTGCGGCAGATCGTGATTTATGTGAAGAGCAAGGGGCCGATAACTGGCAACTATCCCGGCCGTGGGTATGGGCAAGCTGGCGTGACGGGTTCGCAAAGTGAGCCGGATAGGCCGTCAGGAGCGGACGCATGAGAATACTGGCAAGCGCGCTAGTCCTTATCTTTGCACAAGTGCAATGTGATTTCACGCCGTTTATTCCGGGCGGGTCGTCCGGCCAGAATACGGGCGGCCAAACAACCGGCGGAATCAACGGAGGCGAACCGGCCGGCAGCCCGATCCCCGAGATCGGCGAACCGGTGAGCGTTCAGGTCATCAGTCGAAGCAGCGTGGACGCGACGGTGCGGATTCGTTTTCTGGTGCAGGATTACACCGTGCGCGAAACCAACCTGCATGTTCCGGCTGGCGTAACGGCCCAGCCGATTGGGCCGGATGTGGCCGCCTTCGTTCGAATCGAAGGAATGTACGCCGGCGGCGGACCTACGCCTTCTATGGTCAAGATACTTGGCCAGGATTTTCAAGGGGGCGATACGATTGAGTATATCATCCCGGACCCGTTCGACGATTGTCCGGATGATCCGAACAAGAGCGAACCGGGGATCTGTGGCTGCGGGGTTCCGGACGTGGATACCGACAGGGACGGAACCATGGATTGCGTGGATCTCTGTCCAGCGGATGCTAATAAGATTGATCCTGGTCTCTGTGGGTGCGGTGTCGTGGAGGATTCGGGCGATCGGGATGGCGATGGGGTGATTAACTGCCGGGACGGCTGCCCGGACGATGCGAGTAAAACCGAGCCGGGTCAGTGTGGTTGCGGTGTTCCAGATATAGACCGCGATGGCGATGGGATCCCTGGTTGCCTGGATAATAACGATCAGCCTGTTGTTGTTGTTGTTGGTGGTGGTGGTGGTGGTGGTGGCGGCGAGCCGCCCTCGCCGACGTGTGCCCCGCTGGCGGACGGTTCGGGTTGTCAATCGGTCAGTTGCGCAGAAACGGGAAAAGAATGTGTCCCCGTCAAGATACGCGTCAATCATCAAACCAATGAGGTCACGGTCCTCGCCTGTGATTGCCTCGATACCGAAGTGGATTGCCATGTGGCCTATTCCCAGTCCTGCAGCGTCTATGTCTATTGTCTTGGCGGATCGACGGAGGGATCAACCTGCGAATTGCGCTTGACGACCAACGAAGATGGGACCATTGATTATACATGTGCGGTCATCAAAATCATTTATGTGGATGACAGCGCGGAAGGGACGAATGACGGGACGAGCTGGCCGAATGCTTTTGTTGAGTTGCAGTCGGCGTTGGCGGTTGCGGCGGCGGGCGACGAGATCCGCGTTGCGGCCGGGACGTATCGACCGGATTATGTCAACCAGGATGGTGGTTACTATTCCAACGATCCTTATGCCAGTTTTCAGTTGGTCAGCGGAGTGAAGATCGAAGGCGGCTTTGCGGGGAACGGGGCGGACGACCCTGACGAACGCAACATACCCGTATACGAAACGATTCTAAGCGGGGAGATCGGCTCGCCGGGAATACATCAGGACAATAGTAATCATGTGGTTGATGCGAGCGGGACGGATCCCGCGACTGTTCTTGACGGTTTCACCGTCAGCGATGGCCAATCTCGTGGCAGCGGGGGCGGGCTTTACAGCATGAATGGATCGGCGACGGTCCGCAACTGCATGTTTTTAAGGAATCAGGCCTATTGGGCCGGGGGGGCGATTTATTGCACGAATGATGCCTTGCCGATCGACGGGGCAACTTATACGAACATACCCCTTTCGATGAATGATAACGATGCCGCAAGCGACGGTGATCTGGTGGTGATGAACTGCGTTTTCATCGGGAACTACGCCCAGCGCGGCGGGGCGATCGGCACGGAAACGAGCAGCCCCACGTTCATCAACTGTACCTTGGTGGAGAACGCCTCCGCTACCGGGGCGGGCGGAATCGACAACACCGGCGGCAGCTATCCGGTTTTGACCAACTGCATCCTCTGGCGGAACCGGGGTGAAGAATGTGTGATCAACGAGCAGACGCAGATCGCCGACGATATCGAGAGCGCCTCCCGGATCAGTTATTCATGCATTCACGGCCTGGTACCCGGTGGAACCTATGACAGCGGAGCGAATGTCGCCAACATCGGCGACGATCCATTGGTTGTGCGTATGCCGGACATGTGGCCGGGTAATAGCTGGTATGGTGTGACCTACGACTACGGGGATCTGCATCCACAAGAAGGTTCGCCTTGCGTGGATACGGGACTGAACAACACGCTTCCGGCGCTTCCGACCACGGATCGTGACGGATCACCTCGGATCATGGATGGAGATCTGGACTGGATGGAAACGGTGGACCGGGGCGCGTATGAGTACGCGCCGAAAGCGGGCGCCGATTTCAATAAAGACGGGGATGTGGATGCCGATGACTTCGTCATATTCCAGGCCTGCACCACCGGCCCCGCGATTCCCTACGATCCGGATAACCTGCCGCAAGGCTGCGAGCTTGTTCCGGATGATCAAGGCATTATCGCCGCCGACTTTGACGGGGATGGCGACGTTGACCAGGAGGACGTGGGCGTCTTCCAATATTGCTACAGCGGAGCGGACTTTCCTGCTGATCCTTATTGCGCAAATTGAGCAACCCATCCGTCAGCCCAAGGCAAGAACATCGATCAGGAAAGGAAAGCGACAATCCCCGTGCCCTATCCTTGGGAACGGTTGTTTTCCATCGACGGTCAATGTTTTTCATTACTTGATCATTGTTTTCAGAGTACGTTTTTTTTATCATGGAGTCCCATGAGATTCACCAAGATGCATGGATTGGGTAACTGTTATATCTACGTGAACTGCTTCGAGGAGCGGGTGACGGATGCTCCCGCCCTTGCGCGGGCGATCAGCGACCGGAATACCGGAGTAGGCAGCGACGGGTTGATTTTAATCGGCCGGTCGAAATCCGCCGATGCCCGGATGGAAATCTACAATCTGGACGGTTCACGAGCGCAGATGTGCGGTAACGGTATCCGCTGTTTCGCCAAGTATGTTTACGATCATGGGTTATGTAGGCGAAATCCCTTGCGAGTGCAGACGGACGCTGGGGTGTTGAGTTTAGACCTGACGGTGGAAGACGGCCGCGTGCGCATGGTACGGGTGGATTTGGGCGAGCCGCGGCTGCGGCCTCAAGACTTGCCAACGACGTTGACGGTGGAGCAAATGGTCGATTATCCGTTACGGATCATGGGGCATGATGCGCAAATGACCTGTGTTTCAATGGGCAATCCACATGCCGTGATATACGGGGTACCACTGAAAGTGCTTGGTCCTGATGCTTTGCGAGTGGAAGGTTCGCGGCTGGAGAACGACGCGCGATTTCCGGAACGGGTGAATGTGCATTTTGTAGAAATGATCAGCGGCCGGGAAGTGACCATGTTGCCGTGGGAGCGGGGCAGTGGGGCCACGCAGGCATGTGGGACAGGAGCGGCGGCGGTATGCGTGGCGGGCGTGTTGACCGGACGGAGCGAGCGACAGGTGACGGTGCATTTACCGGGCGGGGATTTGGAACTTGAATGGCGGGAGGCGGACAACCATGTCTATCTTACAGGTCCGGCGGTAGAGATTTTCAGCGGGGACTGGCCGGGGTAGACATTGGCGGCGGTTGCGGGCTGAAGACAGGCTCTTTGGTGTCAGCGGATGTGCGGACGAATCGGCCTGATGTGGTAAGGGGCTGGCGATCCACGAGCTGGCCGAGGGTCATGCCGTCATGGTTGTCGGGGTGATAGAGCATTTGCAGGGCAAGCACATCGTAGAAAGTCAGCGTGGGTGAGAAATCATTGATCATTCCCGGCAGCGGCGGCTGGGAACCCTGCATACGGGAGAGTAATCCAACACGGGCATGGTAGAGGCCCAAGGCGTGACCCCATTCGTGGGCAAGCACGCGAGGGCAGGGCCCGTTCTTACCGTCACCGTCGGCGAGCAGGATACGCATTGGTTCGACGAACAGGCCGCGGGCATCCCAGCGCATATAGATGACCCCGCCACGATCAATCAAATCCGGATCCTGAGCGGGAACATAACGAACGGGGATAATGACCTGGCCGTCATTTGCATGTTTCGACTGACCTGTGCGAAGCTCGGCGGTGAGGGCCCCGCCGGTCCATGCGGGGGTATGTGTGACAAGAAATTCCGCGTATGTTCGAGCGGTCAAGGTGGGCGGCGGATTTTCCATTTGCAGGACGAGGCGACAACCCGGCCGCCATCGACGCAGCAAGGCGCCGGTTTCGATGCGCGGGGCGGCGTTATCGGAGAGAGGACCGGTTTTGCCAAGGAGGGCGTTGATGATCGGACCGGTATTCGTGCCGGCGATGACGTTGAATTCGCTGGTCCCGCCGGTGGGAGTGGTGGCGGTGGCGGTCATGACGAAACCATCGGGAACGAGGCGGTTGTCAACCTCGAAGCGACCTTGGGCGTCGGCCCGAATGGTGGCGAAATATTTTTCCGCTTCGCCGACGCGATCGATAAACAAGTCGACTTCGGCGTCGGGTTCGGCCAGACATTCAATGAAGGGGCCGTGTATGCTCAAGGGAGTGGGTACGAGCGGGTCGATGTGCAGGGGGCCACGGTAAATCGGGCGCAAACCGTTGCCATGAAACCGACACTGGCGGATCTGGACGGTGCCGCCGTCCGCATCATCGGAGCAGCCGATTCCGCTGAGGCGGTTTTGTTCAAAACGACAACGTGCGATACGACCGACGGCCTGGTCGCGCAGACAAACACCGTGGGCGGCATTATCGCGAATGATCGAATCGGCGGCCTCGATCATGGACTGGCCGAACAGGATCACGCCGTAATCGCCGCTGGATTCGATTTGGGTGCGCAACAGATGGAGACGCCCTTCATCCTGTATTTCAATTCCCCTTCCGCCATGCCCGCTCAGGATGGTATCGATAAGCTGAATCACGGGGCGATCCGTGGCGAAAAGGCCGAACTTTTTGCCGTTACGGATGGTACATTGTTGGGCATGCAATCGGGCCGAACCGCTCAGATCGAGATTAGCGAAGCGCGATCCTTCGAGCTGACAGGCGTTCAAGACGGCCTGGCTTTCCTGCTTGAGGACGAGATTCCAGTCACCATTGCTGTCGATTCGGCATTGGCGGGTTTCGATGCGGGCCTGATCGAAGGCGGAAATGCCGGATTGCCGGTTGGAATCGATCCGGCTGTCGTCGATCAGCAGGGACGCCTGTTCGTGGAGTTCAATCCCATGAGTGGCGTGATTAGAGATGCGACAGTCGGAGAGTTGGGCAGAGGCTTGCTGAAACAGAACCAGCCCCGGCCCGCCGGCCTGTTCAAGGTAGAGCCCTTCGCCATACAATCGCCCGGAATCCTTGACCAGGATGGCCCTTTGGTTACCACCGCGGATCGTCAGTTGCACAAGGCTCAGGCGGCTGTCGCCGCGGATCACAATGCCTGCGTCGGAACAGCGGGATATATCGACTATCACTTGGCCGGTGGGCAATCGGCCATCGATTCGGTCATGTCCGGATCGCGAATCCATAACCACCAGGGTGGCGGCGATCTGAACGACTTTTTTTGAATCGCGAAAGACGGTTGGGGCAAAAACGATCTCGTTGTCCCGGGGATCGTTCGCGGCCTGGCGTATTGCGGTGGTCAAAGTGGTTTTTCCGGACACCCCCGAGTCGCCGGAGAGGGAACTATTGACGACGATGGTTGCCTTTGGCGTGGTTCGACCGGCCGAGGCGGCGTTTTGCGCGTGGACCGATAATGCCGTTGTGAAGAGGGTGATTGTCGGCACCAGCCGGAAAAGTCGACGAGCCCCGTAATGAACAGACCAGGACATGGAATGGGGTCCTGCTTGCCGTGGCGCGGGGCAGGCGATGCGAAACCGGCCTGACCGGTTTTGGCCTGGGCCCCGCCGTTTATTCACGGCAATCGCATACGGCGACAGGGGCGTGACACCGCCCTGCTGAGCTATCGGTCCGTAAACCGGTTGTCTTGACGGTGGAGGCAAGCGGTGTTAGGTCGGTCAGAGGATCATGAACAAAGAAAAAAGCAAAGCGCCAAACGGCCCCTTACCCTGTCCGATAAGAAACCTCTATGGAACTTTCTGACGCCAAGGATTATCGCTCCCCAAGCGAATCGGTTTAGCAAGATCATTTTTTTCCGATTTGTCAAGAAAAATCTGGATGATTTTTGAGTTGGCCGGCCTAGAATTTTCTGCAAACCATCGTTTGGATTGCGCCTCGGCGGGGAAGCACTATTCAGACCTTCGGGGCCAAGCAGCAATAACTGTTTTGGGGAGAAAGGCATGAAAAAGTTATCGATCACAATGGGTTTCATTATGTTGTGGGCGGGTGTCTCGTCGGCGTGGGCCTCGGTGGGCGAACTGACGGCCGTCGGGCCGGGGGGAACTTTCCGGCTGGTTATTCAACAAGGTTCTCAGACCTTGCTGGATGAAAATATCCTGTTCCCCACGGACCTCGATGATATCAAGTCTCCCGGCCTAAAGAAGATACTTCTGGCGGACGCTCTGGGGACGTGGCAGAGCGACGTTTATCTGGAAATCATGAGCAGCGGCGGGGCGGTGGAAACCACCCGTTTGACCAACTGGTTCATTTCCGCTTCCGACGGGGAATCACTGTTCGACCCCGCCAACCCGGACCCCATTTCCGTGTCGATCAGCAATATTTCGGTCAAGGATACGGTGAATGCCCAGCCGTTTCTCGGCAACGAGGATGATTACTCTGTCGTCTACATGATGACTTACTGGGGTTATTATTATGAGTTTGCGGAGGCACGGCCGTGGAACGCCTATGGTAACGCGGAATTTGATGTGCAGGTGCCCGGCCCGGAATTTCTTGATGGTACCAACCCCTACTCGTTCTCATCCATCGGCGGAACCAATGTCGGCGATGCCTTAAGTTGGACATGGCAAGGGATTAAGAATCCTGGGGCCGGTACCACGGTTGCGACGGGTACCCAGCCCGGCCAAACCGGTCCCGGTGGCGTGGTTTATCAAATGGGCCTCGGCGTTTCCATTGGCGGAACCTGGGCACCGGAACCGGGAACCATCCTGTTGTTATTGAGCGGGTTGCCCGCCCTGATTTATCGTCGGAAAAATGCCGACTAAGCGGGGCATTTAACGACTATAGGGAATAGAGAGATTATGCGGGCGGGTCGAACCGAGTTTCGGCCCGCCTGTTTGTCATGGCCTTATATATGCCGCTTGATTCACGATACGCTTCAAAACTTTTTATTCATGGATCTGTCGGGCGTATTGAATGCTTTCGAGAGACAAGGGTGCGAGATATTTACACCCTAATTTCAGGACTACACAGGCCGGCGATTGACTCAGGAACCGCGGTGTGTTAGGATTTATATAGACATCGGGAGATGTTCACGCGGGGGAGAGTTCGCGAGGAGTTTCCATTAAAAATTGAACGGGGAAAGAACCTCGGGGAAAGATGCCAGTTGGTTTGTTGGTTTTATTTTACTCTTTTTGGAGGCATTCCAATGGCATGTTTGGAAAAGCGCGCATGGGTGTGGAGGATTCTTTCTCTTGTGGCCGCCGCGTTGTTCGTGGCGGGG
The DNA here is from genome assembly GCA_964401335.1 of uncultured Planctomycetales bacterium. Lineage (GTDB taxonomy): Bacteria > Planctomycetota > Phycisphaerae > UBA1845 > PWPN01 > JAAYCU01. The sequence continues at coordinate 27,007 of CAYNYK010000063.1, forward strand.
CCGGTGTTGGCGGACGTGGGTGAATTGATCGGTGTCGGATCGGGGGGCACGATTCGGATTGTGATTATGCAGGGTTCGTCGACCCTTCTGGACGAAAACGTCACCTTCCCGACAAATATCAATGACCTCAAATACGGGACCCTGAAAAAAATCCAACTGGCGGATGCATTGAATACCTGGAACAACCCGGTATTCCTGGAGATCCTCAGTAACGGCGGGGCGGTGGAGCCTACTCGCACGGTCAATATGTTTTTCTCCGCGTCGAACGGGGAATCGTTGTTTAATGCGAATAGTACCGAACCTGTGTCGGTTTCTGTCAGTAACATCTCCGTCAAGGACACGGTGGACGCCCAGCCTTTGCTTTTGGACAAGGACGAGTACTCCGTGGTCTATATGATTAACTATTGGGGATATTATTATGAGTTCCCCGAAGCCCGGCCATGGAACACCTACGGCAACAAGCAGTTTGATGTACAGGTGCCCGGCCCCGAGTTCCTCGATGCAAACAATCCCTATTCGTTTACGGCGACCGGCGGAACCAATGTCGGTGACCCATTGAGCTGGACCTGGCAAGGGATCCGGACGCCGGGTACAGGTACGACCCTGGCTTCCGAATTCAACACCAATTTGCCCGGCAACGGAGAGGTCTATCAGATGGGCTTGGGCATGTCTATCAGCGGGAAACATGTACCCGAGCCGGCGAGTCTGTTGCTGCTGGCCATGACGAGCCTGGTTTTCCTGAGGCCGCGAAAGCTCTCTCGGTAAAGACCATCGCCGTCACGGATTTATGTGCAAGCCGGTGGATAGAGATGTGCGCGAAAGGTGAATGTTGGAGTGAGAATGCAACCCACTTGGGAAGAGAAAGAGAAATCGCGCACCCGGTATCAGGGCACTCTATTGAGACCTTCCTGGAGACGTGCGTAAATTCGTGCTGGACGGTGGCTTTCCGGCGATCGGCTTTCGGCGGAGTTGCCGAACGACCGACAGGGGAAAAAGGTTAGGTATGAAAAATTTGTAAAATATTCGGGGGAAAGATGCCATGAGAAAGTTTACTTTGAAACGCCTTTTATTGGAGGATATCTCTTGGCATTGGAAAAGCAAACGAAAGCGTGGGGATTTTCCCTTATCTTGGTAGGTTTTCTGACGGTGGTTTCGACGGTATCGGCGACGCCGATAGTCTATGTTGATTTTCTCGCGACACCGAACACCTCGACGGAAAGTACCGGCGTCAGCGGCCGTCTGACGTTGTCTTTTTCTGAAAGCGACGGTGTGGATTACCTTATGTTGACTATCGCGAATACCACATTAGCGACCATCGGCGGTAAACTGACCGCCGTCTGCCTGGAAATGCCGGATGAATTGGTCGATTTGCCGGTTTTCGCTTCCGGCGGAACCAGTGCGTATTTCGACCAATTGAGTTACAACGTCGGGGTCAGTCCGGGCTGGATGAACGCGCCGGGCGGATACGATATTGTGATCACCAGCGACGGTTCATTCGAGGGTGGCAGCGCGATTGGTGCGCCGGCGGCCGGTGAGGAGCAAACCATTATATTGAGTCTCGGCAGTTCATCGAAAAACCCGGACGAATGGGGCAATATCTTTAGTGGGTTTTACACGCAGACGACCAGCTATTTCGCGATTGCCCGTTTCCAAGCGGTAGGTCCGAACGGCGAGGATTCCGACAAAGTGCTTGGGGTGCATTCTCCGGAGCCGGCCACGTTGTTATTCATGATCGCGGGGCTTGCGGGCTTTTGGACGATTTCGCGCCGTTCCAAAGGTGGGTCGGCCGGTGTTGGGTGAATCCTTCAATGCTGACGAACCTTTGGGATAATTGTCAGAACGATAGCGGGAGGTTAAGGGGTGACGTTGGCCTCCCGTTTCCATACGCATACGCTGAGGGACGATCCATAGGTAGAAAAAGGCGAAGGGGATGACCTCGCCTTCAAAAGAATGTTTTTCATTGCTTGAATAAACAGGCGGCGGCGGGATTCGAACCCGCGAATAACGGTTTTGCAAACCGTCGCCTTGGTCCTCTTGGCTACGCCGCCGGGGTAACCGACCATGACGACCCTAGTGTAACAACTTTTCACTGGTTGGCCAATACCCCTGACTGGCAGTAAATTGGCGAAATCCGCACTTGACGGGTGGTTAAATTTGCGATCAGGAGCAATTGGTTTTTGATGAAGTGGCGGCCGGCGGTTTTTCTGAACCCGCCCGGCGGTCATTGGCCGAGCAGAAACCGGCTCCGTTTTTTGCCTTCAAATCGCGCGTCGTGTTCTTGACGGAAACGCTTGAGGATTTTACACTATTGGTTTGCGGTTTCGGGCATTGGGCCCAAACACAGGCCCAGGATGACCCAACCCGCACGGGTAGGTAGCTCAGGTGGTAGAGCAACGGACTGAAAATCCGTGTGTCGC
>CAYNYK010000064.1:0-29327 GCA_964401335.1 uncultured Planctomycetales bacterium
ATGGCCTTTGACTTGAACCATCGGCTAAATGAACGGCGGCCTTGTTGTTAAATCAGTCTACGTAACAAGTCGTTCGTGAATCTTTCGAACATCACTCACCCTTCAACGGATTTCACGGATGCGGATGTTGCGGAACGCAACGACGCTGGCGTGGTTCTGCAGACCGATATGGCCGACATTGGGAACGCCGCGCATGGGTGGATCATCACCCTGGGCGGGCACCTTGTCGAAATCGGCCTCGCAGGCCAGTTGGCCGTTAAGCTCGATACGCACCTGACGGCCGATACAGGTGATCTTGAAGGTGTTCCACTCCCCCGCCGGTCGGCTGTATTTACCCAGAGCGCTGACCCGCCTGAAAATCGAGCCGCTCACGTCAGCCAAATCGGTTTTATCCGCATCATCGAGGATCTGCACCTCAAAGCCGAGCATGGAAATACGGCCTTCGGGACCGGGGGCCCGCAAAAAGACGCCGGAGTTGCCGCCGGGGCTTATTTTCCAATCGAGGGTCAGCTCAAAGTCGCCGTAGCGGCCTTCGCTGCACAGCCAGGCATAGCCCTCTTTCTGTCCGTTGCAATGCACCACACCGTCGACGACGGACCAGGCGCCGGTTGAGCCGATTTCGCGCCAGCCGGTCAAGTCCCGCCCGTTAAACAAGGGACGGCCGGTCGCACAACCACTGGCCAAAAACGCACAACCCAACAAAGCCAGATAACTCCGACGCATGGCATGGCCTCCCTTATGAGCCCAACTTCCCGATTCCTTTTCCACGGCCCAAGGTGTAACGGTTTAAGCCGGCGGGGTCAAATCTTGAAGCCGGACCCCGGTATCTCTATCATGCGGACATCCGGAGGGCTTAGCAAGTTGTATTATCCAAAGATGGAGCGATGGAGAGAAAGTGGGACGGAGAGACCATGAGGATGTTTAACCTGTTCCATTCTATTCCTGATGCAAACCGAAATAATGGCAAACACGCCATTTGGTCAAGGATGAGGGATACATCGTGAGTCGCGCAACGGAGCCCGCTCTTAGCCAGACGCAAAATCGCGAGAACTGGGGATCCAGGCTGGGGGTAATCCTGGCGGTGGCCGGCTCCGCCGTCGGGTTGGGAAACTTCCTACGCTTCCCCGGACTGGCCGCAATCAACGGCGGCGGAGTGTTCATGATCCCCTATTTCGTGTCCCTGCTCATGCTGGGGATTCCGATCTGCTGGGTGGAATGGACCATGGGACGCTACGGCGGTAGCAAGGGATACAACAGCGCACCAGGGATTTTCGGGGTGTTGTGGGGCCGGTCCTGCGGTAAATATTTCGGGGCCCTGGCTCTGCTGGTGCCGGTGGTTATCTACATGTACTACGTATACATCGAGGCCTGGTGCCTGACCTATGCCCTCGACTATGCCACCGGCCAAATGGCGACGATCGCCGAGCAGGCCGAAGCGGGAAAGGAAGTCACCGCCTACGGGAAGTATTTCGGACAATTCGTGGGCACCGCCCAAAACGGTTTTCCAAAATTCAAGGGACTGGTTATTTTGCTGACGGTCTTCGGTATCAATTTCTTCCTGATCTTTCGAGGGCTGATCCGCGGCATCGAGATTTTCTGTAAGTTCGCCATGCCGCTATTGATCGCTTGCGCCCTGGTCATTCTGGTTCGCGTCCTGACGCTGGGCACACCCGACCCGCCCCAACCCGGGGGGAGCATCAATAACGCGCTAGGCTTCATGTGGAACCCCAAACCGATCGATCAGGAAGGCCATGTCTGGAGCGCCCTGCTGAATCCGGAGCTGTGGCTCAACGCCTCGGGGCAGATCTTTTTCAGCCTGTCGGTGGGGTTCGGTATCGTACTCAACTACGCCAGTTATCTGCGCAAAGATGATGATGTGGTGTTGTCGGGTCTGACGGCCAGCTCGACCAACGAATTTTGCGAGGTTTGCCTGGGAGGTTTGATTACCGTACCGGTGGCCTTTCTGTTTCTGGGGCCGACGGGACTAACCAAAGAGGTACTCGGCTCGTCGATGGCCCTGGGGTTCCATGCGTTGCCGGCGGTGTTCATGAACATGCCCGGCGGCCGCTTCTTCGGAACCGTCTGGTTCTTCATGCTCTTTACCGCGGCGATTACCAGCTCGCTGAGCATGTTGCAACCGGCCATCGCTTTTCTCGAGGAAGGGTTCGGGATGGGACGCCGTCTGTCGGTGACTTGCCTGGGATTCATCGTGGCCACCGGCAGTCTGATCGTAGTCTATTTCTCCAAGGACCTACTGGCCCTGGATACGATGGATTTCTGGGTAGGCACGGTGTGCATCTATATTCTCGCGACCGTTCAGGTCATCACCGTGGGTTGGATTTTCGGGGTGGACCGCGCGAAAAAAGAGGTGGCCCGGGGCGCGGAGATGCGCATCCCCGGCGTCTACTGGTTTATCATCAAATACGTCGCCCCGCTCTACCTGCTGACGATTTTTACCCTCTGGTGCTACTATAATCTTCCAAATTACATCCGAAACGTACAGGCCAAGACTCCGGCCGACCAAGGCACGGTCTGGTTTGTGCTGGCCTTTATTGTCGCGGTATTACTGTTTTTCAACATGCTGGTGTACCTGGCCGGCCGTCGCTGGCGTTTTGATCCGGATCGGCCGGTCGAGGAGGGCCCGCCATGAAACCCCTCGGATGGGTCATGATGATCGGCAGCGTCGGGTTCGTGCTGGGGTTGGTCGTCTTCTGCTTTTATCGTGTTTTGTACAGGCCCAAAACCACCGAACACATGCACGCCCCGCTGGAAATTGACACGCGAGATAAGGATACCTAATCTACGTTGAAAGTACCCTTGAGCTAACAGGAACGGCATCATGCACCGTCCTATACAAAACGAGCGACGCCTTGATCGCGGACAAATCGAGGTTGTCGATGACGCGATGGCCCAAGTGCTCAGGCTCAAGAGCGGGCCGGAACGGCTGGCCATGGCTGACAAGCTGTTTGGCTTTGTCCGATCCATGCTTTTGAACCGGCTGCGAGCCGACCATCCTGACTGGGACGAAAAAAGAATTCGTGAAGAAACCGCCCACAGGTTATCTCATGGAGCTATTTGATTTACTTCGATATGTAGCTAAGGCTTTGGATCAACTTGGCCTGCGATACCTCGTAACCGGATCTATGGCTACGATCTACTATGGGGAACCTCGCTTCACGAACGACATTGACATCGTATTGGCCCTCCCCCCTGGCAAAGTCGCGGAGTTCTGCAAAGCCTTTCCCGCCCCCGATTTCTACGTCAGCGAGGAGGCCGTCCGCCAAGCCGTCGCGGAAGGCCACTCCTTCAATATTATTCATCCGGAATCAGGCCTGAAGGTGGATATGATCATCCCGCGGAATACCTCCTTCGACCAAAGCCGGTTCATGCGAAGAAAACGCGTCAAACCGCTGAGTGGAGACGATACGGAAATCTCCTTCGCCTCGATTGAGGATGTCATTATCAAGAAGATGGACTTCTATCGTGAAGGCGGCTCGGAAAAGCATCTGCGCGACATTGCCGGCGTATTGAAAATCAGTGGCACGCAAGTGGACCGGGCATACATTTCTGAATGGGCCGCCAAGTTGGGATTGGAATCCATCTGGCAAGCCATTGTGGGGCGACTGGAACAAAGCTGATTACCATAAACCATGAAATAGGACTCTTTTCCATCTTTTTGATCGAAAGGGATACCCGATGAAATTCTATCCCACTACCATCGTGGTCGTTCTGTTTATCGGGGCCTGCGCTACGGCGCCTGAGGCCCAACCGGGATCATGCCGGCAGCCCCCGAGCGTCGCCATCCCGAAAGGCCATGCCCCCGAGTGGGTCAAGAAAATGCCTGACCGCATGGCCGAGGTTTTGGTCGAACGGCATCTGTGCAAGGACGGACCGGCCTGGGGCCTGGCCCGCCGCGATCCGACGGGGCAAATCTATGGGGATATCGCCTACGAAGAAGTCGGCTCTTCGAACTACTACAGTATTGTCCAAAGGTATAACCTCTGGGACAAAGTACCGCCGCTCACCGAGGATGAAAAGAAGAAAGCCTTGCAATTCTGGCAGAGCTGGCAGGATCCTGAAACAGGATTGTTCAAGGATTCGCGGGATCCCGATCGGCAGGTCGGGGAAAAATACGTGGTCGGGCTGATCCGGATTTTCGGTGGTGAGCCACTCTACCCGCAACCACAGTCCGAGCAGATGCTGGCCGGCAAGGATTCGGGAACGATCGATACGAAGAATTTTTTGGAGCGGGCGAAAAACGATCCCGACTGGGCCGTGGGCGGCTGGGGAGCGGGTTCGCACACGGGATACATGGCCCGGGAATTATTTTACACGATCAACGACGGACATCCGGAACTGATCCCGGACCTGGAAAAAGGGTTGGAATACATCCTGTCGCACCAGGATCCAAAATCAGGCCTATGGGGCCCGCCGTCGGCCAAGCTTGACCAGCGACTCGGCGGCACCTTGAAGGTTATCACCCGCCTCTTCGATATCGGCCTGAATGTGCCGTACACGAGGCAACTGGCGGACGCTCTGATCGAACACGAACGTAACGGCGAATGGTATCGGGTAGGCCAGAGCTTCTGTGTACCGCATAACGTCGTCTGGCTGGTCGCTTTTTGCATGGAAACCAGCGATTACCGGCACGACGATCTGCGCGGCGTGCTGGAGTCGAAGGTCAAGGAATATCAGGAGTGGATCCAGCCGGACGGCACCATGCTTCTTTATCGAGGCGACCCGAGCAGCGCCTGCGTCGAAAGCGTGCATCTGGTGGCTATCAGTCATCTCGCCGGCTACCTCGGCTGGGAGGATTCACCCTTCAAAACCCGGATCGACATGGAGGCCATGCGGAAGAAATGGGATGCCTATCGCTACCGGGCCTTCGTGCAGAAGGATGGGTCGGTCAAGGTGGTGGATACGGGGAAATAACGAACATGAGCCTGCCGGCGATCAACTGGCCGAGCACTTACGCGGGGGCATATCGGTGTTGGAGACAGGATTCAGAAGTTAGAAGTCAGGAGGCAGGAGGCAGAATGGAGCGGGCATAGGCGTTGAGCATGCGGCCCACCTCATCGAGGGAGGCCAGCCACTCGCACGAGAATCCGTATGTGCTTAGCGACCATACAATCAGAACCCGGAGCGGGAGCGACGGGCCGGTGTAGCACGATGCATCGAGTGCCGGAAAAGTGCCTGGGGATGGGAATCCCACAACCATCGTGCCGAAAAGTCCGCCCTTGGCGGATCGGCACTGGAAGGCGTACTACGTTGACCCAAAACCAGTAGCGCCCCTTTTTGTCCGCTCGGTTGGTCAGTCCTCAATCGCCGGCACCAGAAGCACTTTGTCATCACCTTCCTGACGCAGTTCCCGCTCGATCCGCGACATCAGGCGAGCGTGGTCGGATGCGCGCACCCCCGGACGTGTCGGCGTGACTATGATATAAAGCCAATCATCGTCAAGCCGCTCGTCAACCACGCTGAGATAAATCCCGTCGCGCTCAGCGTCTTGAAGGCGAGTTCGCACCTTGTCGACTATCTCCGATACTTGTTGCATCGTGGGCATGATCGAAATCTCCCGTTTCAGAACGACTCGAAGACCGTCTTCATGATGGAAAGCGCTTCCCGGGCATCAGCGCCTTCGACTTCCACCGACGGCTTATAATCCGCGTCGATCCTGAGCGTGTAGAGCCGTCCGACAAGTTCTGACAACTTGAGCCGCCTTTCATTACCCATGTTTGGCATGCTCGACTCAATCAACGGCCGTAGCCTGGCGTGGCTGGGTCCCTCGCGGTTTGCGGGCATCATCATACCACCCGTCACCACCAACTCATGCGTGACCTTGGAGTATGCCGCGTAATAGGCCCGCGTCACGCACGATCGAAAACAATCCTGCGTCACAAGGTAATTGGCCGCTTGTCGCGCGTCCCTCGCAAGTTCAAGCCACGTCCGGGCCATTCTCATATTTTATTAAGGCGGCGTTTTCGTTTCAAGTACGAAATCGCGCTTTTAGTTTTTGCGTAATCAACACTGTTTTCTGCCTGCTGCCTACTCTTGTACGGCGTTTTTATACCCCGGACGCCCGGCGTTACCCTTAAAATCAGTAGTGACCCCTTTTACTCCTACTTTCATCCGCGACTCCATGCCGGTTTATCCCGGCGCTTTCCCTGCCTCCTGCCTACTGCCTACTCTTGTACGGCGATTCTATGCCCAAGACGCAGAGTGTTACCCTTGAAATCAGCAATTACCCCTTTTTTTACTCTTCCGAAATTTTAGCAATGCTGGAGTTGACTGTCCCCTGTCCTATGAGGGTATCGAGATGAAGATATCGATACAACATTGATTACTTGCTTAATGTTACTTTATAATAGTTATAATCGTCGTCTGGTCTATATGATCCAGGCCCAATGTGAATACCTAGGTAGTATATGCCAGAGTAATGAGTAGTAAATGTCCTCGTACAACTAGACATAAAACTACAAGGACAATCATCTCCCTTGATTTGATAACAATAATCATAACCACCACCATGATACGGAATTGTGTAATATACCACCATTGACACCCAGCCGCTTAGTTTGGCCGTCACAGTTATTCCTTCATCTAAATAAAATGAATAATTATCATGGTCATCGTTATAATCGGAGAATCCATGAACTTTGCCCTTAATAGTCATTGTATCGCATATAAAGTGTACTGGTGTTGCATTCTCGCGTGTGTCATTTGGCTCTACTTCCGTTACGTAGCATTCATTATTCATGCAATCAATCGGGCAGTTGGTATAATTTTCCGTGCCCTCGCAAATCCCGTTGCCGCAGACGGGAGAGGAGACGTAGCCCTCGTGCGGAACGCTGTCGTAGGCCTCGTTTTTGAAGGCGTGCCAGGATCGTATAATCGTATCGTCAACGACCCTGGTGAACGTACCCAGAATGTCCAGCAAGGTGTTCAGCGGTCCGCACACGACGGCACCCTTGACCGTGAGATTACATGCACAGAGGGCCAGGGACTGGGTCGCGTCCTGGCTCCAGGCGATAATCCTATCCTGGACCAGCTTCGGGTCGCCGGTCAGATCGGTGAGAATCGCGCCCTCGAAGGATGCCAGGGCCCCGAAGATGAAGGTGCCCTGCATGCAATCGCTTACGTCGATCGCGCCGAGAATGTTACCGATGCCTTGCGCGCAGAGTTCCACGTATTCGACGGCGTTCAACCGCATGAAGAGGCGGCTATCCGCCGCGTACGCCCGGTCCCACTTGTTTTTGATGGATGACCCGATCAAGGGTAATTTGGAGAAAGGCATGATCGTGGTCATCGCCCCGAACGTCTCGATGTCGGGGGAATTGATATCGACCATGGCGTTGGAGGACAACTCGAACCTGCTGAGAGCGAGGCTGCCGATGCGGAAAATGTTCGTGTCGATCGGACACGTTCGCGGAGGAATGAAAACGGGTTGATCGTCGCCCCTCTTGACGACAATCCACCGGTTCCGCGGGTTGCTGATTTGGTAACCGTTCTGCGAATCGCGACGTATGGTAACGCCGGTTTCGGCTTTGACTGTGCCTCCGATGGGCATTTGCCGAACGATCCCCTTGGCGTTGCGGCTTGCCGATTCAAGCATGAAATCAGTAATGAGTTCCCCGACGGCGCGTCGGGAGGTTTCCTCGCTGAGCTTGACGTCCCCCAAGGCCGGATGGTAGAGATAGGCGCGTTCATCCTTGACGACCCCGACCAGGCCGGTTGCATTCACCCCCGCGCCGCCGTCGTAAATTTCCCCATTAACAACAATGCTGGTACCCGGCGATGAAATTCTTCCGTTGGCGAGAATGGTAACATCCGATGGGGTTTCTGTCCCCGTGCGAGTATACGTCGCCTGCGCCACCGCGCTGTCGGTCATGCCGTCCTTGTAGGCCATGGCCTTGAGGGTGGTGGTGGTCGTCAGCGTAACCGCCGAACCGCCGGAGATGGTCGTCCCGTTGGTCCGCGACGGCGTACTGCCGTCGGTGGTGTAGCGGATCGTGGCCCCGGACGTGGCGCAGGAGATTATCACGTTTTGCGAGGTGGTAAAGCTGCCGCTACCCGGCGTGAAGGTCGGGGTGGCGACCGGGTTCGAGCCGGATTGATCCACGGCCGTCATCACGAGACTGTCCGAAGCCACGAGATGAGGGGTATCCGACAAAGACTATCCTTTAGTCCATAATTTCACGGTAAGGGTCACGGTGGCGGTTGCGGGCATGAGCGGCGCGGTAACTATCCTGGTTAGAGGAGAATTATCCTTGACGCTCAACTTGAAGCTGGCGTTGTCCGTCGTCCAAATATACTCTGATGTGTAAAGTGCGTGATCCGGATACGTCGTCATTGTAGCGTTGATTTCCAAGCTCTCGCCCACTCCGATGGTCTGGTCCGGCCCGACATCGACGTTCAGGGAATCCGCCTGATTTTCATTGCCGCCGCCGCGGAAGCGGCTGTAAGTCTTACAAGTCCACGCCTATTAAGCACTTAAAAATGAAAACAACCCAGCCAAATACCAAACGACAAGACACCGTACGCCCCCCTTGCCGATAACCTTGCCACCCCGTCGATACGCAAGGCGCCCGCATGGCCTTGACGACCCTTTGTAGCTACACCACCTACTCACGCCGTGGGCGCGGCGTCCGTGGCTTCGGGCATGTTGATCATGGGGTATTTATCGAGCGACATGGTGAAGGCGTCGCGGAGCTTGCGGGTGCGTTCGGTGCAGTGGGGGATAAAACCGAAACGCTCCTCGTCTTTGGGAATCTGCAGCTTGGCGATGCGTTTCCAGCCCTTGTTCATGCCGTGAATGAACAGGGCGCTGGTCAGGCTGCGGGTCTTCCACAGGGTGCGCAAGGTGCGTAACCAGACCCAGGACGTGTTGGCTGCCGCGTAACGCAGCTCGTAGATGGCCTCGTCGAGCTTGGCCGCGGTCATCCGGTCGGGATGGTACACCGTCTCAACAAAGGTATAGCGTTCCCAATCCTCCGGGTAGTTGGTGGCGAAAATCTTCTTCTGTTCCATCCAGCGTTCATACAGTTTCGTGCCGGGCAGCGGGGTGAGGTTGGTGATCTGAATGGTGTCAATCCCCAGCTTGACCGACTGGATGGCCGTATCCGCCACGGTCTCCTCGGTATCCTGATCGGCCCCGATGATAAAAGCGCCGAAGACGGGAATCCCCGCCCGATGAAAACCATCCACAAGTTCCTTGTAGCGGGAAACATTCTTTCGATTGATCCCCTTATGGAAATCCTTGAGTGATTCGGGGTTGAAACTCTCGAAGCCGATGAGCATACCCCGGCAGCCGGCCTGGTAAGCCAATTTGAGGCCCTCGGCATCCTCGCCCATGTTGATGGTGGTCTGGCTGAACCAGAGCCGTTTCTTGCCGCGCTTGATGATCTGACGCAGCAGCTCCTTGGCGTGTTCGGCATGCTTGGGACCTACGCCGAAAAAGTTATCGTCCACCACAAAGACAAAACGTCGCGGAGTCTGGTTCCATTCCTCGATCAGATCGTCGATATCGCGACGGCGGATGGTAGGCCCATTGAACTTGGTGACACTGCAATAGTCACAACCCACGGGGCAACCGCGGGACATCTGAATACTGGAAACATCATATTTGCCGTTGAGCGGCTGGAGATGCTGGGCGGCACGCCCGATACCGCGCTGAGCAATATCGGCCGGGCGACCTTCGTAGCGCGGTTTCAGTTCGCCCCGCTCGGCGTCAGCCAGGATTTCCGGCCAGATATCGTCGCACTCGCCAATGGCCACGGAATCCACGTAGCGGGCCACTTCGTCGGGACAGGCCCAGGCATGCGGCCCGCCCATGATCGTGGGAATGCCTTCCGCCCGACAACGGGCGGCAATCTCGTACGCTCGGGTCGCCCCGCTGCTGTAACCGGTGATCCCCACCAGATCGTAGCGGCCACGGCGTACCTCGCGTTCGGTGACCTCGAAACCGAAGATTTCGTCAATCAGGTCAACGGTGTGCGGCTGAGGCGTGCGTCGGGCCAAAACCTGAAGGCCCAATTGGGGGATTTTACTACCAATCGTGTGATACCCCTGGCAACGTCGAGCCACGGGGCTGATCAAAGCAATTCGCATGTACGATTTCCTCGTTGACGCGGCGAAATTTCACGGGTCGGCCGCGATAGGGTTGGCCATTTCAGGGAGGTTGAACCGCGCCACCAGTCCAAACAGACAAAATCAATATAGTCGTTTAGGGAGCTATCGTCAACGATGAGGCGAAAGACTTTCAGACAAGCGATGTTCGGAATCAGGACAAGGGGCTATTCTGCTTCCGGACTTTCATAGCTCCGCCGGCCGGGAAGTATACCCCGTTTGGACGGCTCGCGAATAAACTCGACAATGCGGCGACCGGCGTCGGTGGATACGCTTTCGGCCAACCGGTCCAGGGCCTTGTTGAGCGGCAAACCCGAACGGAACAGCAAGCGAAAGGCCTGGCGGACTTCCTTGATTTGATCTTGAAGAAAACCCGCTCGGCGAAGACCGATGAGATTAATATTGACACATTGGTTACGGCCGGCAGCCATCATAAAAGGCGGCAAATCCATACCAACAGCGGCCCCCCCGCTGATCATGACCAGCTCGCCGACCCGAACGAATTGGTGTACCACCGTATTCCCGGAGATGAAGGCCCCGTTTCCGACATGGACATGGCCCGCGAGCAGACCACAATTCGCCAATTTGACATCGTCGCCTACGATGCAATTATGGGCTACGTGCGAGGCGGCCATTAGAAAACACCGTTTGCCAATCTCGGTCGCCGATCCAGGATCGGTTCCGCGATGGATCGTAGCCATTTCGCGAATAATGGTTTCATCGCCGATCCGACAATAACTTTCGAGGCCCGTGAAGGCCAAATCCTGCGGTTCGTGTCCGACCACCGCACCGGGATGGATGCGACAATCCCGCCCGATCTCCGTCCAGCCGGTCAGATAAGCATGGGCCATGACCTTTGTGCCGGCATGGACACGCACGGGACCATCAATAATGACATAAGGGCCGATATCGGCCGTCGGATCGATTTCCGCTTTCTTATCCACAATCGCCGTGGGATGAATTGGCATGGTTGTTATTTACGTTTCTTTACGCCATATTTACTGCGGCTGCGATTGCGCGGGCGATTCTCCTTGTCGCCGGATACCCCGGCACAGTCCAGAGCACCACGAATGATATGGTAGCGCACCCCGGGAAGGTCGCGAACCCGGCCACCCCGGACCAGGACGATCGAGTGCTCCTGAAGGTTGTGGTCAATACCGGGAATATAAGCAGTCACTTCGCGGCCGTTGGTAAGACGGACACGAGCCACTTTCCGCAAGGCGGAATTGGGTTTTTTAGGGGTCTGGGTTTTAACGATCAGGCAGACACCCCGCCGCTGGGGGCATTGATCCAGATCGCGAACCTTCGATTTCCTGGCCTGCTTGGCCCTTCCCTTACGCACCAGTTGATTGATCGTCGGCATCGTTATCCTCGAATTCTCTACCTGGCATTCATAAAACCAGTATTCTACTGTTGTTCCCTTTGTTTCTCAAGGGGGGTCAGATTATCGCTTCCAGCGGGTACGGTTGCCGTCGAAACCACGGGTTCCATGGCTGCCGTAGCCTCCTGGATAAGGGCATGGGTCTGGTCGGGGGCCAGTTCATGCTCCGGCACCGGCTCGGCCAAGTGCCGAACCCGCATTTCAAAATGTTTCTTGAAGGCGGTACCGGCGGGGATTAAATGCCCCATAATCACATTCTCCTTCAGGCCAACCAAGTTGTCCTTGGCCGCCCCGATGGCCGCCTCGGTGAGTACCTTGGTGGTTTCCTGGAACGAGGCCGCCGACAGGAAGGAGTCACACTGGAGCGAGGCCTTGGTGATCCCCAAAAGCAAGGTCTTGGCGGTCGCCGGCTTCGGCTTGCGATCCTTGGTCGGCGGCGTTCCACCCTCTTCCTCGATTCGGGAAACCGTGGTCTCGAATTCATTGCGCGGGACAATCTGACCGGCAATATACTCGCTGTCGCCCGGATCCTTGATCTTGACCCCGTTGGCCAGCAGATCGTTTTCCTCGCGAAACCGGAATTTATCCACAACCTCGTACGGCAGGAAGGTGGTATCGCCGGGAGAATCGATGCGCACTTTACGGAGCATCTGTCGAAGAATGATCTCGATGTGCTTGTCGTTAATGGTCACGTTCTGGCTGCGGTAGACGGCCTGAACCTCGGCCAGGAGGTAAGACTCAAGGGCCTCCTCGCCCTTGATCCGCAGGATATCATGCGGCACCAGCGGACCTTCCACCAACGGATCACCGGCAAACACATGGTCACCGGCATGCACAAGCAACTGGCGGTCCTGGGGAACGTGATGTTCCTTTTCCATACCCCCCTCGCCACGGATAATAATGGTCATCTTGCCGCGACGTTTGTCCACCCGCAGCTCAACGTTACCGGAAATCTCAGACATGACGGCAGGATCTTTCGGCTTGCGGGCCTCGAAAATTTCCGTGACCCGCGGTAGACCACCGGTGATGTCCTGGGTTCCGGCGATAGCCCGCGGCTGACGAGCCAGCAGCATACCGGCCTTGATTTCGTCACCCTCGGCCACTTCGATACGAGCCTTGGCGGGAAGGTAATGGTAATCGAGCACGGTGCCCTCTCGGTCCTCAATGATGATCTGCGGATGCTTTTCACCCTTATGCTCGATAACGATGTACTTGGCCCCCGCCCGCTCCTGCTCGAGCCGGACGGTTTCGCCCTCGATAATATCCAGGAAACGCACAAAACCGCCGACCTCGGCCAGAATGGGAGTCAAGTGCGGGTCCCAGGTCGCCAATTGCGAACGAGCCTCGACTTCCTGGCCCTCGCGGACCATCACCTCCGAGCCGTAAGGTACTTTGTAACGCTCCAACTCGCGATTCTTGGAATCATGGATGGCGATCTCGCCGTTGCGTTTCAGGACAACACACCGGGCGGAAATATCGCCGTGGGCGGGCACCTCGGCCACTTTCAAATCATGGAAGACAACCTTACCGGCCTGCGTGTTACGAATCTCATTCTCCACGACGGCGCGGGTGGCCACCCCACCCGTGTGGAACGTACGCATGGTCAACTGCGTACCCGGCTCGCCGATGGATTGGGCCGCGAGAATACCGACGGCCATGCCTTCCTCGACCAGTTGGCCGGTGGACAGATCCACGCCGTAACAGCGGGCACAGACGCCCAACGGACTCTCGCACGTGAGCGGACTGCGCACCCGAATGGTGTCCAAACCGAGGTTTTCAATTCGCTCGGCGATTTCGCGAGTAATAATCTGATTCTCGGCAACGATCAACTCGTCGGTGACCGGATTACGGATCGAGTCACGGGCACAGCGTCCGACAATACTGTCGGCCAACGGAATGGCGATTTCCTCACCCTTGTAAATCGCGCCTTTGGTGACCCCGTTGATCGTGCCGCAGTCGATCGTGTTCACGATCACATTCTGGGCCACGTCGGCCAGTTTACGAGTCAAGTAACCGGAGTCCGCGGTCTTTAGGGCGGTGTCCGCCAACCCTTTGCGGGCCCCGTGGGTGGAGCTGAAATACTCGAGCACGGACAGACCCTCGCGGAAATTACTCTTGATCGGCGTCTCGATGATCTCACCGGAGGGTTTGGCCATCAAGGCCCGCATCCCCGCCAATTGCCGAATCTGATCCACCGATCCACGGGCACCCGAATCGGTCATGAGGAAAATGGGGTTCAAGTAATAATAACCACGTTCCTCCCCGACCGGGACATAATTGCCATGCTCATCACGGCGATCGTGGCGGAATTCTTTCATCATTTCCTCGGTAACCAACTCGCGGGCGTGAACCCATATATCGATCAACTGGTTGTGCCGTTCCATCGGAGTAATCGCGCCCTGCTGGTAGCCGCGTTCGACGCGATCCACGGTTCGCTGGGCGGCGGCGATGATCCGGGACTTGGCGGCGGGGACCCGCAGGTCGGTAACACCGAAAGACAACCCGGCCAGCGTGCTGTGCTTAAAGCCGATTTCCTTGATGTGATCGAGCAGGTCGATGGTGGCCGAACGCCCCAAAAGGTGGTGACAATCCGAAATCACCCGCCCGGCCCCCTTCTGGCTGAGCGCGTAATTGTAATAAGCCATCTCCGGCGGAAGGATATCGTTGAACATCAGGCGGCCCACCGTTGTGGTAATCACCCGGTTCGCCGGCACCGGTTCAGCCACGTTCTTATGCGCGGAGACCATCTTGTCGCGTTGGATACGACAGCGAATCTTTTGATGAATGGTGATCTTGCGGGATTCGTAGGCCAACAGGGCTTCGTGCATGCTGGTAAAGCAAGGTAGCTTGGCGTTGGGGTCGGGATCGACGGGCGAGTAGTCACAGGTCAGGTAATAAATACCCATAACGATGTCCTGCGAGGGCGACATGATCGGACCGCCGTTGGCCGGGCTGAAGATGTTGTTGGTCGTCATCATCAGGACGTGGGCCTCGGTCTGGGCCTCGATGGACAGCGGCAGGTGGACGGCCATCTGGTCGCCGTCGAAATCCGCGTTGAAACCCCGGCAGACCAGCGGATGAATGCGAATCGCGTTGCCTTCGACCAGGACCGGCTCGAACGCCTGAATACCCATCCGGTGCAGGGTGGGAGCGCGGTTGAGCAAGACAGGATGGTTGACGATCACTTCTTCCAGAATATCCCAGATCTCCTGGTCACGGCGCTCCAACATCTTCTTGGCGCTCTTGATGGTGTCGGCCAGGCCGCGTTCTTTCAGCTTTCGGATAATAAACGGCTGATAGAGCTCGAGCGCAATCTTCTTGGGCAAACCGCATTGCCAGAGGCGCAGTTCCGGACCGACCACGATCACCGAACGGGCCGAGTAATCCACGCGCTTGCCCAAAAGGTTCTCACGGAAGCGGCCCTGCTTGCCCTTGATCATGTCGGTCAGCGACTTGAGCGGCCGATTGCTGCTGCCCAGGACGGGCCGGCGGCAGCGCCCGTTGTCGAAGAGGGCGTCGACCGCCTGTTGAAGCATGCGCTTCTCATTCCGAATAATCACCTCGGGGGCATTGAGATCCACCAGCTTTTTCAACCGGTTGTTGCGGTTGATAATGCGGCGGTACAGATCGTTCAGATCGCTGGTGGCGAAGTTGCCGCTTTCCAGGAGCACGAGCGGGCGCAAATCCGGCGGAATGACCGGGATCACCTCCATCACCATCCACTGCGGATCGTTCGTGCTTTTCCGTAAACTCTCGATGATCTTCAGCCGCTTGCTGAGTTCCTTGAGTTTCTGCTTGCTGTTGGTCTTTTCGATATGCTGGCGCAGAAGATCGCTCTCGCGGGCCATATCGAGGTCGGCAAGCAGGCTCTTGACCGCCTCGGCCCCGATCTGGGCGGTGAAACCGCCGTCTCCGTACTTGTCCCGAGCGGCCCGGTATTCCTCCTCGTTCAACAGTTGCTTCTTTTTCAGCGGGGTGTCCTTCGGGTCGATCACCACATAGTCCTGGAAGTAAATCACCTTTTCCAGGTCGCCGGTCTTCATGTCGAGAATGTTGCCCAGCCGGGAGGGCATGGCCTTGAAAAACCAGATATGCACGATGGGGGCGGCCAGGTTGATATGCCCCATGCGCTTGCGACGCACGCGGGAGTGCGTGACCTTGACCCCGCAACGATCGCAGATAATCCCCTTGTGCTTCGTGCCCTTGTACTTGCCGCAGGCACATTCCCAGTCGCGTTCCGGCCCGAAGATACGTTCGCAGAACAAACCGTCCTTTTCCGCCCGGTAGGTGCGGTAGTTGATCGTCTCGGGTTTCTTGACCTCACCGAACGACCAACTCCGTATGTCGTTGGGGGAGGCGAGCGAAATTTTAACGCTTCCGTAATCGTTAATTCGATCGTAAATGTTGTCGGCCATGAGGAACGCTCCTTTATCACACTCGGTAACCATTTTGCCCGGACCCGCCGTCAAACGGGCAATGCTGGCACGAGAAGAATTTTCTTGTTTTCCTTTTCCTGAAGATTCATTTCCGCCTCGACGAGTCTGGCGTTATAATCATAAGAACGAACGTCATCTCTATCCGGCTCGACGAGGACATAATACCAGTCATCCTCCCGCTGGATTCCCTCCGGAACAACCATCAACCGATAGCTGCGATCCGCCGGTTGATGGGGTTCAAGATAACGAACAACCAGATTCACGATATCTTCGATTTCTTTTTTTTCCGTAACCTGGACCATCACAGAATCCCCAAATATCTGCATACCTTGTAAGCATCCTGCCTGGCCATAAGAGCATTGCGTTCGTCCACCGTCCATCTTGAGCGATAATCGGCGGCAAGACGCTCGTTATAAAGACGACGGATGGATGCCTTGAAATCCCTCATCGTCCTGGCCGGCAACGACAGGTGCCGCTCCACCAGACTGACGATCGCGTTATGGGCCGGCGATTCCCGGCCTACTCTAAACTGGACCTTCTCCGTCAACCAAAATGTGACCGCGGAAAAAGCCGCATAGTACGATCGGCTCACGCAACTTCGGTAGCAACCGGTATCGGCGAGCTTCTGTGACGCTTTCAAATTCTCTCGGGCAATATCATCCCAATTCGCCATCGTCGATCTTCACCTACCGTACGCCAGACAATTCTCGCGGCCTCAAATCGCCCGGGTCTTCTCCAACTGGATATTCATGCCCAGGCCCTTGATTTCATTACAAAGCACGTCGAAGGAGACCGGCGTACCGGCCTCGAGAGTGTTGGTACCCTTGACCATCGATTCGTAAATCTTGGTCCGGCCCTCAACATCGTCGCTCTTGACGGTCAACAGTTCCTGCAGGATGTAGGCCGCGCCGTAGGCTTCCAGGCCCCAGACCTCCATCTCGCCGAACCGCTGACCACCGGTCCGGGCCTTGCCGCCCAGGGGTTGCTGGGTAATCAACGAATACGGCCCGGTCGAGCGCGCGTGAATCTTGTCGTCGACCAGGTGGTGCAACTTGTTCATATACAGATAACCGACGGTCACCGGTTGATCGAACGGTTCACCCGTCCGCCCGTCGTACAGCGTGATTTTCCCGCTGAGGGGCATCTCCACGAGCAGCTCGCCGCTGTCCCCCGCCTGCTGAATGGCCTGCGGATCCTGGCTGCGCTGGCGAACACGATTATTGGCTTCGTTGATGCAGTTGCGAATCTCCTCCTCGCTGGCCCCGTCAAAAACAGGGGTTATCGCCTGGAAGCCGAGGACTGCCGCCGCCCAGCCAAGGTGCGTTTCAAGAATCTGCCCCACGTTCATACGCGAGGGTACGCCGAGCGGATTAAGCAGAATATCCACCGGTGTTCCGTCCTCGAGGAAGGGCATATCCTCCTCGGGCAGAATGCGGGCGATGACGCCCTTGTTGCCGTGTCGGCCGGCCATCTTGTCGCCGACGGCCAATTGCCGCTTGGTGGCCACATAAACCTTGACCATCTCCAGCACGCCGCTGGGCAACTCGTCGCCGCGCTTCATGGCGGCCAGCTTGCGCTCCCGTTCCTCGGCGATTTCGTTGATGCGCGGCCAATACCGATCGACCACTTTCTGCGCCTCCGAACGGGCCGACGCGGGCTTGACCCATTTCAGCTCACCCGATTCCACCTGGGCCCCGAAGGCCTCCACCTGCTCCAGAATGACTTCCGTGGATTCGGACTTACCGACCTTCTGTTTCGTGGACGGGTCAACCATGATCTGCCCCGTCACCTCGTCGATCTCCGCGCACATTTTTCGGAAAATCGCGGCGATCTTGTCGTCCTGGGCCTTACGGTAATCCTTCATCTGTCGGGAGAGCTGCTTCTTCTGCTCATCGGTCAGGTGCATGCGCCGACTGAACCATTTGGTGTCGATCACCACGCCCTCCTCGCCGGCGGGTAGTTCCAGTGAATCATTCTTCACGTCCTCGCCGGCCCGGCCGAAAATGGCATAAAGCAGCTTTTCCTCGGGCGACAACTCGCTCTTACTCTTGGGGCTGACCTTGCCGACCAAAATATCACCGGGACCCACCCGTGTGCCCGGCCGAACAATTCCGTTTTCATCCAGGTTGGCCAACGCCTTTTCGGAAACATTGGGAATATCGCGGGTGAATTCCTCACGACCCAGTTTGGTTTCGCGAATCTCGATATCGTATTCATCAATATGGATACTGGTAAAAACGTCCTTGGTGAGCAAACGCTCGCTGATCAGGATCGCGTCCTCGAAGTTGTATCCATCGTAAGTCATGAAGGCCACGAGCACGTTCCGTCCCAAGGCCAGTTCGCCCCGGCAACAAGCCGGTCCGTCGGCGATGATCTGTCCCTTGGCCACCTTTTCACCGAGCTTGACCACCGGCTTTTGGTTCAGACAGGTACGCTCGTTAAGACCCTGGAATTTACGTAGTATATACTCATCAGTGCCGTTGATTTCGATCCGCAGGGCATCGACGGCCGTCACCTTACCCGCCCGGTTGGCCCGGATGACCATGCCGCTGTTTTCCGGTACCAGTTTTTCCATGCCGGTAGCCACGATCGGCGGCTCGGTGACCAGCAAAGGCACCGCCTGACGCTGCATGTTCGAACCCATGAGGGCCCGGTTGGCATCGTCATGTTCAAGAAACGGAATCAGGGCCGCGGACACGCCGACTGTCTGCTTGGGGGAAATATCGATGTAAGCAACATTTTTCGAGTCCACGGCGACCAGATCACCGTTGGCTCGCGCATAGACCTGCCCCTCGATAAGTTTCCCGGTTGCGGGATCCACCACCTCCGGAGGGGCCAGCACGGTGCGCATCTCCTCGTCCGCCCGTAACATCGCGACTTGGCCGTTCACCCGACCTTTCTCGACTTTCCGATAAGGCGTGACCAGAAAACCGTATTCATCGACCGTGCTGTAGATGCTCAGTGACGCGATCAGACCGATGTTGGTGCCTTCCGGGGTTTCGATCGGGCAAATGCGCCCGTAGTGGCTGATATGCACGTCACGTACCTCGAAACCCGCCCGTTTGCGGTTCAGGCCGCCCGGGCCAAGGGCCGAGAGACGCCGCTCGTGCGTCAACTGACTAAGCGGGTTGGTCTGGTCCACCACCTGGGATAGTTCTCCACGGCCGAAGAAAAACTCGATACTTGAGGAGATGCTCTTGCTGTTGACCAGCTCGGCAATACGCCCGATGGACTCGGGATCCTTCAAGCTCATCCGCTCCTGGACGGTCCGCCGTAATTTGAGAAAACCTTTGCGCATTTCGTCGGCGGCCAACTCGTCGATGGTCCGCAGGCGACGGTTGCCCAGGTGGTCGATATCATCCACCTCGTACGCCGCCTCGCCGCTTCGCAACAAGAGCAGGTAACGCAACGCGTTGACCACGTCCTCGGCCCGCAGAGTCATTTCGGCCTCGTCCACGTTCTGGTTGAACTTGCGATTGAGACGGAAACGACCGACCTTGCCCAGGCGGTAGCGGTTTTCGTCGAAGAATTTCTCCTTGAAAAGCTTTTCGGCCTTTTCCCGTTGCGGCGGATTGCCGGGGCGAAGCTTGGCGTAAATCTTCAACAACGCGGTCTCGTAGTCGTGGCAGCCGTCCTCGGCCATGGTGTTCAGGATCAAGGGGTCGCTGACGTTATCGATGACCTGCACCATCTTGATTTCGCTCTTCTGGATACGGGTCACGGCGTCGCCCAGCGGACAACCGCCTTTGACCAGAATCTCGCCGTTCTCCTGATCGACGATGTCGTAAACCGCATACATGGTGGGCTTGAGCGAGGCCGTTCGCATGTTCCGGATTTTGTCGCCATAGAAGGTCCGAACAAGGGCCTCGTTGGTGGCCAATTGTGCGTCCATCGCGCGCAGGAAAGTCGTGGCCGCGATCTTGGCCGACTGATCGATCCGGACCACCAGGATGTCCTTTTTGGTCACGTTGATCTCGATCCAGGAACCGCGTTCGGGAATAATCCGGCAAGCATGGAGAGCGCGGTCACCCTCGGCCTGGTGCTTGACAAAATCGACCCCGGGGCTGCGGTGCAACTGGTTGACGATCACCCGCTCGGCCCCATTAATGATAAACTCGCCGCCGCCGAGCATGATGGGCAATTCGCCGAGATAAATCGCGTCCTCCGTGATCTCGTCCTTGTCCTTGCGAACCAGACGAACCCGCACCCGCAAGGGCATTCCGTAAGTCAGCCGAAGCTGACGGCACTCATCGGGTGTATAGCGCGGCTTGCCTAGCGTGTAACTGATGTACTCCAGGGACATGTTCCCGTCATAACTCTGAATGGGGAACACCTCCCGCAATAACGCCTCCAACCCATGATTTTTGCGTTTTTCCGGATCGACATCGGCCTGAAGAAACCGCTCATACGACTCCGTCTGAATCTGGGTCAGAGGAGGGATGGGCGCGGCCTCCCCGATCTTGCCGAAATTACGGATCTCTTTGACTGTAAGCATGGAAAAGATTCCTTTCCTGCATACCCCTGCGGGTGGCGATCTTGAGGAATATCTGTTCGATCGCCCCCTTGCCTTACTTCCGTGACCGATGCCCGGCGGCGTTCGGCCGACGAAACCTCGCCCGCATCGGCCGGGCGGTCACGGCAACCGACGGCCATGCGGACACGCTCTAAGGATTCAGGACAGGATCCAACCCGGAGCCATCTGTTCGACTGACGGTCCTGGGTTGCCGGGATCCTTGCTCCCGGCACGTCAGCCGATCTCGCTCCGCGGAGGAGGGATATCAAGGTTGTCAGAACCGTCCTCGTCCCCCGGAGGGGAGCGCCAATAAGAGGACGGCCTGGGTTTTCGTATGCGTCTTCCCCCGCGCGCCGGATCGCTCAAGCTCGCGCGAACACCCTCGACTCCCAACAAGGACATTCGCAGGAGCTTGACCTCCTGCCCGAACGAATGGTCATTCATTCGCGATACCCCCGCTACCCGGGGTCGCCGAAGCGCGGGGATAAAATTCTTTACTTGATTTCCGCGACGGCGCCGGATTCCTCAAGCTCTTTCTTGAGTTTCTCGGCCTCGTCCTTGGGCAGCCCTTCCTTAACCGTCTTCGGGGCCCCTTCGACCAGATCCTTCGCCTCATTCAGACCCAAACCAGTGGCCGCCCGCACGACTTTGATTACCTGAATCTTCTTGTCGCCGGCGGCTTTGAGGATCACATCGAACGCCGTTTTCTCTTCCGCGGGCTCGGCGGCACCGCCACCCCCACCCATCGGACCGGCGGCCATCATGACCGCCCCACCGGCGGCCGGCTCAATCCCGTAATCCTGCTTAAGGCAATCTACCAGCTCCTGGGCCTGTTTCAAGGTCAGGGCCGCCAGTTGTTCGGCCAGCTTCTTCGTCTCCGCGCTGAATTCCTTGGTGGCAACAGCTTCTTCCGACATTGGTAAAACTCCCTGCATCTATCATTCGGGCAATCACGACCGTCGCCTGATAGGTGAGCTCCCGATGAACTCATTTATCCCGAACGCGGGCCAATCCGCGGCGACCGGGCACATTGCCAACTTTGGGACGTAATGTAAATCCTCATGACCCGATTTCACCTTACTCCCGGCAAACCGCAAGAGCCTCGGCGATTTCAGGATGTTTTTCTTCTCCCCGTTTCGTCATTGCGTGCGGACTCGCCGACTCAAGCCGCGGCCGACGCGTCCTCGGTCCCCTTCTCCACCATGGCCTTGAAACAGCCGGCCAAACGTCCGCCCGGACCCACCAGGCAGGCGGCCAACGACCGACCCGGACTGGCAATCAGAGATGCCAATTCGGACAGCAACTCCTGCCGGCCTTTCATGGTGGCCAAACGCTCCACCTCGAACAATTCGGTATCCCCTTCGAGAATACCGACTCGTAGCTCCAGTTGAGGATAATCCTTCTTGAAATTGACCAAAGTCTTGGCCAAATCAATGGCCGAGACATCTTCCTCGCTGACCACCAAGGCACACGGCCCGGACAACGCTCCACTCAGAGGGGCCAGCGGCGTATCCGCAAAAGCTCGCTTGGCCAGGCTGTTTTTGATGACCTGGAGGCGGAGATGACGCTTCTTTAGCTCGCCGCGGAACTTGTTAGCCGCCAAACCGTCCATACCAATCACGCTGATTAAACAGGCGCTTTGCTTGCTCGCGAACCGAGCCTTGTATTCATTCGTAATCAGGTCTTTAACCGGCTTGCTCATGATTCCTTCGCCTTTATCCATTCACCGGCCCTTGGCCGGATGATTCCGCATTCTCCATCAACGGCCCGCTCAGGCCACATCCACCATGACTCCAGGCGTCATCGTACCTGAAAGACTAACCTTCTTGATGAATTGCCCGCGAGTCGTTGGCGGCTTGACTTTTCGTATATGGTTGATGAAAGCCTCTATATTGGCCAGCAGGTCCTCGTTGCTGAAACTCATTTTACCGACCACCGCGTGAACATTCCCGCCGGCATCGTTACGATACTCCAGCTTCCCCGCGGCATATTCCTTAACCGCTTGCGCGATATCGGGTGTGACCGTACCGGATTTGGGTGACGGCATCTTGCCCTGCGGTCCGAGTACGCGGCCAAGTTTACCCACCTTGCCCATCATGGAAGGGTGCGCAATGGCGACATCAAAATCCGACCAGCCATCCTGCACCTTCTTAATCAGGGCATCTCCACCGGCCTCCATGGCCCCGGCCGACTGGGCGACCTCGACCATCTCGTCCGGGCAGAAAGCAATCACCCGTTTGGTCTTGCCGATTCCCTTGGGCAAGGCCACCGAGCCGCGAATCATCTGGTCCGCTTGCTTGGGATCGATCCCCAGATGCATGACCAGCTCGATCGTTTGATCGAAACCCTTGCGTTTGCGGCTGCCTTTGTAGGTCTTTCCGGCTTTTTCCTCGCCCATGGACTTGATCAAGGCGATCGCGTCGGGCAAGGTATACTTCGTCCGACGATCGCTGATCTTGGCCACTTGGGCCTTATAACGCACACTTTCATGCGGCATTGAAAAACGCCTCCCACTACTAAAATGGCCGCGGACCCGTGGTCAGGCCCGATACCGATATCCCAGGCCGCCGCCCATGCGCCGGCCAATCGGGATGGTAAACTACAATCCTTTGGGGGGAATGACCTCCGCATCCTTTCGGAAGCTTTTACCCATCCACGATCTCGATCCCCATCGACCGGGCCGTTCCGGCAATGATACGGTCGGCGTGATCCAGATCGAAAGCGTTCAGATCGGCCATCTTGCGTTCACTGATGGCGCGGATCTGTTTCCACGTAACCTTGCCGACCTTCTCCTTGTTGGGGACCCCGCTGCCCTTGGCGATCTGGGCGGCATCCTTGAGCAGGACCGCCGCCGGCGGACTCTTGACCACGAAAACAAAGGACTTGTCCTTATAAATGGTCATTTCCACGGGCACGATCATGCCGTTCAGGCTGGCCGTCCGTGCATTGAACTGCTGGACGAACTGCCCGATATTCACGCCGTGCTGCCCGAGGGCCGGCCCGATCGGCGGGGCCGGCGTTGCCTGTCCACCCGGTGCCTGCAACTTCAAAACCGTCAGAATTTCCTTGGCCACTTGTTCAACCTCATCCGCCGCGTCGGTTCACCCAGCTAAACGGGGCCGAACCGGCCCGCGGGTCATACCTTCTCCAATTGCCAGTACTCCACGTCCACCGGCGTTGATCGCCCGAATATGGTCAGCAATACGGTGACGATTCCCTTGGTCTCGTCCACCGCCTCCACGCTGCCCTCGAAATTCTGGAAAGAGCCTTCCTTGATTTTCACCCGGTCGCCCTTGGAGAATTCCAGGCCTGACAGGGTCGCTTCCTCGTCGGGCTTGGCCGAGGCCAAGAGCATCATCTCCACATCGTGGCCGCGCATACTGGTCGGTTTGCCGTCCGAACCGATGAAATCACCAACACCGGTTGTTTCCTTGATAAGGAACCAAACATTTTCGGCAATCGAACCGTCCGCCTCGGTGGCCATCTCCACGAAAACGTAGCCTGGGTAGAGCTTGCGCTCAAAGATGCGGACTTGTCCGCCTTTCATCCGTTTTTCCTTGGCCGTGGGCACCAGCACGCGTCCGACACGGTCACCGAGGTTTTCAATCCTGACCTTTTTCTCCAAGGCCTCGCGGACCTGATTTTCCTTATTGCTGGCCACCCGCAAAACATACCACTGCATTCCGGGCCGGGTCGGCTCCGGTCCGGTGGCGGCTTTGGGGGCCGACTCCCGACCGGGAGTGTTGGCCGTTTGCGGCGCGGCGGCCGCCGAGTCCGCTGCTTCTTGCATGGAGCTGGGTTCGGTGTCCTGCAAACTCATCCCTTAATCCCGAAAACCTCAAGCAGCGTCGGGCCCGCCCGAAGCACGCCCATACTGCTGAAAATCATCATGAATAACAAATCCGCCGCAAAAAGGAATACGGACATTACAATGGTCACCAGTACGACCACCTTGGTCGATCGGATAATCTCCTGCTTGGTGGACCAGTTCACCTTCTTCATCTCTCCTTCGGTGGCGATGAAGAAATCGTTGGCCTTGCGGTTGATCCCCACGATCCAGTAAAGGATCACTCCCATCATGAAGACGAATCCGACGGTGATGCCATACTGAAGAGGCAGCGCGTAACCGGCACTGCTTCCCAGCATGCCGGACAATTCATCAAAAAGAAACTTACCACCCCATATGGTTAAGGCTCCGATACCGATGGCCGTCCCCACCCGGGTATAGAAACCTTGTCCCGGCTTGTAGATGCGCAGCCCCCCGCGACCGGTCTCGCGAGTCCTCCGGACGGCCTGAACCGGTTGCGCGCCGGCCGACACCACCTCGGCGTTATCGGGCAATTCGGGCACCAGATCATCACTCACGGCGGACTCCTCTTGTTCTGTTGGGCCGTGCACGGTCATCTCTTACCTCTCGCGGCCAGTCGGCTTGCCACCGAAAAATCGCCAACCCCACCCGCGGGGTCGTTCGTCCTTCCCTGGATCCCCCAGGTACAGGAGCGGAGGGACTCGAACCCCCAACCGCCGGTTTTGGAAACCGGTGCTCTACCAATTGAGCTACGCTCCTAACGCTGCCGGCGCAACCATCCGCAGCTCTCGCCAAGGCGTAGGCCGGGCAGAAGCCGGCACCCACCGGGTTTCCTGACGCACGCTTATTTGCGTTTCACCTTATGCAATGTCCGCGTCTTGGTTCGTGGGCAGTATTTCTTCAGTTCCAGCTTCGGCGTCCCACCGATCACACTGACGGTCGTACGGTAATTCAGGTCGCCGCAATCGACGCATTGAAGCCAGACATATTCACGTTTGCTTGCCTTTGCCATGGCCGGTAATTCCAGAATCAAAGGTGAAGGCCGGTTGCCACCGGCCTCCACACCCTATGGATTTTTCCATAATGCCCGTTCGGGAGTTGCCGCCCCCGCGGGCTACGCCGCGACGGCCCCCGCTTACTCGATAATCTTGGTGACCACACCGGAGCCAACCGTGCGCCCGCCTTCACGCACCGCGAAGCGCAGCCCTTCTTCCATGGCGATCGGTTTGCCCAACTCCACTTCCAGTTCCACGTTATCGCCGGGCATACACATCTCCGCCCCACCGAGCAATCGGAGGCCTCCCGTCACATCCGTGGTCCGAAAATAGAATTGCGGACGATAACCGGAGAAGAACGGGCTGTGCCGCCCACCTTCCTCCTTGGTCAGAACGTATACCTGGGCCTGAAACTTGGTGTGTGGAGTAATCGAGCCGGGCTTGGCCAACACATGGCCGCGTTCCAGATCTTGTTTTTCAATACCCCGCAACAATAAGCCGACGTTGTCGCCGGCCAATCCCTCTTCGAGGGTCTTGTTGAACATCTCCACGCCGGTAACCGTCGTTTCGCGGGTTTCGCCGAGACCGACGATCTCGACCTTATCGCCGACACGAACCCTGCCGCGTTCGATACGGCCGGTCCCCACCGTGCCGCGGCCCTTGATACTGAAAACGTCCTCGACGGACATCTGGAAATCCATATCCAAGGCCCGTTTCGGTTCGGGGATGTACTCGTCGATGGCGTTCATCAGCTCGGCGATGCAGGCGTTCTTTTCCGGATCCTCGGGATGCAGCAGGGCTTCGCTGGCCGACCCCTTGATGATCGGAATATCGTCGCCGGGGAATTCGTATTTGGACAACAACTCGCGGATTTCCAGCTCGACCAGCTCGAGCAGTTCCGGATCGTCCACCAGGTCAACCTTGTTCAGAAAGACCACAATGGCCGGCACGTTCACCTGACGAGCGAGCAGAATGTGCTCGCGGGTCTGGGGCATCGGACCGTCCGCCGCGGAGACCACCAGAATAGCTCCGTCCATCTGGGCGGCGCCGGTGATCATGTTCTTCACATAGTCCGCGTGACCGGGGCAGTCCACGTGGGCATAGTGACGCTTTTCACTCTGATACTCCACGTGGGCGGTGGCGATGGTGAGAATCTTGGTCGGGTCACGACGACCGGCCGACTCCGAAGCCTTGGCCACTTCGTCGTATGACTTGAAGGTGGCCAAGCCTTTCTTGGACTGCACCATGGTGATCGCCGCCGTCAGGGTCGTTTTGCCGTGATCGACGTGCCCGATGGTTCCCACGTTCACATGCGGTTTTGTGCGTTCAAATACAGCCTTGGCCATTGAACCAATACCTCCACTTGCGTTGTTGCCTTTGAATACGAATCGCCAGCCGGCCCAAACTCTCGCCGAGCCGATCTGGCCAGTCTTGTCGACTCCCAAACCTCAACTCAACCGAAAACACGAATAACCCGCCATAGGGCAACCGTTTGAATACGGCCGCTTCGGGCTTCCAAACATTTGTTCGCCTTTGCCCCTCTCGCTTTCGCCGACCCGGTCGGCGAAAGCTGCTGATGGGACTTGAACCCATGACCTCGTCCTTACCAAGGACGCGCTCTACCGACTGAGCTACAGCAGCGCATCAAGCTGCCCCAACCACGTCCACTTCACTGGGGGACAAGGCCCGGCCCGGCGGCCTACGTCCATACCATGTCCGTACTTACCGCGCCGGAGCCTGACCAGTATACGGCTTCTGAAAAAACTGTCAAATCCCCCAAAGCCGAATTTGCTACATATTTTCTTGACAGCCAAGCCAAGAACAAAAACAGCTAGTTTCATTATTGATTTATTAAATAATTCAGAAATGAAATGATTCTAAATACCTTATATACATGATGATACAATACATTGTTGGCCGATTATAAACGACTTAATAGCAAAAACAAACCGTTCTATCCGTCGGTGTGGCAAGAAAAAATGTCTTCCGATAACTTTGCCCGGACATAATTTCAAAAAGATGTTTCCCCTGTCCAATAGAACCGGGTCATATTCCATCGCCAAGATCGCAACCCGTCCGAACGGACGCTAAATTGCCGGCCGGGCGGATCACATTTTGCCGCCACATAAATCGAGAACGATGCGCTCGAACGCCTGGGCCATTTGTTTGGCGGTGAATTCAGCACGGACTTTCGCCCTGGCCTGCTCGCCCAATTGCCTCCTTTGCTCGGGCTGATCGATCCATTCGATAAAAACACGGGCAAGGTTTTCGGCCGTGGGTGGATTGAAAAAGCGGCCGGTACGGCCGTCGATCAGAGCTTCGTCGAGCGAGCCAATCCGTGGGGCCACGAAGGCCTTGCCGGCGGCCATGGTCTCCAGCATGGCGATGCTGAGTACCTCATGCCAGCCGCTGGTCAGGCAAACGATATCCAGCCCTTGCATCAACACCGGCACATCCTCACGGGCACCGAGCATGCGGATGAATTCGCCGCGCGGATCCACCCGAGCGACCATCCGCTCGACGGCCGGGCGCTGCGGCCCATCACCAACGATGAAAAATCGCGTATCCGGTCGAGCCGCGTGGGTCCGGGCGGCGGCCTCGATAAAAATATCGTGCCGCTTGTCGGGCCGAAGATTGGCGATAATGCCAACGGCCAGCGTCCGTTCATCGGCCAACCCAAGTAATTGTCTGGCCGCCGGTCGCTGTTCGGCTTTCTCGAAAGGGGCCGGATCGATGCCGTTGCGAATAACGGTGATGCGGGTGGCCGGAATCCATTCATGAGCAATCAGGGCCGCTTTGTGGCGCTGTCCGAGGGCAATAAAAGTATCGACCCACCGGTACAGCAGGCGATTACTCCACTCGAAGGCGTGGTAGGCGGCATCAGGGAAGATATGGGCCCAGACGATAACCGGGACACGCTGCCGGCGGCCGACAAGCGTGGACCAGAACATGCGATCGCCGCCGCTGCCGACGGCCATGATACAGGCCGGCTCATAGCGGCGGACTAACTCGCTTATCCGTGAAATGACCCGAACATCGTATTTGTGAGCAAGCAGACGGGCATGTACGGGGATCGCCTCATCAGCCAACGCACCCGCCGCCGGCCCCGCCTCACCCAGGCAAAGCACCACCGGCCGAACCCACCGCGGATCAAGAGACCGGGCCAACTGGATTAGCATGGCCTCGGCCCCGCCGGCTACCAGCGTGTTTGTAACCATCAGCAACGCAGGTGGTTTATTCATCCTAAAAACCAATCCAGAGCAACCCGGTAAGAGAAACGCGGGCCAAGGGCACCCTTTCAAGAAAATACTGCTCTACTATAAAATCGGTCGACAGGCCAGCGGTTCGTGTGCTATTATTCTCATAGAAGGGATGGTGGTTATGTCCTGCGCCTACCATGTCCTGTTCATTTGCACCGGAAACTGCTGCCGATCCCAGATGGCCGAAGCCCTCCTCAAGCATCTTGGGGGTGAACGTTTCCGGGCTTTCAGCGCTGGCACCGACCCGGCCGGCTATGTTCATCACCTTGCCCTGGAAGCCATGCAGCGCATGGAAATTCCCATCCGAAACCAACGATCCAAGAGTTGGCACGAGGTGGACAGTGACCATTTCGATATCGTCATCACCGTCTGCGATCATGCCGCCGGGCAAGCTTGTCCGGTTTTCCCCGGCCACCCGGTCACCGCCCATTGGGGCCTGCCCGATCCAAGTTTTCATCCCGGCAGCGAAGAGGAGCGAATCTCTTTCGCCCTTGAGGTCGCTGGCACACTCCGCCGCTGGATTGAAAAGCTTATCGCCCTGCCCATCGAAGAATTGACCGACGAGCAATTGGTAACTGAACTGCAACGAATACCCCAGGACTGACGGATTTCCGACTAATTTCCCCCCGCTATCCCGGATTATTCACCAGGGAGGTCACAGAGAGCACGGAGAAAAGATGAAATAAGGACACAGGCGAGATACACATAATTCTGGATACAGGCACTCTGTCCAAACCATCGCTCACTCTGTTTTCTAACCCAACTTTCGCACTTCGATATGAAAATTATTTTTTTATCGCCGCTGGCGG
>CAYNYK010000065.1:0-13687 GCA_964401335.1 uncultured Planctomycetales bacterium
GATTATTCATGCGGACACCACAACCCCGGATTGCGCTGCGCTGCATCCGGGGCTACATTCCATCGCCCCCGTTGGGGGCTTGCGTTACATACGCCACCACGTAACGCCGGATTGCGCTGGGCTGCATCCAAGGCTGCATTATGTCGCCCCCCCTTGCCCGGACAATTCACCACAGAGGCCTGCCGGACCCGGTCTCCGTGGTAAAAAACGGTGAAGAATCCGGGTTAATGGCAATACGGTTCAGTTAAGCGGAGCCGCATCCTCGCAAACCCGCTTCACGACCCTGAAAACGTTGGTTGCCAGGATGGTTCGGTCCTTAAGTGAACCGTATTGGGGTTAATGGGTCGCTGACCACAAGTCCGGTGGCGACGTTATTAAATATACTGTACGATGAAGTTCAGGTAGCCCTGGTAGCCGCCGCTCTTGTTCCAGCGTTTGACCGACTTCAAAATCCGCTTGAGGCAAAGGAGGATTTCGTCAACGGTCTTCGGTTCGGGGGTTATCTCCTCTTGCATAAGTGGATCATCACTAATCCGTGCTCGTCCCAGCCGCCACTCGCACATCCTCCGGACATTATCCATCATGAGTTTTTCGTTGTCGGAAAGGTTGAATGAGCGGGGCTGGCGGCCGATATTCTCGGCCACATAGGTATCGATGACCGCCTCCAGCACGCGCATCACGTCGTGGTCGCACAAATTGGGACAGGACCGCCAGGACATGACGATCCCAAACTCTATGTTTTGCAGCACATCGGCATAATCGTCTTCGAAGCTCATGGTAGGATGCCCTCGCGGTATGGTATCATCCTATAAATCACGACGAACCACGTCAATACCATGTAAAGTGGATGATTTGATTTGAGGGTGCACGTTTATGTGGGTATGCTGTCCCCCATCGGCCAGGAGCCGGCCGAACGAGTACGCCCACAAGGGGCGCAAAACAACAGACTCAGGAGAATCGGATCATGGATACGGATTTCCACCGCCCGGATAATCGCGAGCCCAACCGCACGGTATCCCCGCTTGGCCGGGCGGCTATCGTTCTGCTGATTGTCGCCGGCACCCTGGGGGCGTTCTGGGGCGGGCCGCCGCTGGGCGATCATGAAGGGATCGTGGCCGAGTGCGCGCGGAATATGCGCCTGTCCGGCGATTGGCTGGTCCCGCGGTTCCTTGGCGACCCCTTTGTCCGCAAACCGCCGCTGCCTTATTGGCTGATCGCGGGCTTGTCTTATATGTTTCCTAACGATTCGGCCACGAACCTGCCGGTAACGGCCGCGCTGGCCCGCTTTCCCTCGGCTGTTGCCGCGTTGGGGACGGTTTTACTGCTCTGGTATCTGGCCTCGGCCATGTTCGGCCGCCGGACCGGACAGGTGGCGGCCGTTCTGGCGGCGTCGAGCATATTCATACTTCTGTACGCGCCGAACGCCACCGTCGAGATGATCCTGACCTTCTGCTGCACGTGGGCTTATACACATTTCTGGCTGGCGATTCAGCATCCGGCCCACTCCTGGCGACGCGGGACGCACCTGTTCTTCTTCTATCTGGCGATGGGGCTGGGCATGATGGCCAAGGGGCCGTTGCCCCTGGCGATGGTGGCCGTGCCGCTGGCGATCTGGTGGTTCACCGAACGCCCGTTGCGCATGCTTGCCGACAACCCGCGGGAATGGCGGGCGGCGGCGACGGCCTTCGTGCATGACCTGTGGCCTCGGACCCGGGAGGCTTTTCTCGAGATGTGGCTGTTGCCCGGTTTGTTCGTTTTCGCGATGTGTTTCCTACCCTGGATG
This sequence comes from uncultured Planctomycetales bacterium, assembly GCA_964401335.1. Classification (GTDB taxonomy): domain Bacteria; phylum Planctomycetota; class Phycisphaerae; order UBA1845; family PWPN01; genus JAAYCU01. Next base: position 1,784 of record CAYNYK010000065.1, read on the forward strand.
ATCGCGGTCGGTCGGCAACATCCCGGCGCGTGGGACATCTGGAATTGGCAATACTGGCAGCGGGCCCAGGGCAATTATGACGACACCCGCCCGCGCGGTTTCTTTTACTATATCCCGGTCATCGCCGGTCTGATTATGCCCTGGCTGTTTTTGTTTTTCGAGGCTGTGGTCTCGCCCTGGATCCGCAAGTATGCCCAACAACGGCGGGCGCTGCTTTTCGCCGGGCTTTGGGCGCTGATCGGCGCGGTGATTATGTCGGTCGAAACGTTCAAAAAGCCCTACTATGTCGTGCCCACCCTGCCGGGGCTGGTTTTGATGATGGCGGTGGTCGCCGAGCGGTTTTATTCAACGCCCATCCGCCGCGTGCGGCTAGCCTGGCTTTGCTGGGGCGGGCTGGTCGCGGCCGCCGTGGCCCTGGTGATCGTTACCGGTGTTAAGCTCACCCACGATTTCCCTCAAGTCGCCAGGGGTTTGACGGCGATCGCGGCCGTCGCGTTGATCTTGTTGCTGGCGGCCGGCGCGGCCCTCATCCGCGGTTATCGCTGGACAGCGTTGGGCACAACCGCCGCCACGTTCGTGCTCGCTTATTTGGCGGTCTGGCACGGCTATGGGCAGGTGATCGCCAATGTGGATAAGGTGAGCGAACTGGCCCGGCTGCTCGAGGATAATAATATCCCCGCCGACGCGAAGGTTTTCTGGGTGGACGGACGGCCGGACTCGCGGTTGAGTTTTTATTTCAAACGGCAGTCGCGCCCCCTGGTCCGGCCATCCGAGATCGTCGCGATGTTTATAGACCGCACGGCCAATCGAGAAAAGCTCGCCATGCATGTCATGGACCGGGCCAATGAAGAACTTGCCAAACCCACGCCGGTCTATCTGATCCTCGACCGCCGAGCATACGACCAGGCCAGAGCGCTGAAACTACTCCCTCAAGTAAACGAAATCGGTACCATCAAGGATCCCGACCAGAAGCGCAAGGATTGGATGGTGATCTCGAATTTCGCCGCGCCGTGAGCGGTCTGGTCAGTTTATTTTGCGAGGCACGGCCCAGTCCTTGGTCATCTCGCGCGGGAGCATGTACACGTTGCCCTCCCGATCGCAGAAGTAGAGGCTCGATGCGGAAGGTTTGAGCGCGTGGCCGTCGGCCCATAAGGCGTAGAAATCCGGGTGGGCGTTCACCGGCCGCCGGGCATGGGTATGATTATGGCGGCTGTCGTGGGTCAGCGTTTTACTCTTGGTCCAGGTTTCGCCTTCGTCCCGACTGATCCACATCTCCATTTCCCCGCCGGTGCTGTAGGGCTGCGGGCCGGGAGCGGTGGAACCGATCATCCGCCACGTGCCGTCCTGCTCGATATAGAGCGAACACATATCGTAATTGTGATCGGTCGGAGCGATCGGGCGTATATGCCATTCCGTGCCGGTCCAACGGGCAAGCGTGGCCATCCGTGGATCGTTCTTCGGGCCGGGCTCCCAGCCTTTACTGGTGACCACAAGTATCACCGGCCGCCCGGCGAAATCGAACGTGATATCCTTCAGATAGACCAGCAGGCCGTCTTTCTGAAAATCGTGGACCAATGCGGGGTTGTTGACTTCGCGAAGGGGGACATCAAGAGGGCGGCCGTCCACCGTCCGCCAGCTCTTGCCGCTGTCAACGGTCTCCATGTAATAGAGATTCGTCCGCCAGTTGAGTCCGGTCTTTTGCGGATGATAATTGAATGCCGTGCCGGCCTTGCCGCTATTCACCGCGCTGGTCTGGTAGTGTCCCTGCTCAATGGCCGCCAGGCGTATCCACTCCGACCAGTGTATGCCGTCGGGGCTGCTCATGAAGCAATTGGTCCGCGGGGCAGGGTAGCCGTACTTGGTGAAGAAGAATACAAAACCCTGGCCCGGAACGTACCAGCTCTGGGCATAGGAGAAGTTGTCGATCGGGACTTCCTTATCGCCCTCCTTGCGGGTGGCGTTGATGCGTTCAAAGGCGGATACGTCGTAGGGTTTGACGCTTCGATGGATCGTCGAAGGCCGGCTTGTTCCGTGCGACGTGGAGAAGATCCACACATAACCCTCCGCGTCGACGGAGATGACGGGGTTGTCGTGGGCATCGTTGGTCTGTTTGTCGAGCAGGATGGTCGGCCGCGGCACCTGTTTCGTCTTATGATCGTAGAAGGACACCATGTGCAGCAGGTGTTGGTTGCTGTCGGCGGTCGTGCCGCCGTAACAGAAGAAGGTTTTTTCCGCTTGCGGGCAGTAGACGGCGAAAGGCATGTGCTTCGCGCAGTAGGTGCCCAGCCCGCCGCTGTATTTGTAGACGAACTCGTCGCGAGTGCCCTGGTTCATGTACCAGATACCGCGATAACCGTCGCCCCGGGCATTGAGCGTGACCAGCTCGGCAGGCTTCGACGCCGGTTTATCCGCTCCGACCGCCAGAGCAACCAGCCAGAAACAAACGATCAACGGATAAAAAAGCTTGAACATAAACCGACCTCCAAATGCTGATCGACGAATCATAAGCGCAATCGGAATGCATGTGAAGTTTTTCGGAGGGGAACTCGGGGACGGGTGACATGGGCAGGCCTTTGTCACGCGCAGCGGGACAAGGGTTGCCCGTGTTTTTCCGACAGAGGAGAGTCATACGAACCATTTACAAGTAGACCGGACTCCCCATAGCACGTCAATGCCCACAAATTTTACATGGGTCGCGCTCTGTGATAGGTTTATCACCACTATGGAGAAAACGAACGGCAATCATTTTGACGCGGCGGCGGCCGAGTGGGACAACAATCCGATGCGGGTTTGGCTGGCCGAGGCCGTCGGGCAGGCCATCGCTCGACAGGTTCCGCTTGCGCCGGACATGGACGTGCTCGACTACGGCTGCGGGACCGGGCTGCTCGGTTTATTTCTGCGCCCGCATGTGGGCAGCGTCACCGGGGCGGACAGTTCGACGGGCATGCTCGATGTGCTGCAAAAGAAAATCGCCGCGGGACAGATCGACCGCATGCATACCCTTCGTCTCGATCTGGAAAAAGACGCCCTCCCGGCACAGCGCTTTCATCTGATCGTTACGAACATGACCCTGCATCATGTCGAGAATACCGCGGCCGTCCTGCGTTCGTTCCACGCCCTGCTGCATCCCGGCGGCCGGGTGGCCATCGCCGACCTCGACACCGAGCCGGGTATTTTTCATGGTCCCGATCCGCAAAGCGCGGGCGTCCACCATTTTGGTTTCGATCGTGAAGAACTCATGGCGGGGCTGATGCACGCCGGCTTTATCGATCCGCAGGTCGTCACCGCCCACGTCATCCGCCGCCCCATCGAAGGCCGCGGCGAAATGGATTTCTCCGTCTTCCTCATCACCGCCCGGCGGTCTACCTGATCCGGATTCATTGGTTTACGATGGTCAACATAGTACCACGCTGCCCCTGAAGGGATAAGATCTTAAACCATTAATCCTTATTCGACCACAATCGTCGTACCGAGTACTTGTCAAAAACGGGGTCCGCGCTCACCAGTAACAGCTCTTCAGCGATACATTGAGCGACAAGAATTCGGTCGAACGGATCGCGGTGGTGAAATGGAAGAGATATTATCCTGGCAACGTGAGGAACACGAATAGGAAGAAGAATAAATCCGTCCAGCTCCATTTGTTTGGGAATCTATTCCTCAAAGGGATGCGCGAGAATCAGCCGACCAAGGGCGGTTTTAATACCTATTTCCCAAAGACTGGCGATGCTTATCAGCTTTGAATTTCTCTGATCCTCAATGAGCTCTCTCGCCTGTCGGCTCAGCTTGTCGCTTCCGTCGATAAACCAGAGAAAGGCATGACTATCGAGCAGGAGGTTTATTCCATATAGTCTCGCAAATCATCGAGGGGAGCGTCAAAGTCTTCAAGCATCTTCACCTGCCCCTTCGCGCTGCCGAACGTCGGTTTAGGATTGGTAGGCGCTACGGGTATCAGCTCAGCAACGGGCACATGGTCCCGAGTAATCACCACATGCTCACCGAGGACAACATCGTCAATGAGTCGCGAGAGGTTTTTCTGGGCTTGTTCAACGGCTACGGTGGTCATATCTACACCTCAGGTGCCTATCTTTTCTTCGTTATACCGCCTGAAATATTCAGGGCAAATTTACCCTGAACTCATCCAGCGATGCCCGGCGGGGCCGGCGGGGCCGGCGGGGCCAGGGATTGTTGCCACAGCTTCAATATGCGGGTGGATAAGGTTATAATAGTGGTCTTTGCCGGTTGGACGGCTTTGGGAGCGATAACGTAAAGCGGATTATGAGCGGATCGTCGTGCATTACACCCGAGCAGATGGCCGACCGGCTGGCGGCCTGGGCCGAACGGTTCGAGGCGGTCTTGGTGGCCGCCCTCGAAACCGACGCGGTCGTGCCCGCCCCGCTGGCCGAGGCGGTCCGTTACGCGACACTGGGCGGGGGCAAGCGGGTGCGACCTTTCGTGCTGAGCAGGGTATGCGAGCTATGCGGAGGGTCCGAAAAAGACGCAGCCCCGGCGGCGGTGGCCATCGAATGTGTACATGCGTTTTCGCTGATTCATGACGATCTGCCGGCCATGGACGACGACGATTTCCGGCGCGGACGGCCGAGTTGCCACAAGGCTTTTTCGGAGGCGGTGGCCATTCTGGCCGGCGACGCCCTGTTCGCCCTGGCGTTCGAGCTTCTGGCCGGCGGTTTCCGCGAACCGCGAAAGGCGGCGGACGCCGTGGCCGAACTGGCCCAGGCCTGCGGCTGGTCCGGGATCATCGGCGGGCAAACGCTGGATATCCTGAACGAGCCGGGTTCGATGTCGATCGAGCAGGTCAAGCGGATTCACCTGCTCAAGACCGCCCGGTTGTTTGAGTGCGCGGCGCGGCTGGGGGCGATCTGTGCGGGGGCGAACGAGGACCGTACACGAGCGGCCGTCGCCTATGGAAAATACCTGGGCTTGGCGTTCCAGATCGCCGACGATCTGCTCGATCTGGAGGACGGCTCGATACCGGGTAAAGCGGACCATCAGCCGTCGTACCCGGCGGCCATCGGCCCGGAGGCCAGCCGGCAAGCAGCGGAAGAGGCGGCAACCCAGGCCGTCGCCGCATTGGAGATTTTCGGACCGCAGGCCGATGATTTAAGAGCATTGGCTCATTTTGTTATCGAAAGGGATCGGTAAATAAACAAGAGGCATCAACCAAGAGGCGATTCCCGACGTAATAGAGATAAGGCAGTTGTTGATAAAGACGCATCATTCATGACCCTGTTAGACGACATTCATCATCCGCGCGACGTACGCAAGCTTAATCCAAACCAGCTTAAACAACTGGCCGGCGAGATCCGTCAGCGCATTGTCGATGTGGTCAGCCGCAATGGCGGCCATCTGGCCAGCAACCTGGGCGTGACCGAGCTGGTCATCGCCCTGCATTACTGTTTCGACTTTGAAAAAGATCGCCTGCTGTGGGATGTCGGGCACCAGTGCTACCCGCACAAACTGCTCACCGGCCGTCATGCGCGTTTCGACACGCTGCGCCAGAGCGGGGGCATCAGCGGATTCCCCAACATCGACGAAAGTCCGTTCGATCTGTTCAATGTGGGACACGCGGGGACGGCCATCGCCACGGCCCTCGGTCTGGCCCACGCCGACAAGCTGTGCGGGCACACCCGGCGGGTGATCGCCTTGGTCGGCGACGCAAGCATCGTCAACGGGTTGTCTTTCGAGGGCATGAACCAGGCCGGGCTGCTCGATCGCCAGTTCATGGTCATCCTCAACGACAACAGTTGGGGCATCGCCCCCACGCCGGGCGCTCTGGCCGAGACCCTCGCCAAGATCCGGACCAGCTCCTATTACGAGGAGTTCAAGCAGCGGGCCAAGCACTACCTGCCGAAGGTCCCACTGGTCGGACAATCGGTGGTCGAGGCCCTCGGGCATATCAAGGAAACGATCAAGGCCACCGTCTCGCCGTTGCAGATATTCGAACAACTGGGCTTCATGTACGTCGGCCCTATCGACGGGCACAACCTGAACCAGTTGATCGAAATGCTCAAGCTTCTGGGCGACGTGCAGCACCCCGTTTTGCTCCACGTGCATACCAACAAAGGCCACGGAGCGGACTTCGCGATCGCCGAGCCGGGGCGCTTCCATTCGCCGCTGCCTTTCATGGTCAAGGACGGCAAGGTGACGCCGCAAAAAACCGGCGGGCGAAGCTGGACCTCGGCGTTCTCCGACGCTCTGCTCGATCTGGCCGCCGAGGATGAGCGCGTGGTGGCCATTACCGCGGGCATGCCGGACGGCACGGGCCTGGACCGCTTTGCCCAGAAGTATCCGGATCGCTATTTCGACGTGGGGATCGCCGAGAGCTGCGCGGTGGACATGGCCGCCGGTATGGCCCGGGCCGGCCTGAGGCCGGTGGTGGCAATCTATTCGACGTTCATGCAGCGGGCCTTCGATCAAATCTTTCAGGAGATTTCGTTGCAGGGCCTGCCGATAACGCTCTGTCTGGATCGGGCGGGGTTGGTGGGCGGCGACGGGGCGGTGCATCACGGTTTTCTGGATATCAGCTATCTCCGTGGGTTGCCGAACATGATCGTGGCGGCGCCGGCGGACGAGAACGAGTTGCGGACGGCCTTGCGTTTCGCGGTGCGGCAAAACACGGCCTGCGCCTTGCGCTATCCGCGCGATGACGTGCCGCGTTTGTTCGGCGAAGCCCCACCGTTCGAGTTGGGGCGGTGTCGGCTGATGTACAAGGGCACGGACGCAACCCTGCTGGCCTACGGCACGACGTTACGGGCTGCGCTTGACGCGGCCGAGCTGCTGGCCGCCAAACATGTGTATGTGCGCGTGTACAATGCCCGCTTCGCTAAACCCGTCGATCAGGAAATGGTCCTGGCCGCCCTGACCGCCGGGCACCCCGTATTGACCATCGAGGATCATTCGGTGGTCGGCGGGTTCGGGTCGGCCGTCCTGGAAACCGCCCAGGAACTGCGTTTGCCGACCGACCGAATCGTGCGGCTGGGCATCCCCGGCGATCGCTTCATCCGCCACGGTTCGCGCGAGGCCCAGTTGACCGAGTGCGGCCTGGACCCCGCGGGCATCGCCGCCGTCGTCCTGCGCGAACTCGAGCAAGACGGCCCGTATTCGCCGAAGACCACCACCCGCGAAAGAATACCTCATGATTTACACCGTACCACGGATCATCACGCCACTCCGCATTGATGGCAACGCTGACAAACCCGCATGGCGGACGGCCAAGCCGCTGCGTCTCCAAAACCACATGGGCGATGCGCCCGAACACCGTCCAACGGTGGAGGCCCGGCTGCTCTACGACGAGCAGGCTATCTATGTCCTCTGGCGGGTCGAGGATCGTTACGTCCGGGCCGTCGCCCGCCAAACACACGATCCGGTCTGCAAGGACAGTTGCGTGGAGTTTTTCTTCACCCCGGAGACCGATCCGGCCGTCGGCTATTTCAATCTGGAAACCAACTGCGGTGGGACCATGATGTTCGGTGTCCATACCGCCCGCCGTCCAGATACGGAACTGGTGGAGGAGCAAGATTGTCGCGGCATCGCCATCGCGGCGAGTCTGCCGAAAGTCATCGAGCAAGAGATCGTCGAACCGACCACGTGGGTCCTCGAATACCGCCTCCCACTGGATCTGCTGGAGCGTTACGCACCGATCGTTCGACCGGCACCGGGTGTCCGCTGGCGAGCCAACTTCTACAAATGCGCCAGCGGTACCTCGCATCCGCACTATCTGACCTGGGCGCCGGTCGAATACCCGCACCCGAATTTTCATCTTCCGGAATACTTTGGAACGATTGTCTTTGAATGAGGCCGGCGATGTAGCCAATGGGGAAAACGGGTTATTTGTCGGCTGTTCGGCGAACCTGGATTCGGATTGCTGTTTGTCTCAAGTGGTTATGCATAAGGCCTCGACAGGGGCCTTGGAATGAAGCATTATAGTGTGGATCCAAGACAAGGCGATACCATATCCGTCGGCCCCGTCAGAGGCCTGGGGATAAAGCCCCGGGGGAGCGAAGCGGAACCCGGGGTTATCGTGCCCGGCGATTATTCAGCCCCGATTATTCATCACGAAATTCACCGAGAACCCGCTTGGGCCCGGTTGGGCTACGCCTTGGCGAGCGAGGCTCCGCCTTGGCGAGCGAGGCTCCGCCAAGGGCGAGATTCCGCTTTCGGCGAACACAAAAACGCGGAGAGTAGCTTGTTTGATGGATAATATGATCATCGGCAAGGGGCGACCCGTCGATATCCTGCGACGCCATCCACGCTCGTAATTTTACCTTATTCTTTCCTCTCCGTGCCGTGGTAAAACCGGTTACTCCGTTTCGGTCAGGTGCCAGGCGCGGAGGAGTTCGGCCACGCTCCAGGCCTGGGCGATGCAGCCGCGGGGCGTGTGCGGCGGATCGCCGTCGAAGATTTCGCTGACCGAGCCGATGCCGGCGGTCTGCAGATGTTCCAGCAGCGGCCGTAATTGCTTGCGCATGCGTCTTTTGGCCTCGTCCGAAAAATGATGCACGCGCAGATAGGCCTCGACAAAGGGACCGATCAGCCAGCCCCAGACCGTGCCCTGGTGATAGACACTGTCACGGTCGAAGGGCCCCCCCTCGTAACGGCCGCGATAGGAAGGATGGTTGGGCGATAGCGAGCGCAGGCCGTAAGGCGTAAGCAATTCACGCTCGACACAACGGAGCACGGCCTCGCGGCGTTCGGGACTCAGCGGTGAATGAGCCAGGCTGACCGCGAAAATCTGGTTCGGGCGGATGGCCATGTCCTTCCAGTCGTTGCGGACCACGTCATAAAGGCAAAGATAATCCTGGTTCCAGAAGGTATCGGTGAAGGATTGACGGCAGGCCTCGGCCAGTTTGAGGTAATCCACCGCCCGGGCCGAGCCGCTGCGCCGAGCCCGCTCGGCCATAGCCAGCAGATCGTGATACCACAGGGCGTTGACCTCGACCGGCTTGCCGTGCCGCGGGGTGAACACGATATCTCCGCACTTGGCGTCCATCCAGGTCAGTTGGGTGGTCTCGTCGCCACAGGTCAGCAACCCGTCGGCCTCGACGCGGATGTTGAACCGAGTGCCGGTCACGAAGGCATCCACCACGCGGGCGCAGGCCGGGGCCAGAATGTCTTTCCAGGTGGCCTCGTCTCCGCTGGCCCGCACATAGGCGTCGGCCGCGTGGATGAACCACAGACTGGCGTCCACGCTGTTATAATCCCGCCCGTCGCCGTAGTCGCTGAAACGGTTGGGGATGAGGCCGTCCTGTTGGGCAGAGGCGAATACTTCCAATACCTGGCGTGCCTCGGCGAAGCGTTCCGTCTCCAGGAGTAACCCCGGCAGAGCGATAAAGGTGTCCCGCCCCCAGTCGCCGAACCAGGGATAGCCGGCCAGGATGGTGGTCAGATCGGTATTGTCCGGCCGGCGGCGACGCACGACGAAAGCGTCGGCGGCCGTTCGTAACCGTTCCTCGACGGAACGGGGGGTAAGCGCCGGCTCGGCGGCGACGGCCGGAGCGGTCGAGGCCGGCAAAGAATGGGCCTGGCCGGAAAAATCCGCCACTGCCCGGAGTTCAACCTCCAATATCCCGGTGCCTCGGGCCTGGAACCCGCCGGGGGTAAACAGGTCTTCCTGACAATCGTGACCGCGGGCCGCTTCCTCGCGATAGGTGAGGCGATACCACCAGTCCGGGTGGCTTTCAAAAGCCACCGGCGACCCTTCGCCGCTCCAGCGGGCCTGCATCCAGATACGCGGACCACCGGGAAAGGTGTCGACGGCCAACCAGTCCTTGGTTTGTATGACCGCATATCCATTGGCAAAAGCATGGGTAAGCGAATGGAAATCGCGCATTGCCAGGAAAGGGGCCAGATCCAACGATAACGGCTGCTCGTCCGGACCGGTGAGCCGATATCGGATGGAAACCTCGTCATGACCGTAACGCAGCACCACCTGCTTGAGCAAACGCAAACCCGCACATTGATACTCGAACCAGGCCGACGGCTGCTCGGATTCGTTACACACCGCGAAACCGGTCAAATACTGATAACCGATCGGATGGATCTTTCCGCTGAATTCAAAACTGGATAGTTCGAAGAAACGGCCGGCCAAGCCGATACGCTCAAAGATGGCCGACAGGAGCATCCAGCGTTCCAACGGTGGACGGGCGGCGGCCACCAGCAGGCCGTGATACCTCCGCGTGGGGATGCCTAATACCGTACCTGACGCATAGCCGCCGAGGCCGTTGGTCAATAACCACTCCCGTTTGATCTGGGTATCAAACTCGTCAACCGGGTGAATCAATTCCCATTCGTTCAGGGTTTGGACGGCCAGAGGCATGGTCTGCTTGCTCCCGTATAAATACGCATCGTCCCGACGGCTCGCCGTTCCTATTCATCGGCACCGCGGCGCCAATGGGCAAATAAACTTCTCCCCAAGGCGTATTATCACCGAGGGAAACGGAAAAATACAGGGCCGATAGCGCCCCCATGATCAACAGGTGAACCCAAACTCTCTCTGTTGGCGGGTGGCATGGGCCACCCCTTGTCGTAAACCTTAGGTGTCATGGGTTTAGGTGCGGTACTGCGGATTTTGCCCGTGTGATACGGCGGGTGGCATGGGCAGGCCCTGGTCACGCGATAGGGGGACAAGGGTTTGCCCGTGTTTTCTTTGCCACGGAGAACAATATCAACATTTCAAGCAAACCGAATCCCTCTGCGCCGCCTTGTATTGAATACGTCCCAGAATCAGTCCCATCGGGATTACCGGTGTTGGGGGGCCGACAACATTTACCCTTTACCGGCGTTTGCGAATAATAGGTCGGATGCTCGCGGGGCTTCGGTCTCATCGCGGGCGGCGCGGATGACGTCGGCCAGCGAGGCGGTGTTATGGGCAATGGCCTGGAGAAGACGCTGCCTGCTGGTCAGCGATTGTTCCATGCGCGTGGAGGTCTTTTCGGCCTTGCTCAACAGCGCGGTCAACCGCTGGCCGATCTGCTGGGCTTGAACGCGGTGTTGTTTCCACTCATCGGCCCGCTGTTCGCACGCTTCGAAGTCCGCGAGGGCCGCGGAAAGCTGCCGACAGGCGGTCTGGGCCTGAGCGGTGGCCTGTTCCAGACGGCCGACGAGGTGTTCGCCGCGCTGCAATTCGGTCTGCCAGTGCTGCGATTTGATTTTGGCGTCGACCGCTCGGCTGCATTCCTGCAAGGCCTTGAGCACATGGGCGGCCATTCGCGCGGATGAGCGCAGTTGATCGGTCTGCGCATGCACGGTTTGGGCCTGTTCCGTCCATTGTTCCAGGGTTTCATGCACCTGGCGGGAGGTGTTTTGCAGGTGGTCGGCGAGGGTTCCCGCCTGCTTCAGGGCGGCACCCAATTGTTCGCGCTGTTGCTCAGCCGTGCGAATCAATTCGCCCAGCTCGACGCCGACCTGAGGGCTCATCTCGATCTGCACGGCCGCCGACGAAGTCTTGTGTTCGAGTTCATCGAGCCGTCCGGCGGTCTGTTGCAGCTTGTCGATCAGGATACGCAGGTCCTGCTCCTGCTTGTTGCTGACGGCCACCACCTGTTCGCCCAGTTCCTGCAGGCTTTCCGACAGGCTACGCTGGGCGGCCTGGAAGGTGGATGCCGGCGTGGTGATGGAGGCCAGCTTGCGCACGTTGCGGGTCAGATTGGCCCAGCGGCGGGTCAGTTCATCCACTTGGTGGCGATGTGTGTGATGGTCCCGATCCAATCGGTTCAAAACGCTGTTGCGCAAATCCTCCCAGCGCTGATTCAGGTGTTCCACCCGGTTCTGATGTTCGCTGCTCTCCTGTTCGATGCGTTCCAGCACCTGGTTCAGTTGCTTGCTCTGCTCATCGCGGAGTTGCTCGACATCTGCGCTCGAGGCGGCACGTTCGGCCAACTCCCGCAG
>CAYNYK010000065.1:13697-29046 GCA_964401335.1 uncultured Planctomycetales bacterium
TTTTTTTTGGGGGTGACAGTTTTTTTGTGTTTATCAACATGTTTTATTTTGTTGTTTGGTTAATGGGGTTTTTGTAGTAATATGGGGTAGAGGGGGGACGTTCGGCCAACTCCCGCAGGGCGGCATGGGTTTCGGAGCAGCGGTCCTCGACCTGGCGGATGGCCTGTTCCAGATCGGCTTTATCGTTAGCCAGATGGCCGCAGATCTCTTCGATTCGTCGCGTATGCTCCACTCGGATGGCCTCGAGATCCTCGGCTGATGCGACCTGGTCCGGAAGTTGCCGTACCCGCTCGATCGTATCCGCGCACCGCTGAGCGACGCCCGCGACCACCGCCTCAAGGTCCGCCCGTTGCCGGTGCAGGGCCTCCATGAGTTCGGCCGCATCCTTGGCCTGACGCGCTCGCAAGTCCTCCACCACGCCCGCTTCGGCGAGGTTGGCTGACCATGCCTCCATTTGGGCATGCGTCTGGTTCCACCGAGTAAGGACCGCCTCGTAACGCTCCTCCATTTCACGGCGATGGCTGTTCAGTTGTTCCACCAAGGCATGCCAATCGGTCTCATGCCGGGCACTAAACTCGGCGAATTGCTCCTGGCCTACCTTGGTGCCGGCCAGGATATCGATTTTTTCCTGGGCCGATCGGCAGTCAGCGGCCAGATGATCGATCAGGGCATGGACCGCCTGGCGATGTTCCAGAATCTGCCGACGGATTTCCTCGGCGTCGGCCTGTTGGGCATGGAGCGCGGCTTCCGTTTCCTCTCGGGCGGCCAAGACCTGCTTTTGCACGCGATCGACATCTTGCCGGGCCGCTTCAACCTGGTGTTGGGTCTGTTCAACCTGTCGCCGGGTGACTTGGGCTTCCTGTTGGGCGGCTTTTGCTTCCTGAGCGGCGATGCGGGCCGCCCGTCGGGCCCGCCGGGTTTGCTGTTCGACGGCCTGTACGTCTTCCCGCGCGGCGAAACGTTGGTCCAAGGCCTGCATCTGGTTCTGAAGGTCGGCCAATTGCTTGAACAGTCGATCGCGTACTTCCTCCACATGCGCGATCTGGGCGGTTATCCGTTCGGCCAATTGATCGATCAGGCCCTTGTGCTCGGCGGTAACTTGCTCGGCCTGGGCCGTCATGGTTTCCTGAAATTCCCGGACCCGCTCGTTTTCCTCCTGCAGCCGGCTGATCACATGGGAAAACGCCTCCAGGTGTTCGGCGCGGAGCCGTTGCCATTCGCTGGGCTCGGGCGTGCGTTCCTCGAGGGCCGCGATGGCCTGACGGGTGGTCGCGAACCGCTCGGAAGCCTGTTGCTCCAAAGCGCGAATCTGCTCGGCGTGATCGCTTAACCGTGTCGCCAGACGTTCGATTTGTTCGCGGGTTTGTCGGATTTCCTGTTCGTTGCGAGCGGTCGAGACCGGATCGGTTTTTTGTTGTTTGATTTCCTCGGACAAGTGGTCCACCCGCTGGTGGATGCCCGACCACTGGTGCTGGGTCTGCTGCAACAGACGGCGGAATTCCTCGCGTTGGCCGGCCATTTCGTGCATGAGACTTTCGATTTCCCTGGCCCGATGCCGGCGAAATTCCTCCCATTCGTTACTGGAGGGCAACTGCCGGGTGAGCGATTCCAGCCGGTCCTGGGTATTATCGCAACGGGCGATGAGGCCGTCGATGGCCGTATGCAATTCATTGCGATAAGCCTCGATACGTTCCTTGGCCACCAACCAGCGCGTACTGGCCCCGCCCACGATTTTCTGTAATTCATCCTGTTTCCGGCAAATCGTTTCCAAATCGACCTGGGAGACGTGCGCATTTTCCCGCAGACCCTGGATGCGCTCGTGGAGGGCTTCGATTTCCTCCTCAACGAGAGTGCTCAGCCGGGTGGATTCCTCGGCATCGATCAGCGGTTCGGCCAGCAGGGTCTCCGTCAGGGTCGGGGCGCTGCCGTAAATCTTTTTGATTCGCTGCTCGACCTGGGAGGCACGGGCCTCGTTTGCCGGAGGTTTTTTGGAGGCCGCGCGGTCTTCGGATTCCGCTTTCGACCAATCGCTTGACGTTTCGTGGGGCATGACCGCGTCCTGTTCCACCACCAGATCGATAATGGCCTCATCCACAATCCGGCTCTGTTGGCCGTAGGCGGTCAGCAAGGCGTTATCGCAGAGATGGTTGATGACCCGCGGAATACCTTGGGAAATCGTAAATATACGGCCGATGGCCTCCGGGGTGAACAAGTTGGGATCAATGGCGCCGGCCACGGTCAGCCGGTGGTTGATGTATCCTCGGGTTTGTTCCAGGTTCAGGGCGGGCAGGTGAAACCGGCGGAACAAACGTTGTTCGATTTGCTTGAGGTTGTGCCGGCGAAAACGTTCCCTTAGCTCGGGTTGGCCGAGAATGCAGACTTGCAGGAGCTTGGCGTCGTCGGCTTCCAGGTTGCCGAGCATGCGCAACTCCTCGAAACTCTCGTCGGGTAGATTCTGGGCTTCGTCAAGCAGCACGACCACCGAACGGTCGCGGGCGTATTGTTCGAGCAGATAATCCTGCAAGCCCTGGGTGAGTTCCGCATTGCCGGCGCCGGCGTCCATCGTCAGATTCAATTCACGACAGATGGCGGCCAGCAGTTGTTTACCGTTCAGATGCGTGTGGTGAATCACCGCGGTGGCCGCGGTCGGATCGATCTGTCGTAAAAACATACGGCCGATCAAGGTCTTGCCCGCTCCGACTTCGCCCGTAACCAGTACGAATCCCTTACGATGCTGGGCGGCAAACTGCAAGGTGGCCAGGGCTTCCTCGTGGTCCGGCGTGCTGTAATAGAAAGCCGGATCGGGCGTGTTATTGAACGGCAGGCGTTGGAGTTGGAAGTGCGCACAATACATACCACGTTCTCCGGAGCGGATCGTCCTCGTGGGCGCCGCAGTTATCGGACTTGTGTCCACCGGGGCAATTCTTGCGGATATATCGGACCGGTCCCCGGCAGTCTTGAGATAGTGATGAAAGGCCCCAAAAAAAACGATAGATAAGTCGAACGACGACCGGTCTCAGCCGATGAGGGATAAAAGGACAACCCGGACCGGCATTCCGGTAAGCCGCGTCCGGCCAGCGAGGGGGTCGAAAAGGAGTTCGCCCGCGCGGCGAGTGGAGTCAAGGATGACAAGGATGGGTTCCTATCATATTTACAAGGCCGCGTCGGTCTTTTCCGCATGTCTGTCATGCGTCCTGGCCGGTGCCGGTTGTGCTCCAACCAAGTACGACGATCTGAAGGTTTTCGTCCAGGCCCACGATCACGATGTCGTCTCCAGCATTTACCGCATCGAACCGCCCGACGTGATCGCCATCGAATCCCCCACCTGCCCCGAGGTGGACGGCGAAATCCAGACCGTGGACATCGACGGCAAGATTTCCCTGCAACTGGTCAACGAAGTTAAGGTGTCCATGCTGACCCCCAAGGAAGTGGCGGCCAAGCTCGAAGGGGCCCTGGCCCGCTATTACAACCAGCCGGAAGTCAAGGTTCGCGTGGTCAATCACGCCAGTAAGAACATTTACGTATTCGGTCAGGTGGACAGAGGGGGGGCGGTGCCGTTTACGGGCCGCGACACCGTGATGGACGTTGTCGCCCGGGCCCAGCCGACCTTCCTCGCCTGGCGCGGGCGGATCACATTAATACGTCCCAGCCCCGACCCGGAGCAGCGGCATCAGATCATTATTGACGTTGACCGGATGCAAAAAAGCGGAGACATGCGGGACAATTACCTGCTTCAGGAAGGAGACATCCTTTATGTACCGCCGACCGTCCTGGGCTGGATCGGTTTGCGTGTTCAGGAAGTACTCTTCCCGCTGGCGCCGATGATGGCCGCCTATCAGATGCCGGCGGACGTCAAGTGGACAACGGAGACTTATAAGAACTGGAATGATGACGATTACTACTATGGCGGTTACCGCGGACCTCATCGGAGCTACTCGTATACGCCGACGTTCCGCTGGACGAACCGGACACCATAGGCAAGGCCGATAGATATATGAGTGCCAACGCAACACCGATTATTCTGGGGCAACGCATCACCCCGCGCCCCGCGCAGAGCGGATCGCCGAGCAGCGATTTGCAGAACGTGCTGGGCAAACTGATTACCGTGGTGATGTTGCGCAAATGGTTTTTTATCATCCCCCTGCTGACCGGCCTCATCGTCGCCCTGACCGCCAGCATGTTTCTGCCCCGGCGATATACGGTTACCACCATTATTCAACGACAGGATCACGACGTGATCACCAAGCTGGTCACGAATCGTACCCCCTACGATTTCGAGGCCTTTCGCAAATCCCTGCGGGTGGACATGTACGGTCACAACGCCATGAGCCGCGCTCTTGCCCAGATCGGCCTGACCCAAAGCCTGCCCCGCGACGAAAAGGGACAACTCACCCTGGAAGGCCAGCAGATGGAACGAGAGATTATCGAATCCTGGAACCGACAAATCACCGTCGGTTTGATGGAGACCAGTCCCTTCATGGATCTCATTCAAATCCGTTACGTGGGCAAGGAGCCGGAAACAGGGACCCGGTTGGTCGACCAGTTGAAGAACAATTACGTGGAATTCGTCACCGGGCGTATCCAGAACCAACTACGCGAGTCTCATACCTATTTCCAGAGGGAAAGGGAAAAAACCAAGGAAAAGGTGTCGCGCATGGAAATGAGCCTGGGGGAAATGATACGCCAATACCCCGGTATCGATCCCGCCACTTCCGGACAGCTCGACACGATGATCAATGATCTGGACGGGCGCATTCGGGAATATGAACAGAAACGCACGATGTTGGATACCAATGTCAAGGAGCACGAGCGCTTGCTGAGCGAATTGCATCAGGCCGCCTCCGGGACCGGACCGCAAGGGTCGACAACGAGACCCGCCATCCTGGATGCGGGGTGGGCGACCAATCCCGAATACCAGCGCGTGCAAGGTGAAATCGATAACGTGCGCAAGAAGATCGACGAGGAAAAGACCATCAACGGGCGAACCGATTTTCATCCGGTGGTCAAGGCCCTGCGCGACAAACAGCAATTACTGGAAGAGCGGCTGAACCAGATTCCGCCGCGCGTCGAAAGTCGGGGGCTGATCGCGGCCACCCCGAACGCCGGCAAGCTCGGCCCGATCGAGGCTCAGCGCGGACAAGTAACCGTCCAACTGAAAAACCTGGGGCTCCAATTGGCCGTCTTGGATGAGGAAATTCAAAAAGCTCGCCAACAGCGCGATCGGCTGGAGGAGGAAAGAAAGGCTTTGCCGAACCGCCAGCACGAATACCTGTCGCTCAAGAAAAATCTGGAGACGGAAGTAAGCCATCTGCGCCGATACACGCAATGCGTGGAGGAACTGGAAAGGGTCCTGAACGCCGACGAAGACAAGCGGGGCATCAACTTTACGACCTTGCTGGAGGCCAGCGCCCCAGCCAAGCCCAGCAGCCCCGCCCTCAAGGGCGTCTATTTCCTCAGCGCCGTGGTCGGATTGGCCTTGGCCATCATCTCAACCTTCCTCCGCGAGGTGTTTGATCGTTCCTTCCGAAACCCGATACGCGTTCAGGAAGCTTTGGGGATTCCGGTGTTGGGGACGATCGGTGAAATCCGTCAGGGGCGAGGCCCGGGCGACGTTCAGGCCCGGCTCCTGGGGATTTTGACTTTCGGCGAAACACTGGTGGTGATCGGTTTAGTCGTCCTGGTCTATATCAATCTGGAGAAACCCCTGGTTTATGGACAATTGCTGAACCGGTTGAGTGGGCTGTGGCCCGGTTAATGGAGAAATGGAAAAGGATAGGCGGAAAGAAGCCAAGGTATTTATGGGACGGATAGCCGAGGCATTAAAACGAGCCCAGCAGGAGCGGGGTCGACGGGCGATGCAAACCCCCTCCGCCACCCAAGATGCCGGGCCGGTGGACGGCCCGCCCTCGTCCGACGATGCGAAGCCTTTCGGGCCGGACGACCTGACCGAGATGCTTCGCGCTCCCAGCGCCCTGCGCGAACCGCCGCTGCCCGGCGAATTACCGCCGTTATCGGCCGTGACCATGCCCGCCGAGAAGATTCCACGGATTATCGTAACCTTTCATGAACCGGCCTGCGAGATCGCCGAAAGATATCGCGCGGTGCGTACCCGTCTGCTGACCAGTAACGTCGAATATCGTCCGCGCATTTACGGGATCAGTTCCGCTTTGCCGCGCGAGGGAAAAACGGTCTCCACCGCCAATCTGGCGTTCTGTCTTTGTGAACTCCGCCACGTGCAGGTGGCGATGGTGGATTTCGATCTGCGCAACCGCGGACTCAGCCGGCTGTTTCAAGCCGAGGACCTGCCGGGAATCGCGGAAATTCTGCGCGGAGAAAAAACGCTGAGCGAAGTCTGTGTGTCCGTGGCCCGGCGAAACCTGTTCTTTATCCCCGCCGGTCAGGTGAACGACTCGAGCCTCACCGAGCTGTTGACCGGCGGGCGGGCGACCAGCCTCGCCAAGGAATTGCGCGATCGCTTCCATTACAGCCTGCTGGATACGCCGGCCATTGATCCTTTCGCCGATGTCGGATTGATCGGCGCGCTGTGCCATTCCGTGATGCTGGTGATCCGCATGAACCGCACACCGGAGCCCGTGCTCCAGAAATGCGTCAAGTCGCTGGAGGTCAACAACATCGCCGTGGCCGGCGGAATTTTGGTGGGGGACCTGAACAAGGGAGCCCTTTACGAGGGTCACGGCGATTTTGTCTCGAATTTCTGAACGCGCCCTGAAACCTGAAGATGGTATCCATGGCACCGTGCAACGTATTGTCCGTGGTTTCGGGTCGGCGCTTAAAGAAGGGAAAGCATGACGCTGCGGATCAGTCAACTGGATAACACCAAGAATCCGGTCTGGGAGACCTACGTGGCCCGGCACCCGAAGGGTACCCTGTTTCATACTTTGATATGGGCGGAGGCGGTCCAAGAGGCGTTCGGGCATCGCTTGCGTTATCTGGCCGCCTGGCGCGACGATCGCCTTGTCGGCGTTTTTCCTCTCACCGAAATAAAAAGCCGCCTGGCCGGCACTTTGCTCGTCAGCGTTCCCTACGCGATTTACGGAGGGACCCTAGCCGATGATGAGGAAACCCATCGGGCCTTGCTGTCCCAGGCCCAGCGCCTCGCCGACCGTGTAGGTGCGCAATGGATCGACATCCGTTCGATGGAGCCGCAATGGCCGGAATTGCCCGTGGCCCGTCGCTATGTGACTTTTCGCAAGCATCTGCCCGACACGCCGGAGTCGGTCCTGCCCGGTTTACCGCGTAAGGCCCGGGCCGCCGCGCGCCAGGCCCGCGAGCGCTACGGGTTGACCGTTGATTTTGACGATTGCCATCTGAACGAAGTGTGGGCGCTTTACAGTCAGAGCATGCGCCGTCTCGGATCCATCAATTATCCCGCGCGATTTTTCCAGGCCCTGATCGAGCGGACCGCCGCGATAAACGACGATTCCGCGATGCCGATCCGGCACCTCGTGCAACTGGTTCGCCATCGCGACCGGCCCATTGCCGGTTTGGTCAGTTTTATCTACGGTCGCACGCTGCTGCCTTATTTCGCCGGTTGCGATGAGCGCTTTGAGAAATATCATCCGAACAATTTTCTGTATCTGACAGCCATGGAACGGGGTGTCGAGATTGGTTGCCGGGAGTTCGATTTTGGCCGATCGCGCACGGACAACGAAGGTTCATTCAATTTCAAGCGGTTCCAGGGGTTCGAACCGACGCCGCTGCATTATCAGTATTACGTACCGCGGGGAGGAAAAACGCCGGATCTCCGACCGGACAACCCTCGGCTGAATCTGGCCCGAAAGGTCTGGCCGAAACTGCCGCTGGCGGTCACTCGTCCGCTCGGATCTTGGCTGGCGAAATCGATACCGGGGTAGAACCTATGTCCGTAGGAACTTCTGACATAGGGGTCTCGCCTGTGTCTGCAGCACCGGCCAGACGCCGGTGCCACACCAAGTGGGATAGGCTCTTAGCCCGGCAGGTTGAAGGGAGGACTCGTGAGGCCGTCGGCCGGATGGGGAGTTCGCCGAAAATTGGTTCGACGGTTGATGGATTAAGAGGTATTTAGCGTACACGAAGTGGATCATGAAACTGTTATTTCTGGCACATCGCTTACCCTGTCCGCCGGATCGCGGCGTCAAGCTGCGGGTGCATACTCTGTTGCGCTATTTGGCGCGGCGGCATGAGGTGTGGTGTGCCGGTTTTGTCGACGCCTTGCCCTACGGACCGCAAGGCGCGGCCGTGCGCCGATCTCTGCGCGAGTTAAATCGAGCCTGTCGGGTGGTGGAGGCCCTGCCGCTCCGCCGAACGCGGGCCGCCGGACGTGCGTTGACCAGCCTGGTTCGCGGGCGGACGGCCACTGAAGGCTACTTCGCCAGTCATCGCCTGCAGGAGCGGGTCATGGAATGGGCTCGGGAAGTTCGTTTCGATGCGGTGTTGGCCTTTTCCTCCAGCATGGCTCCTCTGGCTCTGCGCGTGCCGGCCGACCGGCACGTGTTGGATATGGATGATCTGGACAGTCATAAATGGGCCGAATCCGCCGAGGCCAGTCGATGGCCTTGGCGCTGGTTCTATGCGACCGAGGCGCGTCGCCTGGCCGACCGCGAACGCGAATGGATTCACGCCTTCGACGCCACCGTGCTGATCAGCCAGCGTGAGGCGGCGTTGCTGACCGACGACGCCTTACGCCGTCGAACGCATATTCTCGAAGGCGTCACCCATCCGGAATTTGAATTTCAACCCCATCTGGCGGGCGAAAGGGAATGGACATTGCCCGAAGACCCGATCGTGGGGTTCCTCGGGGCCATGGATTATGGCCCCAACATTGATGCCGCTTGCTGGTTTTATCAGAAGATCTGGCCGCTGATTCAAGGGCGACGGTCGGACGCCCAGTGGTGGATTGTGGGACGCTCCCCGAGCCGGACCATTCGCCGCCTGGATGACGGACGGGCCGTTCGGGTGACCGGGACGGTCCCCGCTGTTGGGCCTTACCTGCATCGCATGCGGGTGAACATTGCTCCCTTGCGCCTGGCCCGAGGGGTGCAGATCAAGGTGTTGACCGCCATGGCCCGGGGCGTGCCCTGCGTGGTGACGCCCTGCGTGGCCGAGGGGATCGGCGGGCGGAACGGCGAGAATTATCTGGTCGCCGCCTCCGAGTCCGAGTTTGCCCGCGCCGTATTGAGTTTGTTGAATGATCGGTCGTGGGCCGAGGCCGTGGGCCGCAGCGGTGCCGAACTGGTTGCCCGGCGGTTTCAGCCGGGGCCGGGCCTGCGTCTCGTGGAAAGATTGTTGGGGTATGAGGAGACCAAGGCAGCTTCCGCGGCCGTTATGGAATCGGCCGAGGAGGCCGAGCTCTACGATACGACAGAGCACGAGGAGTGCGCCGCGGATCGTGAAAACGCCGCGATGGGAGGGTGTTTGTGATCGCGAATCGTACCATTATCTGTTTCGCCAGCGGATGGGACTATCATCCGACCAGTAAACATCATGTCATGCGCAAATTGGCCGAGCACAATCACGTACTTTGGGTTAATTGGCACGCCTCGCGACGGCCTCGACTCAACTTGGGCGACCTGCGATTGATCCTTTCAAAGCTTGGTCAGATCGGGCAAGGTCCGCACCAAGCAGCCGAGTCACTGACCGTCCTGACCCCGCCGCAGGTTCCGCTGCCGGGCTCGCCCCTGGTCCGAAAGCTGAACGCCGCGATCGTGCGTCGCGCGATTCGTAAAGTCCTTAAACGTCTGCCCCCGCGCCCGGTACAATTATGGAGTTTTGCCCCGGACATCGGTGAATTGGTCGGCGGGTTCGACGAGGAACTGGTATTGTACTATTGCGTCGATGCATTCGGGGAATTTCCGGGTTACGATCGCGGAGTGATCGAGCGCTGCGAGCGCGAATTGATGGACCAGTGCGATCTGGTGATTACCACTTCGCCGACCTTGTATGAAACCCGCTGCCAGTGGCACCCCCATGTGCATCTTGTGCAACACGGCGTGGATCATGCCCGCTTGTCACGGGCGGTGACCGAGTCGCTGCCCATGCCGGCGGACCTGCGCGGCCTGGCCCGGCCGATCCTCGGTTTCGTTGGAGTGATCGGCGAATGGGTCGATCTCGACATGGTCGCCAGTCTGGCCCGGCAGCTCCCGGAGGCCTCCGTGGTGATGATCGGGCCGGAGAAGACCTCGCGTGGTCCGTGTGCGGGTGTGTCCAATATTCACTGGTTGGGCAACAAGCCCCACGACGAATTGCCCAGCTATTTGCGCTATTTCGACGTGGGTCTGATCCCCTTCCGAGACGTTCCGCTCACCTATTATGCCAACCCCATCAAACTCTACGAATACCTCGCCGCCGGCGTCCCGGTGGTCAGCTCGCCGCTGCCGGTGATCAAGCCAAGCCCCGGCATGATCTGGCTGGCTGATGACGTGGAGTCCGCCGTCCGCGGCTGCCGGCAGGCCTGGGAGGATAACACCCTCGCCGCCCGGCAAAAACGCAGCCAGCTCATGCTGGCCGAGTCCTGGACCGCCCGGCTGGAGCAGATTACCGAATTGGTAAATTCCACTATAAAAACCCGGCGTACCGTCAAAGTCGGCGCCGCCCTGCCCGCCACCGCACGCATGGAAATACGCTCCGCGTAAACGCATTGGGGTGGCAGGAAAAGGCGTACCCCCGGACATTCCATGCGGAACAGGGTGGCACCTTAGCTCCGTACGTCATAGACGTACAGAGCTTGTGGGTGCGGTCGGCGAAAAGTCTCTTCATGCGCACAAAAACACCCACAAACGGAGCCCCGGCTCGACGCCGTAACTCCGTTTGAAGGTGCCACTCCGTCCGAGCTATTTCATCACGACCCTGCCTCAAGACGAGGAGACCCAGCCGATCAAGTCGAAATGCCGCATCAAATCGCCTCATTCAGTGCTTCTTGCCTTATTCCGGTTGGGTGGCGGCCGTTTTGTTAAGCGTTCGTTCGCGTAGAGCGGCGGCCAACCGGCGGACCCACGGGTCGGGGTCGTTTTCCGCATGACGTTGCAGAACGGAGGCGAATTTTTCCGCATAGTGATCAGTGAGCATGCGCAAGGCCAAACCCCGGACCAGCCAATGTGCATCGTTTAACAGCCGCATGGCTTGTTGCGTGGCGGCCTGATCGAGCAAAAACCAGCGCAGCCCCTCGACCACGCGGACCCGTACCGACCAGTCCGGATCGCCCAACCGATCGAGAATGGCGTTTTGCAGAGTATCCGTATTCAGCCGAGCGGCGTTGTATTTCAAACGACCGGCAGCCAAGTGTTGTTGTTCGGCCAGCAGCATGGCCAGCAGTTCCACCGCCCGAATCCGATCCGGCGCCGCCCCGCTTCGCACAACGCCAATGATTTTATCCAGCGTTTCCCGGTTAACCCCCAACGCCCGGCGGCGGAAGCGGACCGGACCGAGCTCCATACCGCCCAGCCCCGCCCTCCACATGGGTTGACCCTGTTGATCGCTCGTCATGACCGGGGCCAGAATCGCCGACACGCTGACCTGATGGTCCATCTGCGGCGTGCCGATCATCCCCGCGCGAATCGTTCCGATATCGAGCGTTTGGCGAAGAGAGATACGCTCGCCCGGAGCCAGCCGCACCTTTCGATTAAGCGAGACGCGCAAGGTCGCGCCGGACGTTCGCCGGCGGTCGCCGGTGGTCTCGACGGTGCAGAGCAGTTCGGCATCGGTCATCTGCCCCGCTCCGAGCGTTACCGCAAAGGGCCCGCTATTCTTGATCTCGAAATCACACCACCACGGCCGACCCGGAAGGAAATCCGTTTCGGCGGGGCGAATGGTCACAAATAGGTATTTAGAGGTATCAAGGGGATATTCCAGAACGGCCGCGTCGAAATCTTCGAGGGCGGTGCGGATATCGGCCGTGGCCGGTCGGGTGGCCGGGGCGGAAGACGATGCCGGTACGCCCAGCGCGGCCAGGGCCGCGCGCTGTTCACCGGTGGCCGGCTGCGTGCCGGCCGCCTGTAAATACGCCCGAGCCTGGAAAGAGCGTGAATGACTGTCCAAAGCCAAGGCCAGTTCGATGGCCGCCCAAATGTCGGTGTCGGCCAGCGGTTCGAGGATTTTGATGGCCTCATCACCGCGTCCCGTCTGCCGCAGAGCGCTGCCCAGGGCCCGTTTGGCAACCGGAGAGTCCGGGCGCTCGGCCAAAACCGCGCGGGCGAGTTTCTCCGCCTCGGCTGGCTGGGGATCGTAATGGGCGAAAAACCAGGCCACTTCCGCCACCAGATCGGGATCCAGCGGCGTACTCGGCCCCGCGTTGGCCAGTAAAAATTTCACCTTTTCGGAGGCCGCCTCGATGTGCCGTTTGGCCGCTGCCGGATCGCCACGTTTTTCCGCCAGCCGCGCACTCACCAGTTTTCCATCGACACGGTCGGGATGGCTTTCGTTGACGGCGCGCAAGATTTGCTCGGCCGGTTCAAAGTTGCCGGCGTCGATCAGGGCCGATGCCTTCGCCAACTGCAATTCCGGCGGGACCGTGTAAGGTGGTATCCGCTCATAAAGACGGATGGCGTGCTGATACCAGCGGACGGCCTCCGCGGGCAGGTTCTCCAGATACAGCAGGTCAGCCAGGCGTCGCGTGCTTTCAAGATCGCCCGGATTGCAGGCCAGCACTCGCAGCAGGGATTGAACCTGCGCCGCCGGTCCCGTCGGCTCGGTCCGCAACTGTTCGAGCAAGACCATCGCCGAGAAGTTGCAGGGATATGCTTCCACGGCCCCCGCCGCCTCGGTATCGGCCGAGCCCAGATCGCCGCGATTGAAAAACATCTCGGCCAGCCGCCGGTGCAGATGGCTGAGGATTTCGGCCGGTCGGTCTTTTCGATCCAGTTGTTTGCGGCAGAAATCAACCCGCTGCTCGACGGTCTGCAGGCTGCGCAGGTTCAGATCGATCCAATCGAGATACGCGGGTTGATCGTCGGGCTGTAACGCGACATAACGGCCAAGGTTTTCCAAAGCCTCGGCCTCACGTCCCAAAGCTGAGAGCAGATCGTACGACCAGTGATAGGCCTCGGCCAATTCCGGTTCGACCCGCTGGGCGGCCTGCATGAAGAGCAAGGCGATTTGTCCGTCCGTCTCGGAAAAGCCGGCCTGCGCAGAGAGCGGGTAATCCCGTCCCAGATCGACCAACCATTTGCCGGTAGAAAGTTCCTGGGCTCCGGCCCGGCTGGCCAGGGTTGATATTGTCACCATCCAAGCGACCCACGTCCGCACACCATATCTCATAGCGTTATCCTCAATTCGCCGAATGATCCAACCCTCCCGCCCTCGTGTACAATTGTACAGAGTTTTTCCGATACAATCGAAACGTACGCCCCGCCCGTTATATCGGCGATCGAGCTTGCGCTCATCAGGACCGCGATATGAGAGAGGTAGCTTGATGAACCACCGCCCGCATCGCTCTGCCACTGCACGCCGGCGTTCCCATCAGGACTACGACGAAAAAGGGGGGAGCTTGAAAATCCGGTGTGCCGCCAACCCAGCCACCGACTGTAAAATACCAAAGATATGTGGTGACGTATGCAATACAAGCCCCCAATAGGGGGCGATGGAATGTAGCCCCGGATGAAGCGCAGCGCAATCCGGGGTCAGGGTGATCCCATGCAAATCATAAGTCCCCCGGCGGGGGGCGATGGATTGTAGCCCCGGATGCAGCGTAGCGCAATCCGGGGATACGTGGTAGCGTATGCAACGCAAGCCCCCCGGCGGGGGGCGATGGATTGTAGCCCCGGATGAAGCGCAGCGCAATCCGGGGTCAGGGTGATCCCATGCAAATCATAAGTCCCCCGGCGGGGGGCGATGGATTGTAGCCCCGGATGCAGCGTAGCGCAATCCGGGGATACGTGGTAGCGTATGCAACGCAAGCCCCCGAATGGGGGCGGCGGAAATTCCTATGTCCAAAGATATTTGGAATCGAATACGATGCCATGCGCTTTCAATAAGGCCTCGAATTCCTCTTCGAAGGTTTGTCGGTGATGATGGGCTTCCTGATTCTGGATATAGTCGCGCACCCGTTGCACTTGTGACTCGCTGACGGTGAACGCCCCATATCCGGTTTGCCAGGCGAACCGCTCGGACGCGGGGAATGTTTCGTGGATCCATTTGGACGAATGGGCCTTGATCCCGCGAAGCACATCCGACAGGGCTTTGTCCTGTCGCAAACGTGCCAGAACATGTACGTGGTTGGTGGTGCCGTTGACGATAAGGGCCGTACCGCCCTCCGCCCGGATACCTCCACCGAGATAGGCGTGTAACTTCTCGGCGTAGGCCGGTTCGATCAACGGACGGCGATCCTTGGTGGCGAATACGAGATGATACAACAGGTTCGTATGCGAATGAGCCACGGCGAAACCTCAATTCCGTCACCCCTTTCGGGGTTTCGTATTCATCGGACACGACAATTCCCGGGTTGCGCTGCGCTCCACCCGGGGCTACATTCTATCGCCCCCACCGGGGGGCTTATGATTCGGGGGGAACGCAACACACCCCCGGGTTCCGCTACGCTTCACCCGGGGCTACATTCCCAGGCCCCTGACGGGGCCGAAATATACCCTCATCCCTTGGGGATTGATGTTCGTAGGATATGATAACCGCGTTCGCTTCAAACCCGCAATACCCTCCATAAACCCTGAACGGGTGTCGGATTGTAGCCCCGGATGCAGCGCAATCCGGGGTTGCGTGGTTCCGTATACAACGTAAGCCCCCGGAAGGGGCGGCGGAAATATCCGTTTATCAATGGGTGCCCGGCCTGCCTATCATAGAGATCATAGAAGATCCATGAACCGATCGACTTCCAAGCCGGCCTGATGAAGAATGGCTCGCAATGTTCCAATCCGCATTTGCGGATGATTCGGAACGCTGATGGTGGTCTTGGGCTCGTCCCGCCGCATAATGACGTGGCTTCCCTTTTAGTGCAAAACATGGAAGCCGGCTCGCTTCAGGACCGCCACGACCTGACGACCATTGATGTCCCGCGGAAGCTTCCCCATTTTGTCAGCTTCCCACTTCGACTGTTTCACAGCCCACGTCAACGGGAACCGGCTCACCGGCTTTCGCGAGGGCCTCCACGTAGGCTTCGATGGCCTCGCGTATGTTGGCCAAGGCTTCCTGACGCGTATCGCCCTGGGAAATACAGCCGGGCAAGGCCGGTACGGTCACCACATAACCGCCGTCGGCTTCCTGTTCAAAAACCACCGTGTAACGCATTTCTGTACTCCCGTATCCGCCAACCGGCCAAACCGCCTGAACTTGTCACCATGTCTATTATACAAAAAAACCGAGGGGTCGGCCAAACGCCAACCCCTCGGTGAGTAACAAAACACTC
>CAYNYK010000066.1:0-22756 GCA_964401335.1 uncultured Planctomycetales bacterium
TTCTTATTGACCGTTTCCACGACGGCGCGGGCGTTTTCGAGGGGGATGTCGTGGAAGAGGTAATCAGAGGCAGCGACGATGTGGCGGGTGCCGGCGGTGGCTCGCAGGACCGCCTGGGTGGCCTCGATCACCTGTTCGACCGAACCATTGAGCAGCACATCGAGTCCGATGTTGCCGCGGGTACAGATATTCGGATCGAGAATCCGGCGAGCGGCGGCCAGATCGGCGACATTGCCGACCGGGGGGCCGGACAGGGTTTCGAACAGGTCGATACCCATCTGATTGAAATAACCCATCGTCAGCAAGGGCTCGACGGGCGAACAGACATGGGAGTAAATCAGCCCGCCGGCCTCATGGACGGCCCGGCTGATGGCTTGCGAATCGGGAACGAGATATTCTTCATAAAGGCGCGGCGAGAGCATCTCCGCGCCGGGTCCGCCGAGGAAAACGAAGTCGGCGCCGCATTGGATGACCTTGCGGGCCAACAGGATATTCACCTCGCGTATCCGATCGCAAACCTGTCGATAGCGTGTCGGGTTGAGCATGGCCTGAAGGACGAGGTCGGGTACCGAGGCCAGGCCGAACAGCTCGAACGGCTGCAAGTTCCATTGGATGGAGACGGCCCCATGAGGCTGGGCCTCTTCGAGCACGGGGCCGAGCAGGTCGGGGATGTAATCGATGGCCCGTGCGTGCTGATCGGCGTACCAAAGCACCGGGTCGAGTGGGTCATCGGCACCCAGCGGGTACACCATCGGGGTCGCGCCGGTCTTTTTCGTTTCGTGGATTTTGAACTGTAAAGGGCCGAAAGGCGTTTCCAGGTGACTTTGCGTGATCCGGTCATTGCCCACGATCTCGGTTTGATGTTCCCAGGCGAGGGGTGGAAAAACCTGACCGAAAGGTGGAATAGCGACATTCAGCAACGGGTCGCAACCCACCCTTTGATAGGCCGCGATCGTATCCGCCAAGGTGGCCTCGCTGTTCCATTCCCGTCCGGCGAGTCGGGCGTCGAACCCTGCTCCTGCGCCGATCTGCAAGGAGACATAAGGCTGGTCTCCGCCGCCGCGAACGTAATCCAGGAAACGTCGCCGGGCATGACTGGTCTTTGTGTTGAGCGTGTGATTCATGAGACAGTAACGTTTCTCTGCAAATGAGGATAAGATTTTCCCGAGGGAAAACAACGCGGCTACGGCAGATCCAGAGGCCGGGCGGCTCGCTCTTGTTCTGCTTCACGGATTTTCTTCTCTTGAGCAGTCCACCTGGTATAGAATTCGGCGGTCGACATCCACTGGCTGGTGATACGACCGCGCCCCTGCTCATCGCGTTGGTAGAACAGAACCCCTCGGCCGTCTGCCTTAAGAACCATATTTGTCGGCGGCGTAAACGCTATAATTACGGGTTCGGAGGCGTTCATGGCATAGTAGCGATCGGCGTCGCCCACATAAGCCAACGATTTTACTTCGACGGGCAGGGTGGCGGGCAGCATATGCCAACGATCGACACTTTCCTGGAGGGCCAGGAGCGGTTTATTCATTCGCTCAAGCGTTGCATGCAAAGCCCGCTGATCGCGTTGCCAGGCCAGTAACAGAGTGGCAACCAAGCCGAGGACGAGGAATTGGATCAGCGAAAAGATCATCCAGCGCCGGCGACGCTGTATTTTGGTGGTCATGGCCTGTTGCGCCCTGTCGGCTTTGAAACGTACGGCGGGCTGGGTGATGCCGGCCGGTATCTGCTGGACCCAAGGCATGCACTTTCTCCCACTGTAGCGACCGGATGAGCAGCTTCTTCGCCCTGCTTATCTCAGGGCCCTATATTATTATATGACAAAGCATTAATCAAGCCAATAAAAATATTATCGGTGAAACGCGGCGGGCAAGTTGAATAGGCGCAAGAGAATAGCCTGTTTTCTCTCGGAAGTTGAGGGGATAGGGGGATTCTCCGGTCAGCGACCGTGTTCAAGCTGATATTGACGTTTGAGTTCGGGATCGAGAACCCTAATGGAGGCGGTATTAAGCAATTCGCGCTGGAGTTCGTCCTGTCGCTGGCGGATCAAGCGATCCAGAAAACGCTGTCGAAGAGCTTTGGGGTCGGCCTGTTCGAAGGTGACCTGGCTGGCGGGGAAGCGTTGTTCCAGTTTCAAGATTTGATATACCCCGCCTTCGTGGATCGTCGTGGAGATCTCGCCCACCTGGAGTTGAAAGGCCGCCTCGCGGATCAGGGGAGAGACGGCCGGGTCGTGCCGGGTGAAGGGCGGCAACAATCCGCCCTGATCGGCGGTGAGCGGGTTTTCGCTGTATTGGCGAGCGAGTAGTTCAAAATCCTTGCCGGCGGCCAGCAGAGTACGAATTCCGGCGGCGGCCTTGATACTGGACAGTTGAATATGGCGGACCTGGACCCGTTCGGCATAATCGAGATCATATTGTTCCCGCAGCATCGGCTCGGTAATCGGCATCTTCTCCGTTTCAGCGCTGGCAATCTTGCGCAGGTAGGCAAGCATTTCCATCCGCAACTCCCACTCCTTGAGTGAGACGTTTTTTGCACGGAGGATTTGTTCCAGTTGGCGTTGGGCCGCGGGACGATCCAGCGCGGGGGTGTCGGGCCGGACGATGGGCGTGGCGATTCGCTGAAGCGCATGTTCGTGTTCGGCGGCGATATCGGCCGGTGTGACCGAAAGACCCAGGCCCGTAGCCCGCTGGCGGGCAAGTTCCAGAAGAATCAATTGCTCCAATACCTGCAGGCCGTGACTGTGGATCAACAGTTCGGTCAACTGGGCACGGTATATGGGTTTACCATAGACCTGAGCAATGATGGTTTCAGCAGGTGGTTCGGCACTGGGACTGGCCGATGCACTGGGGGAAGTCGTTGGAGCGGCGACCGCCGTCGGGGGCGTGGCTGGTTGTTTTGGGGTCGGCAGTGTTTCCCATGCGGTCATGACGGACGGACCGGCCGGCTTATCCTGCTGCTGGCAGCCGGAAAGCAGGATCGCTGAAAGCAGACAAAACTGGGAGGCAAGTCGATGCATGATAAATCCTTTCTATCAATTCGCGGACACACCGGCGGAGTGTGAAGCTAATGGGGCGAACCGAGGTGGTCAAGAGCAGCGTTGAAGATGCAGTTTTATCCCAGGGCATATAGGTTTACAATGGAAGTAAACAAGGCACAAAGGCCGGTATGCAAGGACTCATTGCCCATGGAATCGATGTTTTTTCAACGTAGGATGACCCGCCGGATCATGGTGGGGCCGGTGGCGATAGGTGGCGGCGAGCCGGTACGTTTACAGTCCATGACC
Organism: uncultured Planctomycetales bacterium; assembly: GCA_964401335.1. GTDB lineage: Bacteria > Planctomycetota > Phycisphaerae > UBA1845 > PWPN01 > JAAYCU01. The sequence goes on from CAYNYK010000066.1 coordinate 3,287, forward strand.
TGTACGCCCACCCACGATATCGAGGCAACGATGGGGCAGATACGCCGGTTGGCGGAGGCGGGTTGCGAGCTGGTGCGGGTGGCCATCCCGAAGCGGAAAGATACCGTCGCTTTACCCGAGATCATCCGGCAAAGCCCGGTGCCGATCATCGCCGATGTGCATTTCCATTATCAGCGGGCGCTGGAGGCGGTGGCCGCCGGCGTGCATAAAATTCGCTTGAATCCCGGCAACATCAAGGACCGCAAGCAGATCGAGCGGGTGATCCACGCCTGTCGGGATGCGGGTATTCCCATTCGCATCGGGGTCAACGAGGGCAGCGTGGTCGAACGGCGGGAGTCGGCGGCCCGGGCCGATGAAATGCGCATGCTGGCGGCCGACCGGCGCGGGGCGTTGATCGAGTTGATGGTGCGGAAACTGGAGGAATATATCCGCCTTTTCGAGGCGAACGGGTTTTACGATCTGGTCCTGGCGGCCAAGAGCCATGACCCGGTGGTGGTGATCGATGCTTATCGGGCAATCAGTGCGCGTTTTGATTTTCCGTTGCATCTGGGCGTGACTCATGCCGGCCCGCCGGAGACGGGGCGGATTCGGTCGGTGGCCGCACTGGGTACGCTGCTGGCCGAGGGGATCGGCGACACGATCCGCATCTCCTATGCGGCCGATCCGGTCGAGGAGGTGTTGGACGGCAAGGAATTGCTGTGCAGCCTGGGTCTTCGGCCGCGAAACGAACCGGAATTGATCGCCTGCCCGACTTGCGGACGGATCGAGGTGGATCTGGTTGATCTGGTCGGGCGGGTGCGGGCCAGGCTGGCCGGGATCAAGGCGCCAATCAAGGTGGCGGTCATGGGTTGCGCGGTGAACGGGCCGGGCGAGTGCGAAGGGGCGGACGTGGCTATTTTTGCCGGTCGGGGCAAGGGCATGATCTATGTGCGGGGCGAGCAGAAACGGGTGGTAAACGAAGCGGAAATGCTCGATGCTTTGTTGGAAGAGTGTAGGAACCTGGCGAGAAATTACTGACGATCAAAATAGCATGTATTATGGTTTATTTGGTACTGAGCAGTTTCAACCATTGTTTGACCAATATTGGTATTCTCTCAACTGCTTCCTTGCCGAAAATAATCTCATCCACGTAACCCATGTGTAACATGTCGATGAGCCGGCACAAGTACGAGCGGCCGCACTCCCACCATGTATAATGCGAATCGACTATGAGATAGTGTTTGATATCGATATTTTCGTTTTTTCTCAGTTCCTCAAGTTCCATACCATCGAGCAGGGTTTCGTATACCCCGTCCGCGATCCGACTCCCGAAGGTCGTAGTGAAGTAATATTCCTTGATTTCCCAAACGGCGACCGGATTCACGGCGCGAGGGAAGGCCCCGTCAATTCGTCTGGCCAAGGTTCGCAAGGGCCGTCCGTTGCGGGTCACGGTGGTCAACTCCCGAGGATCGTAATCGCAGGGATGCCCATTGGCATGGGCCTCGATAAGCATGTTGACCATGCAGGTCAGATAAGCCGGTTTTTTCTTTTCGCCCTTCTGCTTGTTCATGGGTTGTGGACACTGGGGTTGGAGCTTCTTGCGCATTTTGCGATATAGCCGCCCAGCCTCGGCGGCATCCATGAGCAGTGGTTCCACCATCCGATTGAGTACCATGGCACGATGTCGAAAATAATCCAAGAGGCGCTTCCCAAGGGCTGTCGGGTGAGCGTTGGGATCCAAGAGACAAGAATAATCGAGGCCGATCTTACGTAATTCCCGAACTATCTCCTCGATTTCAGGTACCTTGATCTGCCCGGTACCTCTTTGTGTGTAACCGATTTGCTGGCTAATCGTTCTTACATAAGCCCAGAAGGATTTGGATTCCTTGAGGAAGCGGGTGTCGGGTCTCACTGCAGGCTGTCCTCCAAACGGCGCACGAAATCCTGAAGCGATATGCCCAGAACCGAGCAAATGTGTCGAAGCTCAAGAATATCCAACCGGCGTTCGCCAGTTTCGTATTTGCTAACAAAGGATTGAGATTGCTTCAAACACCGGGCGAGATCCGCCTGGGTTAATCCGGACTCCTGGCGCAGGTCGCGCAATAAGATTTGTAATTCCTCGTACGGATATGATACTATCTTCTTCGCCATCAACGAAATATTAAGGGGCCTTGACGAATATCCCAATTTGGGATATTTTTCGGAAAAGCAGTCAGCCTTGTTGTAGGAAGAGATGGTCCATTATGCAAATGCTATTGTTTGGCAACGACAAAACCCGTGAAGTCACGCCCTTCAGAGTGCAGTTGCTCAAATGGATTGGGAACAAGCAGCGTTTTGCTCATGAGATCGCCTCATATTTCCCTCCTACTTTTGGGACTTATTTCGAGCCGTTCCTCGGAAGTGGTGCGGTCCTGGCAACTTTAGCCCCTTCTCGGGCCGTGGCCGGTGATATATTCGAGCCGCTTATCGAAATATGGCAAACGTTGAGCAGATCCCCCGAGACCCTCAAGCAATGGTATGCCGAGAAGTGGTTGGAATTGTCCGAAGGCGACAAAGTGGCCGCTTATGAGCGGATCAAGAACTCCTACAACCGGCATCCCAATGGAAAGGACTTGCTGATCATTTGCCGCTCCTGTTACGGCGGTGTCGTCAGATTTCGAAAATCGGATGGTTTTATCTCGACACCCTGTGGTATACACGATCCCGTTACCCCGGAGAGTTTTGCGCGGCGTGTCGATATGTGGCGGCAACGGACGAAAGGGACGGTTTTTCGGAAACTGGACTTCGAGGAAACCATGCGATCCGCCAGGGAGGGGGACTTGATCTATTGTGATCCTCCTTACAGTCATAGTCAGGGCATCTTGTATGGCGCGCAAAACTTTGAACTCATGCGCCTGTTCAAGGTAATTAAGGAGTGTAAGCATCGAGGGGTCTATGTGGCCTTGAGTATCGATGGGAAAAAACGGTCAGGAGATATGATTTGTGATTTACCGATTCCCGAAGGTCTTTTCGAGCGGGAGATATTTGTCAATTGTGGTCGCTCGATGTTAAAGCGGTTCCAAATGAACGGTCGGACTTTGGAGAAGGAAGTCGTGGCGGATCGATTGTTATTGACCTACTAACCCGTTTTAACGTTTATCCTTGCATCTGATCGATCCGGTATATTAGTCAATCGCCTTGAATCGCACTGCTTCAAATACTGACGAAGAGATGTTGGGTTTCCACGTCATCGCCAAGCCCACGGGGCCGGTGTGTAATCTGCGCTGCGTTTACTGCTATTACCTTGAAAAAGAGCGATTGTGGGATCCAGACGAAACCTGGCGGATGACGGACGCGACCCTGGAGCGGTATGTCGAGCAGTATATCGCCGCCCAGCCGCCGACGGTGACGGAAATCGATTTTGCCTGGCAGGGGGGCGAGCCGACGCTTCTGGGTGTGGAATTTTTCGAGCGGGCGGTCGCGATGCAGAAGCGGCTGGTTCCGGTTGGCAAGAAGTGCGTCAACTCCATTCAGACCAACGGTACACTATTGGATGAGCGCTGGGGTGCGTTTCTGCGGGAGTACGATTTTTTGATCGGGCTGTCCATCGACGGGCCGGCCGACCTGCATGACCGCCTGCGGATGGATCAACAAGGGCGGCCGACATTTGAGCGGGTCTTGCAGGCCGTGCGCTTATTACAGCAATATGGCGTGCGCTTCAATGCCCTCACGGTCGTGCACCGGTACAATGGCGAGCATCCTCTGCGGATTTATCGGTTTTTCAAGGAACTGGGTATCGAATTTATTCAGTTGATCCCTATCGTGGAGCCCATTCGCGCGCGTGACGTCCGGTCCTTCGCGGAGAAGGACCATTTGAGCGTGCATCCTGAACAGTGGGGCCGTTTTCTGATCGAGATTTTCGACGAGTGGATACGCAGGGATGTCGGCCGGGTGTTCGTGCCATTGTTCGACCAGGCCCTGGCCTCTTGGGCGGGAGTCGAACCGCCGCTATGCATGTTCCAACGGCATTGCGGGCGGGCAATGGTGCTCGAACACAACGGCGACCTTTTCAGTTGCGATCATTTTGTCACGCCGGAGCATCGGTTGGGCAATATTCATAAATCGACCATCGCGGAGATGGCCACGTCGGAGCGGCAGAGGAAGTTCGGACTGGCCAAGGAGCAAACCTTGCCGACTTTGTGCCGGGAATGCCCGTATCTGTTCGCCTGCCGGGGAGAGTGCCCGAAAAATCGACTGATGCAAACGCCGCAAGGCGAGGATGGATTGAATTACCTGTGTGCGGGTTATCGTATGTTTTATGCCCATGCCGCTCCGTACCTGCAGGCGATGGCCGAGGAAGTCCGCAACGGCCGACCTGCGTCGAACGTGATGCGCCGACTTCAGGTCCAACGCGAACAAAAACTTCGGGAGGTGTGCGATTCCGGTCAAGTCGTCGGACGCAACAATCCGTGTCCGTGCGGCTCGGGGCGAAAGTTCAAGAATTGTTGCCTGAAGCGATGATTTAGCCCAGCAGGTCGGGCAGCTCGGTGACGGTATCGATGCGCAGGTCGGGTTTAGCCGCGGCGTAATCGGTGGCGGGCCATAGCCCCTGCCGGCATCGGACCAACGCGGTTTTCATACCCAAAGCGGCCGGAGCGGTGACATCGTAGGCCGGCGAATCGCCGACAAAAAGCACTTTCGATAAATCGACCGTTTGGCCGTCCGGAAACGCCCGGCGAATGGCCTCCTGATAGATGACTGGAGAGGGTTTGCGAAATCCGACCCCGCTCGAAAATACGGCGAAGTTCAGAAACCGGCCGAACCCCTGCCGGTCCAGTTCCTGGCGGCAGTAGATCGGGGGGATACTGCAATTACTGACCAGGCCAAGTCGATACCCACGGTTCTTAAGGTGTTCGACTGTATCGAGGGCCCCGGGAAACGGATCGAGCGAGCCGATCCAGGCCTCGCCAAGCGCATGACAAATGTCCGCTACGCGATCCGTTTCGGCTTTGTGGTTCATGGCCGCGAGCCAATCCGCCACCACCTGCCCCATGTCATATTCAGGCCAGGGTGGACGACAACTGGCGAGGGCGTCGGCTTCATGAAACGCCCGAAGCAATCGGTCGGCGGTTTCGGTGCCGGTCGGATTGTCCTGAATCACCCCGGCGGTCAGGATGCCCTTGCGCAAAGCCTCCGCCTGCCGGGTTACCTCCACCAGCGTACCGCCCCAATCAAAAAGAATCACTTCAATGTGCATCTTTCTCGGCCAATCGAGATAATCGAGAATCCCTGTTTTTCATATCCCGCAAGTGTGCTTTTACTACTGGCAATAATCGGCCAAGTCAATTATGGGTTGTGCGGACTCCTGTTCAGCGATAAGCGATTTTTGAGGTCAGGCCGGCTTGCATTCCTTAGCCGGGTACGATAAACTTTATTCCTTCCGCGCGTTTACCAGGCGGTACCATTTGAGTGAAAAACAGAAAATAGAAGAAAGGTATACTATGTCTTTGAAAAAGTTGACGACCATCGTTGCATTGACTTGCTTTCTGACGGCGGTAACATTCGCCCAGACCACGCAACCCACGATGCATCCGGCTACTCAACCCGCCATCGGTCCGGCTTCACGGCCGGCGGCAACCCAACCAGCGGACAGTGTCGCGGCGACGGTTGACGGCCACGACATCATGGAGAGCGAACTGAAGGCTTTGGGGGAGATTTTTGTACATGGTAATCCCAATCTGAGCCATATGTCGCCCGCGCAGCGCGAGGTCACCTTGCGCCCCCACTGCCTGCGAACGCTTATCGAGCACTATCTGCTCGATAAAGCCGTGGCCAAGGCCGGTGTCCACGTCAGCCACGAAGAACTGGTTGACAGGATCAAAAATCTGCTGGAGGCGCGATTTAAAAGTATGGGCCTGACCCGCGAGCAGGGCGAGCAACAGATTCAGCAACACACTGGAAAGTCATGGGATGCCTTTGTCAATGAGCAGGCCGACAACCCGATGTTCGTCCATTATGTTCTCCTGTCCAAGTTGGTGGATAAGAATTACCCGGAACAGTTGCAGGTCAGCGACGCGGACATCGAGAAGGAATATGAGAAGAACAAGGAATACGACTACATGAAGGTCCGGGCCAGCCACATCCTGGTTAAGACCGAGAGTTCGAGTACCGACGAGGAAAAAGCGGCGGCCCGCAAGAAGATCGAAGCCCTGTTGGTCGAAGCCCGCAAGCCGGATGCGGATTTCGCCTTGCTGGCCCGCGAGAATTCCGATTGTCCCTCCAAAGAGGCCGGCGGCGATTTGAATTATTTTGCGCGGAAAGCCCGGCCGGGACAAAGCGGCATGGTTGAACCGTTTGCCGCCGCCGCTTTCGCTCTGGAGCCCGGCCAGATCAGCGACGTGGTGGAAACGCAGTTCGGTTATCATATTATCAAGGTCACCGACAAAAAGATTACACCATTGGCGGAAGTTAAAGACACGCTGCGCGAGAACATAAAAGAGCAAAAAGCGTATGATGTAGGTAAGATGTATCTGGGAGAATTGCGCGCGGCGGCCGACATTAAGTATCCGCCAGGCAAAGAGCCGGCAACCCGGCCGGCCATGCGCTCCATGCCCGTGCCGAAAACCAAACCGGCCGGCGCGGCGAGTAAACCACAGAGCTCCGACGACACGCCCGGAGAAACCGGGAAATAGCTCCAAGCAAGAGCTACTCGTCAGAAGCGACGTCTTCCATCGTAATTCTCCTTGCGCGGAGAAAGGTAGTGGGTGCCGTGGTTTACGGTTAGCGCGAAATTCATTCATGAATTTTCCCGTGAAAGCACCCACAACCAAACCACGGCCACGCGCCGCAGATGGGTTGAAGGCGCCACCCGCTCCGCAACGAGCATATTATCCGCCGCTTAAAACCAGCCTCTGTATCTCGGCATCAACGTGGTGCCGTTGAATTATCGGGGTTGGCGGGGTTTTCGATCCAGAGGCGATAGCAAGCCTGACACAGGTTGATCGTTAAGCGACGGTACACCTGATCCATGAGTTCCTGCTCACTGGCGTGGTTCAGTTGCTCGATAAGTTCTTTCATCCGTTGTTTGGCGTCGGCCGCCGACTCTTCCAGCGTCAATACCGGCGGGGACGGGTCGGCGAAGGCCTCGATGCGCACCACGAAAAAATCGCCCGATCCCGGCTGGAGTTCAACGCCACAGCGATGGCAGAATAGAGGCGTTTCCATCATATCTTTGGAACCTTCTTGACCGCCCGGACCAGCGAATTCATCCAATCGTCCCGGCGGAGCAATTCCACGTGCCCAAAACCGCAGGCCATGAGGTCTTCCTGCAACTCACCGAACGTAAACGTGCCGCCGCCCTCGGTCGCGACCAGCATGTTGATGGCGAACAAAGCGCCGGCCGGTGGTTGCGTGCGCGATTCATCCATAATGACATCACGGATAAGCAGTTGTCCGTTGTCGGCCAGCGCCCGGTGAATTTTCGCGAACAATTCGCGGTTTTGCATCCGGGAGTTCTGATGCACGATCGCGCTGAGCAGGGCGAAATCCGCGCCGGCCGGCAGCTCGTCTTGATAGAAGTCGCCCACGACGAGTGTCACCCGATCGTTCAGCCCCGCCTCGGTGATACGCCGCCGAGCCAGCGGTATGACTTCGGGCAAATCGAACAACGTCGCCCGTGCGGTGGGGATGGCCTTGAGGAAAGCGATCGTGTAGCTGCCGGACGCACCGCCGATATCAAGCAGGTGGTTGAATTTCAGGGCCACCAACTCCCCCACCAGCATGGGAGCAGTTTGGCGGGCCAGATTGTCCATGGCGGTGATGAACGCGGCATAATCCTGTTCCGCACCTCGGATGCTCGGCCTACTCTCCGCTGGCCGGCCGGTTTTGACCACCTCCGCCAGTTGGGCCCAACGCCGCAGGCAGTTGGCCTGATGCCGGACCATATCCAACATGCTGCATGTCCCGCCGGAAGTTAAAACCTCCGCAACACCGTCGGCCAATTCGTATTGCTCATCCTTTTTGGTCAGCAAATTCAGGGCGGCCAGGGCGTCGAGCAGGGCTTTCGTGGCCCGCGAATCCGTATCCAGACGGCCGGTGATTTCCTCGGCGTTCCGTGGCCTGTTACGCAGTATCTCGAAAAGGTCCAACTCGGCCGCGGCGGCCAACACACATGCGGGTTGAAATCCCCGAGCCAATTCCATGATCTGTTCGGCGGTCCAATGCTTGCTCATACCTTTCCCTTTGGTTTGGTTTTTTTACCACGGAGGCGCTGAGACAGGAGAATATCACGAAAGTTAAAAGTCAATACTGCCAATCGAGCTTAGGTCGACCATAACCTGTTCGCGTAACCACATCCTCAACGTTCCAGTTTTTTGTGTTTTCTCCTGTAGTGCCGGGGCAAACGCACAGGGAAAACGGCCCACGCTTTCAGCACATTCAGCAGGAATTATCCGGGTTTGGGCTCTGACTGTGCAATACTTGTGGGCGATCGGCGACAACAAGAATGGGGCCGCCGTGGCCCCCAATGTGCCCAATTGGCATAAGCCTTTATTTTAAGGAGACTTACGATGATTCTGAGAATGGTGAAGTACACAGCAATGGGTACCGCCGGGTTGGCGGTATTGGGTGGGATCTTTTTGGGACCGGATTTGGTCAGTTATGCGACCAGCTCGGCCCGGTCTGTCCAGCAGGTGGTCAAGGACTCGGTGCCTATCGAATTCGAGTTGAAACGGGCCCAGGATCTTCTGGAGGACATCATCCCTGAAATGCAGGCCAACATCCGCCTGATTGCCCAGGAAGAGGTCGAGGTGGCCAACCTGCGGGCGGAGATCAAGAACGCGAACGAGGCGTTAAGTCAGGAGCGTACGGGGGTGGGGCGGCTGCGCGAGGTGCTGTCCGTCCAGCGGGCCTCTTACACCTTGGGCGGCGCGGAGTATACCCATCAGCAGGTTAAGGAGGAGCTTGCCCGCCGATTTAATCGCTTCAAGGAGGCCGAGGTCGTGCTGGCCGGCAAGGAGCGTCTGCTGAACAGTCGGGAAAAATCCCTGCAGGCGGCCATGCAGATGCTCGATCGCACCCGCTCGCAGAAAGTGCAGCTCGAGGACCAAATCCAATCGCTGGAGAGCCAGTATCGGCTGGTCAAGGCCGCCGCCGTCGGTTCGCGCGTGCAGTTCGACAACAGCAAGCTCGCCCAGACCGAACGGCTGATCGCCCAGATCAAGAAACGACTCGATGTCGCCGAACGCGTCCTGGCCCACGAAGCCCAGTTCGTTCAGCCGATGGAGCTCGACACGATCGACGAGAAGGAACTCCTGACTCAGATCGACGAGCATTTCGCGCCGAAGAGTGAACAGGCCGCGACCAGTCAGCCGGCGGTCATGGAACTCGGATACGCGGGCCGGGCGGAATGACGAGATGCGATGGTGATTGCACACACAAAACAAGAATGTTGGAGGCTCGTTATGCTTCAATTGACTGTTGATATTCGGCGAACATTACGAATAACAGACGAGGATTATTCCCAACGCCTTGTTTTCTGCGTCGCCGCAATGCAACCGGTTAGCTTATCATTGCCGGGATATCAATTTGTCATAGTCTGCATGCGAACCGATCCAAAACCAGATGAAGGTTTCACCTTCTTTAAGGGCAAGTGCTCTGTAATCGAGGGCAACCCGGATGGAATAAATCTCTTGCGTTGCGTGGATTTTTTTGAAACGCAGGCTTTTATGAAGCGGATTGCTCTGCCACAGGCGAAATCTCTTTTCGGCCGCATGCCGAATACTTTCGGGCAATTGGTGAAGCAATTGGCGGAATGCCCTAGTCGTGTGCGAGGTCACGTTTATTCTCAAGGGGTAAAGTTTTGCCGGCTTCGAATTCGGCCAAGGCTTTGTCAGCCAAGGCTGCCAGTTGATCCTGGGATTGGGCAAATGCCTCGGACCAGCGATCATCGGAGGCCAGCTCCTGAAGCACTAAAGAAGCAATGGCTTCCTGCTCCGGCTCGGGGCGCTTTGCGGCCTCGGCGAATGCTTTTTGGAGTAACGTGGTCATAATGACATGTTAGCAAAGGTGTAAAACAATGTCAATTTATGACGAAAAGGATTGTTCGGTACAGGTGTGGCCAACCGCGCGGCATTTGCTGGAGTTGTGGTCATGTTGATCCTGCAGATTCGGCAAGCGGAGACGGCCTTGAAGGATGGGCGGCTGGACGAGGCCTTCGAACTCGTGCATAGCGAAGCCGTTCGCCGGCACTGTCGAGGCCAGCATCTGATCGGGCGGGTGGCCCGGGCCCTGGTTCAGCGGGGGCGAACGCATCTGGCCGCCGGTCTTTGCGAACAGGCCATGATCGACGCCGAAAAAGGGACCCGGCTGGCCGGCCACCTGCCCGAGGCGGCCGAGCTGCGCCGGGACATTCAGGCGGCGATCATGGCCCGGCAGGACCAGCGGCACCGGCAGGCGGAGGTAATCGCCACTGCCCGCGAACACCTGCATAACGGCCGTCTGTCCATGGGCGCGAATGTACTCGAAGAAGTGGCCGACGCCGACGGGCCGATCATTACCCTGACCCGCGAGATCATGAACCGCCGTGGCCGCGCGGAAGCGTTGCTGGAGCAGGCCGAGCGAGCCATCGGGCAGGAGGATTGGGACGCGGCCGTCGATGCATTGCTGGAGGTCAAGGGTCTGCATACCAGCAACGCACGGCTGGCGGAAATAATCGTCCGCGTCAGAGCGGCGATGCTGGACCATACACGTCGTTATCTTGACGGCGGCCGGCTGGATCTGGCCGAGGCGGTTTTGGACAAGCTGGTTCCGCTGGCCGGTAAGGCGGTGGAGGTCCGGGAAGCCGAACGCATTCTGCACGATTGTCGGCGGGCGGTGGGGCTGATCGAACGCCGTCAACTGCGCACGGCCGGTGAGATCCTGCAACGCCTGGCTCCGCTGTTGCCGCAGGCCGACTGGCTGGCTCGTGCGTTAACCAATGTCCAACAGGCGGCGACGGCCCTGGAGCATCTTCGCGGCGGGCCACTGGGTCTGATCGTCGGCGATAAATCGTTGAGTATGGGCGAATATTTCAGGGGGCATGATACAATGGTGTCGGCCGATCTTGATCGTGTCGAAAAGGGGAGCCCTGTGAGCAGCCGACCGTTGCCGGACAAGTCGATCATGCACGTGGATGGAGCGGGCAGCTTTCTGCTGTTACGCGGCCGAAAGGTGCATATCGGGCCGGCCGGCGGAGCGGCGCTGTTTGATGTTGCCCTGATGGCGGATTCATCGTTGCCGGCGGTGACTATCGAACGGCGCGAGGAGGATTATTTTCTCGAATCCGCGGTGCCGGTCGAGGTCAACGGTACGCCGGTGACGCATCGGCTTTTGTCCGGCGGCGAGCGGATCGCGCTGTCGCCGCGTTGCCGGTTGAAATTCGAGCGGCCTAACGCGGCGAGCACTTCGGCGATATTGAGCTTGTCGGGTACCCGGCTGCCGGACGGAGACGCCCGGCAGATCGTTCTTTTCGACAAGTCGATTATCATCGGCCCCGGCTCGTCAGCGCATATTCGCGCCGGTCGTACGGCCCAGCCGATCGTGCTTTATCTTCGCGATCAAGGCTTGTATGCCCGATCGAGCGAGCCGGTCGTGATCAACGGAAAGGCGGCCGGCGCGACGGAGGCGTTGCCGGTGGAGAAGCAGGTCTGTATTGGAGAGGTGTCGTTTGTTATTACGCCGACATGAAGGGATGAAAGAGGGGGGGAGGGGGAGACAAGGAGAGGGGGAAGCGGGTTGATGGTTTCGGATGTGATGGAGAGAGAGAGGGACGGAGAGACTAGTGGATTCGTTTCTCCTCCTCGCCGCGTCTCCCCATCTCCCCCTCATGCGGGATACGGAATGAACCATGACAAAAAGCAGTCTTCCAAAGGCGGGACACGATAGGAAGTAAAATCATGGCGGGATTTCAATACCAATATGGCGACAAGCCGCTGGAGGGTTACACCATCCAGCGGGGGATCGGCCGCGGCGGGTTCGGCGAGGTTTATTACGCCCTGAGCGATGCCGGGCGCGAGGTGGCCTTGAAGGTCATCCAGGGCTACGAGCAGATCGAGCTGCGCGGCGTCGGCCAGTGCATGAACCTTAAAAGCCCGCACCTGATCACCATTTTCGATGTGCGGCACAACGCCGAGGGCAAGCCGTTCGTCATCATGGAATACGTGGCCGGCCCGTCCCTGCGCGACTTGATCATCGACGCCCCCGCCGGGCTGGGTGTGCAGAAGGCCGCCTTTTTCCTGCGCGAAATCGCCAAGGGCCTGTCGTATTTGCACGAGCGGGGGATCGTGCATCGCGACCTGAAACCTGGCAACATTTTCTACGAAGACGGCTACGTCAAGATCGGCGATTACGGCCTGAGCAAGGCCATGAGCGTCAGCCCGCACAGCGGCCAGACCATCACCGTCGGCACCGTGCATTACATGGCTCCCGAAATCGGACGCGGTAAGTACGATCGGGGTATCGATATTTACGCCCTCGGCGTCGTGCTCTACGAGATGCTTACCGGGCAGGTGCCGTTTCTCGGCGGTTCGCACGGCGAGGTTTTGATGAAGCATCTGACCGACGAGCCGGATTTGAGCGGTGTGGCCGAACCGTTCGCGACGGCCATCCGCAAGGCGATGGCCAAGGACCCAGCCGAGCGATTCCAGACCGTGCAGGAGATGGTCGAGTCCGTTTTCGGGGCCGAGCATATCCGCGAGAGCGTCTCGCATTTTTCGCCGGACAGCTTGAGCATGGTGGCCGAGCGGGTGGCGAAAAAGGTGGCGGTCGGCGGCGGTTCGTCGGGCGAGGTAGGGGCGGGCCTCGGCGGCCGGGCAGCGAACGACGCCGGCAGCAGTGAGGTATGGCCCGACGCCGGTGGCCGAGCCGAACAGATACGGGATCGATTTGATCAGGCCGGTCGGCGTATTGGCCAAATCGGCACGCGCGTGGCTGAACGCTTGAGCGGTGGAGATGTCGATGCGCCTGATGCGGAATATGAGCCGCTTGGGCCGGCCGAGCTTGATCCCCTGACCGGCCGACAACGGCAGGTATTGTTTTATCTGGCCGCCGCGGTGATGGCGACGGGGACGGGGCTGATCGGTTTCAGCAAGCCGATGGCTACAAGCTGGATACATGGCGCGGTATGGGCGGCGATCTCCATTATTTCCTTTTGCGCGATCGCGGGGGCCGCGAACAGCTATCTTTTAACCAGCCGATTGTTGCCTCCCGCTTTGCGTGAGGAAAAGGGCTTTTTCAGGTCGCTGATTTTCGGCGGATCGGCCGCGCTGGGCGCGTTTCTGGGCGGCGGGGGGATGGCCCTGGCCTTGAATGTTCCGGTCACCTGGCATCTGGAAAAAGTCTTGCTCGCGGTGGCGGTGGCCTTGATTTTCACCGCTTTGGTCAGACGTACGTCGCCGAAACGCGGGGAGCGGGTTTCGCTCGGGTTGACTTTCTGGGACGGGCTGGTCGGCTATATCAGCGGGTTGATTTTTGCCTCCAATATGCCCCTTCTGCCAGCTGGGATCATGGCGGGTGTTTCGCTTTGCTTGCAGGTCATCAGCCCGTTCGTCCCGCCGTCGCTGCGGAATAAAGGCGGCTCGGCCGGAGGATTTCCGCACCTGGCCCGTCGATTGGCCACGACTCATCGTGCTAACGCGTCGCATCCGCAATCGCCGCCATCGCGACGGTTGGGCAGTACCCAATTTGTTCCTCTCGATACTACGGTAAGTAATGACGGATTTGTAGTTCCTACCGGGGTGCGGGCGGCTTGTCGGTTAAGTTTCCTGATACTGATTGGATTGGCTATCACCATGTTCGCCTTGGCAGGCGTATCGTCTCGTGATGAAGGCTTTGTAATCGGCCTGTTATCCGTTGGCATCGGAGCAGGATTGTTGTCGATATTGTTTTTGATCAAAATGTTTCAGAAAAGGCGGCGTGGCTTGTGGGGCGGCCTGATCAAACCTTTATTGATGCTGGCCTGTGTGGGATCGGTGATTGTTGCTTCGTTATGCATGGGGATGTTTGAGCTGCGAAACGATGGAGATATTGTTGCTGTTTTTTTCATTGTCTTTCCAATTATTCTGCTCATTGTTCTGCTCTTTATCACAAATCGGACGATGCAAGGTTTGTTCCATGGAAGTAGAAGAGGTTACGAGGCGTGGATGGAGCGGCATGCACCGACGGCCGTAGCCCGCGAGGTTCTAACACAATCGCAACCGTCGGACCGTCTGCGAATGTGGGCGATGGCTTCGGCGATTCTCTTTTTCCCTCTCCCGTTTCTTGGAGGATTACACCGTTTTTATGTAGGCAAAGTTGGAACCGGTATCCTGTGGCTGTGTACCGGCGGGGGATTTTATATCGGCCAGATGGTTGATTTGATCATGATTATTACCGGGGATTTCAGGGACAAGCAGGGGCGCAAGCTGGTCGCCTGGTCGAGTCTGGACGAGTTGAAGGCGATGCCGGCGGCGGCTCAAGGCGCGGGTGATCAATCGCAAGTAAAGCCGGCGGAATCACCGCATGCCGGAGTGGATCGATACGGTTCTGATGGGGCGGGAATGGTTGATGCACGGATCGACCGGCCGGTGCCGGTCGCGGACCACGAGGATCCACGGATACCCGAACACAACGAGCCGGGAGGCGAAATAAATGTTGCGTCTGTCACGCCGCCGGATCGACCGAAACCCTTGCACCCACAACGCCATCCCGTCGTAGTGCTGTTGACGATTGCGGGCACGTTTTGGCTTGTGCTGGCAATTATGGGCGGGTTGGTGACGGCCGTCGATTTGCCAGCGATGGTGGCCGCGGGTCTGCCGGACGCGGAACTCAATCAGGAACTGACCCGCGAGTTTGGTTACGAGGACTGGCCTCGATTGGTGGAGCGGGTGGTCGGCACGATCACCTTCGCCCTGATGTTCCTGGCGGCCTTCACGTTGATCCTGGCCCGCCGGCGGGCTGGCGGGGCGCACATGGCCCGCGTGATACTTGGCATGTTTGGTCTGTGGCTGTCCGCGTACGCTTTGCGGATGGCCTTGACGCCGGTCAACTGGTGGGCGATTTCCAACATGCTCAATAACGACCGGGTCGGCCCGGCCATCGAGGAATTTCTGAATGACGCCGTCGGCCGGGGCATCCTCTTCGCCGCCGTTGCATT
Source organism: uncultured Planctomycetales bacterium (assembly GCA_964401335.1). GTDB lineage: Bacteria > Planctomycetota > Phycisphaerae > UBA1845 > PWPN01 > JAAYCU01. The sequence goes on from CAYNYK010000066.1 coordinate 18,414, forward strand.
CCTGGCTTCGGTGGTCATCCTCGCCTGGCCCGCCCGGCGGGCAAATAAGGAGGTTGAGCAAAGTGCCTAATCGCGTGCAATGGTGCGTCTACCAGCCCGCGGCGCAAGCAAGGGACGATGCGGTGGAAGTGTACGAACGAGGTTGATGTTTTGCTCAGGTGGATGATGGATGTCTGCCAGCCCGCAGCAGTTTACCTCGCCTGCCTCGCTCGCCACGGCGGAGCCCTGCGGAGCCGGGCCTAGGCGGGCCGTGGCGGGCGAGCAAGGGACGATGCGTGAGGAATATGCGAGTGCAAGAAGGATTCTGTTTGTGTGCAATGTATATCCAGCTAGCCCGACGCGCTAGCGAGGGAAAACGAAGCCGGTTTGTGCTTAACAAGAGATTTAGTTGTCGGAATCATGCAGGGGTGCATGTTCTTGATGTGTGATGGTGTCATCGAACGGCATCCGGACTTCGCGAAGTGGTTGGGGGAATTCCCTCGCTCGCGCTTCGGGCTGGTCGGGGTGTTTGCTTTTGTGAGTTTGAACGCACGACGGTGAGGCGCTTGACGTCGTGAGGGTGTCCCTTGCTGGCGCTGCGGGCTGGTACTGGTGGGACCGGAATCGAGGAGCAAAAACATGCGGGAGCCTTTGGCGTATCTGATTACCTGGACGACCTACGGTACCTGGTTGCCGGGGGATAAGCGGGGGTGGATCAAGTCCGGCGTGGAAGGTGTTCAGGAGGCCGACCCGCGACGCGAGGTATTCGCCCGGCGGGTGATGGCCGAGCCGTGCGTAGTTCTCGAAACCGAGCAGCGAAAAAAGGTGGACAGCACGATCCGGCGGCATTGCGAAATACGCGAATGGGTATTGCATGCGTTGAACGTGCGGACCAATCACGTGCATCTGGTGGTGACGGCCCCGGTGGCCCCCGAGGAGGTCATGAACCAGTTGAAGGCGTGGTGCTCGCGGCGATTGAACGAAATGACGAACGGTCGGGAGGTTCGCCGACGCAAATGGTGGACCGAGCACGGCAGTACGCGGTGGATTCACCGCGAAGGCGACGTGTTGCGGGCGATTGAGTATGTGACCGAGGAGCAATGAGCCGGTTAATCGATGGTTCGTGTGTTCCTCGCTTGCGCTCGGATTGGGATGGAGGAGTTGTCGTGTCCGAGATTGGATTTGCGGGACGATGAGGCACTTGACGTCGAGAGGTTGACCCTTGCTCGCCCGCCACGGCGAGGTAAACCGCTGCGGGTTGGCAGGAGTGTTCGCGTCCGAGAGTCGATATTGCGCGACGGTGAGTTGTTTGACGTCGAGAGGTTGTCCCTCGCTCGCGCCTCGGGCTGGCGGGGGGTGTTTGTCTCCGAGAGGTTGTTTTGCGCGACGGTGACATTCTTGACGTCGAGGTGGTGTCCCTTGCTAGCGCTACGGGCTGGCATTCCATACCGTACACAAGCCCGAAGAGGGAATGCCAGCCCGAAGCGCGAGCGAGGGACGGGGGCAGAGTGAACATGCCGTGTTTGACGTGGATCGAAGGGCGACAGCGTTTGCGACGGGCGGGGAGAATGCCGCTTTGGGGGCCGCGACGAGAAGACGATCTCCCGCCCGACGCGGGTGATGAAGGAGTATGAGCGATGGTAATGCAACCAGGTATGAGTTGGGGCCTTATTATATTTTTATTTCTCGGTGCTATTGCTCTTGCCACGGTTATGGCTTTAGTGATTAAGTTGCTTGGCCGAAAGGGTATCTTATGGTTTCTTGGCATTGTCGGCGGTTTGGCGCTTATGGGGCTATTCTGGGTCTCGTTATGTTTATGGCCGTCCGAATCGATCCGTCAAACCTCAGTCACCGCCAGTCGCGGGGATCCGGACAGGCAGGATTATTCCCGCTCAGTGGCGATCACGGACCAGCGCAGCTTGTTTTCCGGTATTTCGGATTTACCGGTTACCAATGACTGGAAACCCGCGGAAGAGCTTGGCTTTGACGCGGACATATATACTTCCATGGTGTCGGCGGCGAAGGCTCTGGCGGTAAAAGCGAATGATTATATTACCAAGAAGAGTTCTGAAGGCGTCCATATTACGAAAGTGTCGCTCGTCGGGAAAGGCCTTGATCCGCAAGTGATCTCCGCGGTAAATGAGGTATTTCGGCAACAGAACATGTCTCTACAGGTGAGCTGGTATGAAGATCATCCGGCCACCGAGCCGACTCCGGCGCTTGCACTCATGACGGAGCAATACATTACTATCGAGCTTGATGTGACAAATCACACCTACGAGTATCCAGCGGCGGGAACCGGCGCATCCTGGAATAAAAATAATGGCGCGGTGCGTATGCATATCAAGGCGTCGTCCGGCGATCTTATTCAGACGGCACGTTTCGTCGAGGTTCCCTGGCTGGCAAATTATGCCGAATTCTACAGCCGTGATCCACGACGCCAATGGATTGTCGGCCGATCGACGGACATGAGTGATAGCCGCCAATCGGCCCAGTTTACGGCCCTCAACGATGCCGCCAACCAATTAATTCCTTATGTGCAAAGCAGTCTTCGCAGCCATTGGAACAGGGCTGCCGAACATGAGGCGGTAACTGATCCCCAGTGGATGCGGCAGACAATAGTCGACAGTCTCAGTGCGGGGAACGCAAGTTATGTTATCGCTGATCGATTTACACAATGCTTCCAGCGTCCCTATGGGGCACAGTTATGGCGGGAGGCGGTTTTAGTGCATGCTTCACAGGATAATATTTATTACTTGGCGTCCCTTTGTGTTGATCGACTTGGTTCATATCGTGCGAAATGGATTCGTAATGGATCGTCCATCGCCGGCATGATTCTGCTCATCACGGTGGTTTACCTGTTCCTCAACGCGGCCACGCGGGGGTATTACGTGTGGTCATTGCGGGTGGCGGGGGTGGTGATCGTGGTGGCGGGGGTTTTGTTGGTACTCAATTATGCTTAAGAATGCATCATAAAACCCCAAAGCGCCGGCCCTGTTGGGCCGACAAGCACAGGCGAGACGCCTGTGCCACACCGGTTTTAGGAGATACTCTAAATACGGAGGATGACACGGAATAAAAATGAGGGGGAGAGGGAGAGAGGGAGACAAGGGGAGGGGGAGGATTCGGATATTCGCCTTTTCCCCCCATCGCCCACTCTCCTTGTCTCCCCCTCAGCCACGTATATGGTACACTATGCATCATGGATGAACTGAACGCTGCGGATAAATACCTGCTGGAGCAGATCCGCCGGGGCAGTGCCGACGGGTGGGCCCAGTTGGTGGAGCGTTACGAGGGACGGCTGCTGGCCTTCGCCCGTGGGCGTCTGCCGCGCGCGGCCGAGGCCGAGGACCTCGTGCAGGAGACGTTCATCAGCTTCCTCAAGGCCTTGGCCAATTTCCAGGAACAGGCCGGCCTGGAAACCTATCTGTTCACCATCTGCCGCAACAAGATTGCCTCCTGGTACCGTGCCCGCCGGTTAAACGTCTGTTTGCTGCAGGACATCGTTGCCGAGGGCAACACCGAAAAAGCAAGCGATCCCCTTGGCGTGATCCCCGCCGACGATCTGACCGCCAGTTGGTATGCCCGCCGCGCCGAAGATCATCAGACGCAACGGCAAGCCCTGGCCGTCGCTCTGACGGAGTTGATTAATCACTATAAAAAGAGCCTTAATTTTCGCGATCTGCGGATTGTCGAGATGCTTTTTTTCTGCCAGTTGCGCAATCGTGACATTGCCCGTCACGCCGAAGTCAGCGAAAACCACGTCGCCCTGATCAAGCACCGGTGCCTCAAACAGATTCACGAGCAACTCGACGAATCACCATCCGCCGAGTCGCCCGTCGACCCGCCGGATTCGCTGCTTAGCGAAATCTGGCAGGAGCAGCGGCTCAGTTGCCTGAAACGCAGTACGATCGGGGCGTATCTGTTGGGTACGCTTGAACCACCCTGGCGGGAGTATGTGGCCTTCCATCTCGACCGGCTCGGGTGCCGGTTTTGTCGGGCCAATCTGGAGGATCTGCAAAACCAGACGGCCGAACAAATCCCGCGACGATTGCATGAGCGAATCATGGAATCGACGGTGGGGTTTCTGCACAAACCGTGAAGGGGATCGCGTGCCTTTCCCGATGCCGTGAAATTCTCGCGCGGAGACGCAGAGGCGCAGAGATTTATGGATTGATAAGGAATGGCCTGATTTTTTCGGATGCGGGGGATGCCTCGCGCGGAGACGCAGAGGCGCAGAGATTTGCTGATTGATAAGAAATGGCTGGGCCTTTCCTGATGCGGGGGATGCCTCGCGCAGAGACGCAGGGGCGCAGAGATTTGTTGATTGATAAGAAATGGCCGCGGCTGATAGTGAGTGGGCA
>CAYNYK010000066.1:22856-28694 GCA_964401335.1 uncultured Planctomycetales bacterium
GGCGCAGAGATTTGTTGATTGATAAGAAATGGCCGCGGCTGATAGTGAGTGGGCAAGAATAAAAGGGTGCACAAGTTTTTTTGATGCTCTCAGGGTTGTTCCGGTTCTGGGGTCGGTTCAGCCGTTTCTTCAGTCGGTGGTTCGGCTTTTTGAGTTGTGGCCATCAGCTTATTCTTGAAATCGGCGGCCGTCAGTGGTTCGGCGCCGAGTGGCCGAAGGCAGCGGATCGTCCCTTTGCGGGTGGTTACGAACACCGCATCATTGACCACGTTGCTGATCCCGTCGCAGGCCTCGCCGAGGTCGGTTACCCGCTCGACTTGCCCGCTCAGCGGCTCGACAAAAAGGAGTTGATGGCTAGTACTTAGCAGGACCACATGCCGAGGCCATTCGGCCAGGAACCGCCGGGCCTGGTTGATCTGCCAGCCGGCGCGCCGCTGGCTCTTGTTGATCTGGACCATGCCGGCCGGAGTTAATGCCTGGTAAATATGTTTTTCGCTGGCCACCGGCCCGCCGTCGGGGGCGGCCGTCAGGAAATATTTCCACAGGGTCTCGCCCGTCTGGCGATCAAGTTGAAAAAACAAATTCCGGTCCGTGACCAGATAAATCCCCTCGGCGTCGCCGGCCAGCCAGCCGCGTGGACGGCCCTCCACTTGCTGATCGAAAATCTCAACCTTGTTCAGTCCTTTCGCCGAGGCGATGCGCCCTGCCTCGTCGGCGAAGACCAGTTGGTCCTGGTCGGCCAGATAGAGGGGAGAAATCTGGAACAGATCATTGCTGCGAATCTGCCAATCCATGAATTTGCCCTCGATATCATATTTGCGCAGGCGTTTGTCGAGTTCGACCGTGTAGATAGCGTTAGGCCCCAAAACCGCACCGGCCTTGTTGGCCGTATTGATCTTACGGGTGCCGAGCTTGGTACCGCTTGCGGAGTGAAGAAAGATTACATCGCTCGACCGCGCGAAAGCGATTGCCTCACCGCCCAGTTCGTTGCCCCACGAGACCGGGTAAACCGCCGGCGGCCAAAACGTGTCCGTCTTGCCGATTACCTGTTGGACCCATCGGTATTGGCCGATATCAGCACGCACGCAATGCACCTTACCGTCGCTGGCGAGGGCGTATAGATTCTCCTCCATAAGATAATAGGAACGAATGGAAACAGAAGGAATCAGGGGTAGCGATATCTGCCAAACCAGCCGGATACCGGCTTGGGCCAGTTGAGTGCCGAGCGTTTCCTGTTTGACCGGCTGGGCATGACTGACCCCGCTAATCGCCAACAACAAGACGGTCGACCATCCCACGGTACCTGCCCATCGCTTCGTTTGCTTGTCCATGAACCACTCCCATGAAAATCGTGCATCGCTTGCGGGTCGAACACATTCGGCCACCATCTTAATAACGCGACCGCGGACCGTCGAACCGTCCGGTGAAAAAAAACGACCGCATACGGACGCGGGCATAAAGCAAAACCAACTGCGGGTCATGAGGGCGCCGTTCGAGCAGACCGTAATTTACCCATAGGTTTCCGTCGTCATGCCCGCCCGCTTTTGCCGCCGCTCATGAGGCCATCGTGCAATACGAGGCCTCATCGCAACCAAATGTAAGCATATAAATACAAATTTCACCATATACGAATTTGGCCCCTCAATAATGATCGAAATGAGAAGCTCATTAGCGAAAATGATACCTGAATAACCATTAACCTTGCGGCCGGTTTTATTTGGGTCATACCAGACGTTCGGACTGGCGTGAAGGGATCGGCAATTCTCGATATTATTGAGGTCAAAGGTTAGGGGCACGAAAATAAATAATCATGACCCGGAGCGGAAAAGAAGGCTTGCAAACCTTGGCGGGGTGGATATAGTTTTGTGCTCAGGCGTTGCCTGGACAGGATTTGACGGCCACCCCGGCCGATAGGACCGGCTCGCCACCTGAGGGTTGTCACAGGTATTGCTTGGCCTTCAGGGCGGTGTTTTGCACCAGAGGTCGCGGTTTTCCGGTGAGCGGGCTGAAAACCGCGTGATGAAAAACCGAACCCTCCTCCTACCCGGCCGACGGCCTTGGGACGGGGTGGAATTCACGACACAAACACAGGAGCAGAAAGTGACGACGGTAACCAAGATTTTTGTCATCCTGGTTTGTCTATTCTCTTTTATTTTCACGCCGATGGCGATTCAATTCGCGGCCCGTACCTACGACTGGCAGAAGTTGGCCATGCAAAACAAGGACGCGGCGGAAGTCAACATGGCCAAGGCCATGAGTGCACAGGCTGTCGCCGCGTCTCAGCAGGAGTATTACAACTCGCTGCTTGCGCGCCGGGAGGACGAAGCCAACCAGTTGCGTGCCCGCATCGAGGAAGGCCTGCTGCAGATCGACAAGCTCATTCAGGAGCGCGACCAGTTACGCCGCAGCCGGGACAGTTTGGAAAGCTCGACAACCTTGCTCACTGGTCAGTTGCAGGTGAAGGAAGAGGTTAACAAGGCGTTGGCCGAAGCCAAGGAAAAGGCCTTGGCCGGCGAACGCGATCTGCAGTTGCGTAATACCGACTTGGTACAGAAGAACATGCAGTTACAAGCCGAGCTGGTCATTGTCAAGCAAAAGCTGCATGAGCAGGAGGAGATCGCTCATAACTACCGGACGGAAAACGCCCAGCTCCGCCAACAGATGAACCTCGGCCCCGGGCTGCCGCCCCTGTCCTCGCCGCCGACGCCTGACGCTCTGGGAGTCTCGGCCGTCGCGGCCGCCCCCATTCATGGCACGGTGACCGCCGTCGACTTGAACGCCAACATGGCCAGCCTTGATGTAGGCAGTGCCTCCGGCGTCAAGGAAGGCATGGTCATGGTGGCCTTGCGAGACGGGCAGTATATTTGTGATTTGACCATCACCTCCAAGGTGACCCCGACCGAATCCGTTGGCCAGATCAAGCTGGAAGGCGACAAGCGGATTCGCGTGGGCGACGAAATCATCGATTTGTCGAGCTTCAACGCCCAGAACTAAAGGTAGAGCACGGCCGCCGGCCGCCGCCTCATGGGAGATACGGATAATGGCACCCCCCAATGAAACAGGCCCGCGCATTGCCGCCCAAAACGATCTTTACACGGTCATGCTGATCGTAGCCGCCGCTATTTTACTTTTCGGGATCGTTTTCCTGGTGGTACGGTCGCTCCAGTTATTTGGAACTTTGCTGCCTTCGGGCGGAGCATAGACGAGGGGTGCCTCAAGTTCGGTCCTTCGTCGGTCGGGTGCTGCTTTCCGATATCCCGGTCCCCTGCGCTTCGGCGACCGTGAACATGTAAAATCACCCCGACGGCCTCTCGCGTATTCGTTTTCCACGTGGTACAATGCCCGCCCGCCCAACGTGTGTCCGGATCATATCGGATTAAGGCGTGGGGATTGGGCCTGTGCTGGTTTAAGGTTTCCTTTGCGGGCGGAAGGGTGGTTCCGTGATACTCAGCAGCCTACTCGGTCTGTTCAGCCTGGACATGGGCATTGATCTGGGGACTTGCAACACCTTGGTTTGCGTCCGTGGCCAGGGGGTGGTTCTCAACGAGCCGTCGGTCGTGGCCGTCAAAAAAGGGACCAACCGCGTGCTCAAGAACGGTAACGCGGTCGGTCTGGTTGCCAAGGAGATGATCGGCAAAACGCCGGGCACGATAACGGCCATACGTCCGCTGATGGATGGCGTAATCGCCGATTTCGACATCACCGAGGCGATGCTGGGCTATTTCATCCGCAAGGTACATGGCCGACGCTCTTTTGTCATGCCCCGCGTGGTGATTGCCGTCCCGTCCGGGATCACCGCCGTGGAAAAACGAGCGGTATACAATTCGGCCGAACGGGCCGGTGCCCGGCGGGTTTATCTGGTTCCCGAGCCGCTGGCGGCAGCCATCGGGGCCGGTTTGCCGGTGGCCGAACCGCGGGCTTCGATGATTATCGACATCGGCGGCGGCACCACGGAAGTGGCTATTCTTTCGTTGGCCGACATTAGTGTCTGCGAATCCATCCGGGTTGCCGGCGACGATATGGACGAAGCCGTCATGAATTATATGAAACGGACATATAATCTGATGATCGGTCCCCAGATGGCCGAACGCATCAAGATCGAGATCGGCTCCGCCGCCGAACTGGAAGAGGAAAAGACCATGGAGGTTCGCGGGCGGGATACCATCAGCGGTCTGCCCCGCAAGGCCGTGATTAACAGCGAGGAAATCCGCGAAGCCCTCAAGGAACCGGTCGGTCTGATTGTCGAAAGCGTGGTTCGTACCCTGGAGAAGGCGGAGCCGGAACTCGCCGCCGATCTCGTCGAGGATGGGATCGCCATGGCCGGCGGTGGGGCCCTGTTACGAGGGTTGGACCGGGTGCTCAGCCAGAGCACCGGCTTGCCCGTGCGTATCGCCGAGGATCCCCTGACTTGCGTGGCCCGCGGGACCAGCATCTTTCTCGAACATCTGAATGAGTGGAAAGAAACCATGGAATCCGACCAGGATGACATGTGACCCGGTGTCCGCGAGGCGGCATGTATCCGCGGGGTAAAGCGGCCATGTACCATTACCGATTGCGACGTCCGTCCAGACAGGCCCTTTTTGTCGTGCTCATGGGGGTATCGGCGGTTGTTTTATTGCTGCCTTTCGATCCGTTTCGTCCGGCGCGGGGTATGACTCAGCTGATTGCCCTGGCCCAGTACGGGGTGAACGAGACCACGCATAACATCATCAATCGAACCGAGGCCCTGGCCGACAAGCCCATCCCCGCCGTCGAGCATGAACGACTTGTCAATGAAAATAAGGCACTGCTCAACCAATTGATCACTCAACAGCAGGAAATGGCCCAACTTCGGGAAATCAATGAATCGTTGATCGCCTTGCGCAAGACCCCCGGTTTTCCGCGACAGGCCCGCCCCCTTCCGGCCCGAGTGATCGCTCCTGAAGCGGATGCATGGCGTCAGGCTTTCCGGGTGGCCTGCGGGACGAACCGCGGGATCAAGGAGGGTGACTGGGTCGCCACCCGTTTGCAGGTCGATGTCGGTAGCGAGCATGACGTTCACGAATATTCGCAAGTGTTGGCTCGTGAAAGTCTGATCGGCTGGGTGGAGCAGACCCATCGTTGGACGTCAAGGGTGGTTTTGCTCAGCGACGCTTTCGCGAATAAGACCATGCGTATCCGCATCGTTCGGCCGGATGCGCCGTCATCGGAAGCCAGGAAGACCGATAATCGGCAGGTCTTTTTTCTGAAAGGCGCCGGTCGTGGCCGTATGCTGATTCCCGATATCCCTCGCGAAGACGTGGAAACAAAACTGATCGCCGTGGGCGATATCGTGACCACCGATCCTGACGATTATCGTTTTCCCATGACCATGGTCATCGGGAACATCGTCGAACTGGTCCATAACAAAGCCAATCCCCTTTATTACGAGGCAGTGGTCGAGCACCGTTACGATCCACAATCCGTGCGTGACGTGACGATCATCGATTTACCCTCGGCCTCCGAGGTACCAGCACCGCGTAAACCGTAAGCCTGCCGGCGGATATTATCGGGCATCCCTGACTTGAAAACGTTTCATGGGACAAAGCCATAGTCCGGAATATTCACCAAGGAGGTCACGGAGAGCCCGCCTAGGCGAGGCTCCGCCGTGGCGAGCACGGAGAAAAGATGAAATAAGGACGCAGGCGAGGGACACCTAATTCTGGATACATGCACCCTGTCCAAACCATCGCTCACTTTGTTGTCTAATAACTCCTTTATTCTGCATGACCTCCGTGGACTCCGTGGTAAAACCAATGAATAATGGTAGAGTCGAATACTGGCGCGGTATGCTCTTGAGAGGCACCCGTTTCCAGTTTC
>CAYNYK010000067.1:0-28676 GCA_964401335.1 uncultured Planctomycetales bacterium
CGTAGGCCGAGTAGCTGTAAAGCAAGACGGTGTCCACGATGTAAACGGAAATGAAAACCGTGAGGACCGCGTAAACACTCAGGACGGTCGGATCGAAGATTTCCTTGCGGGCCGTGTCGATCACCCCCGAAGAGGTGGCCGCTCCCAGCACCACGCCGACGCCCGCCACCAAGACGGCCGCCCGGCGATTCAGGATACGCGCTCCATAAACCGCGTTCACCAGGTTGGCTGCGTCGTTTCGCCCCACCTCCACGGTGTCCCAAATCAACATGCCGATCGCCACAACCAGTGCGCCGATCAGGAAAGGATCAAGGGGTATCGTGGCAGCGATCAGACTATCCAGCATCGACTTGGGCACTCCGTTTAAGAAAACCCGAGGAATCGGTTTATGGTTACCGGATTAACATGCGGCGAAGGCGTTCCGCCGTCTTGTCCGCGTGGTTGGCCAGTTTGCCCAGGTTCTGAAAGATGTTCGACCAGAGGAAAATGTCCGTGGCCCGCATCTCGTCCTCCAGGGCGAACAGTTTCTGGGCCAGCTCGAACTGGGTCTTGTCCGTTTCCCACTCCTCTTGCTCCGCCTGGGCGACTAAATCGAGAATCTCCTGGACGCGCCGACCCCCGAAATCTCGTTCACTGAGGTTCCGGAGCTTCTCCGAACACGCGAAAAGGCTCGAACATACCTGCAGAACCTGGCGGACCAGGCTCATGATGTGCTCGGCGAGGGTCGGCGGCATGACCAGCCGCTTGATCGTCAAGACGACGGCCAGGTCCTCGGCCGAGTCGGCGATGTCGTCCTGCAATTTCAGGTAGGCCAGCAGGTCACCGCGGTAGATCGGCAGATAAAAACTCTTGGGCATCTTCTCGCGAATCTGGTTTTTAATCTGGTCGGCCTTGTGCTCCTCCTTGAACACCTGCTGGCTGATCCGTTTCAACTCCTCGTAATTCTGCTGCCGCAGGCATTCGAACATCGGTCCCACCAGGCTGACGCATTCCTTGACCTTGGCCATGTGTTCCGCCAAAGGCCCGAAGGGTTGTTCCTCAAAATGATCGAATACGTTCATGAATCGTTCTCCACCCAATTCGCCGCAACCGTCTTGCCGTCAAAACGATTTGTCGACGATTGAGCAGACATGCTAACCGAAAGCGAACCTGTCTTAAAGATATCTTTATCGAATCTTAACCTTCTCATCGGCAAGGCGGCTGTTCCATGAAAACCCGTCGAGGAATCCCGGTTCCCCTTGGAACGAAATATTTGAATCCTCCGCCTTGACTTCATAGGATGATGGAGAGGTGGCCTGATCGAGCCGGTCCTGTGGCCATCCGGTCCGAGCGAGAGGAAGATGTCAGAATTCAAAATACACAGTGATTTTGAACCCGCCGGCGACCAGCCGGCGGCCATCGAAAAGCTGACGGCGGCGTTTCAATCCGGCCGTCGCTACCAGTGCCTCCTCGGCGTGACCGGGTCCGGCAAGACCTTCACGATGGCCCACGTCATTCGCAACCTCAACCGGCCGACGTTGGTCATCAGTCATAACAAGACCCTGGCCGCCCAGCTCTACGAGGAATTCGCCGAGTTGTTTCCCGAGAACGCGGTCGAATACTTCGTCAGTTATTACGACTACTATCAGCCCGAGGCCTACATCCCTCAGCGCGACATCTACATCGAAAAGGACGCCTCCCGCAACGACGACCTCGATCGCCTGCGGCTCAGCGCCACCAGTTCGCTGGTCTCCCGGCGGGATACGATCATCGTGGCCAGCGTGTCCTGTCTGTTCGGCCTCGGCTCGCCCGAGGACTTCAAGCGCTCGATCATCACCCTGCGCGTCGGCGACCGGCAGGATCGTGACGAGCTACTCAAGCGCTTCGTCGATCTCCAATATACGCGCAACGACCTTGATTTCCGTCGCGGGACGTTTCGCGTGCGCGGCGACGTCATCGAGCTGCATCCGGGCAACGAGGAGTTCGCCTATCGCATCGAGTTGTTCGGCGACGAAATCGAGCGGATTGATTTGGTCGATCCGTTGACCAACGAAACGCTTGCCGGCCAGGAAGTCGTCTTCATCTATCCCGCGGTCCATTATGTCATGCCCGAGGATCGGGTGGCCGCCGCCGTCCGGAGTATTCAGGAAGAGCTTGAACAGCGGCTCATGGAGCTGCGCCGGCTGGGTAAACTGCTCGAAGCCCAGCGCCTGGCCGCCCGCACCCGCTACGATCTGGAAATGATCCAGGAAGCCGGTTATTGCAGCGGCATCGAGAACTACTCCCGGCATCTCAACGGCTCGGCGCCGGGGGCAAAACCCTTCACCCTGATCGATTACTTCCCGAAGGACTTCCTGCTGATCATCGACGAATCCCACGTGACCGTCCCGCAGATGCGGGCCATGTATGCCGGCGACCGCAGCCGCAAGGAAGTGCTGGTCGAGCACGGTTTTCGCCTCCCCTCTTGTCTGGATAATCGTCCGCTGCGTTTCGAGGAATTCGAGGAACTTTGGAACCAGGTGATTTTCGTCAGCGCCACTCCCGGCCCCTATGAGCTTCAAAAATGCGCCGGCGAGGTGGTCGAGCAGATCATCCGCCCGACCGGCCTGGTCGATCCGGTCATCCACGTGGCCCCCGCCCGCGGTCAAGTCCCGGATTTGCTCAAGCGTGTCGAACAGCGTGTCGCCGCCGGCGAGCGTGTCCTTGTAACCACCCTGACCAAGCGGCTGGCCGAGGACCTGTCCGATTACGTTCAGCAACAGGGTTATCGAGGTCGCTACCTGCATAGCGAGATCGATACCCTGGAGCGCGTGGAAATCCTGAACGACCTGCGGCGGGGTAATTTCGACGTGCTCGTGGGGGTGAACCTGCTCCGCGAGGGGCTGGACCTCCCGGAAGTTTCGCTGGTGGCCATCATGGACGCCGACAAGGAGGGATTCCTGCGCAGCGAAACCAGCCTCATCCAGACCATCGGCCGCACCGCCCGTAACGTCAACGCCGAGGTCGTGCTTTACGCCGACAAGATGACCCCCAGCATGGAACGCGCCATCAGCGAAACCAACCGTCGGCGTGAAATCCAGTTGCAATACAACGCGGAGCACGCTATTACACCCGAAACGATCCGCAAGGCCATTCGCAACAGTTTGGCCCAGGAAATGTCGGCTCGGCGGGTGGCCCGCGAGGCCGTCCACGCCAACGAGGCGGAATACGACCGCGATGAATTGATGGCCGCCCTTGAACAGGAAATGTTCGAGGCCGCCGAAAAGCTCGATTTTGAAAGGGCGGCCACGCTCCGTGATCGAATCAAGGAGCTCCGCGAGGCGCCCGTGTTGACCCAAACGTCGGAGGCGTCGGCCGATCCGGACGACGACGAGAAACAGTTGACTTTCTGGAAACCGAGGTCCAAACATTTTCGAAAGTAACGCACGATGCCAAACCCCGAAACTTCCGTTGAGAAGCAATTACGCAAACTCTGGGAACAGGCCCTGCTCGAGGACGGGGCCGATCGCGATGTGACCTCCCTGATCGCCGTCGACGAAAACGCCGCCGGTACCGCCCGGTTGATCGCTCGGCAAACGGGGGTTTTTGCCGGACAGATACTCTATGACCTGCTGGCCGAACTGTATTCCGACTGGCTGATGCTCGATGCGCCCGCCCGGGACAGCGATTTACTCGCACCCGGCACCCTCATCGCCACCCTTAAAGGGCCGCAACGTTTTCTGCTGGGCATCGAACGGACCCTGCTCAACTTCCTTCAGCGGCTCTGTGGGGTCGCCACCCTTACTCGGCGCTATGTGGACGCGGTGGCCGGCACCAAGGCGAAAATCTACGATACCCGCAAGACCATCCCCGGCTGGCGACTGCTCGACAAATACGCCGTCTATTGCGGTAGCGGCGAGAACCACCGTTTCGGCCTGTCCGACGCGGTGCTCATCAAGGACAACCACCTGGCCGACATTCCGCTCGAGCAACTCGCCGCCCGGGCCGCGAAAATGGTCGCCCAGGCCGAGGCCCTGGATCCGCGTCCGGCGTTTATCGAATTCGAGGTTGATCGCCTTGACCAATTCGACGTTCTGCTCAATGTGCGGGGCATCGATGTCCTCCTGCTCGACAACTTTTCCACGGACCAGATGCGTGAGGCCGTACGTCGACGCGATACCCGGGACTTTGCCAGCCTGATCGCCCTGGAAGCCTCCGGCGGGGTGGATTTGACCACGGTCCGGGCCATCGCCGAAACCGGCGTCGACCGCATCTCCGTCGGGGCCATTACCCATTCCGCCCCGGCTTTGGATATCAGCATGGAATATCGATCTGGCAGGTAGGACCGCCCCCGTTATTCAGACGCAAGGCGATCAGCGGAGGCGCTTCAAAACAATATGCCACCGTCCGCCCTTGAGGCACGAACCACACCGGCGCGATTCATGATTTCCGTGGCCAGTCGCTGGAAATCCTGATAGGCATCCTTAACGGCCGAAGTATGCGCGCCAATCGCACCGTCCGCCGGCTTAAGAAAAAAAATCGGCTTGCGCGCCTCCTGGGCCATGGGCATCAAACTGCGATAATGTTTCAACAAGGCGAAACAGTACCGATCCTGACTAACGGGCGGCGAATCATTCGCCGACTCCTTAAGTACATATTCTCGATAGGTTCCGGGAATTCGGCTGATCCACTTGTCATAGGATTTGACCGGCCGATCCTTACGCACTGAATGTTGCATCACCAGATAGCCGAGCGGCTTCATGCTTCCCGCCGGCAAGGGCAAATTTCCTGCCGGATTGCGCCCCAGACGTTCTTGCCATCCCTCTCTCCATTCATGAAGCCTTGGGCCAAGATTCCGTAAACCTTGCAACGAAAAGATGTCCGGCCCCAACGGTACGACCACGAAGTCGGAAGCGATCAGCGCGGCTCGATTGATGGCCCCCAGATTGGGACCGAGATCAACGAGGATCACATCCGCATGATGCCGGCTCCCCCCCCTTTGCAGCACGCGCCATAAAGCCGAGGTGACCCGAAACGCCCGTTCGTCTCGGTCCAGACACTTGGGCCACGCCTCGGACAATCCGTCTTCATAGGTCGAAAGGGACATGTCGCCCGGAATAAGCACCAGTCGCTCATCCACTTTTTCGAGAGTCGGATCGACCACATCTCCTGTGCCACGATCCAGTGGACGCAGGTCTCGATAAATGGTGACCGGAGCATCCGTTTCCGACCATAATTGTTCCAAGCGCTCATCATCGAGAAAGGCGGCGGACAGGTTCCCCTGCGGGTCAAGGTCGGCGGCCAATACGCGGTAGCCCAGCTCGGAAAGCATCCATGAGACATGATAGACCAAGGAAGTTTTACCGACGCCCCCCTTGTTATTGAAGAAAGCAATTACGGGAACGGGCATGACTATTTCCTCACCACCACCAAGACGTGATTGTCCTGAACGTCGAAATCGAGATCGGGATTCCCGTTGTCCTTCAGGGTCTTCCTGGCCAGTTGAATGCCGACACCGAATCGTTGAACAAATCCCAGCGTTTTCATGGCCTCGGCGATATGAGGATTTCGATAATCAGTGATCCCCGGTACTCCAAAGTTTTTGCGAGTTACCTGACCGAAGGGACCACCTGGATTTTGAATCTCAATTCGATCATTGAACCAGGTAATCCGAACGGGGGCGTTTGTGGTTTGATAATCACGATGCATGACGGCGTTTCGAGCCAATTGCTGGAGCGCGACCAATGGGTAATCCGGATGACGATCCTCCGTGGAGTGGGATCGGATATCGGTCGGGGTCACGATATTTACGGAAAGCAGGTCATCCATGCGGCGGAGCAGGTACGGCAAAGCCCCATGAATTTCCTCCCGATTCATGATAGGATCCGTGAGCTCCGTCCCATTGATGCGAAGGAACTGGATATAGGCCCCGGGAATGAAATCCGTCGGTATTTTGCCGACCACCAGCAATCCTACAACCGTTGGGCGATAAGGAGGATCAACGGATACAAACCGCACGGAGGCCAATTGCTGCTCGTAGGTCCTCCCATTGTCCTCCAGAATATCCGGCGCGATCGCCGAGGGCAGATAACCTTCCAGAAATGTGATTCTGTCGAGATCTCCAAGCGTGGCGGAAGCATGCACGTGCAGATCGAAAGGCAAATCTCGCGATCGCCGTTTTTCCATCAAGCGCCGCTCTTCCTCCAGAGAGGCAACGGCCCGGCAAGATCCCACCCGAATGCAAGTCCGCCCGCGAAAACGAACCGGCGGGGCATCCGAAGGATGAACGAAAACCACCGCCATCGGAACCCCACGAAGTACACGTTTTTCTACTACGATGCTTGGGAGGGGAACAATATTTCCGTCCGAACGCATGGCCGACAACTTTTGAATGAGCTGATCGGTAATCTTGAGGCCCGCGCCGTCGCCGTTATCTTTCGCCCCAATAAAAATGACTCCCGGTTTCCCATGGTCCGGCAAGTCGTTGGCGAACGCACATATCGCTTCCCTGATTCGATCAGGTTCCGCGATGGACGGCTTGCGCTCAACCCGATCGGATTCGAGGTCTGTCAACAACCCAACAAGTTCTTCATCGCTCAACATAATGCGCCTTTGTCGAAGAGGCCCATCCCGTCCTGTTCACATCATAGCTTCGATGCATAAAAAAACAATCAATGGCTGTAAGATGCGATCCCGTAACAGAATACCAAATATAACCTAATTCTTTAGCATGAGAACGGGAATGGCGAAGGTATTGGGAGGAGAGGAAGGACGAGTCCGAAATCTATCGTGCGGTGGCCGCCTCGCCGGTCTTGGCGCCGTTGGCACGCGGGCGGACCCATACGTCGGTTTTTTTGCCGTTGCCGCTATTCGCGAAACCGGCGGTTGATCCGTTTCCGTTACGGGTTCGACTGCGGCCGGTAGTCTTCTTGGCCGACGGACTCTCGAAGAAACTGCCCAGATTGCGCAACCGCTCGTAGCGCCGCTTCAAGAGCGTATCGATCCGTACGCGCTTGAGTTCACGCAACGTATCGCCGACGAAACGCTCAAAAGTGGCGAACATGGCCGGCGGATTGCGATGCCCGCCACCCAGCGGTTCCGGCAGAATTTCATCGATGATATTCAAACGCTTCAAGTCTTTAGCGGTCAGCTTGAGGGACTTGGCCGCGACGTTTGCCCGCTCCGCGCTTTTATAAAGGATGGCCGCGCAACCTTCCGGAGTGATCACCGAGTAATAACTGTGCTCGAACATCGCCAGCCGATCGCCCACCCCGATCCCCAAGGCCCCGCCGCTGCCGCCTTCCCCGATCACCACGCAGACGATCGGGACGCGCAGCCGGGACATCTCCATCATGTTGACCGCGATGGCCTGGGCGATGCCCCGTTCCTCGGCCTTGTCGCCGGGGAACGCGCCCTGCGTGTCGATCACGCAAACCACCGGCAAACGGAATTTCTCGGCCAGGTGCATCTTGTGCAAGGCCTTGCGATAGCCTTCCGGATGGGCGCAGCCGAAATGCCGGGCGATTTTCTCCTTGGTGGTGCGGCCCTTATCGTGGCCGACCAGCATGACTTTCTGCCCGCCGATCCGCCCGAAACCCGTTACAATGGCCAAATCATCCCCGAAACACCGGTCCCCATGCAGTTCGCAGAAGTCGCGCACGCAGCCGTCAAGATAATCCTGCAATACCGGCCGGCGCGGATGCCGGGCCACCAGTACCGTTTCCCAAGGGGTGAGCTTGGCATAGGTTCGCCGGGTCAAGCTCTCCAACGTATTCCGCAATTCCCGAATGTCGGACGACAAATCACGCTTACCTTCGGTCTGGGCCGCTTCCAACTCGGCGATTTCCCGCTCGATTCGGGCCAGCGGTCTCTCGAACTCCAAGGTAATATCCAAACCGGTGGGGACGGCCCCTGCCGGCCGTATGTCAGGTTCAATGCTCATAAATCCTTCGTGCGTTTCCTGTTAGCTTATGGTTAAATGCTCCATGCCGGGTCAAAGGCCCGCGCTCCGGCCACCCGGCAATTCCCTAATAGCTTAGCAAATAAAATCCCTCGATCAAGAAAATTTGACGACCCCAAGGCTTTGCGGATACATTATAAGCAATTGAAATCCGGGTATTTCTGTGCATAAAGTCTTTGACATAAATAGCTTAGAAAGAATCGCCATCGTCGGCGTCGGTCTTCTGGGCGGATCGATCGGTTTGGCGTTGCGGGCCGCCGGCTTTTCCGGCGTCCGCGTGGGTGTCGGCCGCCGCGTTTCGTCCCTTGAACGGGCCCTGGCTTGCGAGGCGGTGGATGAGGTCACTTGCGATACCGCAGCCGGTGTTGCCGGGGCGCAACTGGTTATTCTCTGTACCCCTATCGGCCGCTTCGAGGAATTGCTTCGCAACATGAAGGCCGCCCTGGCCCCCGGCGCCTTTGTCACCGACGTCGCCAGCACGAAAACCGAGGTGGTCCGCATGGCCCGTCGTCTGTTGCCGAAAAAGGTGCATTTCGTCGGCTCGCACCCGATGGCCGGATCGGAAAAAACCGGCGTCGAATACGCCCGCGCGGACCTGTTCGAGAATGCTCTTTGCCTCGTCACCCCGACCGCCCAAACTCCGGACGCCGATGTTCGCTGGATGCGATCTTTTTGGGAAGCTCTAGGCGGATTGACGCTCACCCTGACGCCCGCCAGACACGATGCATTACTCGCTCGGGTCAGCCATTTGCCCCACGCGGTGGCTACCGCCCTGGTCGGCCTGTCCCTGCACGAACAGGCCATCGATCTGGCCGGTCCCGGATTCGCCGATACCACCCGTATCGCCAGCGGCGATCCGCAGATGTGGACCGAGATATTTCAAACCAATCAACGAGCGATGATCGCCGCCCTCGATCGTCTGATGGGTGAGCTGACCCGCTTTCGCGACCGCCTCAGTCGCAACGATACGGAAGCCATCCTGCAGTGGCTCAGCCATGCCAAGCAGGCCCGCGATCAATGGCTGGCCGAACGCTACCGAAGAAAGGTTCTACCTCCATGAGCACTACCTCCACTGTTCCCCTGTGGCGCATCCATATTCATCCGAAACGCCGCGAACTCGACGCTCACGCCGCCGCCGTTCTGCGCGATATCCACGAACTTGGGTTACCCCATGTGAGCCAGGTCGATTCCGGACGGATTTTTCTGATTCAAGGCGATATAAGCGAGGCAAACATCAGGCGCATTGCCGACGAGCTGCTCGTCGATCCGATCACGGAAGTCGGCCGGATCGCCTCGGCCGCCGATGCCATTCAAGAATCGCCCAACCATGCACACGCCACGATCGAGGTGCATCTGAAGGGCGGAGTCATGGACCCGGTGGCCGCTTCGACGCTATCGGCAATCCGCGATATCGGCATCCCGGCCGACGGCCTCGAAGCCGCCACCGCCCGTATCTACGAATTACACGGCGTCGCTTCCCGTGAGGAACTCGAATTCATCGCCCGGCGGCTGCTTTACAACGATTGCATCGAGGAGGTCTATCTGTCCGGCTTCGGCCGCCACGATGCGCCACCCAACCAATTGCCCGTGGCCCCCGAAAGACCTTTTGAAATCCGCCGCGTGTCGATTCGCGATCTCGATGACGCCGCCCTCAACAAACTGTCCCGCGAAGGACACCTTTTTCTTTCGACCGAGGAAATGCGCGTCATCCGTGACCACTATCGCGATCTTCAACGCGACCCGACCGATCTGGAACTGGAAACCCTCGCCCAGACCTGGAGCGAGCACTGCGTACACAAAACTCTGAAAAGCGCAGTTCGCTACCGCGGTACGGCCATGCCCGCGAAGGCGGCGATCAAACAAAACCAGATTGACCCGCAAACCGTGGAGATACACTACGACAACCTGCTTAAGGAAACCATCGCTCAGGCCACCCGTAAACTGATCGAAAGCGGCCGCGTCAACTGGTGTCTCTCCGTGTTTGAGGACAACGCCGGCGTGATCGTTCTTGACGAGCAGTATGGCCTCGCCTTCAAGGTCGAAACGCATAATCACCCGTCGGCCATCGAGCCTTACGGCGGGGCCGCCACCGGCATCGGCGGAGTGATCCGCGATGTGATGGGCTGCGGGCTGGGGGCCAAGCCGATCGCCAATACCGATGTGTTCTGCGTCGGGCGTCCCGATTTTCCCATGGATCTGTTGCCCAAGGGCGTGCTTCATCCGCGCCGCATACTCAAGGGTATCGTCTCCGGCGTACGCGATTACGGCAACCGTATGGGCATCCCGACCATCAATGGAGCCGTTCTTTTTGATGACCGCTACCTCGGCAACCCGCTTGTCTTCTGCGGATGCCTGGGGCTGATCCCCCGAAACTGCATTCAGAAGGAGCCGCGGACCGGCGATTTGATCGTGGTCATCGGAGGGCGCACCGGCCGTGACGGTATCCACGGCGCGACTTTCTCCTCCGCCGAACTGACCGACACCCACGCCGATGAATTTTCGCACGCCGTGCAGATCGGTAACGCCATCACCGAGAAACAGGTCCTCGACGTGATGATGCGGGCCCGGGATTATCCCGGTGGCTGCCTCTACACCGCGACCACCGATTGTGGTGCCGGCGGCCTCAGCAGCGCCATTGGTGAAATGGGCGCCAAACTCGGCGCCACCGTCGATCTGGAAAAAGTCCCGCTCAAATATGCCGGTCTGCGCTACGACGAAATCTGGATCAGCGAGGCCCAGGAACGCATGGTGCTCAGTGTTCCCCCGGCCAATTGGGAAGCCTTTCGAAAAATCTGTGCCGCCGAAAACGTGGAGGCCACCGTGCTCGGCACGTTCCGCGACGACGGCCGCCTGCTGCTGCGTTACCAAGGCCAGATCGTCGGCGATATCGACACCGCTTTCCTGCACGACGGCATCCCCCGCACGCGCAAGGAGGCCGCCTGGCAATCGCCGGCCGCTTCCAACGGCCTGCCGGACACTCGCGGCGATCTTGCTGAACGACTGCTCGACAAGCTGGCCGAGCTGAACACGGCCAGCAAGGAATGGATCATCCGCCAGTACGATCATGAGGTGCAGGGCGCCAGCGTGGTCAAGCCCCTGGTCGGCCCGGGGCCGGGGCCCTCCGACGGCGCGGTGATTCGTCCCCATCTGGACAAACCCACCGGCGTTGCTCTGGCTAACGGGTTGTGTCCGGACCTCGGCGAGCAGGATCCCTATTGGATGGCCGTCGCCGGTATCGACGAGGCTATCCGCAATATCGTCTGTGTAGGCGGCAATCCGGAGCGCACGGCCATCCTCGACAATTTCTGCTGGGGCAACTGCGAGGATCCGCAAACGATGGGCGCCCTTGTTCGCGCCTGCCAGGGCTGCCACGACGCCGCCCTCGCTTACGGAACGCCTTTTATCTCCGGCAAGGATTCGCTCAACAACGAGTTTGCGTTCGATCCGGCCGACGCCGGCCGTCTGGCCGAGCGTATCCGACTCTATAACAACCGTATCCGTATTCCCGAAACGCTGCTTATCAGCGCGATATCCGTCATCGATGACGTAAGCCGCTGCGTCACCATGGATGCCAAACGCCCCAACGCGGATCCCACCTGTTTCTATCTGGTGACCCTCCAGGCCGAGCGGTGGTCGGTCGTGGATATGTCACAGGCGGCCGCCCTGCATCGTGGCATCGCAAAACTTATCCATGAAGGACGAGTTCTCGCGGTCCACGATGCCGGTAGTGACGGCTGGTTGCCCGCGTTGGCCGAGATGGCCTTCGCCGGATGTTGCGGTATCGAAGTCGCCTTCCCCGACTGCGAGCCTTTCACGCCGTTGACCAGCGCCTATGTTCTCCAAACGAGCAAATCCATGGAGTCCGCCGTTCTAGGCCTTGCCGGTAACGATAAAGGGATCGTCGTTTACCCCGTCGGTGTTTCGATCGGTGAGCCGAAACTTATCTGGAAAGATCGTGATCAACAGACCCGTGGCGTTGAAATCGACGCTTTGGATAAAGCATGGCGATCCAGCTTAAACTGGTAACTTGATACCGATTTGGCTTCATGGCGTCGCGGAAGAATCGTTGTTATTCCTTATTTATCATAATGTTATGAATTATTTAGGCTTTTCTGGATGGTCGGATTATTACATAATGGACACGCGGTTCGCATAATTCTTTTTTATGCACATAAAGCTCGTTTAATTAATAAGATACGAGCGCTTGGACTTTATTTTTGGATCGTATGGATAAAATCTCCCATTTTTTCTCTTGCCGACGGAATCCCGGCGTGTTATTATTATGATCGAGGTTTCAGGAAGGTCGATAATGTAGACGCCGACAATGTGTGTCATGATTATGTTTGGTTGTCGTCGAGAGGCCTATAATGAAACCGTGTGGTGCGGGGTTTAGAAGCATGTCGTGGGCGACGACGCCCTGTTTCGATATTTCGCCGAGGGCCGGCGGAAACTTACCGGGATAAGAAGCATATCAGAGCCAGGGGACTGGCCTCGTCAGCATGGTAGGCGTGATGGTTTAATACCGTCATGCTCAACCAGGCATGCACGAAAAGTTTAGGGGATTAAGAAGCATATAACGAACGCCAAGCGGCTCGGGAACGGTTCTCGAGACCGATTCATCTGGTCAGGGGATAAGAAGCGACTGGATGAGGGAGCGGTTATATGCGATCGATTGGGAAGGGTAAGGTATCGTTTTCTGGGTTAACACTGGGACTTGTATGCATGGCGGGTTTGCTTTGCGGGGTAAGCGTTTCGAGTGCCGAGGCTTCGCTCATCACAACCGTTGCGACGTTTTCGGATCCAGCGGCCAACGGCAGCACGCCGTTATTTACGTTGACGGGAAGCGCATCAGCAGTCGGGTCCACTCTCACTGGAGGGTGGAGCGGGACAGGTCTTGATTTAATCATTCCCTGGACCAACACAACTTACGAGGACGCAACGTTCACCATGGATTCGCTTACGGTGACGGCCCCATACGTCCTCTCGGGTGGTCAGATTATTTTCTACGATAACCTGAACAACCCGATCCTTCAGATCGACTTTGACAGCGCGATGCTCTATGCGCCATTCGGATTCGGGGCCAGCACATTAGAGAGTCATAATGTGTCCTTTTCCGGGACGGCTGTCTCGTTCCCCGTGCTTGGCGAAGAGTCTTTCGCGTTCAGTTTCGCGAACCAGGTCATTGTATCGTCATCCCCGTCCGTGAGAACCTATACCGCGGCCTTTACCTCGTCCGCTCTGATACCGGAACCGACGAGCCTTGCCTTGATCGTTTTTGGCACACTGGCCGTGACCTTCGTCAGGATGCGGAAGCGCTGACCCACGGCCCGGCCGTTGGTATCATTTTACAGATAGATTATTATGAGCAATCCCGGCGTACCGGGGTTGCTCATTTTTTATGAGGAGGCGCTTGTGACCCGCAAACCGATCATCGCTATTGTGACTGCCGGCCTCATGCTCTGGATGGCTTGCCTGTCCCCCGCCGCTTACGCCGCGGAAGCGAGCTCCCGGCCGAACATTGTACTTATCATGTGCGACGATATGGGCTTTTCCGATATCGGTTGTTACGGCGGCGAGGTGCAAACGCCCAACCTCGATCGTCTGGCCGCCGAGGGCCTGCGTTTCACCCAGTTCTACAACTGCGCCAAGTGTACCACGACGCGGGCGTCGGTGATCACCGGCCTGCACCCTCGCCCCATCGACAGTCTGCTCAAGTCGAACATGGTTACGCTCGGCGAAGCCCTCGGCGCTGCCGGTTATCGCACGGCCCTTTCCGGCAAATGGCATCTCGGCCGCGAGGACACCGTGCATCCCTATCGTCGCGGGTTCGAGGAATACTACGGCTTGCTCGACGGCTGCTGCAACTACTTCAACCCGGCCCGGCCTGATCCGGACTTCAAGGGCGGGCACAAGCGCTTTTTCGGCCACAACGATCAACGCATTACCGAATTCCCCAGGGATTTCTACACCACCGATGCCTTCACCGACCACGCCATCGCCACCATTCGACGCTTCGCCGCCGACAAGCAACCGTTCTTTATTCACGTCTGCTATACCGCTCCACATTACCCCTTGCACGCACGGCCGGAGGACATCGCCCGCTATCGGGGCAAATACATGATGGGGTGGGACCGGATGCGCGAGCAGCGTTTTGAACGTCAGCGAAAAATGGGACTGGCGGAGCCTTCGTGGAAACTGTCCGGGACCGACGAGCGAACCTATGCCTGGGCCGAGGCCGACCACGAATTCGAGGACCTGCGCATGGCCGTCTACGCCGCCATGATCGATTGCATGGACCGCAACATCGGCCGCCTCATGCAAACGCTGAAAGAGGTCAACGTTCAGGACAATACGTTGGTTTTGTTTCTCTCGGACAACGGCGGTTGCAGCGAGGAGCTCGGCAAACGCGACCCGGCCACACGCCGCCCCGGAGCGGTCGATGACTACGTGGCCGTCGGCCCTGCCTGGGGATGGGCGCAGAATGCGCCGTTCCGCCGCTACAAGGCGTGGGTCCATGAAGGCGGCATCACCACGCCGTTGATCGCCTGGTGGCCCGGCCGCATCCCAGCCAACACCATTACCCGCCAGGTCGGCCACGTGATCGATTTCATGCCTACGTTTCTCGAACTGGCCGGCGCGGATTATCCCAAGCGCTACAAAGGAAACGATATCCTCCCTGTCGAGGGCCGCAGCCTGATCCCGATCTTCGCCGGTCTTCAGCGTCAGGCGCATCCGATGCTGGCCTGGTACTGGTCGGGCAATCGCGCGATTCGGCAGGGCGATTGGAAACTCGTCTGGGACAAAAACTATAAACGCTGGGAGCTTTACGACCTGTCCGTCGACCGCTGCGAAACCAACGATCTGGCCGCCGCCTTTCCGGATCGCGTCCGCCAAATGAGCGAGGCCTGGACCCACTGGGCTCGCGATACCGGTAATCTCGAAGAAGAGGAGGCCAAGGCAGCAAGTAAGCGAGGGAGCAAGTGAGCGCTTAAGCGAGTAAGCAAGGCAGCGAGTGAGCGAGGTACGATTACCAGCCCGCGACGCATTTTACCTCGCTCGCTACGGCCAAGCTTCACCCGGCTCCGCCATGGCGCGCGGAGCCCCGCAGAGCCGGGCCGCTGGCGGGGAAAACTGAACACTGATCGCTGAATACTGTAAACTAACCGCCCAAGCTGTCTCGCTGTTCGTGGTTTATCCTCGACCTTGCTCGGCCATGCATTGGGTACCCATTCGTACCCCCTTGGGTTTTTCCCCAGAGAGAGCCTCTCCCTCGGCCCAAGCCCGATGACCGCCGGTTTATTGGCCGTCCTTGGCGAATCAAAAGGATTGCATCAAAAAACTGTTTTTTGCGGAAAAGCAAACACAATCCGTCTATAACTGTTCCTCGCCCGGCGAAACCATCTTGGGCTCGGATTGCTCGATGCGCTCTTCCTTCTGGATCGTAGTTATTTTCTGTTCGCAACCGGCGGCCAGCAGGGCCAGCCAAGGAGCAGCCAATATCAGCAAAGCCAGCAACGTGCGGCGCATATTATTCTCCTTGTTTTGTTCATTTACCACATGGTCCCCAATCTTTATTGTATGCGAGTTACCCGGACCCGCTCGTAAATCACTTGCCAGACCTGCATGCCGGGAACGCTGACCGTCACCTCGGCGGTGTCGCCGTCGAACTTGGTTTCATCCACGGACGCGCCCACGAGCACGGCGTCGACGTACGAGCTAATCTCATCGTGCTGGGCGACAAAATCACGCACCGAGGTCTCCGAGGAGATACGCAGGCCCTTGATGTGCTCGGCCAGTTTACGCTTGGCGTCGAGCTCGGCGGCCCGGGCGGCAAGCAACTTGCCCTGGGGCGTGCCGGCCTTGTCCTCCGGCGGAACCCCACTGCCTTGCATGCGAATTTTTTCCTTGGCCCACTCGGGATATTGCACCTGGGCGGCCGCCTGGGCTTGGGGCAGATATTTGTCCGGCGGAATGCCCATGCCGGTAGCCTCGAATTTCTGGGTCTGAAGCTTCTGCGACAGTTCGGTGATATCCGAACCCTTGACCCGGTCGCCCTGAATGGAGCGGGTATGCAGGGTCTTGATGGTGGTTATGACCGATTCGACGGGAACTTCAAGAGTGACCTCTACAATCGGTTCATCATGATGGAAATAGGTTCGCGTCTTGGTGTGGCCGATAAGCGTTCCGCGGGCCACGGTCTGGATCGTATCAAACTCGGCCACAAAATCACGGACCAGCGTATCCGAGGTAACCCGGATACCGCAGATGCGTTCCACCAGTTTACGCATGGCATCCAGTTCGGCGGCACGGATGGCCATCAGCCTGGCTTGCGGCCCCATCGCAATCCACAGATCAGGAATCGGCGGTTCGGGCGGAATCGGTGGACCGCCGAGTTGGTCCTGTACTCCGCCGGGCAGATTGGGCGGCAGATCCTCGCGGGGGGCGCCCATGCCCACCACCTTGATGACCTTCTTCTCGATGTTTTTATTCATCTGCTCAATGTCCTGGCCGGTGACCCGATCGCCCTTGTAATGCCGGGTCTGGATCGTTTTCAGCGTCTCGACCACCTTGGCCACGGTCACCTCGGCCGGCACCTCGCAGGAGAAGTCGGCGTACCACTTGGGCTCGCCGAGTTTGACCCCGCGGATGAATGCGTCGAGTTCGCTTTGAATGGTGTCGCTTTCAGCCACGAAATCCTTGACGTAGGTGTCGGCGTTGATTTGCAGGCCCTTGATGCACTCGGCCAGCTTGCGATAGGCGTCGGCCTCGGCGGCCCGTTTACTCAGGACTTTTTTCTTGGCGTCGGCGGTGTTGATTTGACCCAGGGTGGGTATCGCCATGGCCCAGACGGCGATAAGGGATAGGCATGTTTTAGCAAATCTCATACTTTTCTCCTTTTTTTGTTATTGAACCGTGAATGGTCCCGGTTTCCTGCCCTGGGGAGGTCCGGGCCCGTCCACGAGGCCCGCGGGAGCAGGTTCACGGAACAAGACACTTCAAAAGCATATTTGGTTAGCCCGCCGCGTCTTCCACTCGCTGCGACTCGACAAATGCTTTTGACAACCCGCTGCATGGATAAGACCGACCCACCACCGAACATACTCGCTTTTCGCCCCATCGAGCAGGGGGGCAGGCCGTTTACCCTTCCGCTATTAACTTCTTAATCTACTTTGACTTGCGAATACGATCCTTGTGATCCTTGACCCGATCCTTGGCCGCCACGTACATCCGCATGTCCTCATCATCGAGGTCGGGCATGGCCGAGGCCTGGCGATAGTATTTCAAAGCCGAATCCCAATCGCCGGTCAGTTCGGAAGTCACTCCCAGACAAAAGGCGGCTTGATGATCCGTAGGCTCGTTGGCTAGGGCGCTCTTGAAAAACTGCATCGCGCTTTCGTAATCATCGGCCCGCAGGGCCCGCACGCCGGCGGCGCAATCCTTGTTATGGCTCGATTTCAGCTCGTAAGCATATTCGACCTCGCAGGGAACGAACATACTGACGAATTCGCGGGTACCCTGCTCCACCAAATCGCCGATGTAATGATCAACCGGATCCAGGTCCGCCTCGCCGGAGCTGCTGCCGTAGAAACCGCTGGGCTTCTTGGAATCCATCTTGCGGAACGGCTTCGGGGCGTATTCGAGGATCGACTGGCCGGCCATATCCACCATGGCGTATTTGCACTGCAAGGTGATGTTTCGGGCAATGGCATCCAGTTCCTTGGAATCCGTACTGGCCCCGCCGCCGCCCCAGTGCCAACCGCCGTATCCGTAAAGGTTGCTTATATGGTAGCTGGTTTTCTTGCTGGTTTTCACTTCGGTGCGGATGTTCAGATCGCTGGTAATCAGGGCTTGCACGTTTAACAGTTTCGCCGCCGAGGCCGCTTGGTCACCGCTCACCAGGCCGGCGGCCTTCATGTCTTGTTCGGCCATGATCTTGCTGGTTTCCCGCCGTTTGGCCACGGTCAACGGGCTGCCGTATTTCTTGGCGGCCTCGTCGATCATCTGCTCCATCATGTCGGCGGAGATTTTCGACCATTTTTTCACACGGTCGGCGTCCTCGGTACCGTCCGTCTTGACCTCCGAGTCAATGATGGCCACGTTCGTGAGTCCATCCGGCAACTTCTGGGTCGGCTCAAGCACATACGAAATCGTGACATCGTATTTCTCGCTGCTGGTACAACCGACGGCAACCAGCAGGATACTCATGCCCATCAACATCCCTGTCATGCTTCTGAAGGATAACATGTCCACCTACTCCCTTTCTTTAGACTATCGGTACCGTCACCGCTTCACATCGCTCCGTATTTGGCAACTTGCCTGGTATGTTCCAACCACGGCCACCGTGAAGTCCGTCCTGACTCAAGTCCTCCCAGCCGTAATCACCCGGTTATCAATGAATGGATCATTGCCGAACTTACCGACAGCTTAGGAACGCAATCACCTCCGGTCAAGCAAGAAACCCCATAATCGCGGCCCGTGTACAACAAAGAGTGACGTAATTCCGTCGATTATTATGTCAGCGGGGGGATATCCTCGTCTTCGTCGTCCTCATCATCCTCTTGGTATTTCCATCGATCGGATTCCTCCATGTCATCGATTTCCCGTTCCATCTGGCGGAACATTTTCTCCTGAAGGGGAGCGAGGCGCTTATAGAAAGAGATAGTGGCCTGGTAAGCCTGGACCATGGCATCCAGCTTGATGAGTTGCCATTTGGTCAGACATTCGGGTTCCTTGATGTTGGTAAAAGGGTTGCAGCGGAAACCGAATTCTCCGCCCGGTCCCTGACTGAAATATTCGCATTGGTCGCATGGGATCATGTTGACTTCCTCCAAGCAGGATTCCCCAACCATGTACAAGGTCGGCCACTAAAGACCACATCATTGTACCCTTGGAAGGTGGCGAATGCACAAGTGAACACAGGTGGCTGTCAGAAAAAGGGCTCGTCAGTACAGAATCAGCGGGATCGTTTCTTCGATCTGCCGCACGTTCCCGCGGCTGAGGTCCTCGAGAAGCTCGCGGTTATATGGCTCCCTGCGCTGCCATTGAGTGATATCATCGTGAAACCATTGTTCGGCATCAGCGGCGGCCCGGCGGCTCTTGGCCAGATCGTGGTTATACCAATCCCGGAGCATGTCCAGCGTTTGGCGCATCTTTTCACACCGGCTGGCCTCTATCTCGACCAACAGATCGGTGGTTTTCCTCAGGTTATTCTCCCGCATCGCTACCCGTTCCCGATGGGCGGGATTCTCACAGCCGACCACCCCGGCCAGAAGAAAAACCACTCCAAAGCCAAAGTTGCGATACCCATGCTTGCTATCCATCGTTCCGCCGCCTTTCGCCGCCGTCCGTCCGGCACCGATACCATTATATCGGTCTTTTCACGAAGCGAGAATCTCTCCTTCCCTCATATACCCTTCACGGGCATTTCGGTCTCACCGGCTGGTGACTTTCCTTATCGACGGGATAAACGGCGTCGTGGGCCTCCAAGGCGTCCACCAGGGCCTTCATCATGCGCCGCAACGTTTCGGGTTCGGCCGCGGCCCGATTGTTCTGCTCGAAGGGATCCTCCCGCAAATTGAACAACTGGTAATGCGAATTCTCCGATGCCGCGGAGGGGAAGTAGTGGTAGATCACTTTCCATTCGCCGTCGCGCAGACTGCTCCAGTATTCGCTGCGGTGCGGGCCGTGCGGATAGTGCATCAGAAACGTCTCGGGGCGCGCGTCGTCGCGTTTCCCGGTCAGTAAGGTAGTCAGCGGCTTACCGTCCACGACATGCCCGGCAGGGACTTCCACGCCGGCCAGACTTAGCAGTGTGGGAAACAGGTCCATCACGGAGGCCTGCTGAGTCTGGATCGCACCGGCGGGGATGGGCAGCCGCCGCTGAAGAGGGTTATCCGGATTCGGTTTGGCCCACGCGGCGATGAAGGGGACGCGCATCCCGCCCTCGTAGTGGGCACCCTTCTTGCCTCGCAGGGGCGCGGCGCAGGCGACATCGTGCTCATGACCCAGTGGAGCATCGGAGCCGTTGTCGCCCAGGAAAAATACGAGGGTATCCTCCGCCACGCCGAGCTTATCAAGATGGTCGAGCAGGTCGCCGAGGGATTTGTCCATGCCTTCGATGAGGGTCGCGAAGGCCTGGGCCGGTTCGGGTTTGCCGGAGTCCTTGTAATGCGCCGCGAAGCGCGGATCGGAGTCGAAGGGAGCATGTACCGCGTAGTGGGCGAAGTGGAGGAAGAAGGGACGCTTTGAGTCGGCCAGCCCATCGAGGATACGCAACGTCTCCAGGGTCAGGGCTTCAGTCAGAAACACATGGCTACCGTGATATTTCTCGAGGTGCGGGACGGCGTGCATGGCGTATGATGTTCCGCGGCCGTAGTTTTGCTCGCCATAATAACTCCCGGGTTGGCCGCTGCTGGAGCCGGCGATGTTGATCTCAAAACCGAGATTCGCCGGGTCGGCGCCTTTCGTCTCGCGTGGGGCGAAGTGGGCTTTGCCGACGTGGGCGGTATGATAACCACCGTCGCGGAGCAGGGCGGCCAGCGTTACATCGCCGGGTTGCAGCCCGCGCCAGTTCCAATCGGGCGGACCCTGGGGGCCGGCGTTGTTCACCTCGGCATGGATCCAGTTGGTCGTACGGTGACGCGCGGCGTTCTGGCCGGTCATGATCGACACGCGCGTGGGCGAACAGACACTCATGGCGCAGAACTGGTTGAAACGAATCCCCCGCTCGGCGAGTCGCTCCATCCCCGGTGTACGATAATAATCATTGAGCGGGTAGCGTTTCGGTTTACCGTCCTCGCCGGTGAGGAACGGCACCGACGTATCCATGACTCCCTGGTCATCGACGAGAAAGATGACGAGATTGGGCCGGTCGGCGGCCGAAACCAGAGGGATTCCGAAAGCAAACATCGTAGCGGCGATAACCACCGGCAACACGCCAAAGACAGGGATCACTGACACCATGCATCGGATACCTTCCCGAAAAGAATACCTATCAAGCCGATCATCTTTCACGGGTCCACCGCCTCAGCAAAAATGGATTCACGGAAAAGGCCATCCACTGCATCGATCATTACAATATATGAACGTCCCACGCATTGTATAGGCCTTCCTCGTTGCAACCATACCCCTGCCGACCGATAATGTGGCGGTTTTTCGCCGACATATTTGCATACATAGCGTAAAAACGACGCAAACAGTGCAATATCGGGCCTGTTTTTCGGGCGGCAAGCCGGTTTTAGGTCGGCAGGCAATTTTCTGGCTCATGCCGCGTTTCTACCTTATGCTGGTGAGCCTGATGGAAGAATCCCAACTGGCGGAGATCATCACACGCGCTCAGCAGCGCGACCCGCGGGCTTTCGACGCGCTGGTCGAAGCGTACAGTTCGCGTTTGTACGGCTATTTCTATCGATCTACCGGTTCACGTTCCGATGCGGAGGATTTGCTCCAGGATCTGTTCGTGCGGCTGGTGCGGATGATCGGGCGGTACGAGCACGAGGGCCGTTTCGACAGTTGGCTGTTTCGCATCGCCGGCAATCTGATTCGCGACCGTCTGCGTCGGCGGCAGGTGGCTCGCGAGGCCGGAGTGGGGGCATCCGGCGGCGGCACGGGTGACGAGACCGCCGATCCGCTGATCCAGTATCCCGACCCCGCGGTCGTTCAACCGGCTGACCGTCTGGAGAGGTCGGAGGAAGCGGACCGATTGCAACGGGCTATCGATCGGCTACCCGAGCATGAGCGGGAAGTGATCCTCCTGCGGCACTTCTCGCAAATGGCGTTCAAGGAAATCGCCGAAGCGTTGGATGTACCGCTGGGTACGGCCCTGGCCCGCGGGCATCGTGGGCTGGCCCGGCTACGTGAGCTGATGGAAGAAGGCACCGATGAATGAGAACCTCGACAACCTGGAACGAGAGTTGGACGCGGCCCTGGCCGAGTGGTCCGATCGTCTGGAGGTCATGCCTTCGGAGGCGGTGGTCGCCCGAACCACGGATGCGGTCCGGCGCGAGCTGAATGAGACCTGGCTGGCCGAGCAGCCGATGCCGCAACCTTTGCCGGAAACCGTGGCCCATGTGAAATCGGCGGTACGGGCGGAATTGCGCAAGGCGCGGTGGCGGACGCGGCTGCTGCACTGGTCGCCGGTGGCGGCGGCGGCCATGATTGTTTTGGTCGTCGGCTTGTTTCACTTTGCGCGAACCGGCGTGGAAACGACGCCACTGGCGAACGGAGATGATAAATTCGTTTATGTGGCGAACACCGTCTTTGCCGATGACCCGGCCTTGTCCGCGATCGAAACGGAGTTGGAGGCCATCGAGCAGAGCATTGACCAATTTGGCTTGACGGGGGATTACTACCAGTCAGAGCTGGACCGCTTGGGGAACGAGATGGATACGCTCGAAACCACGCTTGATCGTATGTCGCAAGCAAGCGGGGTCAGACAAGGAGTTTTAGGATGAAACGACGCGCGATGTTGATTGGCTGGGGTTTGTTCGGCGCGATTTTGTTGATGGTGACGGGCCAGGCCTGGGCTCAGCCCGCGGAAGGGCCCGGTTCCACGGATCGCCAGGCGGCCGAAATCGATCGACTGCTGGATGATGAGGGGCCGGATGAGACGTTGAGCGAAGAGCCGCCGTTTCCACCCGGCCGCGAGGGTGAGCGCCGCGGCGAGGGACCACCGGATGGCCGCCCGGGGCGGGGTCCGGGCTTGCGGGGCGGCCGAGGCGTGGAACCGGCAACGGATGGGCGACCCGGATTCGGCCGGGGCGAACCCTGGCCGGAACCACTCACCTCGGAAGAGACCGAGGAACTGATGGCCTTCATGAAAGAACATTTCCCCGATCGCCATGAACAGCTCAACGATATTCGTGAAACGAATCCGCAGGCTTTTCGACGGATGCTCTTTCGCTACAGCAGGCCGTTAATGCACATTCTGCGGGTCAATCGGCAAGATCCGGAGATGGCCAAGGTCATGATCGCCGAGCATCGGGTCGAAACGGAATTATTCGAAAAACGCAAGGCGTATCGCGAAGCCCGCACGGACATGGAGCGCCAGGAATTGCTCACGCAGACCCGCAAGCTGCTCGAACAGAGTTTCGACCTGAAACAGCAGCGGCTGGAGATGGAAATTGATCGACTGCGCAAGCGGCTCGATGAACAGGCCAAGCGGGTTCAGGAGCGCAAGAACAACAAGGAAAAAATCGTCGAGGTCGAAATCCTCCGGCTCAAGGGAATCCTGGAAGGCGAGGGATTCTAAACCGGGGTGATTCACCACGGAGACCCACCTGTCCCGATCAGAAATACGCTCTCATCACATATTGGGCGATCATGCGCTGAGTATTGAAGAAGGAGCCGTTCAGGGCGATGGCGTGGGCCATCACGTTGATGAAGCCGTTGCGGTCGGCGTAGAAGAGCGGGGCGACCACATTTTCAAGCTTGTCGTAGAGCGATTCGGCGTCGCGGCCGTCGTCGTCCTGTTCGCCCGGCCGGCCGTCGATGCCGATGGCCCAGCCGGTAATGCCTTCGATGCAGCCCTCGATCCACCAGCCGTCGAGAATGCTCAGCGAGGGCACGCCGTTCAGGGCGGCCTTCATTCCGCTGGTGCCCGAGGCCTCCATCGGCGGACGCGGCGTGTTCAGCCATACATCCACGCCGGCGGTCATCATCCCCCCCAGATTCATGTCGTAATTGGGCAGGTAGGCGATGCGGACGATATCCTTCAAGTTCGCGCGGGCCTGCACCACGCGCTTGATCAGTTCCTTGCCTTGCTGATCCTGTGGGTGCGCTTTGCCCGCGTAGACGATCTGGATCGGCCCGTTCCGCTCGGCGATCCGCTTAAGCCGCGCCGGGTCGCGGAGCAGCAGATCGGCTCGCTTGTAGGCCGCCGCCCGCCGGGCGAACCCGAAGGTCAGGTGGTCCACGTCCATGCCCGTATTGGTTTCCCGGTTGACGTGCTCGATCAGTTCGCGTTTGGCGGCCATGTGCGCGTCCCAGATTTCCGGACGGGGGATACTCAAGGCGTACCGCAGGCTGAAATTATCCTCGCGCCATCCGCGGATGTAGCGGTCGAAGAGGTCTTGTAAGGCCGGGGCGGTCCAGGTCGTCGCATGCACGCCGTTGGTGATCGAATCGATGATGTACGAGGCGAACATGTGTCGGGACACTTCGCCGTGCCGCTTGGCCACCCCGTTGACGTAGTGGCTGAGGTTCAGAGCGAGGTAGGTCATGTTCAGCCGGTCCTCGCAGCAAAAGACCTCCTGCATTTCGAGCACCTGATGCGGGCCGAGCACGCTTCGGACCATCTCGATGGGGAATTGGTCGTGGCCGGCGGGCACGGGCGTGTGCGTGGTGAACACGCATTGGGCGCGCACGGCGTCGATATCTTCGTCCACGATCCGGTCGCGCCCCTCGCGAGCCAGGCGTTCGTCGAGCAGTTCGATCGTGCCCAGGCTGGCGTGTCCCTCGTTCATGTGATAACGCTCGAGCTCGCCATAGCCGAGGGCCCGGAGCATGCGCACGCCGCCGATCCCGAGAATCACTTCCTGACACAAGCGGTAATGGTTATCCCCACCGTATAGATAGTGGGTCAAGGCTCGGTCCGGCTCGCTGTTTTCCGGCAGGTCGGCGTCGAGGAAATAGACGGGCACGATAAAACCGGTCACGCCCTTCACGTCATACCGCCAGGCCCGCAGTTGCACGGTGCGGTCCTCGATGGTCACTTGGGCGCGAGCTTTTTCCTCTTCGAGAAAATCATCCACCGGCCAGGCCACGGGTTCCTCGGTCTGCCAGCCATCGGCGTCGAGCCGCTGGTAGAAATACCCTTTGCGGTGCAGCAGACTGACGGCCACCATCGGTACTTTCTGGTCGGCCGCCGCCCGGATGGTATCGCCGGCCAGCACGCCCAGCCCGCCGCTGTAGGTCGGCATGCTGGGGTTCAACCCGATCTCCATCGAAAAATAAGCCACTTTGCGGTTTTCGAACATACCGGCCGCCTCCCGATCTGAACCTGCGAATATCGATCTGTAAACGCCGAGGTCATGCTATGCCCAAATGCGGGGATTGTCGATGAGGGTACGGTCCGGCAGCTGGGCTGCGTGCATCCGAAATTTAGGGGCAGGGTGGCATGGGCAGGCCCTTGTCCCGCCGTGGCGGGACAAGGGTTTGCCCGTGCTTTTAAGGCTGCGGAGAAGAGCACGAATATTCCCCAATAAGTCGAAATTCCTTATGCCAGCTTTTTTCGGATGCACTCCACAGGGTTCCGTGGCCGTTTGAACAGGTGGGCTTGTCGGCGCAAAAATTTTGGAATGCGGCGGACGCAACGCCGCTTTTCTCTGGATGGCGGGGTTCATGCATGCCAACAAGGCGACATTACCCGACACCCACCACCCGATACCCGATTGGAACACGATCTTTATCCTTTGAACGTGATCCGAACGGTTGTCGAGCTCACCTTAGATCAAGACATAAAGCAATATATGTTGATCGATAGATTATTCTATTTAGCTCTTATAAGCACTTATAGTAACACAAGTCTTTATCATTGAATAACTTGTAAGGGAATAGGAACCGATCCTGATTGAAGTAATAAAATATCTGACCAAAACCACGAAAAAGTTCTTGCAAAATGCAAGGGGGGGGTAAACTGGCCTTTATCAAATGTACCTGGGCTTTTATGTGACGATAGCGGACAGGTCAAGACAATAAACAAACATTATGGTCGTAGTGGCCTGTAATCTAATGCATATTCAGCTTGCGGCGATAGACAGGCATATCAAGAACAGGAAGGGTAACAAACATGGGACGAGAAAAAAAGCTATTGCAGGCGATCACGGCTGCGATCGCTCTTGCGGGTTGTTTGGCGTCGCCCGGTGTAGCTCAGGACAGGAGAGAAAAGTCCGCTGTGATGCGGGATCAGGTCTTGTCTGGCTCTCATGGTCGTAGCGAGGTTGAAAACCTTCTTCAGACTACCGTGGAGACCCACGATCCTCGGCGGCATGAGATGCGCATGGCGCTACTCCTCCGAAAGAATGAGGTGCTCCCTGTTCTGACTGATCGGCTCAAGACCGCCCCAGATCAAGAAAAATACGACCTGTTGATGCTCATCCACGGGCAGCTCCGCTGGCGCGAGTTTCAGCCTGTTGTCTTAAAACTGCTTCGTGACAAGACACTCTCCGAGCATGTGCGTGGCAGGGCCGCGACGGCCTCTGCCCTGTATCAACAAACCGAGGCGGTTCCGGATATCCGGGACTTGCTCAAGTCCGCGAAAGAAGATCAGGTCCGCCAATGGGCCGCTATGGCCCTGGCCACCCTTGGGGATAAAGATTCCCTTCCGGAAATTGAAATCATGCTAAGGGATCCGTCCCCTTTTGTGCGGGTGACGGCCGCCATGGCCCTAGGGATGCTGGGCAGCGATACAGGACTGGAGCAAGCCCTCGCCTTAAGTTATGACGATTTCTTTGGCCTGCGTTGTCGGGCGGCCGAGGCTCTATCTCATATCGCTACGTCACCGGCAATGACCCGTCTGCGGGAAATGGAGACTGAGGACACGAGTTCCACGGTTCGTAGTGAGAGCGCCGAGTATCTTGGCCAGGCCGAGTTAAGAGCCTTAGACAATGATGCCGCATTGGATCGGCTCAAGGAAATGCTAGATCCTGAGAATCCCAATCCGCCCCGTTGGGCGTTCGTGTATCTGGCCGAGTACTTTGGGACGAAGGCAGGGCCCTTCCTGAGGCAACTGGCCGAATCCCCCGGACCTTTACAGCACGCAGCTACCGTGGCCGTGCTTCAGGTTGAGTCTGATATGATCATGGGCCCGCACATCAGGAGGAAGGCTCGATGAAGGCAAATATATCATCACGACTGATAGTTACTCTACTAACAATTCTTGTTTTAATATTCGCGGCAAGTCAATGGGTTTTTGCTCATGGAACAGATGTACATGGGTACAGTTTCAACGAACATTCGTCCGAGAACGCGAATAATCTTACAAAGAAAGCGATTGAGACGACTGGTATTACTTTCCAGGCGAACGACACAATGCGGATTAAGCAGGGCTCAGTAGATGAGGACAAATCATTCGCAGATCCCTTCAACTTCGATCTGTTTAGGTACAGGGGCCATCACTACAACCCGCATACTCAAACGGGCGGTCCGTTTTTTGGTAAACCCGCAGTTGATGTCGGTGAGAATCGCTGGGCGACAATGCAAACGGCTTTTACGAATGCATCCTCAAGATGGAGCGGTGATGAGTCTGCAGGCGTGCAAGGCTCAATGCACGCTCTTGGGCGAGTACTGCATTTACTACAAGATATGTCCGCGCCGCCACACGTTCATGCCCCTGATGGCCACGGGTGGCCCTTTCCACGGACGGGGCCAGCGAATGGTGTTGGGTACTATTCTGATTTCGAAACGCTATGGTCTCCCAGCAGTACTGTACACGACGATCCCTACTATGCGCCACAGTGGACTTTTCCTTCAGAATCGGGCGGCCCGCTGACGCCAGAGGCTGCGATTGAGGCTGACATTCCCAACAGCAAGCTGGATTCCGATTCGTTTTCCCTGATGAGGGGAAGGATAAATAGTATTCCATATGACAAACGTAATACAATCGAAGGCTACATGAAGGCGCAGGCTTGGATTACATATTTTCACACCTCCTTCTATGGGCAGATCAACTATAATGAAAG
Source organism: uncultured Planctomycetales bacterium (assembly GCA_964401335.1). Lineage (GTDB taxonomy): Bacteria > Planctomycetota > Phycisphaerae > UBA1845 > PWPN01 > JAAYCU01. The sequence goes on from CAYNYK010000067.1 coordinate 27,598, forward strand.
CGAACCCGCTCCGTGGTTAACCAGCAGCAATAACGACAATGTTTTTCGCAATATGTTTACAAAGCCATCCGGTGAACTGCGTATTTCGTACAATAGCGGGCTAAACTTCTGGACGATTGATGGTGTAGGTTATTACAACAGATCGAACCAATACTTTCCAGAAGACTGGTGGCCCTGCCCGGGTGAATACCCGCTCGGGAAGAGAGACCAGGGTTGGGGCAGCAGCAGACACATCAAGGGCCGGTTTTATATCTATTTGCACTACTATGAAGGCAGCACATCGCAGTATTGGAATAAGGCAACACCACCCAACAATTGGCCTAACGGCGAGAGTAACAGCGGAATGTCCTTGGCCCAGTACTACGGTGAGGTGCTCCTGCCGCTTTCCGTGCGTTTCTGCGCCGGCTTGATGCGGGAGCTATTTCCGGCACCTGCCCTGAGTTATCCTACATACGATTCTTCTGCCGGCAGCACTGTTCCGGTTACGGTCACATGGCCTGCGGTCACCACCAACGCGGGGTCGGCCACAACCTATAAGTTGCAACGTTCAAACAACGGGGGGGCTTGGAATGATGTTACCGGATGGATCACGGACAGATCCTTTACGGAAAACCTACCCTCAGGAACTTACCGCTATCGGGCTAAGAGCAGGGGATGGTTCACCAGCAACCAAATTGAATCCGCATGGGGCGAGTCCGGCCACGACTGTGTCCTTTCCGCATCACCGCCGACATCCTATGTGGTTACCGCGGCGACGGGTGGGCATGGGTCGGTTGACCCAATTGGGCATGTATACTTAGCTGAAGGTGAGAACCAAACGTTCACCGCCGCTCCAGACGGCGGCTATGTAATTGACAAGTGGTACTTGGATGGCGGTGTCGTCCAGACAGGAGGGAACAGTTACACGGTTATGAATGTCCGGGCATGCCATTCCCTCTTCGTGACGTTCAAATCCCTTGGTTATAATCAGATTATTGTACTATCCCCCAATACGGGTGGGTACTATTATAGGGGTACTAGTCTACCTATTATTGATCTCTGCATAAATAATGCAATGGTCAGGGTAAAAAGGGGGGCAG
>CAYNYK010000068.1:0-17970 GCA_964401335.1 uncultured Planctomycetales bacterium
TGATCCCGAAAAAACACCCGTTCGGGGAGACCCGGCTTTCATAGTTTCTCCGTGGCGAATAATCCGGGGTTAGGATACCGGACATTCCTCGGCCTCGTTGACGATGCGCACCCCCGTGTAGCGGCAGAAACGCTGCAAATCCTTGACCACGTCGCCGTAGACGGTCGTACGATGCAGGCGATAGGTCCAGTTTTTCCATAAACGTTCGACATCGCCGTCCACCTTGACGGTGATTTGTGTGCGGCAGCCGCGCTCGGTTCGGGGCACATCGACAATCGTACCGGTGAAGTAGAGTAGCAGATCCGGCTCGACCAGTTGGGCCTGGGTGACTTTCTGGCCGACGCGCATCTGCACTTGCGGGACGCAACCTTCCTGCCGTTCCATGATAGTGCGCAAGCGATAGGGGGCCGTCGGTCCAGCGGGGCCGTCCATTTTGCGCGTGCCGAGGCAGTGGGCGAGAATAATAGTGTTATTCGACTCGTCGACCGTCGGGTCGCTGATAAAGCCGGGTTTGCCGCAAAGCCCCTGCAGGAGGATAAAGGTCATCGCGCTGCTCAAATCGGATTCGCAGATGCCCGCCAGGCCCATATCGTTGAGCCGGGTAAAACCGACACACGGGAACGCGGGCAACTGGCGGTACATGGATCCGTAGCAGTCCACGGTGATGGCGGTCGCTTTCTCCTGGTTCAGCAGGTGCTCAAAGGCCAAGGCCAATCGACAGGAGCGGAGCACTTCGTCGGGCGGCGGCTCAACGACGGCTTCGGCCTGTTTGGTCCAGCGGGCGGCCTCGGCCGCGGCTCGGCCTTCATCAATCGCATTGTAGGCTTCCATGATCCGGTCCCGACTGAGGTAGGCGTGTTGCGTGCCGAATCTCGCGGTGGCCGCCGTCATGTATTCTTCCCATCGCGAACGACTGCTCGCGTCGAGGATTTTGGCCTCCCGCAGGTGATGCATGGCCCGGAAGGGGCGCAGGGCGACGGCCAACTGCGCGTAATCGCTGGTCAGGTAAAAGTCGATCAACGCGCCTTTGTTGCTCCGCCGCCAGGTCCCGAAGCTCGTCCAATCATGACCGGAATAAGGCGCGGCGAACACGGCAGCGGGTTTGCCCATGCCCATGATCTCGTCCAACATGGGCGCGATACTCCAGGCCACATGAATCGCGAGGATGGCATCGGCGTCTTGGATTTGCGGCTTGAGCGCGGCCAACTGCTCCACGGAAGTGACCAGCGTATTGCCGACGAATTCCACGTCGGCCAACTCGCCCTGCTGCATACGCGAGAATTCCTTCTCATACTTTTGGACTTCCGCGTTTAGGTCCATTTTTGGGTGAGGCCACATTGGTGTGGTGTTGGCCAGATAAAGTTTGGCCACCTTGAGCTTGCTGCCTCGACAGCCCGGACTAACCAAGTCGGGCACCGCCGCCCCGACCGAAGCCGCTGCCAGTCCGCCGGCCATCATTCCCTTGCGGGCCGCGCAACCCGTGCACACCGCCCCGCAAGCCATCGCCGCCTGCATGAACTCCCGTCGTTTGAGTTGCCCTTGCATCGCTTTCTCCTTCTACCTTGGAAGTGACCACATCAGTCGAAAAGTTATATTCCCGAAAAATCAACCGGAACAGCCGCATTGCGGCGGGGCCGGGATCAGGCAGATAAACTCGCAGGGTTCATCGCCGGTGTTGCAAAACTGGTGCATCTCGTTGGAGGGCACGAAAATCACATCGCCCGGCTTGAAAGGCCTGTCGCCCTGGGCGCTCTTGATGATGCCGCTGCCCTTGAGCACGAGACACTCATGCTCATGCACGTGGCTGTGGTGCGGGGTATGGCCGCCGGGGTCTACCTCGAAATGTCGCATGTGGAAATGGCTGGCCCCGTCCTCCGGGCCGATCAGCATCCGAATCCGGGCCCCCTTGGCCCCCGCATCCACCACCGGCTCCTGCCGATGGGCCTTGATCGAACGTATTTTCATATTCAAACCTTTACTCAAAGAAAAAGCTTATTTCCGGAACCCATCACCACGGATGGTCTCTGTATAACCCATCTCCTCGATACTTTCGGTCCTTTGCGATGAGGAAGGTTTCGGATCGACTCGGTCAATCTTGACACGTTCATCCGATAATAGCACCTTTAGAGATACATCCCCAGCGGGCGGCCGCTAAATTTACGAAAATCATTTGCCTCCCGGGACCTTTATATTCTATTACATCAGTGGCTTGACGGGAAGCGTGCCCTGCCCGCGGATTCCCCACTTCAGGGAACCCGTGGCGCTGTCTCGGAGGGAAGTTCGCCGGACCATTAACTCCCTCTTGTCCGGAAACCGGTTGGGTAGCCGGACCAAGGGGACCATGAAAACATTGGGGGGATATGACCGTGACGTACCAAACCTTGAGACCAAAGACTTTGATCCTGCTGGCCGGTCTGGCCGGCGCGATTCCCTGTGCGGCCGGGCCCATCTGGTTCGATGAAACCGGAGGTGGAAAAGGCTACGAAGGTTTCATGGATCTGGCCAAGGCGTATAGTCAATTCATGGATGGCGCCGAATATACGATTGATTTCAACGACCTGAAAACCGGGGTCAACCTTTCAAACCAATACCACAAGACGTTCGGCGTCTCGTTCAAACACACCGATGGCGGATCAATGAGCAAATACTCGGCCGTTCAGCCGGAAGGCGGCACCTGGGCCGAGAATTTGACCGGCTATGACGGTACCTATATGCCGAACGGCGATAACGTAATCACGAAATTTGATAACGACGCGACCAGTTCGCCGTTCACCATTGTCTTCGACGATCCCGTAAGCAAAGTCGGGGCCTTTGTGGGCATGGGTGTGCAAGGCGAGGTGCATAGCCTGCAGATTTCGCTTTACGATCAAAAGAATCAGTTGATCGGGCAGAAAACCGTCGAATCCCGGCTCTGGGAGAGCACCACCGACAAACAAAACTACGAAAGCTTCTTCGCCGTCAGCACGGGCCAGGCCCTGATCGCCAAGGTGGAAATCCTGAATCTGTGCCACGACCGTTACGCCAACAGCCTCATTCTGGATAATCTTAGCTGGAGCTCGACAACATCGGCATCGGTCCCCGAACCGCTGACGGCCTTGATGCTTTTGCTGGGCCTCATCTGGATAAAGAATGAGAAACGCCGGCCTGGTTCGATCTAAAAACGATCAACGCGGACCACGGCTCAGAAAGAGGCGAACTTGCTCATGTCCTTGAGTCGGTAGAGGGTTTCGCCCGCCTTGGGCACGATCAGGATGCCTTCGGCCTCGCGGCCGGCGTAATCCTTCGGGTCGATCGTATCGGGATTCATGTAACCCAGATTGATCCGCCGGCAGCGCCCCTCGGGTATGCGGGTGGCCAATACGACGTTGACCCGTGGCGTTTCGACGCCGTTCTCGTAGCGGCCGATGCCTTTCACGTGGGTGCTGTGGGCGAGCACGCCCCAGGGGAAATCCTTGAACTTGTCCCACTGTTTGACAAAGTAATCGCGCACATGATAGCCCACCTGATCGAGCACCTTCCCGTGCGAATAGGAAACCTCGTCGATGTGCGGAGCGTAGATAATCAACGTTCCGCCGTCGGCCACCACCGGTTCAAGCTTGTACATGCACTTGCCGGCCGTCCAGATATCGTCATACATCGTCGGGGCACAAGCCAGGATCGTCTTGTAAGGCTGATCGCGATAGACAATATGAATCCGTCGCGACAACACGACCGCCGCCGCCCAGGCCTCGCGCACCGGCCCGGCGAACACACCGCGTGTATTGCTGCCTTCCACCACGTAAGCGATCAGACTACGGGGCACGGGGACCAGATCGGCCGCCGCCTCCACCGCCGCGCGCACCGGTGTGTCCGGTGTGCCGTTGATCATTGGGTTGGTTACCAGGGCGCCGAGCCAGTGGGTGAAATTGATCACCTGTGGTGCGGCGATGCCCGGAAACAGGTACTTATGTCCGCCGGAAAAGCCGACCACCTCGTGCGGAAATACCGGGCCACAGATCAGCAGGTGGTCATAGTCGAAGACCATGCCGTTAATCAGCACGGGTACCTCGATACTGAGGCGGCCGCCGGACAGCTCCTCCACCTTGCTTTTCGACAAGGTGCCGACTTGCTTCAACGCCGCCGAATCGTTCCACCGATGATTGAACACCCGGACCGATCCGTATCGCTCCGCTCGCTCGGTGGCCGAGATTTGCAGGAGTTGGTTGATTTTTTCCTCGCTCATCGGCGGATGGGTGCCGAGGGCGATGAGGAAATCGATATTCTTCACGCGGGGCAGCAGGGCGTCGCTGATCGCCCGGAAAAACGTCCCCGTCGGGCCGCTGCGGGTGTGGTCCGGAATGACGGCCAGCACCCGCCGGCCTTCCAGATCGATTTCGGCCAGCGCCCGGGTGACGGCCGCATGGATTTCATTGGCTTCCAAGGGACGATCTGCCGATTCCGCGGAAATAACCATAAAACAATCCCGTATCCTGAAAACGCTACAAAACCCGCCGACAACCAATCGAGCGGCTGCCCTATTTTATCCGCTCTGAGTTGCGAAGGAAAACGGGGCGATTAGAGTGCATTTTGAAATTGCTACGGCATCCCGTCACGGCGGGATTGCTCATGCTACCCGGTTCCAATAGTATGCATACAGGGTGACAGGTGGAATAGATGATATCTCCGCGTAGATGGTGGAGACGGACCAGTTGAGTAAATAGAACGACGGCTGGCCGGGGGCGCTGATGGTCGCTCTTGAGACGCTGGAGAACCCAAAAAACTCCATGAAACCAGAAAAAACAATTACGCATTCATAGATAGCCAGAATGTCAATCTGGCTATCCGTGATCAAGGCTGGAACCTGGATTTCGGACGTTTTCGGATTTATCTGGCAGATAAATACGGCGTCAGCAAGGCGTTTCTTTTCATTGGCTACATGCCGACGAATCAGGATTTATACACTTCGCTGCAAAAACGTGGATACATTCTGGTCTTCAAGCCGACCCTGCTTATTCCCGGAGGTCGCGTCAAGGGCAATGTGGACGCCGAACTGGTTCTACATACCATGATCGAATATTCGAATTATGACAAAGCGGTCATTGTGACCGGTGACGGGGATTTTTACTGCCTGGTTAAGTATCTTAAGAGCAGGGGAAAATTGGGCAAGCTTATCATCCCCAATTCAACGAAGTATTCCTCGCTCCTGCGGGAGTTCCTGCCTGACGATGTGGATTTCATGAATAAACTGCGCGCGAAGATGGAATACGGCCAATAAAAAGAGAGGCATCGCCGCGGGACGGAACCCTTTGGACAGCCTCTCATCGTGATCTTAAATCAGCTTCGAAGCAAAAGCCTTAACGACCTATTTAATTCTACGTTGTTCCTTTCGGCAATGCAAGGGATTTACTGCACTTATCGGCTAATTGAAAGAATTTGCCAAGGCCTACAAGTATTTGCGAACAAACATCTTACAATGGAACATCGAGTTTAAAACCTGGCCGATATGAGACGTTTGATCCCCTCTCTTCCGCTTGCAGCGGTTATTACGTGCATATCTGCTGACCCCTCAAGAAATCCAATCGATCTACCGGTGCGTCCGGAAAGAGCCCAAATCTTGGCTACTCCTTCGTGCAGCCGATCAGCCGATAAACGCCCGCGCCCACGATGGCCCCACAGATCGGCGCCACCCAGAAAAGCCAAAGCTGGGAAACCGCCCAACCTCCGACAAACACTGCCACTCCGGTGCTCCGCGCCGGGTTGACCGACGTGTTGGTCACCGGAATGCTGATCAGGTGAATCAGGGTAAGCCCCAGGCCGATGGCGATCGGAGCGAAACCTTGCGGCGCCCGTTTGTCGGTTGCGCCGAGAATGATGATCAGGAACATCATGGTCATCACCACTTCCGTGATCAGCGCCGCCCGCATCGAGTAGCCGCCGGGCGAATGGGCTTCGTAGCCGTTGGAAGCGAATCCGGCGGTCACGTCGAAATCCGCCTTCCCGCTGGCGATGAGAAAGAGAACGCCGCCGGCGGCCACCGCGCCCAGCACCTGGGCGAGGATATAGGGCACAAGCTCTTTTGCCGGAAAACGACCGCCCGCCCAGAGCCCGACCGAGACGGCCGGGTTGAGATGACATCCGGAGATGTGCCCGATCGCGAAGGCCATCGTCAACACGGTCAGACCGAAGGCCAACGCAACGCCCAGCAGGCCGATCCCCACATCCGGAAAAGCGGCGGCCAAGACCGCGCTGCCGCATCCTCCAAGGACCAGCCAGAACGTCCCAAAGAATTCTGCGCCATACCTTTTCATGCTATTCTCCTTTCGAACGTTGAGTGAAATGCCGTATTGCTCGTACGTCGGGACATGTACAACGTATGGAGTACAAGCCTACAAAGCGTTGTTCACGGCGTCAAATGCTGCTTTTTGAGCGAGTATGAGGTTGACACATGGGTCATGAGACGGACAATGCGGATGAAAGACGTGTGAAATCGCGAGTGGTCCCTTCTCTTTCAGGCATGGGAGCAGATGATGATCCGATTTATAACCCTCACGATCCTGGCAGGTTGTCTGGCGGCCTCGACCAGCGCGGCCCCGACGCGCAATGTGGTCTTGATGGTCGGCGACGACCATGGCCTGCAACTGGGCTGTTACGGCGATCCCGTCGTTCAAACCCCCGCCCTCGATCGGCTGGCCGCCCAGGGCACGCGGTTTACGCAGGCGTATGCTACGGTGTCCAGTTGCAGTGCTTCGCGGTCGGTGATTTATACCGGCATGCAGAACCACACCAACGGGCAATACGGCCACGCCCACGCCAACCATAACCTCCATTCCTTCGATCAGGTCCGCTCTCTGCCGGCTGTGCTGGCCGAGACCGGTTATTGTGTTGCCCTGGTCGGTAAATTCCACGTAAAACCTATCAAAGTATATCCCTTCCGAGAGTTACCCTGTCCGGGTGGAGGCCGTGAGGTCACCGCCCTGGCCGAGGCCGCCGCGAAGTTCATGGCCGAGCCTTCGGACAAACCTTTCCTGCTGGTGGTGGGTTTCGTCGATCCGCATCGCGCCGAGACCGGCTTCGGCAATGATTACGATTATCCGGGGGTCAAACGGATCACCTACGATCCGCAAAAGGTGCCGGTGCCGTCGTGGCTTCCCGACAGTATCGAGACGCGCCGCGAGCTGGCCGATTACTATGAATCCATCAGCCGTATGGACCAGGGTGTGGGCAAAATCCTCGACGCGATCGAAAACGCCGGCCGGGCCAAGGACACCTTGATCATCTACGTCGGCGATAACGGTCCGCCGTGGCCGGGAGCCAAGACCACGCTTTACGATCCCGGTATCCATCTGCCCCTGCTGATTTCCTCACCGGCCCAACAACGCCGCGCCGGGGTTTGTAACGCCATGGTCAGTTTCGTAGATATCACTCCGACCATTTACGACTGGGCGGGCGCGACTCCGCCGAAGGAGGTGGCCGGCCGCTCGCTTCTGCCGATCCTGGACGAGGAAAACCCCGCCGGCTGGGACGAGGTGTTCGGTTCCCACACCTTTCACGAGATCACCATGTATTACCCCATGCGCATGATCCGCACCCGCAACTACAAATATATTCTGAACCAGGCCCACCCCTTGCCCTTCCCGTTCGCCAGCGATTTGTGGGCCAGCCCGACCTGGCAAGGCGTGCTGCGCCGCGGCGACACCCTCTACGGCCAGCGAAACATCGAGGCCTATCTCCATCGTCCGAAGGAAGAGTTGTACGATCTGGCGAACGATCCCGCCGAGCTCAACAATCTGGCGCAGAATCCCGCCCATGCCGAGGTGCTGAACGATCTGCGCAAGCGCCTCCGCGCCTGGCAAACCCGGACCCAGGATCCCTGGATCGTGAAATACGAATACGAATAACCAACCCTACCGACGCAGTTTACCCGCCCGTGGCGGGGAAAGACCGCTTGAAGCGGTCTGTTTCCGGTTTGTACCCGCTACCGATTGAAAACAGAACAGGTCACCTGGAGTGTCGCGGACCCCTTATGTAGCCGCTTGCATGGGCTTGGCTGCCACAAAAAATTGGCTGAATTCGGAAATCAAATGAGCAATGCCCCGGCAACCACGGCAAAAAGGGAGTCTTGCTTGCTAGCGATACCAAGAGAACGAAGCTTAAAAGGAGGTAGAACTATCCGGCGCGGGTTTTGCCAACCGGTGGATCAGATATATTCCGCGAAGAGTTCCTTGCTCGGGCCGGGGATGACCACGGCGGAGACGAGGAGGCCTTTTTCGCGGACGATGTCGGCGGCTACGTCGACGCCGTTCTGGACATCGGAGACCGAGCCGGTCATCAGGCAGAAGCCCTTGCCTCCCAGAGCCATGGCCAGGTGAATGCGGAACAGGGTGATGTTGGCGGCTTTGGCGGCCGCGTCCGCCGCTTCGAGAATGCTGGCCGTCGAAAAGGACTCGACCACGCCGAGGGCCTTGGCCTGCTTCGGTTCGAGTTGCACGGACTGGGCCAATGCGGGGAACACGCTCTCGTGGACGTTGGGGATCACCATGTGGTCGATCACGCCGTCGGGAGCGGCACCGAGGCCGGCCTCCACTGCCGCGTTCACCGCCGCCACGGTTCCGGTGATCACGTTGATGTATTTGCCGCTGCAAATCGTTCGCCCCAATACGAGGGACACATCCGCGGCCTTGAGCATGGCGTCCTGTACCTGGTACCCGACGCCCACGCTGGTCACTTCCATCATGCCGATCGCTTCAAGTCTTGTTTTGTTTTCCATGATTCGTCCACGTTATGCTTCTATAACCACCGCGTCGCCGACGGCGCTGATCCGCCCGGCGATGCTCGCGTGAATGACCGCTCCCAACTTGCCTTCGGCCGGGCGGCCGACCACGTCGCCGACCTTCACCATATCGCCGGCCTTGACCGTCGCCTGGGCCGGCGCGCCGGCATGCTGCTTCAGCGGCAACACCACCCGCCGCGGCTGATAATTCGTCTCGCGCATCGGGCCTTTATTCTGAAATTCGGCCAGCCCGAGTTTGCGGATCAGCCGTCCGATGGGCACCCGGCGGTTGCCGAAGTGCAACTGCGGCCGCGATTCGACCGGCTCGATCTCCCACTTGCGACCCTCGGCCATGAGCCGCCGTTTATTCTGCGTGCATACATTTTTCGGGTCGAGGTCTTCCGGGCAGGCCATCATCGTGCACAGGTTGCATTCGCAGCAGAACAGAGTGCCGATGGTATTCGCCTCGCCGGCCATGTTGAACCCCAGCGAGCGCATGGCCTTGTGCGGTTCGATCGGATGGCCGAGCAGGTAGCGCGGGCAGAACTCGGTGCAGAACGAACATTGATCGCACGCACTGGCCCCGATCCGGGCGATGGATTTCCAGGTCTTGGAGTAACGCTGGATCAACTGATGATCGCGCCCGAGCACGATCAGGCCGCCGGTCGTCTTGGTTACCGGTTCGTCCAAACCGCTCGCCAGCCGACCCATCATGACTCCGCCGACCAGGATGGCCGGATCGTCCACGGTCGCGCCGCCGGCCATCTTGATAGCCTCGGCGAAGGTGATCCCCACCGGTACGCGCAAGGTCAACGGCTCGGCCACCGCCCCGGCGACGGTCAGAAACTTTTCGGTCACGGGCACGCCCCGGGCGATGTTGTAGGCGGTTTCCACGTTGATGACCACGCAGCCGACGGCCAGCGGAATCTTGCCGGGCGGGATGATCCGGCCGGTCACGTCGTAAACGAGGACGAATTCGTCGCCGGCCGGATAGCTGTCCGACAGCTCGGCGATGCGCATGCGCGGCGGCAGCTTGGCGGCGAGCAGCTCGATCACGTCGCGATACTTGTACTTGATGCCGATGACCGCCTCCGCGGCCCCGACCAGTTGGCGGGCCTGATCCAGCCCGGCGATGACCTGCTCGGGGTAGCAGCGGAGCATCTCCTTGTCCTTATGCAGCAGGGGTTCGCACTCGGCGGCGTTCAGCAGAATCATTTCCGCCTTGGCCTTGAGTTTGACATGGGTAGGGAACCCGCCCCCGCCCGCCCCGACGACCCCGCACGCGGCCACCTTGTCAACCGACACTTCAGGCATGGTTTTAGTCTCTGCCATCAAAAAAGCCGCTCCCGTAGCGGCCGACGCCCTACTTTAACACAACTGGCGGCGGTTTTCCAGACGTTTTTACTCTTCCATGGCGGCCATCACGTCACGGGAAAGCTCGATATTGGAATAGACGTTCTGCACGTCGTCGTGCTCCTCGAGCTCCTCGACCAGCCGGAGGACCTTACGGCCGTTCTCGGCGTCGACGGGCACGGTGTTGGCCGGCACCATGGCCAACTCCGCCGAAACGGGAGTAATCCCGGCGGCGGCCAAGGCTTCACGCAGAGGCTCGAAAACGCCCGGCTCGCAGGTTAACTCCCATACTTCGTCGCTACGTTTGTAATCGTCGGCCCCGACTTCCAAGGCGATTTCGGCGATCTTGTCCTCGTCGGCGTCGGCGGCCGAAACCGCCACCTGCCCTTTGTTCGAGAACATCCACTGGACGCAACCGGCACCGCCCAGGCTCCCGCCGGCCCTTTCAAAGATCTTTTTGACCTCCGGCGCGGTGCGATTGCGGTTGTCGGTCAGGGCCTCGCACAGGATGGCCACGCCGCCGGCCCCATAGCCTTCATAGAAAACGGTTTCGTAATTGGCGCCTTCCGTGCCGCCCGCGCCTTTCTTGATCGCGTTTTCGATCGTGTCCTTGGGCATGTTGGCCTGCTTGGCCTTGTCGATCGCATAACGCAGGGCAAGGTTGGCCGACGGATCACCTCCGCCGGCACGGGCCGCGACAATGATACAACGGGCCAGTTTACTCCACAGTCGCCCCCGCCGAGCATCCGTGACTCCTTTTTTGCGCTTGATTCGTGCCCAATGGGAATGTCCAGCCATCGTCCTATTCTCCCGTCGCCGGCAGGGTGGCCACTTGGGGTGCACCGCCCTGTCGAGCCTCTTCCAGTTTCGCACGGATCACGGCCATGACCTTCTCGTCCGGTTCCGTGTTCATTTCGTCCTGCTGTTCAGCCTGGATTTGTATGGCTTTTTGCCAAGTTTCCATGGCCTGCTCCCGCTCGCCCAGCCGCCAGTATACATCGCCCAAGTGATCGAAGATAATCGGATCCTCCCCGTTCTCCAGGGCCCGGGCCCGCTCCAGCCAGAGCCGGGCGTCGGCCATCCGACCTTTTTTGTACATCACCCAGCCCAGACTATCCAGATAGGCCGCCTGCATGAATTCCTCGCCTACCGCCAGTTTTGTCATCCGCTCGGCCTCGTCCAGGTCCCGGCCCATGTCCGCCAGCGTATAGCCCAGATCGTTGTTAATTCCGATGTCGGCGGGGGCCAGATCGTAGGCCTCGCGCAGGCGGGCGAGGGTCAGATCGAGCCGACCCTGGCGTTGGTGTACGAAGGCGATACGACGAAGCAGCAACGCCTTTTCCTGGTCCGACTCGGCCTGGCGAAGCATCGTGTGGTAATGGCTGACCGCCTCGTCAAAACGTTTGGCTTCGGTGTAGATACCCCCCAGTTTTTCGTACAGTTCGAGTTTTTCCGCGTAAGGCCGCTGGTCGCGGGCGATCATATCCTCCGCGGCGGTGATGGCCTCCGCATAGTGGCCGGCCTGAATATGAGCATTGACCAGTTTGTCGAGGGCCATTAACTGGTTTTCAAGTTTGTCGGAAGCCGCCAGTTGGTTGACCAGCAATTCGATCGCCTCGTCGTAGCGGCGGGCGGCGATGAGCACATGGGCCAGGCTGTCGATGATAAAGGAGTCGTCGGGCTGAGCGGACAACCAGTTCAAGGCTGTCAGGGCGGCCTCGTCGAACCGCCCCGCCTGTCGCAAGGACAGCAGCAACCAACTGCGCAGATCGGGATTGTCGGGATCGTTGGCCAGCCATTGACGGCAGTTCTCGATGCACCGCGCGTAATCCTTGGCGGCCAGGTCAATCAGACAAAGACGCAACATGTACCATTTACGCTGGCTTTTGCCTGCCCCGGCCATCCAGCCGTTGATCCGTTCGCGGGCCTCGTCGAAGCGCTTGGCCAGTTGGTAAACCCGCAGTAATTGACCGTGAAAAATGATTCGCCGTTCCTCGACACCTTCGAGCGACAGCAGACGTTCCCACAAGGCAATGGCCTCGTCGTATCGGCGGTCCAAGAGGTAGAGGTTGGCCAGGGTTTGAATCCAGGCGGCGCGATTTGGATACCATTGCAGGATTTTTTGGAGATGCTGGATCGACTCGGTGAATTTCAGATCGCGGATCAAGAGCAGGTAACGTAACTCATTGGCCGTGGCGCTGTATGGATCGCGTTTAAGCATCTCTTCCACGCGAACGGCGGCATCCGGGTAAGCGCGGAAAGCGAAAAGAGTGGTGGCCAGCAACTCATGGGTACGCAGGTCGTCCGGGAAATCGTCGGCCAGTTGGGAGAGCGTCTGGACATACCGCGTTTGACGGTTTTCGTCCTGGGTAGCCAAAAACAGGTAACGGAACAGGGCGGCCGTCCGCTGGGTGGCCGGCGCGTGGGGACCGCGGGCCTCCAACTCCCTGAGTTCGGTCAGCAGGCGTTTCTGGATTTCATTACGCTCATCGGGACGAAGGAATTCCTGCAACTGATTCATGTAATTCTGGGTCAAGGCTTCGCGTGCGGGCAAATGGTCCGGTTCGATGGCAACCACGGCTTGGTAATACTGGCGGGCCTTGGGCAGGACCCCGATTCGTTCGTACAGGCGGCCGAGCAGAAACATGGCCCGGGTATTCAGGGAGTGGAGTTGAATGGCTTTTTCGTAAGCAGCGACAGCCTGTTCAATCCGATCCAGACCTTCATAGCATTGGCCGAGAAGCGTATGCAGACGGTGGTCCGGCTGGGCAAGGTTTTGATCGGCTGCCTTGATGGTTTCGATGGCCTCGGACCAACGACACCGCCGGATATCAAGCCGGGCCTCGCCGATCAAAGGTGGTAGATATTCCGGACGGGTCCGGCGGGATCGCTGAAAAAGTTCCCGGGCCTGCTCGACGCGCTCCAGCCGATCGCAAAGACTGCCGGCAAGGAAATCGAGAGCGGCGGCCTGGCTCGGTTCCTTTCGCAAAATCGTGGCTTTCTCGGCTTGCTCCACGATCTTTTCCGCCTGTTCCGACGTGAGGCGATCAAGGGCTTGCTCGATGGCGGGATCATCGGCGGGCTCGGCGGCCAAGACGCCGACCAGAATGTTCAACCACGGCGACCAGTGACCACGAATGCGATATACCTCCGCCAGTCGCCACCGAATGGTCACCTCGTCGGGGAAACGCCCGGCCCAGGTCTCCAGTTCGGCGGCGGCCTGGTCGTATTGATGAGCGGCCATCAGAGCTTCGGTGTAGATCAGGGCGAGTTGCAGATCATCGGGCCGACCGGCGAGCAGTTGTTTAACCTCGCGCAGTCCTTCCCGCGGCCGCCCGATATGATAATACACGGCCAACAACAGCTTGACGGCCTCGACGCTGCCGTTGCTGTCCTGCAGGAAACGACGGGCTTGGCGGGTGGCCTCGTCGATTCGATGGGCGAGCACCAGGTGGCGTACCAGTTCGAGCCGCAAGGAAGCATCCTCGGGCATCTTGTCCACCGTCCGGGCCAGACCCTCGGCCGCCTCGGCGTATTGCCCGAGCAAATCCTGGGCTCGGGCCATGCGTACCAGGACGGGCACGCGATGGAGCCGGACAATGGTGGCCAAGTCCGGGTTTTCCTTGACCCGCTCACCCAAAGTGTCAATACCGGCATCGAAAGCCCGCCACTGATCGATAGCGGCCGCATAGTACCCCTCGCGATCCAACAACAGGCCGAGGTAATAATGGGTCAACACGCGATACACCGGATCGTCGTCGGGACATTTCAGGGCCAGCCGGTAACCGCGCAAGGCATCTTCGGTTTTTTGTTCGCGGTCGGCCAGCCACGCAAGCAGGAAATGACAGGTCAGATCGTCCGGCTTGAGGGTTAAGGCACGCTGTGCATAAAAACGGGCGGAAGTCTCGTTGCCCAGGAGGGCACGGGCCACGGCGATCAGACGATACGCCTCGTAATGGCCTGATTCGTAGCGCAGGGCTTTTTCCAGTTCGCTGATGGTTTCGCTGAAACGTTGCTCGGCGAAGAGGCGACGGGCTTCCTGCATGTGCCGCTGAACTTGCTTGTGAGGTTCGGGACTCGGTGCGGTGCTCGGAGTTTGGGGCATGGGCGGATCGCCCGGAATCCGGGCCAGGGGCATGGTGGCCTTGGCTCGATCAAAATCGGGCGGCAAAGGTATGGGTTTGAACAACTCGATATCGTCGAAACCGCCGGAGGTGTCCAGCGTGGCACAGCCGGCCAGTCCGATCAGCAAACACATCAACAGGCTCGTATTTGCACGACAGGGGCCGTGAAGTCTGCGGCCATGGCAAAGGTGTCGGGGCATGATTCACCGGGTTTACGGGATAACCTTATTCAAAGGATAGACGATGATGCCGGAGGCCCCCGCCCGTTGCAGCTGAGGCACAAGTCGGCGCTCGGTTTCGCCTTCCAGGATGACTTCGACGGCCACGTAATGCGTGTCGGCCAAGGCGGAAACGGTAGGGGACAATTCCGCCGGCAACAAGGCCAACACTTGGTCCAAATGATTGCGGGCAACGTTCAATTTAAGGCCGACCTTGGCCCGGGCCTCGATGGCCCCGCGCAATAGTAACGCCAGCGAATCGATTTTCTCCCGCTTCCAGGGCTCGGCGTAGCTCTTGTGGTTGGCGATCAGCCGCGTGGTCGAACTGAGGATCGTGTCCACGATGCGCAGGTTGTTGGCCCGCAGGGATGAGCCGGTTTCGGTCAATTCCACGATACCGTCCACCAATCGAGCCTTGACCTCGGTGGCCCCCCAACTGAATTCCACCCGCACGTTCACGCCTTTGTCCTGGAAGAATTGGCGGGTAACGTTGACCATTTCGGTGGCGATGATTTTACCCTCAAAATCACGTAATTTCTGGATAGGGGATTCGACGGGGACGGCCAAAACCCAGCGGGCCGGAAGGGCGGTCGCCTTGGAGTAGACCAGCTCGCAAACCTCATGCACGTCGCTGTTGTTCTCACGAATCCAGTCGTAACCGGTCAGCCCCGCGTCGAGGACGCCGTCCTCCACGTAACGGCTCATCTCCTGGGCCCTGAACATGACACAGCGGATCTCCCCATCATCAATGGAGGGGTAGTAATCGCGCGAAGAGATATTCAGGTTGAAGCCGGCCCGGCGAAAAAGATCAACGGTGGAATCGGCCAAGCTGCCTTTGGGAATGCCAAGTTGAAGTATATGCTCTTTACTCACCTGCTGGGTCTCCTTCCATGCCTGTTGCTCATGTCGTGGGTTATTTCTTTTTGCGTAGTTTCGGTTTCTCGGATTTAGCGGTTTTCGAGGCCGCCGGCCTTGAGGCCCGGGCGGCGGACTTTTTATTGGATCTTGCCGCCGGTTTGGGTTCTTCGGTCGGTGGAGCGGCGGGTTTGGCGGCCACCTTGTTACTCTTGGCCGATTGGGCGGTGGCCTCGGCCGGGGCCGGCGACTCCGGTTCGGCCGGCGGAGGCGGTTCCGCGGGTGGAGGAGCGAGCAATGCCGGCAGCTCCTCCACCGAGACCCGGCCCGCTTTGCTGTTGACATATCGGTTCAGCAAATCGCTGAAAACAGGCGCATCGCTGGCACTGATGTGCCTTTCGAGGAACCCCTGCACCTCGCTCACGCTGGCCATGGGGTCAACGATTCCCTCCTTACGCAAGACGTAGACGGTCAACGCGTCGACGGGGATGGCGTGTCCCCCGAGACTGTAGAGCACCACGTAGGCCGCCGCATAGGGTCCGGCCCCTTCCAGCGATTCAAGATATTCGCGCGCTTCGCGACGGCTGCGCTGTCGCAGGAAGGAAAGGTCCATCGTATCCTGGCGGACGCGAACGGCGTTCAGGGTTTGGATCATGCGCCGGGCCTTGGCCGCGGCCAGCGGGACCCCCTCGCCGATCAGTCGAGCGAGCTCGAAAGGCGGAGTGACCCGCAGATCGTTGAGGTCAACCATCTGCTCACGGACCTTGCGAAAGGCGAGGTGGGCCCTGTGGAACGTGGTGCATTCGGCCATGATTCCGATCATCAACTGTTCGATGGGATCACCCGGCTCGCCGGGCGAAGGCTTGCCGAACTTGCGTATCAATTGCTGGAACAGTTTCTTGATCTGTTTGGCATATTCACCGCCGTGCTTCATGCGCCATCTCCCCCGGGCGCCAACGGCGCCGATTCGTCCTGGTCCGGGAGTGGATTCCGGACCGCGGTCTCACCCATCACCTTCTCGATCAACCGGAGGGTTTCCGCTGCCTTCTTCAGTGATTCATCCAGATGGAAGCTGATTTTCGGGCACTGGCGGAGCGGCAGTTCCCGAGCGACCATCTGGCGGACATATCCGCGGGCGGACCTGAGGCCGGCCAGCGTACGCTGAGCCGCCCCGGTCGAGCCCATGACACTGACAAACACCTTGGCGTATTCCAGGTCCGCGGTGACTTCCACACGGGTAATGGAGGTGAGGGTTTCGATGCGCGGATCGCTCAGGCGGCTGGCGATGGCCTCGCCGACGATCTGGCGGATGACGTTGCCCACTCTTTCCGGCCGATGCGATCTCATGGCTTTACCGCGGACATTAGCCGCCGATCAGGCCGACGGACGGAGCCGCGGCCGGGCGGCGATTTCAAAATACCTCTATTTCCCAGTCCACCAGCGACGCCGAACGGTCCAGGCGGACGTAATCCACGATTTTATCCAGGCAGCTCTCCACGAACCGGCGATCGTTGGCCACCAGGGCCACGCCCAGTTCGGCCTGTTGCCGGCGGTCGAGTGCGCCGACTTCCGCGACCGAAACGCGGAATTTCCCGATCAGGCGTTCTTTGAGACTGTTGACCACCCGGCGCTTGTCCTTGAGGGTGACGGCCTCGAAGATCGCCAATTTCAAGTTCAACGCCCCGATCACCATCTGACTCATGCGCATCCCCCGCTCCGCCGACGTCGGATCGGCCGTCGGGGTTACTTGACCCGGATGATACGCGGTCCTGCCGCCGCGACGACGTAGCGCCTACAGCTTGCGGGCCACCTCCACCACTTCATACGCCTCCACCACGTCTCCAGGCTTGATATCCGTAAAGTCCTCCACGCGCAGGCCGCATTCCATGCCCGCCCGCACCTCGCGAACGTCGTCCTTGAAACGTCGCAGCGAGCTCATGGTCCGATGGCGACCGTGCTTGACATCCTCGGCGGTCGGCAAAATGATCTTGCCATCGCGAATCACCCGCACGCAATGACTACGATTGATCAGTCCGTCGGTGACCATGCAGCCCGCGACCACGCCCATCCGCGAGAGGTTGAAAATCTCCCGCACTTCCGCCTTGCCGCGGAGTTCCTCGCTCTTGTCCTTGGGCAGCAGGCCTTCCAGGGCGTGCCGGATATCGTCGAGCAGGTTGTAGATGATCCGATACAAACGGATATCCACGCCCTCGATCTCGGCCATCTTTTGCGCGGCCGGATCAGCGGTCACGTTGAATCCGACGATCAGGGCCCCGCTCGCCTGGGCCAAGACCACGTCGCTTTCGGTGATCGTGCCCACCCCGGTATGGAGGAAATTCAACTTGACCTCGTCGGTCGGGATTTCCTTGAGGGCCTTGAGCAGAGCGTCGACGCTACCCTGCATGTCCGCCCGTAAAATCAGGTTCAACTCGGGGATCGCCCCGTTTTCGCGCTGACGGAGCAGGTCTTCCAGGGTTTGTGGTTTGCGCATCTGGCTGAGGGAATCACGGCGTTGCAGTTGTCGGGTTTCCTCGGCGATTTCCTTGGCCCGCTGGAGCGATTCGACGACATAGAAGCTGTCCCCGGCACCGGGCACTTCATCGAGACCGGCTACTTCGACGGGCATCCCCGGAGTCGCCTCCTGGATGCGTCGCCCGCGGTCGTCGCGCAT
>CAYNYK010000068.1:17980-28377 GCA_964401335.1 uncultured Planctomycetales bacterium
CAGAGTACCTTCCTTGACCAGCACCCGGGCGAGGGGGCCCATTCCGGTTTGCATTTGGGCTTCCAAGACCACTCCGGTGGCCGGGACGGTCGGGTCGGCCTTAAGATCGAGCAGTTCCGTCAGCATACCCAGATGGGCGATCAGTTCGTCAACGCCCTGACCGGTGATCGCGGAGGTCTTGACCACGTCGGTATCCCCACCCCACTCCGTGGGGGCCAGGCCCATCTCCGACAGTTGACCGTAAATCTTATTGATATCCACGCCCGGCAGGTCTATTTTGTTCAAGGCCACCACGATGGTTACGTTGGCGGCGCGGGCATGGTTGATGGCCTCGATGGTTTGGGGCATCAGACCGTCGTCGGCGGCCACCACAAGAACCACCACGTCGGTGACATGGGCCCCTCGTGCGCGCATGGCCGTGAAAGCCTCATGCCCCGGCGTATCGAGGAAAGTCACCGAGAGCCCGTCACGCTGCACGCGATAGGCCCCGATGTGCTGGGTAATGCCGCCGGCCTCGCCCTCCGCGACGTGGGTCTTGCGGATGGCATCCAGCAACGAGGTTTTTCCGTGGTCGACATGGCCGAGCATGGTGACGACCGGCGGGCGGGGTTTAAGGTTATTCCGGGGATACTGAGCGAAAACCTCGCGCAGTTCCTCCAGCTTGCTCTTGGGTTTGACCACTTCCAGCTCAACGCCGAAATCAAGCATGATTAACGACGCCAGGTCGGCGGGAACCACCGTGTTTCGATTGATCATGATATCCAGTTCTTTTTTCAGACGGGGCATCAATTGCAACATGCCGATGCCCGTCGCCGCACAGAGTTCATGCAGGACGATCGGTTCCTTGATCTGGGCCTTGGTTTTCCGCGGGGCAACGACATGAGGGTGCTCGGCGGCGGCCTTATCCAAGGCGCGCCGGGCATGGATGCCGCGTCCGGTGGCGGCCATCAGGCGTTCCTGACGTTCAAGCAGATCACGGTCGTTCCATTCACGCAGGCGTTCCCCGACCTCGTTCAATGAAGTAACCGACCGACGGGGATTGACCCGGTGACGGGTGCGGCGGGTGGGGGATTCCTTGATGGCCCCCTTGCCTTTGCCACCCTTGCGTCCGCCGGGTATTCCGAGGTCGGTATCCTCGAAGGTTTCGAGCAGATTGGGAGTTCGTTCACGCGGTCGCGGGGTCGGCGGACGAATAGGATCGGGCTTGGCAAAGCCCACCACGCGCGGCCCTTTCATCTGCGCCGGAGCGGGAATATTCTGCGGGCCGGCCGGTTTGATCGGCGGCTTCTCTTCGGGGGCTTTGGCGGCCGGAGCCAATGGTTCGGCTTTCTTCTTTTCGCGCGGGGCACGAACGGGCGGAGCTTCCGGGGCGATCGGCGTCGTCGCCGGGCCAGTCTCGGTCAAAATGGCGACCGCCTTATCCGGCGGGGACGGCTCCGAGGGAGTAATCTCCGCCGGCGGCATTTCCGCCACCGCCACGGAAGTTTCCACCGGTACCGGGATTTCCTCGGTGCTTGCCGGTGTCACCTCAGGTACTGCCGGTTCAGCGATGGCCGTCGCTGGACCCTGCTCTTTATGTTCCGCAACCGCCTCGGTGGGTTGTTCAGCTTCCTTCTTTTTCTTTCGCGACGGTCGCCGCCGGGCTTTGACCTTATCCAGGTCCACCGGGGCGGCCTCCTCGACGGCCGTCTGATGCTCACCTTGGCTGAACCACTCCCGTATCGTTTCGGCCAGACCGGCCGAGACCGTCGACATATGGTTGGTGATACCCTCAACGCCCTCGCTTTGGCATTTCGCGACGATGGCCTTGCTGGTGACGCCCAACTCTTTGCTCAATATGTGGACCCGCAATTTATCCGCCAAAGCCGATCTCCCTGCTCATAACGAAGAGCTTGTTTCGTGTACACACACCATTTTGCCGCATGTGCCGAATTTTTCACCGGACCCTGTTTACGGCGTTATCCTTCCTCGGTTTCCCGTTCCTTTTCCGCCGACACGGCGGCGGCCGGTGGCGACTCGGAGGCCATCTCCGTGGCGACGGTTCCCGCTTCGGATGCAGGAGTCCCCTCATCCGGCGTCGTGTCCTTTTCGGCGAAGCCTTCGGCCGCTTCCTGCTCGGCAAGCATTCGCTTACGAGCCGCCTCTTCCGCGTTTTCGGCGGCCACCCGCTTGGCCGCCTCGCTCGCGATGGCCACCACCTGTTCGGCCATCTCAGGAGTCAGGGCCAGGTCCTTGATCAACGGCTCGGTCCCCACCTCCTCGACGTCGGACAGGGAAACGATCCCGAGGGCCACCATCTTGGCGATCTTGTCGCTGTCGATGCCCTCGATGGCCGTCAACGTCTTTTCCAACTGGTCGAGGTTACGGTTGTATTCCGCCGGGGTCAGGATATCGATGTCCCAGCCGGTCAGACGGGCGGCCAGACGGACATTTTGCCCCCGCTTGCCGATGGCCAGCGAAAGCTGGTCCTCGGCTACGACCACGGTCGCCCGGCTCAACTCGAAACACAGGGCGATCTCGGTCACCTCGGCGGGCTTGAGGGCGTTGCCGATTAGAATCTGCGAGGATTCATTCCAGCGTACGATGTCGATCTTCTCACCACCCAGTTCGACCACGATATTTTTAATCCGGCTGCCCCGCACTCCAACGCAGGCCCCGACCGCGTCCACCTTCGCATCGATACTCGATACCGCGATTTTGGTTCGGTAGCCGGCCTCGCGAGCCAGTTCCTTGATTTCGATGATCCGCTCCGCCACCTCGGGCACTTCCAGCTCGAACAGACGACGGATGAACTCCGGATGTGAGCGACTCAGCACGATCTTGACCTGGTGGGGCGCTTCGCGGACATCGAGGATCAGGCAGCGGATCCGCTCACCCGGATGGTGGGTTTCGCCCGGAATCTGTTCGCTTTTCGGGAGAAAACCCTCGGCGCGGCCGAGGTTGACGATCAGGGCACCGCCTTCCTGGCGAGCGATCGTACCGGTCACAACCGTTCCTTTACGGGCCAGAAACTCCTCGTAGATGCTGCCGCGTTCGGCCTCGCGGATTTTCTGGATCATCACCTGCTTGGCCGTTTGGGCGGCGATCCGCCCGAGTTCGCGCATATCGATCGGCTGGCCGTTCCTCAGCGCGGTGATATCCCCCGTCAGACGATCGATTTGGACGTTCACCTCGTCCGTCTGGCCGTGGGCCTTGCGGACGGCCGAGATCATGGCCTGCTCCAAGTCCGCGAAGACCTCGTCCTTCTCGATATTCTTGTCGCGGGAGATACTGTCCACGATACGCACTAAATCAGCATTCATGCGGCGTTCCTCGGTATTCCATAAAATAAAAAAGTGGGACTTCCTTGCGGACCCACTTTTCGAGCCGCCGACCCGCGCGGGACCGGCCACCAGGTGTGCGACCATTCTCAACGCATCTTGGACCTCCTCGCGATGCGCGATTGGCTCGCCCTCAGGCCATGCCGTCCGTGCTTGGTTCCTTCACCGTGCACGGAAAACATCTCCGGACCTGTTCAGGCAAACATTCACACCTTCTTCTCCCAGCTCGAAAACATGAACCTGGTCCATGTCCAGACGCATCCTGCGATGCATCCCTTCTTGTAAACTCCGATCAAGCAACCCGCGGATCGTGATCCAGTGCCCCGCGGCGGTCCGGGCGACGATGTCCATTCCGTCACCCAATGGCTCGATCGTATGTATCGTCAAATCAAGGACGTTATGTTCATTCACCGCCCCGCTACCTGCCTCCGGCGAAAAAGCCCTCGGGCGAATACCCAATACCATTGGCTGATCCAGCCGGCCGGCCAAGGCGGCGGAAAAACGATCCGGTAGCCTGATTTTAACCGATCCTTCGTCAAAGTATAGAGAGCCGCCCTCGGCGAAAATCCGTCCCTCGATAAAATTCATCGTAGGTACGCCTATAAAGCCGGCCACAAACCGGTTGGCCGGACGCTCATACACCTCGACCGGATCGCCGCACTGCAGGAGCCGACCCTCTTTCATGACCGCCACCCGGTCCCCGAGGCTCAAAGCCTCTTCCTGGTCATGGGTTACATAAACGGTCGTGACTGGCGACTGCTGCTGCAGCCGTTTCAGCTCGCTACGCATCTGGATCCGCAAGCCGGCGTCCAGGTTGCTGAGCGGCTCATCCATTAAAAACACCCGGGGCGAGCGAACCATCGCCCGGCCCAAGGCGACCCGCTGACGTTGACCACCGGACAACGTTCCTGGACGGCGATCCAGCAAATCCATGATCCCCAATCGGTCAGCCGTCGACTCAACCCGTCGGGCGGTTTCCTGCCGGCTCGTCCGCCGAACTTTGAGAGCAAACGCCACGTTGTCCCGCACGGTCAGGTGCGGGTACAGGGCGAAACTCTGCGGCACCATGGCTACGTCCCGCTCCCGCGGTGGCATTGTATTGACTTGTCGGCCGTCGATAAAGATCGAGCCGGCCGTCAGACGTTCCAATCCCGCGATCAGCCGGAGAATGGTGCTTTTACCGCACCCGGAAGGGCCGAGCAGAACAATAAACTCCCGATCGCGCACCTCCAAGCTGAACCCGGTGACGGCAGTCACGCCTTGCGGGTAGATCTTGGTGACATCGCGCAAGGCCAGATCAGCCATCAGGTCAGACTCCAGCCGTCGGCGCTCCTGGCGCCGGTTACAGGAAGTTCAGCTTGCCATTATATTTAGAGCGAAGCGGGTGTCAACGACCTGGAGTGGCCAAGGGAATCCTTGGTGGCCGATGGCGGACAATTTGAACAGTAAAACCCCGTTTTTTGCCGATGATAGGCCGGTTGGGGTTAGGGGGGATGCTATGTCGATTTGTTAAGGAGGCGTACCCATGTGGCATTCTTTGGCCGGTTGGGCTTTCTGTATTTCCAGTGGTTTTTTAATGAGTATCCCCAGTTGCCCGGTAAATATCGATGTGAACACCGGAGGTGGGGGGACTTCGGAACCCTCTGACACCACCGATCCGGTGATTCCGGTCGATACCATCACTGTCCGGTTCATCAACGAAACCAAGTATGGCCTGGACGTGCAGTTTTACGTGGCCCCCACGGTACCGGCGGACCTGCCCTTGAGCCAGTTGACCACCGTTCTGTTCGTGCCCGAAAACCGGGTGACGGAGGGGATCGGCCTGAGCGGCCAGGGGACCATTCCACCCAACGACAGCGACTCGGTCACCATTCCGTGCAGCCAGGCGGCGGCCGTCGGCACACTGGGCGGGCTACTCCTCGGCACGGAAGGCGAGCAGATGGGCTACGGTACGCAGCGTTATGCCACCGCCGGCAACTACACCTGCGACGGCGTGATTACCTTCTATTTCCGACCCGCTACCAGCGGCTTCGAAACCATCCTGGTGACCGAATAGGGTTCTGCATGGCTGAATAAGTCTCTGGATGCCGATGCCGGTCACACGGGGTCACTATAACGATCTATCAAGTAAAATCAGCCAATGGCCCTGATCAACCTTGTCCTGATGAGCCGGCAGGTGTACCATGAATATGTCACTTGTATAAAACGTGTTCGCTTTTTCTATACGAGGTCGGATATCATGAAACGTCCTCGACCACGAAAACTCAAAGTTCCTGTCAGTCAATACACGGTCATCCTCACCCCCGAGCCGGAGGGTGGGTTCACCGTGACCGTGCCGGCCTTGCCCGGTTGCGTTACGTATGGTGATGACCTTGATTCGTCCAGGGAGCATGCCCGCGAAGCCATCGAATGCCACCTGGCCAGCATGATCAAGCACGGTGAACCGATACCGTTGGATGAAACGGTGTCCACGTCAGTCCTTGTGGGCCGCCCATGAGCAAGCTTCGGCCAATGAAAGCTCGGGAGGTCATCGTTCTTCTTCGCCGGAACGGTTTTATCGAAGACCATCAGATAGGCAGCCATAAATCCTTCCTTCCTCCATCCAGACGGTCGCCGGGTTACGGTACCCGTTCACGCCGGTGATATTTGTCCGGGTACGTTGCGGGCAATTTTCCGGCAGGCCAAAATCGATCCACACAGGGATTAAGGCCGGCCCAGAAGTACGCTTTCATCACTCACGAAAAGAAAAGGCGGGACACTACTCGACCCGTTCGATCCATCGCAGCCGGCCTATAACGATCAACCCTCACCTCTTTAATGACCACAACGCGGGAACAAAACGGGACAAGTTCTGACTCTTATGCTCTCGTCGATCATCATTGGACCTTATCCAAACCGCAGCCATGCAAAACCACAGTGAGTGAAATAACCAACAGTGGTTCCGCCGTATTATTCGTGCGCTGCGAATAGCGGGTGGTCATGCTTTTCGGAATCATTCATTGGTTTGTTCACGCCCGTTCGCTTCTATATGATTCACGCTTTTGGAGGAATTGCCTTGCGCACGATCTGGTCCGCCCTGGTGGTTTTTCATCTCGGCTGCGCCGGCCTGCTGATGGCCGCGGGCGACTGGCCGGAGCCGCGGCATGATGCGCATCTGACTGCGTTTCAGCCGTTGCCCGGGGCGATGACGAAACCGCCGCAGGAGTTGGCCCGCCTGGAGCTGGACCGTTCGCGGCCGGCGATAATCCCGATTACGCGACAAGACCGTCCCGCCGAGCGCGGCGTTTGTTTCGCTTCCGGGGCCCTATTCTGTTATGACACCACGGGAAAGCTGCTCTGGCAATCCCATCCCGCCGGCCTCAACTTCAACAGTATTACCGCCGCGGAAGACCTCAATCACGACGGACAGGAAGAAATACTCCTCACGGCCAGCCGCCCCGGCGCGCCTTATCCGGCGGCCGTCCTGCTTTCCGCCGACGATGGTCGCTTGCTCTGGCGCTATGACGTTGATCCCATGTCCTACGCCTGGTATCTGTACGCCGACCATTATTGGCCCGGCACCGCCTCCAAGCAGATCGTCGTCCTCATGCAAGGCTACCCGCCGGAAAAAGACAACGGTTATATCGCCCTGTTCGATTGGCCGTCGGGCGCGGACGCGCCACAACAGAAATGGCGCTACGATTTCGATCACTACACGTGTTTCCCCTCTCTGTTGCAAGCCGATCTTGATGGGGACCAAATCAAAGAATTGGTGATCGAAACCCACAGTCGGATGTGGTTCCTCGACGTGTTTACCGGGCGGGTGAAGCATTTCGTCGAATGGGACGTTGCCCCCGCCAACATACGCAGCTATGGGCTGATCCGATTTGTCGATCTGGACGGTGACGGCCGCGAGGATTTTCTATGCATCGCCAACTTCGCTCAGCATCACGAAGTCCTCTTGAACCGCGGCGGCAAAATGGAAAAGGCTTGGCACCACGGTTGGCCGGAAAGCGTGACCACCCAGAAAGTCGCCACCACCTGGCCGGAGCCGCCCTACGCCGATCTGGACGGTGACGGCCGGCTGGAAATCGTCGTTGCGATGTTCCATTCGGAGGGGGAGGAAAACTGGCTGATCCGCGCGTATGACGCTTTGACCGGCGAGATGAAATATCGTTATCCCGGCGCGGTGGCCGTCCGTTGCGCCGACGTGGATGGTGACGGGCGATCCGAAATTCCGGCCGACATGACCACCGACCCCGCACGGGAAATCCTCCAGGGCGCCTGCCTATTGAAAGTGAACAAGGGCGAGCTGCAACCGATCTGGCAGGATAAGACGGTGAAGGCCGTCGGCGAGGTTGGCGGGCCTCCGTGCGTTCGCCGCGACGAGCGGCTGTTTGATCTCAAGCTGACCGACGGCAGGTTCACCCTGTTGCCGCCGGCAACTCAACCCGCTCCGGCGCCGGGTCCGGATTTTTCCAAAGTGCCGGCGCTGGTCGGAGCCGCACCGTCCGCGCTGCTGGCGGCCGATCTCTCCGGCGACGGAATCAACGAGCTCATCGTGTATCAAAATTCCGTACGCGTCTTCAAACTGGTGGGCAATACTCTGGAGCCGCGCGGCCAGTATGCATCTTCTTCAGTTCCGGTGCCGGTCGATCTGGACGGCGACGGCCAATTGGAATGGGTCCTGACTACCGTGAGCCTAACGGATTTACCGATCGTCGAGGCCATCACGCCGGCCTTGGACAATAAGGTGTTATGGCGTTGCCGGTTTCCTCCGATTGATCGGCCGGGGTTGCCGGTATCCCAAAAGGCTTATGTGCGTACCATTCGCCTGACCGGCAAGGCCGCGCCGGATTTATACGTCTGGGCCGGTTCCCCCCTCTTCCGTAGCATCGGTCTGGAAGGACGCACCGGGACGATTCTCTGGGAAAAGGGCGAAATGCCGAGCATCGAGCATTACTGGGGGCCGACGATGAACTACGCCTCCGCCTGCGATTTTAACGCCGACGGCAAGGAAGAACTGGTTTTCACCAATCCCGATTACTACTGCGTAGCCGACGGCATCAGCGGCGATCTATTACTCGGCCCTCTTTAACCTTCCACGATCTTCAAGCAACCCAGTCTGGGCTTATATACCTGCCCGGTGATTCTCGATCAGAAGGACAAGTTGCCCACCGTGTGCCTCGTCAGCGGGCACTATTTCCAGGCGGCCATGTCCCTGAAAGCGGAACCCTATTGGTACAAGCTACCGTTGGTCGGCGAAGCCCCGACAGGCCGTGAGGGATTTTTAAGGCTCACCGACGGTGCCTGGCTCATGGGTTTCGGGCGACAGAACGGTCGGTTTGCGTGCGTCAATGTTGTGGATGGCTCGGTAAGGTGGGAAATGGGCCTGCAAGCGGCCGCCTCTGACGTGGTTTCCGGCAACCTCGACGGCGACGGGGCCAACGAATTTGTTTTCGGCACGAGTCACGGCCGTCTCTGGGCCGTCGGCGACGGTGGCGCCAAGGCGCGGGTCGTCTGGTCGGTGGATCTTGGTTCCGCGATTGATTCGCCGATCTTGGCGGACATGGACGGCGACGGCCGAGTCGAGATCGTCTGCCATACCGCCGACGGATACGTGCATATTCTGGGAGCACAGAACGAGAAGGACGCTGAATAGGCAGACAAAACGTCCATCATTTCATCCCTCTCGCAGGCAGCCCGTCAGATCGTAGGGCGGGCTCTCATGCTTCGTCCGCTGCGGCGGACTTCGCAGAGAAGCGTTGCCCGCCTTTTTCCGCCACCGGTGTAGCTACCCGTTGGTCTTCTTCGCAACAGCCTTTCGATTGGATATCTACACGCCCTAGCAGGGTCAACCTGCATCGCGGCGGGCAATAGGCCGCCCTATGTTGCTTTCAGCAATCAGCTCTCAGCTTTCAGAAAACAGTTGGCCAGCCAAAGCGCTGCCGTTGGCAGCGCACTCCATAGTTTTATCTCGGACATCCACTGCGCCAAAGTGGTCACGGACCATCCATTAGCTTTCTTTCGGTAAGTCGTGGCTCCGTAATCGATCGTCACCCGCCTCGGGGTACCAGCACCCATTCGCCGGTGGGACGGCGGTCGAAGGTCAGCTTGGGGCGATCGGGGCGGCGGAACACCTCGATCACCTGTTTGTCGAGATGGAGGATGACCGATTTTCGGGCGGCCAGGGGTAGGAACTCGATGTCGATTTCCATGCGTTGCACGTTGCCGGCCTGTACGTAGACATGGTTTTGTCGCGGAAATTCGCCGGTGGCGGTGGCCGGCGTGTCCGGATTGATGAGGGCTTCGATCCTCAGCCAGCCGGGCTGCTTCTGTTTCGGATCACGTACAAAAAGATTGACCGTGTACGGCGGGTCGGGGCTGTATGTACAGGGGGGGTCGGCGGCCGGCTGAGATGTCGGCTGCGTAGCCGGGGAAGTCGTGGGCGGTTGGGTCGCCGGTGTCGGCTGGGTTACCGGTGGCGTTTCCACGATGATAGCCGGCTGAGTCTTGACCGGAGGTTTTTCCGTGCTTTTCGGGCAACCGCATAAGTAAAGGAGACCCGTTACCAGTAAAAGGATACCCTTGCGGCCCCCTCGGCAACTTATCTGGTGGATCATGGCAAACCCTCCCGCAATGAAAATACCCGGCTGTACCAACCCCTATGATACGCTCCTCTGCTTTTTATGCGAATCCTACCGGGGCGGTTGCAAGGGCGAATCACGGATGGGGATTTTTCCAGATGATGGTATTTGAACAGGCCGTTGGCTGCATGGCTCACGACCAGAAAGCATAGGCTGATTCCCGAATACCGAGGCCTGACCAGGCTTCACGGCCGAAAACCCCCACCAGGCCAAGGTTTCATCAGTTCACTCTATTTACTTCTTCGGAAATAAAAAGACTATCGTTTTGATGGCGGAATAGAACAAGCAGGACTATAGCGCCCGAAGCAATATCTCGCCCAATTCGTCCGGGCTCAGGGTGATCGGATTGCCTCTCATGCTGCTGGCCTTTTGGCCTTTCTCGATGAGGGCGGGCAGGTCGGCCTCAGTCATACGAAAAGTCCGCAAGGGCAGGATCGTCAGTTGATCGTTA
>CAYNYK010000069.1:0-28294 GCA_964401335.1 uncultured Planctomycetales bacterium
ACCGCCTTACACTTGGCTAGAACGGGATAATCACTCTGTAATGATGCTACAGTCTCATAAAAAGGCAGATTAATAGAAAAGCCCTTGCGGCAGGGTGGCATGGGCAGGCCCTTGTCACGCGAAAGCGGGACAAGGGTTTGCCCGTGCTTTTTAAGCTGCGGAGTAGAGCACTTAAAAACGCAAGCAAGTCGGAATTCCATGTGTTACTTTTCTTCCAAGACACCCGAGCACGATTGTCCTCTTCAAATTTTCACGCGGATCGGGTATAAACACACCCGTTTGGTTGCCGGCGGGGAAGCCGGAATCGGTGTCCCGCATGGCGCCGCTAAACGACACGGATTGCTCAACTGGAGGTTAAAATGTACAAGGTTGTATTGTTACGTCACGGCGAAAGTACCTGGAACAAGGAAAATCGTTTCACCGGCTGGACGGACGTGGATCTGTCGGAAAAGGGGATCGAGGAGGCCCATAGCGCCGGCAAGATTTTGCGCGAGCAGGGCTATACCTTCGATCTGGCTTATACCTCGGTGCTCAAGCGGGCGATTCGCACCCTCTGGATCACCCTCGACGAGATGGACCTGATGTGGATACCGGTTATCCGCAATTGGCGGCTGAACGAGCGCCATTACGGGGCCTTGCAGGGGTTAAATAAGGCGGAGACGGCCGCCAAGTACGGTGAGCAGCAGGTGCTCATCTGGCGGCGCAGTTACGATACGCCGCCTCCGGCTTTGGAAAAGAGTGACGATCGTTATCCGGGAAAGGATCGCCGCTATGCCGACTTGAGTGAAAAAGAGCTGCCCCTGACCGAGTGCCTCAAGGACACGGTCGAACGGTTCCTGCCCTTCTGGCATGAAACTATAGCCCCGACGATTAAGAGTGGCAAGCGTGTTATCATCGCCGCCCACGGCAACAGCCTGCGGGCCTTGGTCAAATATCTGGACAACATCAGCGACGAGGAAATCGTCAGCCTGAACATCCCCACGGGTATGCCTCTGGTCTATGAGTTGGACAAGGATTTAAAGCCCATCAAGAGCGAATACCTTGGCGATCCCGAAGCGGTCAAGGCCGCCATGGAAGCCGTGGCCAAACAAGGCAAAGCGAAATAGTGTAAGGCGGTTAGCGATCAGTTTTCAGCCGTCAGTAAAATACCGCCCGCTGCGGCCAACATCTAACTGCGGAAAAAAGTTGATGGCTGACTACTGATAACTGATGGCTGATTACTGATAGCTGAACGCTGAACGCTGAACGCTGTTTCACGCTTTACTGACGCGGAGGACTTCTTCCGGGGTGGTCAAGCCGGCCTTAATTTTACGCCAGCCATCCTCGCGGAGCAGGCGGAGGCCGTTTTTGATCGCTGCTTCCTGAATACGCCCCCCGGAGGCCCGCTGCACGACCAGTTCGCGAATCTCGTCGTTCATCATGAGCAACTCGAAAATACCGAGCCGGCCTTTGAAACCGATGTTACGACACTCACGACAACCGCGTCCGCGATAAAGTTTCTGACCCGGTTCAAGTTCGAAATCAGGAGGAAGTTGAGCTCGATCCGGCTCGTAAGCCTCCTTGCAGTGCGGACAGATCAAGCGGACCAGACGCTGGGCCAGAATCCCTTCAACCGAACTGGAGATCAAAAAAGGTTCTATGCCCATATCCAGCAGACGGGTGTTGGCGGTAGCCGCGTCATTCGTGTGCAGAGTACTGAAGACCAGGTGACCGGTAAGCGAGGCGTTGATCGCCACCTCGGCCGTCTCCCGGTCGCGAATTTCGCCGACGAGGATGACGTCGGGGTCGTGACGCAGAAAAGAACGCAGGGCCCGCGCGAAAGTAAGGCCGATCTTTTCGTTGGTCTGTACCTGATTAATTCCGTCGAGGTAATACTCGATCGGGTCTTCCACGGTCAGAATCTTGATCTCGTCGGAAACGATGGCGTGCAACGCGGCGTACAGGGTGGTCGTTTTTCCGCTACCGGTTGGCCCCGTGACAAGGATAATACCATGAGGTTGATTGATTAAGGTGTTGAAGTTCGCTAACACCTCGTTATCCATACCCAATTGCTGCAGGGAGAGATTGATCGATTGCTTGTCCAAAATTCGCAGCACCACCGCCTCGCCGTAACCGGTCGGGATGACCGACACACGAAAGTCAATTTCGCGGCCGTGAATCCGCGCCTTGAATCCGCCGTCCTGGGGCAGCCGCTTCTCGGCGATGTTGAGATTACACATGATCTTGATGCGACTGATGATGGCGGCCTGAAAACGTCGGATCTGCGGAGGCAACTGGGTCTTCTGAAGCACGCCGTCGATGCGATAACGGATTTTCAAGTCGTCCTCATACGGCTCGATATGGATATCACTGGCCTTGTCGCGGATGGCTTCGGAGAGAATTTCGTTGACCAGCTTGACGACCGTGGCTTCCTGGGCCATCTCCACCAGGTCGCCGTTTTCGTCCACCGAGTCGGTGAGCAGTTCGATGTCTTCATCCTCGGCCTGCTCCTCGATCATCTCGTCGATGGTTGAACCTCCGACGCCAAAATGCTGACGGATAAGCCGTTGAATCTCGGATTCGGCGGCCAGGACCGGCTCGATCTTGACCTTGTGGCCGAAGAACATACGCAGTTCGTCAAAGGCCGTGATATCGTAGGGATCGGCGGTGGCTACCCGCAGCGTGTCGCCCCGCATTTCGATGGGGATCAAGCCGCGCTTATGGACCAGCCGCTGCGGCATTTTCTTGAGGATTTGTACATCGATGTCGATCTCGGCCAGATCCACGACGTCGATTTGCATTTGCTCGCCGAGCACTTCAAGCACGTCGCGTTCATTAACGAAGCCCATCTGCACGAGGATGCGATCGAGGCGATCGTACGGACTTTTTCGGGCGGCCAAGGCCGCCTGAAGCTTGTCCGCGGTCAGCTTGCCGCGCTCCAAAAGGATTTCACCAACACTCACGGCTTACGTCCCCATCTCTTTTGCAAATAAAGAGATAAAATAAAAATAACAGCACTCCGGGGCATACCTTCCCCGTCATACTTTATATGCAATACGCCCGGATCGGTTGCATGGGCGTGCTAAAAATATATGAAGAATAGGGTGTTTTCCAGCAGATGAATTATCAAATTGTATATACATAAGCATTTATTAATTAGATATTTATGGAACAAAAACATAATCAATAGCCCCCATCCACCTTCAAGGCCAATTTTGACCAAGGCGACATGTCGAGGTTTTCTATGGGTTATTGGCCGAGCTGTTTTTTCCAGCTCAGGAACTTCTTGTATGCATCTTCCAGCGAACCATCGTGGATGAAAACGATTCCTTTAACGCTTCGAGATTCACCGGCAGGGACGGTCAACGGCTGGGGCTGGACATGTACGCAGGCTACGATACCAGCCCGGTTGTAAAACATGCCAAGAGCCGGCTGCCAGGAGTATCCGAGAACATATTTACCGTCCTTGGAGACAATAAAAGCGGCGCCTTCGTTGACGGTTTTTTTTGAGCCGTCTTTCATGGGGATGGCCTCACCGACGCCGCAATGGCCGCGCATTCCGGCATCGGTCAGGGCCGTGTGGAAAGTGGGAGTCAGCTTGCCGTCGATGACCCAGTAGGTACGTTCGCCGGTGTTATCCTCGTAATCAAAGGCGGCGGACATTTGCAGACAACTTCCACCCTCGGCGTGGGACCAGTCGTTTTGACTGTCGTTTTGGAAGGTCATGGTCAGATGAAGCGTCGGGCCATTCCGCTCGACGGTACGGATGAACTTGCCGCCAGCGGGGATATCGCACTCAGCCCGCAAGCCGCCTTCAACGTACTCCCATGTCGCCGGATCACGCGAAGCGTGAATATTCCATATTTCTTTCCCATCGGCGCCATTGACATGCCCGGCTTCAGGAAACCACATCCGAATGATATTCCAGGGATAGCCGTGGTGCGTGGGGGCTTGGGCCCAAAATTCAATCGCGGCCGGACGGGAAAGATTAAGGGCCTGCTCGCCGTAGACGGCCGGGGCGAGCGGAACGTCGGGTGGGATCATCGTATCGCGCGAAGGCTTCTTTTCCGGGTGTTGTTTTGCGTAGTCCCCAATCATTTCGATGAACTGCTGGGTGTTGATGATGTAATTGTACTGGCTTTCCGACAAACCCTTGCGCCAGAGCGACATCATGCCGGCAAAGGTGGCGTCCTCGACGCACAGTGTCTGATAGCCGAATTTTTTCGCGGAAATACTGGTTTTACCGAGGCAAGCGTCGGTGTGCCCGCCGATCAGGATGACATTTTTGACGCCGAGGTTCTGGAGCACGTTATTGATATTCGAGGAGGTAAAGGCATCGTGGTCGGTTTTCGCGATAACATATTCGCCCGCGCGAACGCCGAGAAATTCAGCGGGGCGAGCGCTGGGATCGCCGATACGGTTAGGCCATCGACGGTAATCGGGGCCATGCACGTCGATATTAAATTTGCGGATGTCCGGGGCCAGGTCCATGCCATCGATAAACTGATGGCCCCAATGGACGAAAATCATGGGCAGGCCGATCGATCGGCAGGCATCCGCGACCTTGCGGGCATTGGGAAAGGCCACATCAAACTTGTAATCGGTGGCCTCATTGAAATCCTCCGCTTTCCAACCGGCCTGACGCCAGGATTCCGGCATGGATTCCTGGGTCATATAGTTGCGCTGAAGCGGCTGGATATCGACGGAGATAAAGGCACAGTCATCGAGGAAGGACAAATCAGGCATAACTCCCGGCTGCTGGGCGGATACATCGGTTTTCATGTTTTCGGATCCGGTCTTTTCACCGGCCCCCATGGAAAGAGACGACAAAATAACCATAAGAACGAAAGGTGGGATTGCGGTTCTGATATACATGTTCATGAAACATACCTCTATTATTGGTGAGTTCTTGCGTCGGCAAAATCGCCCATCCGTGATCGGCAAAGGTATAGCAAATGCGAGTCGTTGTCCACCCTTGGCGCTTATTACAGCAGATTCGCGGACAACTCGGCCAATGGGCTGCGTTCACCCTTACGCAGCTCGACGTGGGCGGCGATGGCCTGCGAACGGAAGCGGTTGATCAGATAAGTAAAGCCGTTACTGCTGCCGTCGAGGTAGGGGTTGTCGATCTGATAGGGATCCCCGGTAAGGATGATTTTGGCACCCTGGCCGATACGGGTAATGACCGTTTTAACCTCGAGGGGGGTGAGGTTCTGGGTTTCATCGATGACTACGAAGCGATTGGCGATATTACGGCCACGTATGTAGGTCAGGGGTTGGACCTCGATCAGGTTGCTGTTCAGCAGGTCGTTGCCGTCGGTGAGGCCGCGGATCGATCCGCCGGTATCAAGGAGAAACTCAAGGGTATCGACAACGGGTTTCATCCAGGGATCGAGTTTCTGGCCCACGTCGCCGGGAAGATATCCGAGGTCGCGGCCGAGCGGAAACACCGGCCGGGCGATGAGCACGCCGCGATAGTGTTTTTGGCGCAGGACCATGTGAATGGCAGCGGCGATCGCCAGAAGGGTTTTTCCGGTCCCGGCCTTGCCTCGCAGGGTGACCAGGCTGATACGCTCGTCGAGCATGGCATCGATGGCGAAGTATTGTTCCTTATTGCGCGGCTTGATCCCCCACAGGCCGGCCTCGGCCTCGCGTAGGGCGATCAACTTTTGTCCCTCGGGATCCATCCGGGACAGGGCGGTGGATCGTCCACCGTTATCGAGACGCAGCAGAACGTATTCGTTGCGGCCGAAAGGGGGGTTGGGCAGTTCAAGCTGCCCGGTGCGACGAAATTCTTCCATTTGCTCGGCGTTGACGGCGTATTCGGCCTGTCCGGTGTCGAGATCGGCGAGCATCACGTGATCGGATTCATAGTCCTCGGCCCGCAGGCCGGCGGCCTCCCCGCGGATGCGCAGGTTGATGTCCTTGGTGACGATAATGACGGGAGTTTGCGGCTCGGCTTTCTGAATGGCCAGGCAAACACGGAGGATTTCGATGTCGGCATGTCCGTTACCGGCACAGAGGGCTTGCTCGGGCTCGCAGTAGACGCGAAGGTGACCCCCGTTATCGAGAGGGATGCCCTGGGTCAGGTTGGCCCGGCCGCGCAGGCCGTCGAGCAGGCGAACAACGGCCCGCGCGTTGTAACCGCGGTCGGTACGCTCTTTCTTGAACCGGTCGATCTCGCTGATAACGCCGATCGGAATGATGACGGTATTGTCGGCGAACTGAAAGATGGAGTTCGGGTCATGGAGCAGGATATTGGCGTCCAGCACATAATTCTTCTTCATGGTGAAAGTATAACATAGGCCGAGCGCGGGAGGCAAATCGGCCGACGGATAACCGATATATTCGTGATAACCGCTTACGGGGGCCGGTCTCATCCTTTAACATAATTGGGGAGAATCCTGGATACATTTTGTGGACGGCGTATCGTATGGGCGATTCGTCAAAGGGTGGGGATGAGAAAAAATCGAGGAGAACGGGTATGCGCAAGCTGATGTGTCGTGAACAGTCGGGTCGATGGTTATGTGGTTTATTGGGGATTTTTCTGCTGATGATGTTTGCCTGTGTTCCGGCCGAGCAGGCTGCAGATGATAACGTCGATGGCGACGATCAGGATGCCGTGGTCGATCAAAACGACAACGAAGACCAGGACGACGATGGGGTTGTAGCCGGGCCGGCGACGGTCGAGGGCGAGTGGCGCGTCATCAAAACCATTGTGGGCGGCTCTCAGGTCGCCCCCATCGATTGGAGTTCCGATAGCCCCGTCCCCTATGGCGAGGGCGCGGGTCTTGAGGACGGCGATTCCGTTTTCGAGGATTGGAGCATCGTCAGCGAGATCGGCCAACTCAAGCTGACCAGCCCCTACGGCAGTTGCTATGGAAATCCGACGGCCGACGGCGCCTTTTTTGAGTGGCAAGGCGAGGATCCGCGCGTCACCGTCTGGGGTGTCAGTCATGTACTCACGATCACCATCGAATGTCATCTTTCGCCCAACGGCGAGATGTACGGCGGGATCATCAATCAGCTTTACGTGGTCAACGGTATCGGAGTCCTGACGCCCGCGCCGCCGGAGTCCTGGACATTCAAGGCGACGCTTAAAATTGCCGCCTAAAACCGGTGTGGCACAGGGATGTGACACAGGGATGTGACACAGGCGTGTGGCACAGGCGTGTGGCACAGGCGTGTGGCACAGGCGTGTGGCACAGGCGTCTCGCCTGTGCTTGTCAGCCCGACGAGGCTGGCGCTATGAGGTTGTAGGACGCATTCTAACTAACCCTCGACCCGTTGATCGTGCGGGTTAGCGAATATGACGCTCCCAAAGCTCCCGGCTGTTGATGGGGGTCATGTTTTCGTTATAGCGCGGATTGCGCCCCTCGAAATTAACGTAATCGTAAGGCTTGCCTTCCCAGTAATCGCCGGTGGCCGTGTTTTGCGTGCCCCAACTATCCGTGTGATAAACAGTGCCGCCTTCCATGTTCGAAATCCAATCCTGGGTGCCGCGGATATAACTGGTCCGCTGATAATCGATATAGTCCATGCTGCGTTGCCGTTCATCATAGGCCGCCTGCATCATCTGGCGGATTTCCTGGGCATTACGGGCCACGATTCGAGCCGTCTGCTGCTGAAGCTCACGCAGCCGCGCCATGCCCTGGGCGACATAGTTACTGGCCCATGCGTCGTCGATCTGATACGACTGAAGCATCGTGACAAAATTACCCACGAAGGCGTCGAACTTGTCCACCGGGGCCATCACCGTCAGATGTCGAAAGTTCCAACTGGTGTTCAATCGTGTTCCGAACGAAAACCCCATCGTGTATCCTTTGGTACGCCCTGCCCTTGTATCACACGTGTAAA
Organism: uncultured Planctomycetales bacterium; assembly: GCA_964401335.1. Taxonomy (GTDB): domain Bacteria; phylum Planctomycetota; class Phycisphaerae; order UBA1845; family PWPN01; genus JAAYCU01. The sequence goes on from CAYNYK010000069.1 coordinate 7,837, forward strand.
TAAATTCCTCCACCGTCACTTGGCCTATGGTGTAGACCTGGGCCATTTGATTGGCCATGTCCTGACGTGGAATGACCTGCTCCATACGGAAACCCGAGGCAGCCCCCTGGCTTCTTGATAGAAAAGGCAAGGCCTCACTCGGAGTAAGATACCTCGATACCGGCACGCCGGGGACCGTGACGCCCAATTCAGGGGTAATCACGTCTACACTGGCCACGAGGAACGCAAAAGCTCCACCCGGATCGCCGGCCAGAAAACTGCCTTTCCCGAATTCCTGACAACGCCAATCCTGAGGCAGCAAAAAGCGGGCCGAACCGTCACTCAGGGTATGCCGCACGAATTGGACCTCGATGGGTTCCGGACCACGCTGGGCGAAGGCCCCTTTGATGATCCGCACATTGGCCAGAATGGTTAACAACAATTGCCGATTGGCCCCCAGTTCATTTGCCGGAGTTTCAATGCTCGTATAGGTGAAGTCCTTTCCGGAGCCGGTTACCCAGCATCGAAAATCTCGCTTGCCTTTGCCTGGTAGAGTATAAGTGGCGTCGAACACGATTCGCTTGCGATCGTTGGAAACCATGACGTCGCCCAGAGTAAGGTCGGGGAATTGCCGCCCGATATTGTTGACGAATAATTTGCACAGTCCCGGAACGTCTTCACCCGTGGGACTCGTGCCGAAAAACATGGCCGCTTCGTAAAGGCCTTGCGGGTCGATAACCGATAAGGTGCAAAAGCCCGGTTGTCGTCCCTCGGAAACCCGCCATCCTTTCGGTTTGTAGAGGACGAAAACCGCTTCCTGCGAAACATATTTTTCCATGCCTGCGGGTACCGGTTGCGTGGATGGACGACTGGAGGTTGGATCGGCTGCCGAAGGAGAAACACAAAGCAGAGCGAGGAAACTTGCGGATAGAAGTGCGTAAGCGTTCATTGTTTGTTCTCCCGGCCAAAAAAGGTGCCTGTTATCTTTCCTGTGAACGTCCGCGAATTGCAGGTGTATCATACCGCCGCTTCATGACCTGTACCAAACGGCTACCGTCCTGAAATCTCACGGACGACATCGTATATTGGTTTTTCTGAAACCACACCTTTCGTCAAGTTCCAAGCATATCACGGCATCTTAAGTCAATTTGGATGCATCGAAAACTATATAAGTATTTGCAATATAAGAACATAAGGCAATATGAGGTTGATTTGTCGCGGCGTATGTCTCGGGGGGCTTGATGATAGGAAAATAAGGGGTTTGCTTCGTGGGTGGTTTACAGTCCCAAGGTCCTTGGCTATACTCACTGGACTTGAGTATGAAAAGCAAAGGTAAGCCATGCTATGGCAAGGACTAATGGAAGTCAGCGTCGGAAAGGAAAATCCCAGGTATGATTAAAGTCAAGGCGCGTGGTAACGAATCCCTTGAACAGATGCTCCGCCGGTTCAAGAAGATGTGCGAAAAGGAAGGGCTCACCAAGGAAATCAAGCGGACGGCCTACTATGAGAAGCCCAGCGAGCGCAGACGGCGGCGAATCCGCAAGGCGATTAAACGCGAACTGAAAGTCAGGGTCTTTTAACCAGGGCGGTGATTCTTCACGGTCTCCGCCGGATGGACCCTTTAGATAAAGGTAGTTGAATATGGTTTCATCGCCCCTCTGGCGCAAGGGGCGGGAAATCATTCTTTGTTTTATTAAGATTATGATTCGCCCGTAAATGACCTCGTGGCGTTTCCATGACACCGATAGGTGTTTCGTGAGCGAGGAAACGGGTGACATTCCGTATAGGCAGAAATGCCGATGGTCTCAAACGGCCTATTGTCAGGAGATTCTTAATCATGATGAGCGGATGTTCTATTAAAACATGGATGGCATGGGCATTCGGCCTGAGTATGGTGCTTTTGTTCGCGGTCCCCGTCTGGGGGCAGGAGGAGGGGGTAGCGAATGATTATGTGCCCCCGACGATACCGATCGCTTGGTGGATAGCACCCATCGGCGCGTTGATCGCTTTATTCTTCGCCCATAAGTTTTACAAGGAAGTCATGCAAACCAACGCGGGCGATCCGGACATGATTGAGATCGCCGGCTATGTGCGCACGGGGGCGATGGCCTATCTAAGGCGCCAATATACCGTCGTCTTTTTCGTATTCATTGTGCTGGCTTGTCTGCTGGGTTTCATGGCCTTCTATCTCAAGGTGCAGAATGGCATTACTCCCTTTGCCTTCCTGACCGGCGGGTTTTTCAGTGGTTTGTGTGGTTTCCTGGGGATGCGAACGGCCACCCTGGCCAGCAACCGCACCGCCGCTGGAGCGCGGGAAAGCCTGAACAGCGGTTTGCGCGTGGCTTTTCGTGCCGGTGCGGTCATGGGGCTTGTGGTTGTCGGGTTCGCCTTGATCGATATCACCGGCTGGTTCCTCGTGTTATTTAAATTATGGCCGATACTGCACAAATCGTACCCGGAATCAACGGTCTTTGCTGAACTGCACCTGTCCACTATCACGGTCATCATGCTGACCTTCGGCATGGGCGCCTCGACTCAAGCCCTGTTCGCTCGTGTCGGTGGCGGCATCTATACCAAGGCGGCTGATGTGGGTGCCGACCTTGTCGGTAAAGTCGAGGCCGGCATCCCCGAGGATGACCCGCGTAACCCCGCCACCATCGCCGACAACGTCGGCGACAACGTCGGCGACGTGGCCGGCATGGGCGCGGACCTCTACGAATCCTATTGCGGTTCCATTCTCGCCACGGCCGCCCTCGGCGTGGCCGCCGCTGCGGCTTTATTCGGTTCGGAAACCAGCCCGGAAGGGGCAAAAGCCGCCATGCTCTTTCTCGCCGCCCCGATGGTTCTCGCTGGAATTGGTATCATCCTGTCGATCGCGGGCATCTACCTCGTTAAAAGCGAAGAGAAAGCCACGATGGGCGTGCTCATGGCCGCCCTGAATAAAGGTATTAACGGCAGCAGTGTTTTTATCGCTATCGCCGCTCTGGCGGTTTGTTGGTTGCTGTTGGGAAATATCAAAGTCACGAATGCGGCGGGCGAGATCATCTATCAGGTTAGTTGGCTTGGCATTTGGGGTAGTATTATCAGCGGCTTGGCTGCCGGAGTAATCATCGGAAAATTCACCGAATACTACACCAGCTATGATTATACCCCGACTCGAGAACTCAGTGCTCAGGGCATTACCGGGCCGGCTACCATCATCATCGGTGGTATCGCCGAAGGTATGAAGAGCACCTGGGCATCACTGACCGTTATCATCGTCGCCATTATGCTGGCCTTCACGTTCGCCGGTGGGGGGCATGAGTTCACCCTCGGGCTGTATGGCGTGGGTATCGCCGCTGTCGGTATGCTTGCCACTTTAGGTATCACTCTGGCCACCGATGCCTACGGCCCCATCGCCGACAACGCTGGCGGAAACGCGGAGATGACCGGCCAGAAGCCGGAAGTGCGCCAGCGCACCGACGCCCTCGATGCTCTCGGCAACACAACCGCTGCGACCGGCAAGGGTTTCGCCATCGGATCGGCGGCCTTGACCGCTCTGGCCCTGTTGGCCGCCTATATCGAGGAGGTGCGGTTTGGCCAGCTTTACGAAGCGCGCGATAAAGTCGTCGAGGTTTATCAACAAGCCACGCCGACCGAAGCCGTTTATCTTGGCTACGGCAAGTTTGGCTCGTGGCAGAGCGGCACCGGCAAGAAGACCGAGGATTTCCGCGCCTTTATGGCTTTGGATCTAACCGATGAGACTAAGAATCAGCTCAAAACCGGCCAAACCAAAGTGCGACTTGGTGCCGAGGGTACACCGGAAAACAACTTTGAAATCACCGGTACTCTTCTTGGAGAAGAAGGCGGTCGACAGATTACTCTGGTTCCGACTCGTCGGGCGTCGCTTGCCCAGTTCATGAGCTTCTACAATATCACGCTGATGAATCCAAAGGTGCTTTGCGGCCTGTTCGCCGGCGTGCTCCTGGCCTTTTTGTTCTGCTCACTGACCATGAAAGCCGTCGGACGCGCGGCCAATGCCATGATTGTCGAGTGCCGCCGTCAATTCGAAAAAATCCGCCAGGCCCTGCGCAACGAGGGCAAGGAGGAGGCCTATGTGCAAAATCCCGACAACTGGCCCAAGCGGGTCAACGTCGATAATCATCAGTACCCCGACTATGCCAATTGCGTGGCTATCTCCACCGCTGGTGCTCAACGGGAGATGATCTTTCCCTCATTGATGGCGATCGTCGTTCCGATAGTGGTCGGCCTCATATTTGGCGTGCCCGGAGTGATGGGTCTGTTGGCCGGCGGCCTGACCAGTGGGTTCGCCCTGGCCATCTTCATGGCCAATGCCGGTGGTGCCTGGGACAATGCCAAGAAGTTGATCGAAACTTTCGGCCGTGTCCGGGCCAATGAGGTGGTCAACGATCCGGCCATACGCGAAAAACTCCCCGCGAGCATTCGAAGCGAACTGGTCTCCCGAGCTCAACAGGCCGTTCAGGCCGGTCGCCCGGATACGATCATATACGGAAAAGGCTCCGACGATCATAAGGCCGCCGTGGTCGGCGATACCGTTGGCGATCCATTCAAGGATACCTCGGGTCCGAGTTTGAACATTCTCATTAAGTTGATGAGCATGGTCTCCGTTGTGTTCGCCGGGCTGATCGTGAAGTTCGCTCCGCAGATTGGCCATTGGCTCCACTTGGGCGGCTGAGTGACCTTCCCATGAAGTGTATACGGGCAATTCCGGTTCGCCCCGGGGTTGCCCGTATTTATGCGCCGGAATGCAAGCCGTCAAACGGCCGTCCGCATTCCGATGTCGGATGGCATGGACTGGGTGGCATGGGCAGGTTCCGGTACTCCGGAATCTGCCCGTGCTTGTTTCGTCATCAGAGAACACCCAACCCGGACTATACAATACAATTCCCTATGATGCTGCTAAGCTGATGTCGATACTATAATGGAATGAGGTTAACTGACGATGGACTATCGAACCGAACATGACCTGATCGGTGATTTTCGCTTGCCGACCCACGTGTTATACGGTGTGCATACGGCCAGGGCAGGCGAGAATTTTCCGCTGGCGGAGAGACCGGTTCATCCGGCCTTGGTGTCCGCATACGGCACGGTTAAACTCGCCTGTGCCACGACCAACCGCGAAGGAGGCGCCTGGTCAAACGATACGGCCAAGGCCGACGCCATCGAACGAGCTTGCCAGGAAATGGCCAACGGCCTGTTGTGTGAGCACATCATCGTTGACGCTCTCCAGGGTGGGGCCGGTACCAGTACGAACATGAATGTCAACGAGGTGCTCGCCAATCGCGCTTTGGTTCTGCTCGGCGAGTTGCCCGGTACGTATACACGGGTCAGCCCCCTCGACGATATCAACCTGCATCAGTCCACGAACGACACCTATCCCACCGCCCTCAAGCTGGCGGCGATACGCCTGCTGCGAATACTCGAGGATAGCGTGGTCGGTTTGCAGGAAGCTTTTCAGGCGGCGGAGAAACGATTCGCTCACGTCGTCAAGGTCGGACGGACCCAGTTCCAGGACGCCGTGCTGATCACGCTCGGGCGCGAAATGGGAGCCTATGCCGAGGCCTTCGGTCGCGACCGCTGGCGTATTTACAAATGTCAGGAGCGTCTGCGCGTCGTGAACCTCGGCGGCACGGCCATCGGCACGGGGCTGGCCGCTCCGCAAACTTATATTTTCCGGGTTGTCGATGTACTACGCGAACTGACCGGTATCGGTTTCGCCCGTGCCGAAAACCTCGTCGAGGCGACGCAGAACGCCGATGTTTTCGTCGAGGTTTCCGGAATCCTGAAAGCCTGTGCCGCCAGTCTAATAAAAATCTGCACCGATTTGCGGGTCATGTCCTCCGGCCCTCGGGCCGGTTTCGGCGAAATCATTCTTCCCGAGCGACAGGCCGGCTCTTCGATCATGCCGGGCAAGGTGAATCCCGTCGTTCCCGAGGCGGTCAGCCAGGCGGCCATGAAGGTCATCGCCAACGATGTAGCCCTCACGCTGGCCTGCGCGTCGGGCAGTCTCGAATTAAATCCGTTTTTACCGCTGGTGGCTGATACGTTGCTGGAGAGCATCGAATTGCTCGCCCGAGCCTGCGCGATTTTGCGAACCGGATGCGTGGAAGGTATCCAAGCGGACGAACGCCGCTGCCGCGAGCATGTGGATTCTTCCACCGCCACGCTGACCGCGCTTTTGCCGGTCCTCGGTTATGAAAAAGCCTCCGAGGTGGCTCGCCTGTGCAAAGCCACCGGCCAAACCGTCCGCGAGATAGTCGTGGGGCGGGGGGTGCTTTCCGCCGAGGCGTTTGACGAATGCGTTAGTCCGGAGGCGGTGTGTCGGCTGGGTACGCCCAAGGATAATCCGTCGCGACAAAACAGCACGGGAGATGCGTGATGGCTCAACAAACTCCCAAGGGATTTCGCCTGCACATCGGCATTTTCGGCCGGCGCAATGTCGGAAAGTCGAGCCTGCTCAACGCCATCACCCGCCAAAGCGTCTCCATCGTCTCCGAGCAGGCCGGCACCACCACCGACCCGGTCGAAAAACCGATGGAGCTTCTCCCGCTGGGGCCGGTACTTTTTATCGACACGGCCGGTATCGATGACGTGGGCGCCTTGGGTGAACTGCGGGTCAAAAAGACGCAACAGATTTTCGATCGCACTGATCTCGGCGTGATTGTCACCGAACCGAATAGCTGGGGACCGTTTGAGGAACAAATCCTGGCGGAGTTGAAGTCCCGCGAAACGCCGCTGATCGTGGTCTTCAACAAGACGGACAAGGCCGATCCCGCGCCGGAAGTCATTGATCGGTTATCGCAAATGAAAATCCCCCATGTCGGCACGGCCGCTGTCAGTGGGGGGGGTATCCTCGATTTTCGACAGGCGTTGCTCGACAACGCCCCCGCGGATTTCATAGATCAGCCGACCATCCTCAGCGATCTGGTCGGCCCCGACGAACTGGCTGTCCTCGTCGTGCCTATCGATAAGGAAGCGCCGCGCGGCCGCCTGATTCTCCCCCAGGTGCAGGCGATTCGCGACCTGCTCGACGGCGATGCCTGTTGCCTCGTGGTTAAGGAACGCGAGTTGCGCAGCGCCCTCGCGCGTCTCAACCGGCCGCCACGCCTGGTGGTCACCGATTCACAGGCTTTTCTGAAAGTCGCGGCTGACACACCCGCCAACGTTCTCATGACCAGTTTTTCCATTCTCTTTGCCCGCTTCAAGGGTGATCTGCGTATCCTCGTGCAGGGCACCCTGGCCATCGATCGATTACGCACCGGAGATCGGGTTCTGGTGGCCGAGGCCTGTTCGCATCACCCGATTTCCGACGATATCGGCCGCGTGAAGATTCCCCGCTGGCTGACTCAGTACGTCGGCGGCAAGCTCGAATTCACCACCGTGCAAGGGCATGATTTCCCCGACGATCTCGACGCGTATAAGTTGGTGATTCACTGTGGCGCCTGCATGTGGAATCGGCGCGAGATGCTCAGCCGGATCATGCGCTGCCGCCAGGCGGGTGTACCCATAACGAATTACGGGCTCACCATCGCGTATAGTCTGGGAATCTTCGAGCGGGCCTTGGCGCCTTTTCCGGGGATCTTGGCGGACTATCGCGAATGGATAAGTGGCGAAAATGTTAAAAACGAGCGAAAACGCAAATTCGATTCAGCGCAACCGTCGTAAGGGAACGTCGACAGCGGCATAACGAAAGGAGATGACCATGAACACCGCTGAACTAACCCTCGACGATCTGGAACGCTGGCTTCGCGAGGAAGACGACCGGAAGCTGGAGGAGCTTTGGACGGCTGCCGACCAGACCCGCCGCCGACACGTCGGCGAGCAGGTCCATCTGCGCGGCCTGATCGAGATTTCCAACTATTGCGTTCGCCAGTGCGGCTATTGCGGCTTACGTTCGGATCACCAGGGGCTACAGCGCTATCGCATGACCGAAGCGGAAATCATGGACTGCGTGGCCAGGGCCGTCGAATTCGGTTACGGCACGGTGGTCATGCAATCCGGCGAGGATTACGGCATCCCCGCCCCCTGGTTGGCCGGCATTATTCATCGAATCAAATCCGAAACCCCTCTGGCCGTTACTCTGAGTCTGGGTGAGCGTCCGGACCATGATCTGGAACTTTGGCGTAATGCCGGCGCGGATCGGTATCTGCTGCGCTTCGAGACTTCCGATACGGAATTGTATAATTTGATCCACCCCGCCCTTGGCGACCGCCGCTCGGATCGGCTGGCGATTCTGCATACCTTGCGCAATTTGGGCTATGAAGTCGGTAGCGGGGTCATGATCGGTATTCCCGGACAGAGTTATCGAAGTCTGGCTAATGATATCGACATGTTCCGCCGGCTCGATCTGGACATGATCGGAGTCGGGCCGTATATCTCTCACCCCTGCACGCCGCTGGGCCAAGGCACGTTTACCAGTCCCTTGACCCCGGATGAGCAAGTACCCCACACCGAACGGATGACTTACAAAGTAATGGCCCTTGCCCGCTTGGTTTGCCCGCAGGCCAACATCCCCAGTACGACCGCTTTGGCCACTCTCGATAAAGATCAAGGCCGGGAACTTGGTTTGCAGCGTGGGGCCAACGTGGTTATGCCCAACCTCACTCCGCCGCAGTACCGTGTTCTGTACGAAATCTATCCCGACAAGGCCTGCGTAAACGAAACCGCGGAAATCTGTTGCGGCTGCCTCGGCTCGCGTATTGCCTCCCTCGGCCGCGCCGTCGGCTCCGGCCCCGGCGGCCGCGCAAAACATAACTTCGCCGATATTGATAATCGCTAACTCGGCTGGACCGAGATTCCCAAGCCTGCTGGACCAAGATTCGGCTGCTGGACAGATTCCCATCTCGGTCCCCTGGACTTTGCTGCGGGACCGAGATTCCCATCTCGGATGCTGGACCGAGATTCCCATCTCGGTCCAAACCCCAACGGGGTTTCGTTTATTTCCTATATCCACGCTGCTGGACCGAGATTCCCATCTCGGTCCCGCTATAACCCGCTAACCCGCTAACTCGCCTGGAATGCTGGACCGAGATTCCTATCTCGGTCCAAACCCCAACTATGCTGGACCGAGATTCCTATCTCGGATGCTGGACCGAGATTCCTATCTCGGTCCAAACCCCAACGGGGTTTCGTTTATTTCCTATATCCACATCGTTCCGCGACTGTCTTCTTCTCCGGTCCACCCCCGCGTGTTCTTATAAGAACGGCCACCCGTTACGGCCGCCGGATTTCCGATACGGAGCGACTCATCATGCACGCACTCAACTTTTCACTCACCCCCTTGCTACTTTCCCCGACAAAGCCGGCCGGGTTGGGGAATTATCCCCCGACGTTATTCCCAGAATCCCTCTCCGTGTCTCTGTGGTGAATATTGTAAAAGCGCCAAACGAACCCAAACTTCTTAAAAAACGAGGTAAGGAACTGCCAAGTAAGAAGATACATCTGATAGTAAACACTAACTTAAGCCCTGGACCGACCAGACAGCGGGACCGCTTTGGGAGACACAACCGTTCCACTTCCGGCGACCCTGTTCGATCTTTTTCCGTGCTCGACAAGACGCAGCTCGCCTTGACGAAACCTCGCTCAGGCGGAATCCCAGAGACCTCCGGTGGTGAATCGTTCACAAGAAATGATCGAACTTGCCCATCGGTCGGCAATTTTTGCACAACTTTATTGGACCTGCCAGGAATGTTGGAAACCTCTACAGGACCGGCCGGTTCTGCGTCGATAGATAACAGGGATTATCGGACAAAAAACCGTTTGATGACGTTTTTTAGGTCGAATCATTTATGCGGGAAGCCGATAAGAGTCCCGGTTGCTTTGTGAAAATACGTAAACAGGTCAAACCGGGAAAAAAGATGATGCTTAATACTGTTCAAAGTAAATATAGAATATTTCTTATCTCGACGGTTGTGGGTGTTTCGTTTGTTATAGGTGCATGTCAAGCGCCACCCGAGACTACCGTTGAGCCGGTGATGGTTCAGGCCCCGCCGCCGGAACCAAGCATGCAGGTTACGGCTGATGCGCATTTAACGCTTTTTGGGGAATTGCCGGAACGTACGCGCATCCCCTTCCGTCCCCAGGCGTCCGCCCCGATGGCCCAGCATTCTTTTACCACCGAGGGGGCGGATTTCGACGTGGACCTTTCCCCCGACGGTAAATGGATGGTGTATGCTTCCACCCGGAACACCCTGCAGCCGGATATCTATCTCAAATCCATTGACGGACTCGCGGTCACCCAGTTGACCTCGGACCCTGCCGCCGATGTCCAGCCCTGTTTTAGTCCGGACGGCAAGAGCATTGCGTTTGCCAGTTATCGTTCGGGGAATTGGGACATTTGGATGATCGGCCTGGAGGGGGGGCAAGCCACTCAGGTCACTTTTTCCCCGCATCACGAGATTCATCCTTCTTTCGCTCCGGATGGACGACGGATGGTTTTTTGCGTGTTCAATACGCGGGCCGAGCAATGGGAGATTTGTACGCTGCAATTGGACCAACCGGGATCACAAAAAACGATTGGAATCGGTCTATTCCCCGAGTGGTCGCCGGTCGAGGACAGCATCGTTTACCAGAAGGCACGCCAGCGTGGAGGACGATGGTTCAGTATTTGGCGCATGGATTTGGTCATGGGTGAGCCGCGTTTTCCGATTGAACTGGCGGCCAGCGCCGAGATGGCCCTGATTCAGCCGAGTTGGAGCCCGGATGGGGCATGGATCACCTATGGGACGGCTATGCTCGGCGGTTCCGGCCAATCAGCCGAGGAAAGCATGAGTCCGGTGGCCTCACGCGGTGACATTTGGATTATGCGTGCCGATGGAACGTCGAGCATGTGTTTGACCGATGGGGCAGGGGCACACTTCGGGCCGGCCTGGAGTTCCGATAATCGCGTTTTTTTTACGAGCCTTCAGGGCGGGGTCGAAAATGTCTGGTCCGTTAAACCTTCATTCCAGGAAGGTTTGCAAGTGCATCAGCCGACAAAGGATAGCGCAGCCCATCTACCCAACCGTGGGGTCGGAAACCGGAATGAGCAGGGGGGGCAAGGCGGGTAAAGAAAACGGAAATCAGGACTTCGGGTTCAAGGTGGTCCTGAAAGTAGACGAAGTTATTTCTGTCGTTCCGTCGCAACGAAAACCGGCGGGGCGAGCCTGTGACGGAAAGAATTCGCCAACGGGCCGAACAATGGGATGGGGTGTCGATCAAGGATGATCGGAAAGAAAAGACATATTACCGTTTGCATGGCGAGTCTGCTCGGTTGTGGGTGGTTTGGCTGCTCGCATGGAGACGCGAACAAAAATGCTCGGGGCGAGTTGTTTGTAACTCGACCGATCACGATGGCCGTGGCCCCGGCGTTGAATCATAGCGGGAGCTTGGCCTTCGACGAAGTCAAAGTTGCGGACCTGATGGCCAGTGAATTGGGCGGTGTCCGCGGACTCCGGGTCATTGGAGTCAACCGGGTTTTGGCGGTTTTGGCGGAGCAAGGCGTTGACCAGATTCTATCACCCCAGCATGCCTTGGCCGTCTGTGAAAGACTGGGTGCAGATGTCATCCTGGTTTTCGCCATTACCGAGTATGACCCCTACACGCCGGTGGTGGGCATGGCCGTCCAGTTGTACGGCCCTCACTCCAGCGGACCGATGTTGGATCCCGTGGCCACCTCACGAATGGCCCGCCCTTTCCCGGTTGATCCGGAACGGGAAGCGACCCGGCCCTGGGGGCAGGTACAACGCACATTTAATGCCGCCCACAAGGCGGTCCGTGATGAAGTCGAGGATTACGCGGAGGACCACGGAGCGGACCAAGGGCCGTATCGCTGGCGGAAGTATTTGGCCAGTCAGGAACTATACGTGCGTTTCTGTTGCTACGCCGTGGCCCGGGAGTTGATAGAGCAGTTGGCAGGGGATTCGGTTTCGGCCTTGGCCCAGGTCAGTACCGTTCAATAAGGAGTATGGGTGATGACATTGCTTCGACAGCTCTCGTTGGTGAAAGGGGAACATCGTTATGTGTTCCGATATCCGGCGGGGCGGGAAGCGGATGTGGTGGCCGCCTTCGCGGATTTGGCCGCGGATGTCGATCAAGGCTTCGATTGGTTCGATGCCGCGGTTTTGAGTTATCAAATGGGTCGTCGTCTCGAGATGGACCTCGAGGAAGTGAAAGCCTGAAGGAGCGAAGGATCGGGGAGAAGAACCTGAGGTCTTTCGGTCTCGAGCCAGGTTGAAAAAGGAAACTTTCGCCGCTGGTGCTGGTAGTGCTATGAACGAAAACAAATTGATCGATGAATTTTTGAATTACCTCCGGTTCGAGCGGCATTTTTCGCCGCACACGGCCAAGTGTTACGCGGCTGACCTCCATCAATTCTGCGAATTCATCGCGGATCACGGGGGCGCCGCGGCCGAAATGTCCGGATCATCCGGCGGTTTCAGCATGTCCGATGGTGGAGGCACAGCGGTGGCCGTTGCTCCGTCGGCGACGGGATCATCCACGATGACCGTGGTTTCCCGCGAGATGCTACTGGGCATCGAGACGGAGGACGTACGCCGCTTCCTGGCGTTCCTGCGTGATCAGGAATACTCCAAGAGCACCACGGCCCGCAAGCTGGCCACCCTCCGCAGCTTCTTCAAGTTCTGTCTGAAACGCGGCTACGTGCCCAGCAATCCGCTGTCCCCCATTCGTACTCCCAAGCAGGACAAACGCCTGCCCAAATTCCTCGGCGAGGAAGAGGTGCGCAAACTGCTGGAAACCCCGGAAGTGAACACGCTACTGGGGGCCCGCGACCGAGCCATGCTCGAGACCATGTATTCCACCGGCGTGCGGGTCAGCGAACTGGTCGACCTGAACATCGAGGATGTCGATTTCGTCGGCGAAGCCCTGCATATCCGCGGCAAGGGCAAGAAGGAAAGGGTAACGCCCATTTCTCCGACCGCCCTGGCCTGGATCAAACGGTATATGGAAATGCGCCGGGCCGACGCCCGGGCCGCCGCGTTCGATCAGCAGGCCGTCTTTGTCAACAAGCACGGCCAGCGGCTCAGTACCCGCAGCGTTCGTCGCAAGCTGGACAAGTACCTCGCCATCGCCGGTCTGCCGCCGGATGTTTCACCGCACACGTTACGGCACAGTTTCGCCACGCACATGCTCAACCGCGGGGCCGATCTGCGCAGCGTACAGGAGTTGCTTGGACACCAGTCCCTCTCCACGACGCAGATTTACACGCACCTGACCACCGACCGTATGAAGCAGGTCTACGATCAGGCCCATCCGCGCGCCTGAGAACGGAATCATTATCGTTGACCGATACCGGGAGACACCGAGGGGTGTCTCCCATTTTTATTTACCCCTCCAGTGACCATGGTTCGCGGTACTGCTTGCTCACCCATTCGTTGGCTTGTGGATCCTCGATCACCTGTTCCTTTTCGGCGTCCCAGCGGATGGCTCGGCCGCTGCGCCAGGCAATGTTCATCAGGTGACCCGGATTGCTCGAATAGTGGCCGTGCTCGATAGTGCCGATACCGTCACGTTTTTCCATCCTCTGGAATAGATCGCGGAAACGGTCGGCGGTGGCCTTGAGCTGATTCGGGCAGCCGTCGCCGCCGTCGGCCAGGGCTTGCTCCTCGACGACTTTCTTACCCTGCCGGGTTTCGGAATAAATTTCGTAACCTTCGCGACTGAGGACCATGGTACCGTTCGAGCCGAAAAAAGCCTTGCCGTGCTGGCGATTTTCGATCAGGCGCATGTTGGCGCAACGGCAGGTGTAGGCCATCAGGAATCCCTTCTTCGCCACCGGCCCAGGGCCATACTCGCAGCAGCCGTCGAAGGTGTCCGGCCAGTCCCAGTTGTCGTTCAGCACGAACTTGCGACCCGACGCGCTGGCCGCGATCGGGGCGGTCACCCCCATCGCCCAATGCACGATGTCGTAATGATGCACCGCCCAGTCCACTTGCCAGCCACCGCCGTAATCGAAGAACCAGTAATGATTAGCCAGCCGGTTTTTGTTGAATTTCACCGCCGGGGACGGACCGAGCCAGAAATCCCAATCGAGTTCCGCCGGCGGATCGCTGTCCGGCGGGCAGCCCGCGCCGGGATAATAGTTCTCTACATCCCATACATGCACGTAGGAAATATCACCCAGCCGACCCGATCGGATGATCTCCACCGCCTCCTGATACATAGGCCACATGCGCTGCTGGGTGCCTACCTGAATGATCCGCCCATATTTCTTCGCCGCGTTAATCGCCGCTCGCCCTTCATTGATCCGCGTGCCGACGGGTTTTTCGATATAAACGTCCTTGCCCGCCCGACAGGCGTCGATGGCCGGTAAGACATGCCAGTGCCCGTTGGTACAGACGATGACCGCATCGATCGACGGGTCTTCAAGCATTTTACGATAATCATGATAAGTCCGCGGCTTGCCTTCGCAGACTTTATGCAGGATCGCCATTCGCCCTCGATGCACGTCGCAGATGGCCGCCAGCTCCGCTTCCTTCGCCAGATGCGTGCGGATGATATTCTGCAACTGCATACCCCGCCCACCGCAGCCGATCATCCCCAACCGGACTTTGCCGTTAACCCCGCTTTTCGGGGCGTCCGCCGCCCGCGCTGCCCTGACCCCGATCAAACCTGCGCCGATAGCTGCAGGGGTGACAGTCCCAAGGAATCTGCGTCGCGTCACTTTTTCGTTCATCATATAACCTCCCATTGGTGTCTGTCGGGATTTGCTATTTCCCCTCAAGCCGGGCCTGGGCGGCGGCCATTTCCTCGGCGGTCGGTGCCCGGCCGGAGTTCATCATGTCGATGAAGCAATCGAACAGGTAAGTGGCGTCGTGGGGGCCGGGGCTGGCCTCCGGATGATATTGAACCGAGAAAATGGGCATATCACGGTGCATGAAACCCTCCAGGGTCCGGTCGTTGAGGTTTTCGTGCGTGGGGACGCCGCCGGCTTTGCGCAACGATTCGGTATCGACGGCGAACCCGTGGTTCTGGCTGGTGATTTCGACCCGCCGGGTGGCCAGGTTCATCACGGGTTGGTTGCCGCCGCGGTGGCCGAACTTGAGCTTGTACGTTTTGGCTCCCAGAGCCAGGCTCAGTAACTGATGCCCCAGGCAAATACCGAAAATCGGCACCTTACCGAGTAACCCGCGTAAGGCTTTAATCGCATAATCCAGTGGTTCCGGATCGCCCGGCCCGTTGCTGACGAAAACTCCGTCCGGCTTCTGTTCCAGGATGGCCTCGGCCGGCGTATGGGGAGGAACCACGGTAACTTTGCACCCCGTTTCGACAAGATTACGCAGGATGTTTCGCTTGATACCGCAGTCGATGGCCAATACGCGACGGCCGCTCCCGCTGCCTTGGCGATGGGGCAAGGCAAAGGAGCTTTCAAACCCACCGGTCCATTCCACCGGCTTTACCGGGGCCACACGCCGCACCATGTCCTGCCCGACCAATCCCGGCCAGGCCTGCGCCCGCGCCACGAGAGCCGCGTCATCAAGTATTTCGGTGGAAATCGAACCGCGCAAGGCGCCCTGGATGCGCAACTTGCGGGTAATCGCTCGTGTATCGACGCCTTCGATGGCCACGACGCCGTTTTGCTGGAGATAATCCTCCAGAGCCGCGGTTGCCCGAAAATTACTGCGCCGTCGGGCCAGTTCCTTGATGACAAAGCCCTCGACTTGCGGCCCGCGCGATTCAACATCCTCGAGATTGACTCCATAGTTGCCGATGAGCGGGTACGTCATGGTCACGATCTGGCCGACATAGGATGGATCAGTGAGGATTTCCTGATAGCCGGTCATCGAGGTGTTGAAGCAGACTTCTCCGTCGTGCGTGCCGTCCGCACCGAAGGACTCGCCGGTAAAGATCGTCCCGTCCTCCAGGGCCAGTTTGCATGGGCGATTGGGCATGAGTTGGGTTCTCGTCAATAACGCAATATTTCCGTTTCCGCCACCTGGAAACGGCGGATCATTATATCACCAGTTTGGGATTTTGGCAGGGTGAATCAAATCACGCCCTCAAACAAGGCCGTACCGATACGCACCATGGTTGCCCCCTCCTCGATGGCTACCTCGAAGTCGTTGCTCATGCCCATGCTCAACTCACGGAAGGCGGGGCCGACCACCTTTTCGTAACGCATGTCCTCGAAGACTTCCCGCAAGCGGACAAAATAAGGGCGGACCTTTTCGGGATCTTCCACCCACGGGGCCATGGCCATCAAACCGATGACCTTCAAGCCCGGCAGGTTTTCGATCGAACGAGCAAAATGCGCCGCAGCCCCGACGGCGATACCGAATTTGCTCTTTTCGTTAGCGATATTGACCTCGATGAGCGTAGGAATGACGCGGTTCAGTTTCTCGGCCTCGGCGCTGATTTCCTCGGCCAAGCGCAGGCTGTCCAAGGAGTGAATAATGTGTGTCCACGGCAGTAGCATCCGCACCTTATTTCGCTGAAGGTGTCCGATCATGTGCCAATTCGGATCGGGAGGCGCGTTTTCCGGCTCCAACTTTCGTCGTCGGGAAAGGTATTCGCAGATCATGCCCGCCCGTTTGATGAGGGCCTGGACCCGGCTCTCCCCGAAATCGACCAAGCCGCATTCCAGCGCACAACGGATGACATCAACCTCGACGGTTTTAGTCACCGCGACGAGTTTGACATCGTTCAATTGACGTCCGCTGCGGGCGCAGGCCTGCTGCATCCGATCACGTATACGCTTAAGATTGTCGGTCAGTTTTCGTCGCATTTCCGTTACTCTCTGCAGCCGGGGTATTATATACGCCGGGAGGAATTTGTAACGGCCGCAAGCCGCGGAATTCATCGCCCGGTCACCCGCCGGCTTTCAAGCTTCGTTTGCAAGTGGCCGGAAAACCGACATATTGATCGAGAATGGCCATGCCGGCAATATATTACCCATGTTGACACTGGAAGACATTATCGTAGCCCCACCGGCTGCGGGGGAGGTACTGAATTTTGCCGCCATGTTCGGCCGCGATGTGCCCGTGGAGATGGAGATCGGGACGGGTAAGGGGGGGTTCCTGTTGAATCGAGCCCGGGCGAAGCCCGAGCGGAATTTCCTTGGGCTGGAATGGGCCAACCAGTATTATCTGTATGCCGCCGATCGATTCCGTCGGTGGGGGGTGAGCAATGTTCGGTTGATGCGTACGGATGCCCGCCATCTGGTCATTCATCACCTGCCGCCCGAATCGGTTCATATTTTGCATATTTACCATCCTGATCCCTGGCCAAAGAAACGGCACCACAAAAGGCGTCTTTTTCAACCGGAGTTTCTTGCCGCTGCCTCTAAAGTCCTGGTACCCGGCGGGCGGATCGCCGTGCAGACCGACCATGCCGAGTATTTCACCTGGATTCGCCGGCTCGTGGCCGAACACAAGGGGTTGGTGGAAATGCCCTTTGACTGCCCCGAGGCGGGCGTGACCGCCGGGCGGGTCGCCACCAATTTCGAGGTCAAATACCTGCGCGAGGGCCGCCCGATTTACCAGATCGCCCTTATGAAAGTCGGTACATTCCCGTAATTCCAAGTAATTGGCGTAAATCGTACTTCGCCTTGAAGGCTATAATAGCCGCAAGTTGTTCAATCTGTGTGATGTTCAGTATTGTTTTGCGGGATTGCTGCGTTTGGGATTGGTTTACGTTTCCATCCGATCCTCGGCCGGGGTGTCGAACAGCCTCCGGCGGATGCGCTCGTAGCAGGCCGGACCGGGTCCGGAGGATAGGCCGGTTTTTCGGCGATAGGCGGCAACCGCTTCGTCAAAGAGCGTTTCCGAAATCAGCAGGGCGGCGGGTTGGACGATATTGGTGGCCCGGGCCAGACGCCAGAGATGCCAGCGGTCCAGCAGGGGCAGATTCAGGGCGGCCTGCATGCGTAGGAAAAGGCCCATCGGACGGGCCGTTTTCGGTTGGGTTTTGCGTCGCTGGATCCGATAGATCATCCCGATCAATAGAAATACGCAGACCAGGCAGACTATAAAAGCCACGAATTTGACTGGCGCGGCCGGTTCCGCTTCGCTGAATCGTTCGCTCATGAAGCGAATACGGTCATAGCGATTTTGGATCGTCTGACTCAGGAGGGGGAGGATCATAAGGCGACCTCCTTAAGGCTCTTTTTCTCGACGGGCGAGTCTGCAATCTCGTCCGCGAATCTCCGTAAGAGCCGGTCGGCGCGTCGACTGACCTCTTCGTCCTCATCGGCTTCGGCTATCTTCATGATTCGATGAGCGACGGAGGACAAGCCCATCTGTTCGATCAGCCATAGCGCGCTAAGACGCTGGGCGCGATTTTCCTCCTCAAGCATGCCGAGCAGGGTTTCGGCCGCCTCGCGTACTCCCAGTTTCAACAGTGCCTTAACCGCGTTGGCCCGCACGCGGTTGTCCGGTGACTCGAGCTTGGGCATCAGTTCCTCGACCACGTCTGCCTCGCCAATGCCGGCGAACGCTTCGACCGCGTTGGCTTGGACGCGGTGGTCATCATCATGCAGAGCGGCCCGGAGCAAGTGTCGGCTCGTGGCCGTGGCCACGCTGCCCAGGGCCGCGATGGCCGCCGCCCGCACCTCGGCATGAGCGTTCTGACCGAGCCGATACAGATGCTCGGCGAATTCACCGCTTATGCCTAGCAGAATGATGATTTGCAGGGCGCGAATCTGACTGACCGGGTCGGACTCGATCAAGCGACGGTTGAGGACCGCACGGATTGTAGGCACGTCGGCCAGCAACCTTGATCCTTGGCGGACACGCTGTTCTTCGTTAAGCATGTCGAAGAGCGACCAATATTCCTCGAAGGTCATGGGTTCGAGGCCGTCATCCCACGCGCATTCGTGAGCGGCCCACGCGCTTGCGTTGGGGGCCAGCAAATCCGCCAGTGGAAAGGCCCGTGGATCGCGCCGGGCCAGTTCCAATCGGGCCATGCGGGCCAGTTCCTGATCGTCGTCATGGCTTATGCTTTGCAGCAAAGTGCTTGCGGTGGATGCAGGCATGTTGACCAAGACCCAGACGGCCGCCCGCCGGGCGGGTACACTTCCTCGTCGCTGCAGTTCCTTGAGGATACTCATTTGCGTGGAATCCGGGATACCGGCGGTTTTCAGCCAGAGGGCCAGCCTGCTCTGGTGCTCGATGGGCAGGTGAAAAAACAAATCGCCGCCCATACCCAACGCGTGCAATTCCTTGATGGCCGCCATCGATCGGCCTACCTTGGGTTGAACGATGCGCCAGCTTTGACGCAGCCATTCCGCCCAGAATTCCGGCTCCATGCAATGGGTCAAGGCCTTGACGATCGGGGACCGAAACTCGTTGTGTTTCAATCCGCCCATGGCAAAGGGCACGAGGCGAGCCGTTTTCGATCCGTTGAAGACGGTAATGGCCGCATGACCAGCCCGGTTCCCCGGTACGGTCAGCATGGACCAGAAACGCGAGCCCATATCGTCGATGAACCACATGGCTGCCTCGACGACCCGTGGCTGCAGATGCATGTTGAAACAGGCCAATGCGCCCTGTAAAGCCCCGACGACTTGGAGACGATCCTCGGCCAGGTCGGCGAGTTCCTGCATATGCTGGGCCAGGGTCTCTGGTTCCGGTGATGGACTCCCTTCGCGATGGGCGATTAATTCGCCGGCCTTATACAGTTCGTCCGCCATGTAGAACAAGGCTTCGGCCGCATACTGGCGGACTCGCGCTGAACGATCGTGCAATGCCGGGTCGAAAAGATAAGCGGCGCGATAGGCGTGGCCACGCCGGATGAGCTCGAGCGCGTTGATTCGCGTCTGTTCGTTATTGGTGCCCATCGCCTTGCGCAGGGCACTGTAGAGGTTATCGATTTGTTCCAATACGAGTTGTTGACACGGCTCGTCCAACAGGTGAAAGCCGGCTACCGCCGCCAGCAGCCCTTGCGGCGTTTTGCGCAGCAGCAGGGTCTCCACGATCGCCCGCATCGTGATCATGTCCGCCCCCGGCAAGGCCAGCGCAAGGGCCTCGTCAGCGGAGGAATCCTTGTCCTTTAGCAGCAGTCTAAAAATGGCCTTCTTTGCGGGCATGCGCGCAATACTCCCATCTGTTTATCGGCTGTATGACCACGCCGCATCAGCCTTCGTTACGTCCGATAACCTTATCGTATTGGATATTTTGGACCATTGAATGTGCTGGTGAGAGAATATGTCATGTGCTTGTGCGAGAATCCTTTCTCGTACCCATCCTGCTGGTGCGAGAATCCTTTCTCGCGCCCATTCTGCTTGTGCGAGAACCCTTCTCGTGCTGGTTCGAGAATTATTTCTCGTATCCATTCTGCCGGCATAATTCCGGGGGACACCATACATAATTAGCAATAAGTTTTCAGAGAAACAGCGATTCAACCGCGGCCCACTCCGCCCAGCCTGGGCGAGCGAGGTAAACCCCGTCGGGCTGGTGTTCCTTGCTTGCCCGCCCAGGCGAGGCAGGCCCGCCCAGGCGAGGCAGGCCCGCCCAGGCGAGGC
>CAYNYK010000070.1:0-20338 GCA_964401335.1 uncultured Planctomycetales bacterium
CGGTCGGCTTGGGGCGTCCATGATTCTCCGGTCGGCGGCAGGCATAAACCGGAAATAGGCCGGTTGGTCGGTCTTTCCCCGCCACGGGCGGGTAGATAGGCCAGTCGTTCCACGGCGGGTCGTGGCGGAGCAGCGCGGGGCCATAGCAGGAGGATCTTCCGGTACCCGAAGCGTCAAACTACACCGACCCGTCGCTCCCCCGCCACGGCCCGCCCAAGCGAGGCAAGCCCGGCTCCGCTGGGTTCCGCTCGCCAAGGCGGAGCCTAGCCCGGCTCCGCTGGGTCCACTAAAGCCCGCCCAGGCGAGGCTCCGCTGCGGCGAGCGAGATTCCACCTTGGCGAACTCCGCCGTGGCGAGCAAAGCCTGGCCGAGGCGAGCGAGGTAAACTGCTCCGGGGTCTGATTGCATGGTCGCTAAACACATATGAACGACCGGACTACAGATCCGCCCGTGGCGGCAAAACCCCCTGAAGGGGATTACTCGTCCTCGACGTACTCGCTCCACCCGTCGATTCCGTCACGGATTCTCGCGCCGGTGGGATATAGCGTACCCTCATGGCGAATGGTAGCATGTCAGGGGCAAGGACTACGCCGATTCACCTCTTATGAATCAAGGCGTAATCGCAACCATTGTCGTCGGCGACCATCCCGATCTTCTAACGAGGTCCAAGAGATGCCTCATAAAAAACGTCGTAAACATACCCCCGCCGGCACTCCCCCCGGTACGCTGGTGCCCGACATGTCGGCACCCAAACCGGTGATCAGCGTCATCACCTACAGCAGCGATGCTTTCGAAGAGCGGACGATCCAGGATGTTACCACCTTGAAGGATTGTTTGGGGCACTGGCCGGTCACCTGGATCAACGTGGAGGGGCTAGGCGACGTGCAAACGATCGCACGCCTGGCCGACATGTTTAACCTGCACCGACTGGCCGTCGAGGACGCGGTCAACAGCCACCAGCGGGCCAAGGTGGAGTACTACCCCAACCACCTGTTCATGGTCGTCCACATGGCCACCTATGACCACAGCCTGGAGACCGAGCAGTTGAGCCTGTTCCTGGGCAAAAACTTCGTCGTGACCTTTCAGGAGGGTCGGCCCGGCGATCCGTTCAATCCCGTCCGCGAACGCATCCGACAGGCCGTCGGGCACATCAGGCAATCCGGGGCCGATCATCTGGCGTACTGCCTGATTGACGCGGTTATTGACGGTTACTTCCCCGTGCTGGAGACCACCGGGGAGCGGCTTGAAGATCTCGAGGACGAGATCCTCATCCGCCCAAGCAGTGATACGGCCTCGCGCATACATCGGATCAAACGCGACTTGATGACCCTGCGGCGGACGATCTGGCCGCTGCGCGAAGCCATGAATTCCCTGCTTCGCGATCCCGTTTCGCTGATCACCGACGAAACGCGGCTATACCTACGGGATTGCTACGACCACACGGTGCGCGTTATTGATTTCATCGAGACCTACCGCGAGCTCGGCTCGGACCTGATGGACCTGTACCTGTCGAGCATCAGTCAACGGATGACCGAGGTCATGAAGGTGCTCACGATCATCGCCACGGTCTTCATCCCGCTGACGTTCATATCCAGTATTTACGGCATGAATTTCCGGACCGAACAATCGCCGTGGAATATGCCGGAATTGACTTGGTATTTCGGCTACCCGTTCGCCTTAAGCGTTATGTTGGTGGTTGCCGTCGGTATGCTTTACTTTTTCCATCGCAAGGGCTGGCTTGGATCACGCCCCGCGCCACTGGACAAAGATGAAGGTCAATCCGCTCAAAACGGAAATCACCGGACATAGAGCGACAGACCGTGAGTCGGCGTCGTTCCGTACCCGGTGCCGGACTCGATGCTCATGTGTCTCGACGTCAAGCAACGAACCGCGACCTTCGCGGGTCTGAAAAAATGCGCTGTATCGGGGATGGTCTTCCGGAAACAAAAACGCTATGACGCCGCGGCTTCAGCCGCCGCGGGCTTCCAATCTCGTTTGGGGGGCTTGACCACCAAACCCAGCCGGATGGCTTTGGCGCTGACCTGGATACGCACCGGTCGGCCATCAATTATCGCCCGGACCTTCTGGACATTGGGTTTGAATTTCCGTTTGGTCTTGCCGGTTATTTTTCGGCCTACGCCGCCCAAATACTTGGCCTTGCCACGGTGAGTGTAGGTGCGGCCGACCCTGGTGGATTTTCCGGTAAAGTAGCATTTGCGTGACATCGTTTAACCTCGCGCGTATAGCCTAAAAAACCGAGCCGGGTAGTATACCACAAAAATTGCTTTTGCAAAATCCTCTCGGGCGCCATGCCCCAAAAATTATCGCTCCCTCCCCTTACGCGGCGTCACCCGGCCCTGTCGGGCCGCACAGGCAGGCCCCCGCCGGGTGGCATGTGCAGGCCCCGGTACTCCGGGGTTTGCCCATTCTCCCCCGGCCAGCAAGACATTTGGCCAAAGTAGCATATTTTGAACCAATCGTATGGCCTCTTACCCAAAAAGCTGGTACAATAATTATCCATACTTAAACCTAACATGACACCGGGAGACGGACCATGAGCAAAAGCAGCGAAGAACCTTCGTTCGAGGAGATGCTGAGTCAGTTGGAGGCGGTCGTATCGGCCGTCGAGGAGGGCAAAATCGGCCTGGAAGAGGTCATCAACCAGTACGAAAAGGGCATGAAGCTGATCCAGCGTTGCCGGGCCCTTCTGACCCAGGCCGAGGCCCGGATCCAGACCCTCCAGATTGCCGAGGATGGCTCGCTCCGCGCAACCCCGGCGGAACTACCCGGTAACGAATCCGCCTGATTACCCAAAAACACGCATCCGCTCAGGAAAGAATTATTTTTTTCGCCGTCGCGGCGATCTGCTCTGCGGTCTTGACACAGTGGACATGGCGGCCATGCCTTGGGCGGACGGAAACGACCCGCTCGACCACGGGTTTCCAGAAATCGCCGAAAACGAAGATTGGCCGGGGTTCGATCAGCCCCTTGGCCACATATTCCCAAAGCAGGCCGAACTCGCTGAGCGTGCCGGTCCCCCCTTCCAGGACGACAAAACCGTGGGACATGCGGATCATCGTGTCGATACGGGTCAGGACATTGTCATGGTGGATTTCTTGGTCGATAAACGGGTTGGCCTTGAGGGGTTTGGCCCGGTAGTCGCCGAAGATGGAACAGGTTACACCGATTGTGTATCCCCCAGCCTCCTTGGCCCCTTTCGCGCTGGCCAGCATGGTGCCATCATACCCCCCATTGCACACGGTAAAACCGGCCCGAGCCAGGGCATGGCCGATAGCGTAGGCCTGCTCGAACAAGGGTTCGCCGGGCTTGGGGGAATAACTACCGAAAATACAGACAATCGGCCGTTCAAAGATCGGAGCGTTCAAGGGATGTTGGACCTCCATTTTACGGGAATACACACGGGCTTCCCCTTTTCCCACCACATCAGGATCAAGCGAGGCGGTTGGTCGGGTGACACGAGTCGGACATCCGCAATCTCCATTTGGGTGGCATTGTAGTGAAAAAAGGCAGCAGAGCGAGAGCGGGTACTGCCGATGGATACAAAAAAGGATAAAAGATAGCGAGACAAACGGTTTTATGTATAATAGCCGCTGAGTTGGGTCCGGTCAGCCGGTGGAGCGGCAGGCCAACCTGATAATTTCAATCCACCCCTCGAAAAGGTGATATCACGGAGGATACCCCTATGCTGTCCAAGCGTCTGAAGTTGGTCGTCGTTATGATCTGCCTGGTTGGGGTTGCGGGCTGCCCCAAGAAACCAAAGGATGAATTTGTCGTCCCACCTCAGCCGGATTATTCAAAACAATTACCGCCTGGCGAGAAAGCCCTGGTCAAGTTAACCGATCCGAACCAGTGGCCGAACTTCAGTGAAGGCTTTCACCGCAAGGCCGGCCTGGAAGAGGCGGTGATGAACAACTTGGTCTACCTGAGCAAACCATCCAGCAAGCAGTTCTGGCCTTACCTGGATATCAGTCATGCTCGGGCGGTCGCCAGCAACGAGGCCTTTCTTGAGGTTCTGCGTACGGCCCAATCCCCCGAACAGTTGGATGCCATGATCAAGCAGCGTTTTGACATTTACATGTCCCGCGGCTGCGATGAGATGGGTTCGGTATTATTTACCGGGTATTACCGTCCGATCTTCGATGCCCGACTGAAACCTGACGGTGAATTCAAATATCCGCTTTATCGGCGACCTTCGGACCTGGAACGAGATTCGGTAACGGGCAAGTACGGCCGCAAGGGTGGCGGCCCCTATCTAACCCGTGAAGAAATCGAACACGGTGCCCTGCAAGGCAAAGCTGAGCCGATTTGTTACCTGCGGGACCGTTTCGAGGCTTATATTATCACCGTGCAGGGATCCGGTCGGCTGCGTCTGGCTGACGGCAGTTTTTATGACATCGGCTACCACGGCGACAACGGGCATGAATACACGTCGGTCGGTCAATCGTTGGTGGAACGAGGCTTGATCCAACCCGAGGAGCTGTCTTTGCAGGGTTTAATCGCGTTTTTCAAACAGCACCCCGAGGAACTGGATAACGCCTTGGCCATGAACCGGCGGTACGTGTTCTTTACCGAACGCAAGGGCGGACCGTTTGGCAGCCTCAATGTGCCGGTTACGCCGTTCCGCACGATCGCCACGGATAAGGAAGTTTATCCGCGAGCCTGCGTGGCCTACATGGTCACCCAGGTACCGGCCCGGACACCGACAGGTATTCGTAATCACAGCTATGCGGGCTTTGCCATGGACCAGGATACGGGGGGAGCGATTCGCGCGGCGGGTCGATGCGATTTCTTCCTTGGAACCGGTCCGGAGGTGGGTGAATTGGCCGGCCGAACCCTGTCCGATGGCCGGCTGTATTACATCTTCGTCAAGGAAGGATCTTACACCCCATTGGCCAGTCCGACCAACGAGCCGGTTCCGCCCCCGGAGCCGCAGATGGGAATGGGTAATGAGGGCTTGTAGAAGTCAACAGGCAAGCGATTATCAAAGCTGATGGAATTAAAAAGCCCATGACCTGGTGTCGTGGGCTTTTTATTTCCCCGGCGGAAGAAACCCGGTAAGATAACAATGTGCTAACCCGGATTATTCATCGGGGTTTACCACGGAGACACGGGAGTCACGGAGAAGAAAGAACTTAGGTTAAAAAATCGAGGATAGATATAGCCGCAGAGTGCTTATAAGCCATCCGGCCGGAACAGGCATTTTATCTATCACTTAAAAGCCAACCTCCGTGTCTCAGTGCCTCCGTGGTGAATTATCCGGGCTAAGAAGGGATTCCCAATCGTGCCGAGAAGGGATTCTCGGCACAGCGGGAAGGGATTCTCGGCACAGCGGAAAGGGATTCTCGGCACAGCGGGAAGGGATTCTCGGCACAGCGGGACCGGGATAGGCGTTCTAGAAAACGGATTAACACGGCAACACAAATCCGAGGTGGGTCATGGTGGACAAAGTGGCGATCATCATGGGCAGCGATTCCGACTGGCCGGTGATGGAGAGCTGTTATAAACAGTTGAAGGAATTCGGGGTTTCGGCGGTGGTGGAGGTACTCTCCGCCCACCGGACACCGGAACGGCTGGCAGAGTTTGTGCGCTCGGCCGACAAGAACGGCGTGCGGGTGTTTATCGCGGCGGCGGGGATGGCGGCCGCCCTACCTGGCTCCGTGGCCGCCCTGACCACCCTGCCGGTGATTGGTGTCCCTCTGGTATCGGGCGATTTGAACGGGCTGGACAGCCTGCTGAGTATCGTGCAGATGCCGCCCGGCGTGCCGGTGGCGACGGTGGCTATCGGGCCGGCCGGGGCAAAAAATGCCGCCGTGTTGGCCGTTCAAATCCTTGCTCTTTCCAACCCGGCATTGGCCGACGCCTTACGAAAATTCAAAGCCGATCAGGCAGCGGCCGTCGAACGCAAAAACCAAGCCCTCAAGGAGCGGATGAGTGGCTGAGCCTTTCTCATACAAAACGATACAATGGGTTGGCGGGCTTGATGGTCGGGTGGAGATGATCGACCAGACCCTGCTTCCGCGGGAGGTCAAAATCCTTGCCGTTGAGGACGTGAAAACTCTCTGGGAGGCGATTAAAAGCCTTCGCGTGCGAGGCGCGCCGGCTATCGGGGTTGCGGCGGCCATGGGGGTGGTTCTCGGTGTACGAGATGTTAAGGAACCGGAGCGATTTTACATGGAGCTTGAGCGCGTCTGTGATTATCTAGCAAGTAGTCGGCCGACGGCGGTCAATCTATTCTGGGCACTGGACAGGATGCGACGGCGGGCGGAAGCTCTTCGCCCGCGGCCAATGACGGAAATCAAAGAAGGCCTTTTAGCAGAAGCGAAAACCATTCGCGATGAAGATGCGGCCGTGTGCCGAGCCATCGGTGACGTAGGGTTACCCTTGATCCGAGACGGTATGGCCATTCTGACCCATTGTAACGCCGGAGGGCTGGCGACAAGCGAGTATGGCACGGCGTTAGCACCGTTGTATCGGGCCCACGAATGTGGGCGGCGCTTCAGAGTCTGGGCGGACGAGACGCGGCCGTTGCTCCAAGGCGCCCGGCTGACGGCATGGGAACTGACTGCTGCCGGCATTGAGGTTACGGTCATCTGCGATAACATGGCCGGTCGATTGATGAAGGACGGTCAGGTTGATCTGGTCATTACCGGCGCGGATCGAATCGCGGCCAACGGGGACACGGCCAACAAGATCGGCACTTATTCGCTGGCGGTGTTGGCCAAGGCGCACGGCGTCCCTTTCTATGTGGCCGCCCCGCGATCCACGTTCGACCTTGCGCTGGCCGACGGTACCGCGATTCCGATCGAACAGCGCAACCCGGACGAGATTCGTTGCGGCTTCGGTTGCCGCACCGTGCCGGACAAGGCCAAGGTATACAATCCGGCATTCGACGTGACCCCCGCGGAATTCATTCGTGGCTTAATCACTGAACGAGGCATTATCGAACCGGTGACGACGCAAACGATACATGATATCGTATATAAGCCATCATCGGTTGATTGATTGACGACCGCTTAACGCGGAGGCTTCGGAGAATCGTCATGCAGACCATGCAGACAATGAAAAAATGGCTTTTCCTGATCGGTTCCGGTTCACTGCTGTTGGGCGGCGGGTTTTGGAGTTGCGCGGGCTCGAACAACCTGATCATGTCGCTGGACATGTTCGCCGGTATCATCACCGGGGCCTTGCTGTCCGGCGTCTTTTAATCGATGGGAGGGCACGCATTGAAACGATGGATGTTCCGAGTCATGGTGGTCCTGACGGCTCTGGCTTCGACCGGCTGCTGGTTTAACGGCATCGATTATTTCGGTTTTACGGCGATCACCTACGGAGTGATTATGCGGCTCGAACCGCTGATTACCGGCTTGATCGGAGGGGTGTAAGCGTCGATATCGTTTATACCTCATTACCGCCGCTCAGACTCGACTTGACGCTCTTTCCGTTGACGGATAGCCTAAAAAGAGCTTCTATCAGCGCGACCGGCAGGACGATGATGTTTTGCCCGACCGCTCGTCACGGAGCGGTTTTTATTTGTTCGCTTCGATGATGGATGATTATTGACCCACCTTGATTCGCGGTTTTTGAAACGGGAAGAAGAGATGAATCTCGCCGAATTGGGACATACGTGCGTCGTAGGCCTGCACTGGGGTGACGAGGGCAAGGGTAAGATTGTCGATCTGCTGACCGAGCACTTTGATATCGTGGTTCGCTACAACGGCGGCGGCAATGCCGGGCACACGGTGATGATCGGGGATGAAAAATTCGCCCTGCATTTGCTGCCCGTCGGCGTCTTGAGCCCGAACAAAACCGCGGTGGTCGGACCGGGAGTGGCCGTCGATCTGGGCCGCATGATCGAGGAACTTGACGCCCTGGCCGCCCGGGGGATCGTCGTCGGCGATCATCTGAAAATCAGCGACCGGGCCCACGTGGTCATGCCCTACCACAAGAAGCAGGACATGCTCAGCGAAGCCTCTCTGGGCGCTAAGAAGATCGGCACCACCGCCCGCGGAATCGGCCCCTGTTATTCCGACAAAATGCAGCGGGCGACGGCCATCCGGGTGATTGATCTATTCAATGCGGAGGTGTTGCGCGAAAAAATCACCCGCATCGTGGACCGTAAAAACCGCATTTTCGCCGCTCTGTACAATGATCTCGAACCGCTCGACGCCGAGGCTATCTTCGCGGAATACCGCGGTTACGCCGCGCGGCTGGCCGGCAACGTGTGCGACAGCACGCGGTTCCTGCTCGAGGCGATGGACGCGGGGCGGCGGTTGCTGTTTGAGGGAGCCAACGGCACGTTGCTGGACATCGATCACGGCACATTCCCTTTCGTGACCAGCAGCACGACCAGCGCGATCGGCGTACCGGCCGGCGCAGGAGTACCGCCGCAGACCATCCAAGCCTGCGTGGGCGTAACCAAAGCCTACACCACGCGGGTCGGGGCCGGTCCGTTCCCCAGTGAATTGGACAACGAGATCGGACAATATATCCGTGATCGAGGCCACGAATATGGAACAACCACCGGCCGCCCGAGACGCTGTGGGTGGTTTGACGCGGTCGCCGGTCGTTACAGCGCCCGGCTCACCGGGGCTACCGCCTTGGCCGTGATGCATTTGGATACGCTCAGCGGCCTCGAACAGGTGGGCATTTGCACCGGCTATCGGACGCCGGAGGGCCCGCTGCCGGGCGTGGTTGCCGACGCCACCCTGCTGGAACGGGCCGAACCGGTCATCGAGTATCTACCCGGTTGGCGGCAAGACCTGCGTTCGGCTCGCTCCATCGAGCAACTGCCGGCAACGACCCGCCGATATCTCGATCGTATCGAGGAATTGATGGGCGTCGATTTGACCATCGTCAGCATCGGCCCCGAGCGAACCCAGACTTTGTTTAGGAAGTAGACAGAAGGAAGATAGGAGAGAGACGGCCGCCTTTCGCATGTTATGAATAGCAACGATGACAAAACACCGCTTGATCCAGTCAAGGAACTCGGCCTGCCCCGTGAACGGTTGCCGCGGCACATCGCCATCATCATGGACGGTAATGGGCGCTGGGCTCGACAGCGTAACCTGCCCCGGGTCCGCGGGCATGTCGAGGGCGCCAAATCCGTTCGCGAAATCGTCACCCATTGCGCCCGTCTGCAAATCGACACCCTGACCTTATACAGTTTCAGCACCGAAAACTGGAAACGCCCACGGGAAGAGGTCGACGCCCTGATGGCGTTGTACGTCGAGAATCTCGTCAAGGAACGCGATGAGATCATGGCCAACCAGATTCGATTGATACAGATCGGGCGGCGCGAGGGTTTACCCGAGGAAGTGCTTCGCGAGCTAAAAACGACCGAATCGATGAGCGCAAACAATCGAGGATTACGGCTGGTGCTGGCGATTAATTACGGCGGACGCACCGAAATCGTCGATGCCGTGCGCGAATTGGCCGGCATGGTACGGGACGGCCGGCTGGAACCTGATGCTATCTCGGAGGCCGATATCAGTAACGCGCTTTATACTCGCGGAATTCCCGACCCCGACTTGCTCATCCGCACGGCCGGCGAGATGCGGGTCAGTAATTTCCTGCTTTGGCAGATCAGCTACAGCGAGCTTTATGTCAGCAACGTGCTCTGGCCCGACTTCCGACGCGCTCAGATCAATGATGCTATTCGCGCATACGCGGCCCGCGAAAGGCGTTTCGGCGCCGTCATCCCGGAAAACCAAACCTCAACAGGGAAGTAATTGAGAGGCGAAATCGCTGGCTTGCCTGCCGGTGCGGCCCTCGTCGGCTATTTCCATCGCGACAAGCGGCTGGGTCGATCATTCAGCATGAACAGATCGACGTCATCATTAAGTTGTTCCATATCGTCCTGGAAATACTGCCGCCAACGCTGTTCGCGTTCGCGCCGGGTGTAGGCCACCCCGTCGCCGCAGCCGACGCCAAGCACCATCAAGCCCATCATCAACCAAAGCAGCCAAAAACATCGTTTCATGGATCCAACCTCACACGCGGGAATACCCTCGCGACGGGCTTATCCGCCCGCGGAAAAGGCATGCGCCAGTATGGCCGTATCCTACCGGCTCATGCCCCAATCTGTCAATGTCGCCGAAAGGTTGGGAAATTTCAGGTAAGGGCGGATACCGGCGAGTTTCTTGGGGCCGATACCCGGAACGGCCAGAAGGTCCTCCGGAGCATGAAAAACACACCGGAAGGGTTCGTGATCCGAGGCGCAACGTTGCGTGCGAAATTCCACGATTCGCCGGGCCAGGGTCGGTCCAATTTCCGGCAAGCAGGCCAGCTCGGACCAATTCGCAACATTGGGATCGAGCTGGAAATTGATGGACCGAACATTCGCTTCATCGACCAGCGACGATCCGCTCAGGACCAAAGGCCATTGGATACGCCGCCCCAAGGCAGCAAGCAAAACAAACGCCAGCAATCCATAGCAGAACAGATAGATCCCCCATCGTGTGGATGTGCCAGGCATGATGAAAAACGACCTGAACGTATTTGGGTCAACCGGTCACGGTCGATAACGCCCCGTTATCTTTCCTGGACGGCCCGGGCCGGTGGCTTGCGGATCGCACTAAGTATCTCGCCGCGAATATCTTGAAGAATTTTAAATGCCGGCTTGGGTCGCAGATTGCCCTTGAATAATCCGCCGGTGGTAATGGGGCCGGGTTCCGGCCGATCCACCAAATCCCGCCAGGTAACGCTTTCGACAAAGGGCTTGCTCAAGGCCAACGTGTAGAACTCCTTGAGCCATTTGGCCTGCACCGCCTCGCTCCAGGGTTTCCACCATGCACCGCCACCGGCCATCGCCCCGTCGCCTTCCGGAGCGGAGGGCGCTTGGACGGCGGTGATATGCACGGGCTTGCCGAAATTGCCCAGCCTATCCAGTCGCTCCGAAATCTGGAACATGTCCCGTACATACATCCCATCAACCGGCGCACCGAATACGAACTGCGCACCCAAGGCGTCAAACCCGACCCCACTTTGTACAACCATGTCGGCATATAGCATCGGTGGGATGGTTCGCGGGTTGCGCGCGAAATACTCGCCCCAGGGGGCGGTTAGGTCAACCACCGTCTGCGCCTGCGGAGCCAGTTGCTTGACCAGCGAAACAGTGGTGCGGGTCAACTCCATGAGCTGCTCAAAGGTATAGTTGAACGGGTTTTCCGCATGGATTCCGCTCAACACATCCCATTGCAGCACGTAAGGGCTGTACCGATCGATAACCCGGCGCAGATGCTCGAAAATAAGCTTGAGTACCTGATCGAAATTTTCACCCACGGCAATCAGCCAGTCCGGCAGTTGGGCCTTGTTAAAGCTGATCAACGGACCGACTTTCACGGGGATACGGTTGGCAGTCAGCCATTCGATCCATCCGTCGAACAGGGACCAGTTCAGTTCCCGGGGGCTCGGTTCAAGGAGCCGCCAGGAAATGGGAAGATAGACAAAATCGAAATGCTCTCGGAGCAACTGGCGGTAGGCGTCCGAATCATTGGTCACGTCCGCCGTTGCCCCGATCGTTCGCCGATTGAAGGCATGGAGCTGTTTGCGCTTGGCCAAAAGCAGTTCGGCATGGAATTGGCTAAGCTTTTCACCAACAATAAAAGCCCCCTTGAGAGCTTTTTCGGAAATCTGGGTAAGTTGGGCAGCCGAGTCAGCTTTGAGAGCTTCGACGAACAAATCTCGAGCTTTGTCAAATTCCGCGTTGAGATTGTCGAGGGTCTCGCTGCCCTCAAGATCAAAGAGACCCCAATCCTCACGCTTCTGGAAAATGCGCATGAGCCGACCACGGGTCAACTCAAGCGGCAGATGGTAAGGCGTATCGCGATCAATCAGCCGGCTGGTTTCCAGCAGTATCGACCCGCAAGAGGGAATGTCCCATACCAGAGCGACCCCGGCAGGGCCATCCGCCCGCTTGTTGCAGATCAACTGGGAATCGCGCAGTACTACCTCCGCCAGCAAAGGCACCCCTTCGCTGCCGATTAAATAACACCCCGCGAGGTTTAATTCGCTTGGTTCAGTATGATGACGATCTAAATTAAAACGAATCATGGGCGGTTCCGTATGACTGAATATAATATTAATGAGACCGCTTTCCGGCCGACCTCGGAGCTATTTCTACCGAAGGTCAACTTTTTCCGCCCAGGATTCTCCAATTTATCCGCTCGGCATACTTACCCAAGCAGCTTGACATTCTAACGTACCCCAAGCGTCACCACAAGAACCTGCAAACATAAAGCACTACATCGGATGCAAAATCCTCTTAATCCATATCCTTACAATAGTTAGGACGAGAAACCGTCTCTCTACATAAAATTCACCCAACTATCTTGACCCTTTGGCAAACCGACAGGTTGACCACGGAAATGATAGGCCGCATATGGGAACTGGCAATTTACCCGCCGGTTTTCATCCCTTTTCTTGATCGGTTAATCACTTTCCGAAACATCAGCGGAATACCGAAACCGAAGACAAACGTTAGAGATCACACCCCGTTCCCGTGCCGCCACCCTCCCTCCAAATCCCCTGATGAAAAGAGCTATACAACCCCTGTCCTTCTAAACGTCACAGGATCGGGATTATTTCCATTGAAATACACCAACATCGAAGAAAAAATCTTGATAAATGTATCGCTCCGCAATAAACCCACCCTATTGGGATAGTGTCGATATCGGTACAATATATTCGATAAGAGCGGTCGAGCGACGGCCGCAGGTTGTAAAAGGATAACTTTTCACCCGTCCGGGTTGTTGCCCGAACCAAATCTTGGAGTTCATAGCCATGAATGCGCACACGATGGTTTCCGTCTGGATCATTACGTTGAGTACATGGATGAGCGGAATCGCGGCCGAAGCGGCGCCGAAGGTCGTCAAGACCGTACCGAGCGCGGACGCCACCGACGTACACCCCGGTCTCGATCAGGTCGTGATTACGTTCGATAGTCCGATC
The DNA here is from genome assembly GCA_964401335.1 of uncultured Planctomycetales bacterium. Classification (GTDB taxonomy): domain Bacteria; phylum Planctomycetota; class Phycisphaerae; order UBA1845; family PWPN01; genus JAAYCU01. The sequence continues at coordinate 12,970 of CAYNYK010000070.1, forward strand.
AAAACGAACAGCCATTCGTTGGTGGTACTCGGTGACTTGAGTTTCCCCGATCTGGCGGGGGACGAGCCGATTTCCTTCCCGGACAATAAGACCTGCGTCATCAAGGTCAAACTCCAGCCCAACACCACCTATGGATTGGGCATCAACAGTAAAACGCGGACGGGTTTCAAATCGGCCGAGGATGGTACCCCGGCCGTTCCTTTTGAATTGCGTTTCAAGACCACCACGGCCGAGCTGGCCGGGGCGATCCGTGTCCCGGCCGAGCCGCAAGGCCCGCACGTGGTTAAGACGGACCCGCCCAACGGCGCCACCGATCTGGAAGCCGGCACCTTTGATCTGACCATCGTTTTCAACGAGCCCATGAAAAAAGGGCAGGCCTCGATCGTCACTCCGCCCGAAGGGCCGCGCCTCAAGCCGATCGGCCAGCCGCGCTGGGAAGACGCGAGAACCTTTGTCGCTACCGTTATGCTCGAACCGGCCCAGAACTATCGGCTGGGCATCAACGTGCTTGAACCCAAACGCTTTGTCAGCGCCGGCGACGAAACTCCGGCCGAGCCTTTCGAACTCAGATTCAGTACCAAGGGCGCCCCAGCGGTCGGCGCGGAAACATCGGTCCCCTCCTCGGCACCCGCCGCGCGCACGCTCGAACAAACCCGGCTCCGTTACGATTATCGAAAAGGAGATACGGGACGGGTCATTCGTAAGGCCATTCTGGACATGAAGCTGAATTTGTCGAACGGCCAGAGCATCCCGCTGGGCAACAAGATGGGCCTCAACTGCATCGAGGAAGTTCTCGATGTCGAAAAGGGCCGTCCCATGGAAGTCCGTAAAATGGTCAGTGAATACCTCGTAATCCAGATGGATCCCCAAACCGGTCAGCCCCAGGCCGCCCCGAAGCTGGAGGAGCCGGTGTCGGTCATCGTGAATCTTCGCGGCGAACCCGCCGACGTGAAGGCCGAACACGGCCAGCCGCCGCAGGAATTAATGGAGCTGTTGGCCCAGGATTCGTTTGTCGATGTCCTCCCGGCCGGCATGATCAAGGTCGGTCAGAAATACGATCTGCCGGCGGAGACGGTGGAGGACATCAAGAAGGCCTTTGACAATTCCGGCACCGGGAATTGCGCTATCAAACTGCTCGCAAAACGGATCGGCCCGCTGGACGTGGAGGACGCCCGTAATGAGATGTATCGGGCCAAGGGCGGCGGTACTCCAGCCACCTACACTTTCGACGTTGTGGAATTCGACCTGGAGTGGAAACAGGACGGAGTGATGCAGGGGGACGCTCCGTTCACGATGGAAGCCACGGGCAACATCGTCTTTGCCATCGAACCGGGCATCGTGTTGACCTCCAACGTTGACGCAAAGATCACGATCAAAACAATCCAGACCCAGGACGACAACGGCCAGCCGCTCACCATTACCGGCGGGGGCACTTATACGGTCCGTAACAGTTTCGAGCCGATCAATTGGACACGCGGACTCAAAGGCAAGGGGGACAAGACGGCCGCCGAATCTTCAACTCCGCGAACCGAGGCGAAACCCGATGTACCGGCCAAACCTGTCCAACCCGCGGAGGAGGGTCTTCTCTCCCAGAATCCCATGAGCACGCCCCGCGGCTCGATCGGTTATCAGTTCGGGTTGCTCAAACAGGGCAACGTCGAAGCCCTCAAGGAATGTTTCACCGAGGATGTCCGGGAAAGGATTACCGCGGAAGCAGTCAAAACCGGCCAGCAAAACGCGGAAAATACTACACTCGACGACCTGCTCGGCGAGGTGATCGAAAGTGAAGGATTGGGGGCTACCCGCTCCGTCAAGATCAAGATGAAAAACGGTCGAACACTTACAACGCTCGTTCTTACCGACGGCAAGTGGCTGGCGGAAACCGTATGGTTCAAGTAGTAGCCAGGACGAATCTCGTCTCGTTGCTTACAGAGCGGTATTGATAGTATCGAGGATCGACCATGCTTCCGTGGAAGAGTACACGTTCAGCCGGTATCGCGATCTTTTTGCTGATCGGCCTGAGTCATTCGGCGTCGGCCGCTCCGCGCGTCGTACGGAGCACCCCGGCCGACGGGGCCAACGACATCGACGCGGCCACCACTCGGATCGAGGTGGTCTTCGACGAGGCCATGAAAACCGACGGCTATAGTATCCTCCAGATCGACAACGGCACCTTTCCCGAAATGGCGGGCGATGAACCCATCAAATTCACGGATGAAAAGACCCTCGTTATCCAGGTGAAACTGACCCCCGGAACAACCTACGCTTTCGCCTTGAACAGCGAAAAACGGCAGGGTTTCAAGTCGGCGGACGGCACACCTCTTGCCCCCACCACCATCCGTTTCAAGACCGGCGGCGGGCAAACTAGGACCGACCAGCCCAAGCCTGAACAAACCCGCAGCCCTCTGGCGGACTTGTACGATACGCCGCCGGAGAAAACCTTACCGCAAACCGACGCGCTTTCAGCGCCCGGCGAGCAGGCCAAGCTGCCCACGGGCTGGACCTTGCTGGATGACAAGCTTTTCGGCACCCAGGTGGCGATCCCTCCGGGCTGGACACCGCGCATTCGCGGTGCGACCGCCTTGTGTATCGACCCGGACGACGTGGCCAAGGCGGGCGCGTTTTTCGTTCCGGTCCTGCTCAAACAACGCATCCGGCCGGATGAACTCGCCGACAACCTTGACGAAATCCTTCGCCAAAACATGCCCGATTACCAGGCGCGTACGGAAAGTAATCCGACGGAGGATTCCGTGCAGCGCAGCCTGACGGGCACCAGCGGCGACACGCGGGTTGCCGGCACCTATCGCGCGGTCGTCAGCCGATCCGGAATGGGGTTCCTCATGGGTTATCTCGCCCCGCCCGACCGTCTCGAACAATTGCGCCCGACGTTTCACAAGATCCTGTCCAGTTACCGCTTTGTCGGGCCGAAGATGAGGTTGCAGCCGTTCCGGTCGGCGGCGGTGGAGCTGCAAATCCCGCCCGGCTGGCAGGTCCAGACCAGCGAGGCCAACGGCACCGCCAACCAGGACATCGACTGGGTCGTCACCTGTCCGCAAGCGCCGGGCGCACGGGTCTTCATGTTCACCCCCAAGTATTGCACGATGAATTGGATCACCGACGCCTTCAACACCCAGATCGATCAAACGAGCGCGGCCTTGTGGCGAAATCGAGGCTACGAGGCGGCCAACCTCGGGTCCGATCAAGAGGCTTTCCAGGCGGCCCTGGGTAAGGTCGTGCCCGGTCTTCAAATCATTCGCGAGCAGAGTCTGGAGGAGCTGCGTCAGCTTTTCGCGGCTTGTTACGCGACGGCGGTACAAACCATCCAGCAAACCGGCGGCCGCTGGGATTTCTATGTCTACGAGTTACAAGGCAAACGGCAGGTCCAGGGCGTCAACCTGCGGAGCGTCGTCTATCTGGGAGCCAGTGTCGTGGTCACCCCGCACCCCAAGGGGCCAATGGGCCTCTGGTCGATTCAAGTCCGCGGCTACGAAGCCCCGGCCGAGCAGTTTGCCCAGATGGCCACGCTCCTCGAACGTGTCTGCACAAGCTTTACTTATACCCAGTGGTGGATTCGCGAAGTCCAGAAGGCCAATGAGCGAGAGGCCCGGCAAATCCGCGAATTCTGGGCGTACATGAACAAGGTCGACCGCGAAATATGGGACAACCGCACGCGCACGCGATCAGCGATCAACGAAATGATGTATAACTCGATTATCGCCGGCACTCCCGGTTACGTGAACAAGGAAACCGGCACGATCGAAACGATTCCCCTCGATAAGATTGACGCCTTTCGCGATGAGTACGGTCGGGTCATGAGTCCGGAAGAGCTTATCGAGAAGAAAATTGACCCGCACTGGGCCACGCGCCTCCGCGAGGCCGACGCCGACGATTACATGAACTACAACCGGCGCGTACACGTCTGGCCTTGACGGCCATCAATCGCCCTCCCGACGGAACTACCCATCTTGGATAAGGGACGTTACCCATCCCCTTTTGCACGGCAACCGTCACAGTTGCTGATAGCGAACGAACGCTTCCATGGCGTGATACTCGGGTAAGCCGAGCTTGTTGTAGACGGCGGCGGTTTCCGTGTTGCGGGCCTCGGCCCTCTGCCAAAATTCGCGATCGTCAAACGGGCCGGGGAAGAGGGCTTTGTCCTTCTGCGATTGGTGCTTGAAGATGCCGAAGATTTTATGGGTCAGTTCGCCCTTGCTCAGGGGAATGGCCATGTCGATTTCATCCGGCTCCCATTCCTGCCACGCGCCGCGGTACAGCCAGACGATCTCCGGATGTTCGTCGAGGGTACAGCGTTTCAGGGCGGCCATGATGGCCTCGGCGCAAAGCCGGTGCGTGCCGTGCGGGTCGGAAAGCTCGCCGGCCACGAAAATCCATCGGGGCCGAATTTCGCGGATCAGGTTGAGTACGATATCAATGTCCGCGTCGGTAATGGGCAGCTTGCGCACCTGGCCGGTCTTGTAAAAGGGTAACTCAAGAAAATGGGCGTGGTTCTCGGGAATCCCGATGTGTCGGCAGGCGGCCAAGGCCTCGGACTGCCGGATCAGGCTTTTGATCCGCTGCACCTGCCAACTGTCCGCCTCGCCGGGCGTCTTGCTTTCAAGAAACCGGCGGACCTCCTGCAGGACGGTTGCGCTTTTATCGCTATCCAGATCGAAAGAACGGTTCAGTTCCGTCCAGAACCTGATCATCTGTAAAGCGTGTTCATCGGTGACCGCGATATTGCCGCTGGTCATGTAGGCCACGAAGACGTCGTTCCCCCGCCGGGTCAAACGATTCAACGTCCCCCCCATGCTGATCACGTCGTCGTCCGGGTGGGGACTGAAACAAAGTACGCGAATTCCGCTCGGCAAGGATCCGTGCTGCACGATCGTATCCAGCATGCGCCGAAAGACTCGTTGATTCAGCATGTCGACGGGGCCGGCCTTGCGTACCAGGGCGGCCAGATGGTGCAGGTCATAATCGTCATGGTCGAGCTTCAGGATGCTTTTACCGGTGCTCAGGCTCAACCAGATCACCGCCTTCTGCTGCATGCGCGGGGTCCACTCGACATCTCCAAGCAACCAGGGGCTGGCCATGCGCGTTAGTTTTTCGGCGGCGGCATTATCCACCCAGACTTCGGCGTTAGGGTGTTCTTGAAGGAAGCTGGCGGCGACCGAGGCGGTGACTTCGCCTTCGACCGCCCGGCGAATGATCGGCGCCTTCTGCTCGCCGAAAGCCATCAGAATGATCCGGCGGGCATGCAGGATGGTGGCCACCCCCATGGTGATCGCCCGACGGGGAACATTGTCCTCACCAAAGAAGTCGGCGGCGGCATCCCGGCGAGTAACCGGATCAAGAGCGATCACGCGGGTCCGGGATTCGCGCGAGGAACCCGGCTCGTTAAAGCCGATATGCCCGGTGCGTCCGATGCCGAGCAGTTGAATGTCAATTCCGCCGGCGGTCTGTATCTTTTCCTCGTAGGCCCGACAATAGGCCTCGACTTCATTTTCCGGGACGGTGCCGTCCGGAATATGCACGTTATCGGACGCGATGTTGACGTGGTCGAAAAAATTCTCCCACATCCAGCGATGGTAGCTCTGAATGCTGTCTGGACGAATCGGGTAGTATTCGTCGAGATTGAAGGTAACAACTTTCGAAAAATCCAGGCCCTCCTCGCGGTGCAGGCGTATCAGTTCGCGATACACGCCGATCGGAGTGTTGCCTGTCGCCAGGCCAAGAACGGTCGGCTTGCCCTGTGCGTTGTTGCGGCCGATCGTGTCGGCGATAATGCGGGCCACCCGCTGGGCAGCTTCAATATCATTCCTGCAAATCGTCGTTGCCAGTTTTTCGCGGGCCTTAAAAATGGGGCCATCAAGTACCGGTTCGGTTCTTATCACCTTTGTTTGTCTCCATTTTTTTCATGCGTTCAGGAGGGTGTGGGGAGAGGTAAAGCGACCCCGGACGGTTATGCCATTGTGCGCGCATCCATAGACCGGCACGATACTTATAACAGCCGGGGCAACTCACGTCTGGCGAGCTGCGCAAGTAGTGTGACTAATGGTTATACGTTTCTTGCCAGATAGTACATTCCGCCGGCGATGGCGCCCAGAAGGCCGGTTTGCAACGTCTGAAGGAACAGATCGCAACCGGCAGCCTGAAGCAGAAAACCGCCGGCAACCACCAGGCCGATCCAACGATAAATGCGACTACGTCCAGTCAACATGCTGCTCTCCGATGTCAAAATTCCACCCTTTCGTCCGGCCACTCATGCGTTTGGTCCGGACTCAACGGCCATGCAGTTTAACCAGTGTATTCGGCGCGTCAACCACCCGGGAAAAATGGCCATAAGGGAGGCTTGGCAAGACTTTTAACAAAGCGTGTCGCCTTCCCCTTCCGAATCGACTGGGAACCCGCCTCTCCCGGCCGATTTTCCGGGTTCTCGGCTGATCGTCCCTCGCTTGAAAGGACCTTTCAGGCCATCGTCAAGCCCGGCATACCGCGAATTTCCGCGTGGTTGTCGGCCGGGAAGCCGTAGGGGTAGGTCCATTTTTAACTTAAGTGGAGCTTTGGCGAGGCCGATAGTCCGATCCATTATGACAGTTTTTATGAGGCGCAATTTTTTTGGGTCCATCACGTCCCTGAGGAGATTGTACTATGGCTAACACCAGATCAACACGCAGTCGTCGTAGTCCTCGCGCCGCCCGCCGGACTCGTTCAGGCGCGGCCCGCAAGAGCTCTACCGCCGCCACGCGCGTAGGCCGATCGATCGCAAAAACCTCCAAGAGCAAGGCCCGACCGGGCAAGACCACGGTCAGCCGAGTTCGTCGGACGACGGCCGCCAAGAGCACCCGAACCCGCACGACCCGCAAACCGACCACCCGGACCACTTGCTGCATGTCGCGGCGAACCGGCAGCCGGACCTGTCGGTAAACTGGATACACAGGCGATTCTCACGAACACATTGAGTTAACCCAAAACCTTGGAATTCAAACCGAGGACGTGAAAACCCTTAAAAACCCGCCGCTCAACCGAACGGCGGGTTTTCTTTGCGCGGATCAAGGAGCCGAGAGTCAGCGTGGATAGAGATATCGTATCTACATGAACATGGTTACCAGATCACGTCCAGAAACCGTCGGGGTGGGCGGGTGCAAAGCCAACCAGCAAATCAGTGTCATTGGTTTCTTTGGGCGGTTTTGGAGCAAATTTCTTGCTCGTCCCCCACAATAGGCTAACTCTCGCAAGCTGCTGAAGAGTCGCTCCATCGCTTTGTTTATGTTCATCCCTTTCCGGCCCGCCACGGCGAGGCAGGCCCGCCAAGGCGAGGCAGGCCCGCCAAGGCGAGGCAGGCCCGCCAAGGCGAGGCAGGCCCGCC
>CAYNYK010000070.1:20438-28267 GCA_964401335.1 uncultured Planctomycetales bacterium
AAGACGAGGCAGGCGAGGCCAACTGCTGCGAGCTGGTAGGGAATCTCTCCATCTCTATGTCCCTCCATCCCTTCCCCTAACTCCTCGTGTTGTCGAAACACTCGCCTTGCGGTATGGTAACTCCGGCGGGCGGGGTGTCCGCGGCCGCCTCAAGCGTTTCGACGATGTTCAAAGAGGAGATCGATTCCTATGAAATTCGGCGTGAATCTGATGCTCTGGACCGGTTGTTTCACGAAAAAAGGGATCCCACTGATCGACAAGGTGGCCAAGATGGGTTTCGACGGCGTGGAGTTCCCGCTGTTCGATCCCAAGGCGGTGGATGTCAAAGCCACCCGGCGGGCCCTTGAGGATAACGGCCTGGGGGCCACGGTTTGCTCGGTGATTGTCCAAGGCTCGTTGATCAGCGACAAACCCAGCGAGCGAAAAGCCGCCCTTGATTACGTGCTCCGGGTGCTCGAAACGAGCAAAGCCGTCGGCGCCGATTGCGTGGCCGGTCCGCTTTACAGCCCGGTGGGTTATCTGCCCGGCCGGGCCCGCAACGCCACCGAGTGGAAATACGCGGTGGCCGCCATGAAGCAGATCGCCAAGACCGCCGAAGCTCTTGACATCAATGTAGGCGTCGAACCGATCAATCGCTTTGAAACCTTCTTCCTCAACATCTGCGCGGACGCACTCAAGCTGGTCAAAGAGGTAAACAGTCCGAAGATCGGTCTACTTTACGACACGTTCCACGCCAATATCGAGGAAAAAGACCCGGTGGCCGCCCTGAGTGGGATCGGCAAGAAGTGGCTCAAGCACTTCCACATCAGCGAGAACGACCGCGGCATCCCCGGTACGGGACATGTACCCTGGAAAGCCACGGCGGCCGCCCTCAAGAAGATGAAATACAACAATTGGTGCGTGATCGAAAGTTTCGTACCGGCCATCAAGGAACTGGCTCGGGCGGCCAGCATCTGGCGTTCGCTAGCCAAGGACGGTGACGAACTGGCCCGCGAAGGACTCCGCTTCGCCCGCCGAGCATTCAAGTAACCGGCAGGCATACAAACAAATACGAATAACGCTACCGGGCCTCTCCGGGTGTTCGAGGGGAGGCTTTGAGCTTACCAGAGCCCCGATTCCGGTGGCCGGGATCGGGGCTCTGGTCGTCATTTTTCTCCGTGTCTCAGCGTCTCCGTGGTAAAACCCGCTCTGCTCAGTTGCGGCTGGGCAGCGGCCGTGCATAAACGCCCAGATGGTTGGCGACCGGTCGCTCGGCGCCGCCACTGGGTCGGTTCAACACCATCGGCTCACCGTTCGGGCCTTCCATAACCAGCGTCGTACTGCCTCCGCCATCCAGGTTCAGTGCATCGTAAGCACCCAATTGACGAAGCCATTCGGCGGTTTCGCGTTTGGTCGCGCTTTCGCTATAACCCACCTGTCGGCCGTCGAGAGCCATCAGCAACAAGTAACGGCCGTCTTTGCTGATCCCCACGGCCGAACGCGGGTGGCAATCGTCGTCGTCACCCATGTTGACGCCCTTAACCAGCAGGACATGAAAACCGCACAGCCCGTTGTAGGCATCCTTAACCTCGATGGGCGGGCGGGCGATCCAGGCCCGGCGGTTTTTATCGATCAGCAAGGCATCATAGCGGCTTGGCGACGAATACAAATCGCCGCGGGAAAGGCTCAGCCCCAGTACCGTTAATGGGTCGCCCGGCGAACTGGCCAGCGGAGTGGCGAACGGCGAACCGTTGATGGCGACCTGACACTTATACTCGCGCAGGAACCCCGAGGTGGTGCGGGCGTTGGTATCCTTGGGCTGGCGGCCGTTACCGGGTGTCACCAGAAAATCAATGCCCGGCGCCTTGAGATCAACACGTACAGCGTAAATCCGCATCAGCCGGGGCTTGGCCGTAAACGCCCGGCACTTGTCCACGCCCACAAAGATCGGCTCCCACGGGGTGATTCCTTCACTCTCGACCGGCTGGGATACGGCGACAAAAGGCCGATTCGCGGGTTTCGGAGTTGTCGGCCACAACCCAATGATGGCCGCCGCCAGCAGGCCGGCCACGACGACCAGACTCCAACGAAAACGGTTATGGGAAGGATGCGTTTGGGCCAATGCGAAATCCCCGGACGGGTACAAACCTTAAGACAGAATAGTATGAACGATAGCACTCGCCCTGACTGGTTACTCTGCTGATTCGGCAGGTAACATCTTGGACAACACATCAGTTCAGATTGACCCGGACATATTGTCCATCCGCTTCCCGAACCAACAAATAGCCAATCGTTGGTTTCTGGACGACAAAAATAGCGTCAAGGGCAAACCATCCATAAACGATGGCCTGATCCGAACCATCGACGCGCCAGGAAGTCCCGTCCAGCAATTCGACGACCTCTCCGAAGTTGAGAATCTGATAAATCGAGCTTCGCCGGACCTGAATACCGAGACGCTGGGCGGCGTATTTCAGACCCGTGAGAACGACCTCGATATTGCCCCCCTCAACGAGAACCCGGGTCCCGACCGTCAAGGCCGCTCCGGATGATAAGTCGATCTCCCATATTGAAAGATCATCAAGTCTGACAAGGTCCTGACCATAGACGGCTATCACCTGCAGGATGTCGCCGTCCTCCGAGGGTTCGGGTTCAGGTTCGGGCGTCGGCCCCGGGGTCGGGCTGGGAGAAGGGGTAGGAGTTCCGCCGCAACCTTGTCCGGCCAGCAGTGGTCCCATCGCCAACAAGCACAAGGTCAACAGCAACGGAGTATTCCGGGGTTTCTTGCTGGATGTCCGCAAGGGCGTCACAGTTCCTCCAAGGCTTCCCGGAGTTTTCTAAGAGCTTCGCGCTCAAGCTGCCGGACTCGTTCGCGAGTCAAGCCGATTTTCGCCCCGATCTCCTTGAGGGTCATGGGTTCGGTCTCGTCGAGGCCGTAACGCAAGCGCAAAATGGTGGCCTCGCGATCATCGATCCTTCCGAGCAGCTTTTCGATCACTTCGGCGTCGGCGTTGCTGAAGGCGGCCTCCTCGGGGCTGGGCATGCGGTAATCCTTCAGCAATTCGGGCAGACCGGCCGCCTCGTCGCCGCCGCTCGATTGGGTCGGCGCACTGAATGCCTTGACCGCGCGACGAATAATCCGCACCTTTCGCTCGGAAAGATGCATGTGCTCGGCCATCTCCTGGATGGTCGGCTGGCGGCCCAGCTTGTTCTCCAGTTCCGCCTGGGCCCTTTTCCAGTCGGCGATCATGGCCACCATGTAGGCGGGGATATGCACCGGTTGAACCGCGTTAATCAGAGCCCGCTTGATCGCCTGCTTAATCCACCAGGAGGCATACGTGCTGAAGCGCGTTTCCTTGGTCGGATCATAACCCTCCACGCCCCGTAACAGGCCGATATTGCCCTCCTCGATCAGGTCCGCCAAGGACAAGCCACGATTCAAATAGCCCTTGGCGATATTGACCACGAGGCGCAGATTGGCCAGGGTCATTTGATCGCGGGCCTCGGCCGCAGCCCGTTCGGCTCGCTCCTTCTCCTCGAGGGAGATTTTCCCTTGCCGAAACAATTCCGGAAGACGGGCGGCGTATTGGATAATCTCGCCCAGTCGCCGCTCATCCTCGGAGGTCAGCAAAGGGGCCTCATCGATCTGTTTCAGGTAATATTGTATACCCGTCTCGACAGCGATGACCCGGCCCTCCTATCAAGAGGTCATTATTGATCGATGCACATCTCTCGGCCCGACAGGCCGCCGAACAACCGCCTTGACGAATCACCCGCGTATCATGTCCTCGCACGGATCCCTTCAACCATATCAAAGCCACATGGAACCGGATCCCTGATCGCGCAATGCAAGTTCCCCCGGCGTCTGGTTTACTCACCAGCTTCGCCGGCCGACTGCCCCTCGGCGGCGGATGGATCGCTTGCCGTCGCGCTTTCCGCCGTCTCCGGCTCGATTTTTTCCATTTTCCGGAACGGATAATCGATGATCACGTCGGTGGATTCCTCGCCCGGCCCGTACAAACCGCCGCGGCGGGCCTTCGGTTTGCCCGCGCTGCCGGCGCTGCCGTCCTCCGTGGCCCATTCCGCCCGTTTCTTGCTCAGGCCGATCTTGCGGTCCTGCGGATCCACGCGCAGGATCTTCACCTCGATCTCGTCGCCTACCTGAACTTCCTTGTGCGGATCCTCGACCTTGTGATCGGCCAATTCGCTGACGTGCAGCAGACCCTCGAGGTCCGGTTCCAGTTCGACAAAAACGCCGAAGTTGGTGATCTTGGTGACCTTGCCCTTGACAATCTGGCCCGGAATATAGGTCGAGGGGATCGCGTGAATCCACGGATCCTCGGTCAATTGCTTGGTACCCAGGGCCACCCGCATCTTTTCCTGATCCACGGTCAGGACCACGCACTTGACCTTGTCGCCCTTCTTCAGCACCTCGGACGGATGACTGATCTTCTTCGTCCAGCTCATATCACTGACATGCAGCAGGCCATCGACGCCTTCCTCGATCTCCACGAACGCCCCGTAATTCGTCAGGTTGCGGACCTTGCCCTCGATGATCGTATTCGGCGGATACTTCTCGGCCACCCGCACCCACGGGTTGGTCTCGATCTGCTTGATACCCAGGCTGATTTCCTGCTTATTCTTGTCGATGTCCAGGACCACCACGTCAATTTCATCGTTGACATTGAGGATTTCCGACGGATGGTTGATTCGCCGCGTCCAGCTCATTTCGGAGATATGCACCAACCCCTCGACACCCGGTTGGAGTTTCACGAATGCCCCGTAATTGGTGATGTTCACCACCGTGCCCCGCGTCCGCGACATCACCGGGTAAATCGTTTCGATCTGCTCCCACGGATTCTCGGTCAACTGCTTGAGGCCCAGGGCAATCTTCTCCTTGTCCTTGTCCACGCTGAGGACCTTGACCTCGATCTCCTGGTCGATCCGCAGCAGGTCGGAGGGATGATTGACCCGGTCCCAACTCATGTCGGTGATGTGCAACAACCCGTCGATGCCGCCCAGATCGACGAAGGCGCCGAAGTCCGCCAGGTTCTTGACCACACCCTTGCGCACCTGCCCGACCTCGATTTCGTTGAGCACCTTTTCCTTGGCCGCATGCCGTTTTTCCTCGATGTATTTGCGCCGGCTGATCACGATATTGCGGCGATCAGTGTCGATCTTGAGGATCTTGGCGTCAATTTCCCGGCCGATGAACTCGCCGATATCTCCGGGTCGGCGAATATCCACCTGGCTGGCCGGCAAAAAGACCGGCACGCCGATGTCCACCAACAGGCCACCCTTGATCTTGCGCATGACCCGGCCTTTGACATCGTCACCCTCGTTGGCTGTCTCCACAATCCTTTGCCAGTTCAGGATGCGATCGGCCTTGCGCTTGCTCAACACAACCAGGCCGCTGTCGGACTCCACGCTTTCCAGCCAGACATCCACCTCGTCGCCGATATCAATAGCCGAGCGGTCGTCCCATTCGTTTACGGGAACCACGCCTTCGCTTTTCAGGCCCACGTCCACGATCACCTGGTCGCCGGCCATTCCGACAACCTTGCCCTTCAGAATCGTGCCTGCCTTGAATTGCCCTATAGCCAGATCCACCGCCGAGGCAATTGCCTCCTCGGTTTCATGCGCACCCAAGGCTTCGGCCAATTCCTTCTCGAAGCCCGCTTCGTCGCTTTCCAACATGTTGATCAGATTGTAGTCTACCATGAATTCGTACCGTTACTCTCAGGGGAAGATGCCAAAAGAAGAAAAGCCCTGCGACAGGTTGTCTTGGGCAGGTGGGATTCTCTTGCCATCAAGAAACCATCTCGGCCACGCGGCATGAACCGTTCATGCCTCTCGCTGCGAGCCGAGCACCGGAATATACCCGAAAAACCGGGGCAATGCCAATCGATAGGCCGCCGCCAACGACCGGGGGGCTCGATACTCGATTAGCATTGAATGATTATTGAGGGATCACAGGTTCGCTCGACGGCGAGACCGACAAACCGCCAGGCGGTCAGACCTTCACAAGACATTACAATACATGCGCTTTCATAACCCGTCGCCAAGGCCTAGGAATTGCCATAAATCGTTATAATACATGATTTTACACGCACCAAGCAGGTTGCTCGCGGGGGCCAAATTGGATAACGGACATTGGATTGGCTACGGAGAAGGTAACTTCGCCGGCCCTGAGATTAAACCTCTCATCCAAACCGTTGATGGACGGGCAAGTTTCCCGGCCGCCATGGTACGAGAGAACGAAAATGCAAAGATCGCTTATTCAGCAAGTGTCGCGGGGCGACGTAGCGGATTATAGGGAGTTACCCGCGGAGCCTCAGGGATATAAGCTCGAGTGACCAGTATCTTGGCTCTACCACCGGTTCCCTGCACAAAAGTTCGTGCTATTTCCCCATAAGCGCCGGAGCTTGCAAGCGAGGTGTTTAATTGCACAAATCCTCGGTTACCGTTGACAAAGGAACCATGACCATCAGAGAAGGCCACGCACAGGCCGCCTTCCGTCCCATGCCGCGAAATGGGAGCGAATGCAGTGGTACGACGGTTCGATCCATCGAGATATGAGGTGCCATAGGGAACGGCATTCGCATCACTGATGCGATCAGCCGCCGAGAAGAACACATCGCTGACATGATTCAGACCGGGATTATTCGAGTTGCGATTGGACACAACAGTCTCGATGGATTCGTTGCCCATATCGGCGAACAAGGCCACCTCGGAGGGCCGAACAATCCCGTCCAAACGCCCTATCAACTGGTCGCGCCGTTCGATGCCACCATTGGCCCCAAGCGCGAAAGCTTGAGTTCCGTAACCGGAATTCGAGCTGGTTGCGCTCATCGGTGTATAACCGAAGACGTCGAGATTGGCCGCGTAAGACATGACGCCGACATTATGATCCGGGGACCAAGAGTCGCGAATCATGAGTGTATCGGAGGGGCAATAAAAAACCTCGAATTTCCCCTTCCTGGCCCAAAACCAGAGTGGATCCGCCGACTGTGGCCAGTCGGCTATATAGGGTGTGCCCGCTTCCTCGTGCTCGAAGTAGTTGTCCGTATGCTTGAGCGAGGTGTATCCCATTTCACGAGCATAGGCTACCGGCCAGGCCTTATGCCGTAGAAATCCCGTGCCATCGGGAAACCAGGGTTCGTATGCGAAAAACTTTCTGGAAGCATCTATCTTGTCGTAGTGTTTTGCGGCAAGATCTTTTTGCCTGGTCTTATCAAACTCCGCTCGACCTATAAGTTGCCCTCTTCCCTGATGACCTACGGAAAAGGCCATGACCGCCTTGCCCAGGCTGGACATGTTGGCCAGACATTTGGCCCGACGGGCCTGCTCGCGAGCCCGCGCCAAAGACGGCAAAAGAATCGAGATCAGCAGAGCAATAATCGCCACCACCACGAGTACTTCGATCAGCGTAAACCCCGGCTTGCGCCTCCTATACCACGAATCTTGCGCGAAACACATACTCGACTGCTCCTCTGTTATGAGACAACATTTATTTATTTCAAAATAACCGCATCGTCCTGTTAATTTTACATCTCAAGCATTTCTGAATCAAACCACCTTCGCAAACATTCAAAAAAAAGATCTCCAGCCGCCTGAAACAAAATACCCTCCCCGCTTCACCGATCCATCCCCGTATAATTCCGAAGTCACTGTTCGAAAAGACACGTTTGCATCACCTCATCGCTATTCAGTAAGAACCGCGGGGCGGCGCAGCGGATTATACGGCGTCACGCGGGGAGCATTGATATACGATTTTGTCACCAAGATGCTACTGCCACTAGTACCCTTGTTCATAAATACGATGACGTATTCTTATTGCCATATGACGAGCG
>CAYNYK010000071.1:0-27830 GCA_964401335.1 uncultured Planctomycetales bacterium
GATCCGTGGCGAATGAAACAGACCATCCTGTCGTTATACGGCCCCAGCCAAACGAGCGTCGAATCGTTTGGCTGGGGCCTTGGTTTTCCTAACAACCTAGCATGAATCTGGCAGGAACTTGCTGGTAAGAGCGGCAATTCGACGATCTTTTATGCACAAGTGCACAAAGAACAGGCGTATGCCTGACTTCTATGCAAAACAGATAAACCTTTAGCGTCGCAATAATCATTCTTTATCAGGTATTTCCCTCCTTTTTCATTACGGTGCATAAAATCCCGACCAGATAATTGGCGTCGTGACTGTTGGCTCGGCATTCTCTTGGGTTGTGGCACGATGCTTGCATAAATGCCCCTCGGCATTAATTGCATAGCGACCCTTGCTGATGAAGGAAAGGCAACCCTTTCCAAGGTTGGAGTACGCGCGTAGCGGCTTCCATCGGTTGAGGGTTCGTCTTTTATGTTAATGGGTGATCGTCATGAATCTGAAAAGGTCGAACTGGCTTGGTCTTCTGGTGTCGGCCGGGCTTCTGGTCGGTGCTCCGGTTGCTTTGGCCCAGACGGAGGCGCCACCAACCGCGCAGGCGGGGCAGGACGCTTTGCAGAACAATCTCAACGTCGTATGGACGTGCGTGGCCGCTTTTCTCGTGTTCTTCATGCAGGCCGGTTTTGCCATGGTGGAAACCGGATTTACACGAGCTAAGAACGCGGTCAATATCCTTATGAAGAACCTGATGGATTTTTCCGTTGGATCGCTTGCATTTTTTCTGGTCGGATTTGGCCTGATGTTTGGGGCAACCACCAACGGCTTGTGGGGCGCTTCCCTTTTCAGCATGGCCGGCATGGTGGGAACCACCGAGGGCGGCGGCAATGAATGGGGATACACGTTTGTGATTTTTCAAACCGTATTCGCGGCGACGGCGGCGACCATTGTTTCCGGGGCGATGGCCGAACGTACCCGATTTGGCGCTTATCTGATCTACAGTGCGATCATCTCCCTGGTTATCTACCCGCTTTTCGGGAAGTGGGCGTGGGGTTCGCTGTTTCTCGGCGAAAGCGGCGCCGGTTGGCTGGAGGGGCTGGCTACGGGGGCTTTCTGTGATTTTGCCGGTTCGACAGTGGTTCATTCCGTCGGCGGATGGCTCGCCTTGGCGGGGGCCATTGTGCTGGGGCCGCGCATTGGTAAATACGGGCCGAACGGAAGCGGTAAACCCAAGGCGATTCTGGGGCATAATCTGCCGATCGCCGCTCTGGGTGTATTTATTTTGTGGTTCGGATGGTTTGGATTCAATCCGGGCAGCACGACGACCGGAGAGGGTTCCATTGGGCGCATCGCCGTGACCACGAACTTATCCGGGGCGGCCGGGGCGTTGGCGGCGATGATTACCGCCTGGATTCTGTTCAAGAAACCGGATGCCTCCATGTCATTGAACGGTGCTTTGGCTGGTTTAGTGGCCATTACGGCGCCGTGCGCAACCGTGACGCCCACCGCCGCGGTAATCATCGGGCTGGTGGCCGGCGTACTCGTGGTCTGTAGCGTTGTTTTTATCGATCGTATCCTACGCGTGGATGATCCGGTCGGCGCGGTCAGCGTACATGGCGTTTGCGGGTTTTGGGGAACCCTGGCCTGCGGGTTGTTCAATGCGGAGGCGGTCATCGGTACCGGTTCAACCAACAGCGGCTTGTTGTATGGAGGCGGGTTCAGCCAGTTTATCAGTCAATTGATTGGAGCGGGCACTGCCTTTGTTTGGGCTTTCGGATTGGGTTTGCTCCTGTTCCATGCCTTGAAGGCCACCGTTGGTTTACGCGTATCCGCCGAGGAGGAGATACGAGGGCTGGACATTGGCGAACATGGTATGGAAGCGTACAGTGGTTTCCAGATTTTTGTTACGACTTAACCCATAACTTGAATAGAGGAGCCGAATGCTATGAAGCTCATTATCGCATACATACAACCCGAAAAATTGAACGATGTGAAACAAGCCTTGTACCGGGCGGAAGTTTTTAAGATGTCGGTGACCAACGCCCTGGGCTGCGGCCAGCAGAAAGGCTATCACGAATCCTACCGCGGGGTTGATTTGGAGGTCAATCTGCTTAAGAAACTTCGCCTGGAAATCGCGGTCAACGAGGATTTCGTCAAGCGCACCATTGATGCAATAATTGCGGGGGCGCGCACCGGAGAGATCGGAGACGGTAAAATCTTCGTTCTCGATTTGGGCGAGTGCATCCGTATCCGTACCGGTGAAACAGGCCGGGAGGCTATCGGGTAGCGTTCCAAAAATTACCCCGCCGACCCCGCGAGAGAGCAGGCGCCACTTTCGCGGGCGGCGGGCTTTTTAATCCACTATATATTTCAAGAAAAGCCATAACTTCCGGAAAACCTGTTCCGGAGAGCCAGACCTGGTGCGCCGGCAAACAATATCGTATGGGTCGGGTTCATGGGTTGACCGAGAATGGAAAGCGAATTCATTCCTCGCCGCGGATCATGAGAGTATCGGTTTCGGGGACGGCCGGCCTGGGTCGGCTTTCAATGCCGAGCAGGCCGAGGGCGTCCCTCTCCACGATCTGACGAAGCTGTTCGCGCGGAATGGTTGGAAGGTTGGTCCCATGACAAAACTGATTGATGCTGTAAAGCGACTCGATGCTCTCCGCGGCCGTCGAGAAAGGGAAATTGCTGCCGAACAATAACCCATCCATGACGCCCGCCTGGTAGGCCGACAAGAGGGCGTTATAGGCATGCCACGGATGCCTGGGAAGCCCGCTGATATCCGTGAAAACATTGCGGTGCTTGGCAAGCAGGACGATCGTTTCCTCCGTCCAGGGATAGCCAAACTGCGAAATAATAATTCTCAAGTCGGCAAACTCTCGGGCAACTTCATCAATCAGAGCGGGCCGGGCGTATTCCATCTTGCTGGGAGGGGCGGCCTGGGAATCCTCATGGAACATCAATGGCATGCGCAGCCGGGCTACCTCCGTATATACCCGCATGGCCGAGGTTGCCGCCGGATGAAAATCCTGAGCGGCGGGCCAGACCATCACGCCTTGCAGCCCCAATTCCTCCCTGGCTCGGCGCAACTCCTGAATCGCCTCCCGCGGACGAGTTGGGTCGATGCAGGCGAAACCGACCATGCGATCCTTATGCTGTCGGACATAGTCGGCCACATAGTCGTTCGACACCTCCGCTTCAAGGTAATAGCTGCGTAAGGCGAAAACAAATGTTTTATCTGTCGGCTCGCTTGCCTGAAAATGGTCCCTTGGAGTCGCTTTGGGCACGTGGCTCGAACTCTGACCACGCAGGCGATGACTGAACAGTCCACGTTCCCGTCCCAACTGCTTGGCGGATTCCCATATATGCGTGTGACAATCGATGATCATTTCATTTTATCGAAAGGTTTACCGCAATAGGCGGCTTGCCCTTAGTCCTGAACTTCGTCCATCCATGATCCGCACTTATAGCTAATAGGACTGTCGAGGTCAAACAGGCGTCACTTTCGTCGATCATCCCGATCATGGCCGCGATTCCAGGCCTTGGTCGATGGTCTCATGATGATCCAGAAGAAAGGTTTGTCCAAATCAGGAGGTAGATGAAAAAAACCTTTTCTGATGGGGGGTTCAGCAAGGGCAACAGACACATCCTCGCGGATTAAAAACCGCCCATGTAGACACATTTTGAATACAATTTCTGTTGGAAGATGAAAGAGAATGTGCGGACATGATTCGGGGGGCTGCTAAAGGGCAATGTTTTGTTATTCAAAAGGGCAATGTTTTGTTATTCAGGCAAACAATTATACATTATAAATACATCTCTTGATCGTCACAACGCTGCTTGACAGTCACGGCTCAATGTGTTACAAAGTAATACCGTTTGAGATTACTCGTTGTTTGCGATAAGCCTACAAATGAAACGCAGCTCAACAATCCTGATTACCTTGTTTTTCTCCGCCTTTGCGGTGGGGTTGCCGCTTGCGGTGCATTTATATATCGAGCATCACCATACAGGGGGAAAGGATTCTGGGCACCATCATGATTCGGATACATGCCCGCTTTGTCAGATCGTTTTTGCATCCGCCAAGGCGGAACTCCCCAGAGTCTCGTCGATTTCGATCAAGCCTCATTTCTGGTTTTGGCGTATTGATCCAACGGGTGGCTTTTTCCGTCGGCCCAATCAATCCTTGCCGGCAGATCCTCGGGCCCCGCCTATCATCATTCCAACTACTGATTTCCTTCTGTAATCCATGAAGAAGTCCTCGGCCGTGCCTTGCCACAACCGTGGCCATAACGGTGAGGATCATACGGTCATGACATGGACGTTCATGCTGTGTTGGCGGTGCGCATCGCGGTTTGACATGGGACCGTTGGTTCGTGTCTAGTCGACGACGGCATCCCGTTCGGCATTATTCTCTCGAAAGGATGATCACCATGAATCGACGGGGATTTACCCTGATCGAAGTGTTGGTCGTGGCGGCCATAATTGCTCTGCTGATTTCGATTCTGTTGCCGGCCTTGAGTCGCGCCCGACAACAAAGCCGGGCGACGGTTTGCCTCAGTAACCTGCGGCAGCTCGGCATGGCCGTCAATATGTATGCCCAGAGTAACAAGGGTATCTTGGTGGATTACGGCATGTCCCACGGCGGTTCCGAGGACATCCGGCGTGCCTGGTATACGACGCTGAAAAAAGATTATGGCAATCGCCTCATTTTACGCTGCCCCGCCGACGAAAGTCCTTATTGGGATGATCCCTATCCGGGTACGGAGATAAAGCGACGTACGGGTTACGGGGTTAACGAATACCTCACTGGTCGCGAGGAAGAGTACAAGGATTATCGTTGTTTGGGTCAGATTAAAAGGCCGACGACCACGATTATCTTCGTCGAACTCAACCAGCGCAGCGAATATGCAGTCAGCGATCATGTTCATCCTGGCAGTTGGGCCATGGAGCCTGAAGAACCTGGCAAGCAGATGGAGCCGAGGCTTCACGCAGGCCGGGCCAATTATGTTTTTGTGGACAGCCACGCTCAGCCGTATCGATTCGAGCAGACTTTCGAGGTTCGAAACATGTGGAAGGACAACGCGGCCAAGAAATGGATTTTTGACTGGCGACACAACATGTTCGATCCGAAAATCGCGTATTGAAGTTGTTGACATCGTTTTTACATGATAAGGAGAGGCAGAAATGCACAGGTATGTTACTTTATTAGGGATCTCTATCGTTATTGGATGGGTCATGCCGGCTTCGGCCCAGCATCATCACCACGAGGGCGATATTGTTGTGGGACGATCGCTCAGCGGGCAACTGAAAGTCGAGTTACCCGGTGAACAAGTCAAATTGAGTCCGATTATTTCCGGTTTGCCCGGTTACGAAGGCTGGGCCAGTGATGATCCCGGCTTTGACGCCTTGGAGGCCGATGAGGTTGAGGAAGATTTTTATGTACTTGCCATGGGAACGAGGGTGTACCTGATGGCGGCGGCAGGCCATCTGGCCGATGCCCTGAAAGTGCGTGACATCAACACGCTGGCGGTCCTGATTGACTCAAGCGGGGGAGCCGCACCATTTGATCTGGAAGAGCTTCATACCCATGTAATATGGCATGTGGATTCGACCGTAATAGGTTTTAATCCTTTGGTGACGGAGTATTCCGGGAGCTTTTACCTGCGCGACGCTTCCGGAACCTATAGCGATTCCGACGCGTTTACGTTGTCTTTTATCCTGACGCCGGAGCCGGCAGGGCTTGTATTACTCGCGATCAGCGGATGGATGGTTGTTCGTCGGCGTGACTTTATGCGTTGATGACTTAATTGGTGGGGTTCGGCGGTGGCTGATGATGGCACCGCCGAACCCCTTGGAATGTACGATAAAGGATGAATGAACTCGGGGAGTCAATGATATGAAAAACAAGCATTTATGTTGGTTACCAGGATCGCTTGTTCTATTGTGTGTCATGGTTGCGCCGTTAAGAGCACAACATAGCGGTGATTTATGGATCGGCGTATCGGAAACGGGGCAAATCATTTTGGATATTATTCATGGTTTTGATCCAGATGAGACTCCGGTCCGGTTAAGTGAGGTGAATGGACCGTTTTTCTGGGGTTGGACTTTGAGCAATCCGGGGTTTGATCATATTACTATGGCGTATCCGGAGCTTGGTTTTTACCCGCTCGATTCCGGCGCGGGCATCTGGCTGGAAGTGGTGAGCATTGACCCCGCATTATACATCGTGATCCCACCGACCTATACATGGCTTGATGGCCCCGGCCAATCGACCCGCCTGGGCGACGGCGGCAGCCTGCATAAGCATTTGATCTGGCACATCGATTCGACGGATCCGGCCTATGACCCCGCTCAAGTCATTTGGGAGGTCACTCTTATTCTAAGGGATGAACGAGGAGCGGGGGGGCATGCGACTTCCGCGCCTTTTACTCTCCGGTTTATCACCAGGATTTTGATTCCCGGCGATCTCGACTACGATGGGGACGTGGATATGGATGATTTCGAGATTTTTGAGCGATGTCGTACTGCCCCTGGTATTGCTCCAGCCGGTAAATATTGCGAGCCGGAAGTGGAAGACTGCAAGCCCTGTAGTCAGACTGACCTGGATAAGGACGGGGACGTTGACCAGGATGATTTCGCCGTCTTTCAAAGGTGCTATAGCGGAGCGGGTAATCCCGGTGATCCGAATTGCGCGGGGTAGTGTTAGCTTCTGTGGAAAGACCGTGTTGTCATAGCCAGGACGAACGGCATTATTCCGGCCGAATGGCCGTGGACTCGGCCACGCCGGTGTACTTGCGGCTGCCAATGGTGGCCTGGGGTGCGCCCTCCGGCCACATCGACAGGCTGACTCCGAAGTCCTCCTCGATGTTGTCCACCTCGATGGTCAGACCTGCGTACCAGCGAGGGAACTTGCGAATAATGGTGACATCGAAGGTCTCCATTTCATTGCGCTCAAGGTCGTAATAGAGGCGTGAAGCCGTGGAATACTTGGTGCTGATTTTGTAGTTGATGCCGCCACCGACAAGGTTTGAATTCGTGTCCTCAATCAAGCGGTAGCCCACGAAATAGGAAAACCGCGGTGAGCGCTCCACGGCGTAGGAGAGATTGAAAAGGTCCAGATGACCGTCGTTCATATCGAAATTGGCGTCGGATAAAATCACCGTCGTGTCGCTGATGCGATATGAAAAATCGGCGCGGACGTGGCTGCGGGCGTTGCTGTTTTCCGGCCGATTGGCGTAAAAGCGACCGATGTCATCCATGTACCGCGGCTGGTTGCCGAAGAAATTCGCCTCGATGTCCAGAGTGATCCAATCGACGGTCCGCCAAGCCCCCGGGGCCCCGCGTTTGGTCTGCCAGCGCTGCCTTATAGCAATGGACGTGCCGTAGAAATCGTCGATGGTTTCGATGCCCTCGTCGAAGGGGTACAAATCCCGGCTATCATGGTTGGAACCGCTCGCCCATGCCGTGATTTCCGGCCGAATGATATGCCGTACGCCATGCACATCGAGCAGCTCCGACTCGATGTTTTCAAATGTCCGCCAAAACTCGCTGGCCGTCCGCACTCCCAGACTTCCGAACAGGCGGGCCAGGGAACCTTCCCGCGGGGTACCATCCCAGTATCCGACCCGGCCCATGACGAAAGGCACGATCTTGGCCGGCCCGACCTGAATGGGGAAATCAATTTCGTTACGGGTGTCCGCCCGGAAGGTCACGTCGCTACTGTCGAATACATTGTTCTTACGTTGTACCGAGGTTGGCGTGGACACGGCGTTGATCGGACTGACGCCATTGGATATGGCGTAGAGTATCCCCTTCCAGGTGTCGAGCAGCCGACCCTCGCGCGGTCGATAGCGAACAAACCCCAGATGCGACTCGTTGTAATAACTGGCCAATTCACCCAGAGGCTCGCCCGCCCAATGGAAAGCCAAGTCGGGTAAATGTTCCGTTTGGGTCAGCCAGTCCAGAACCCGCCATTGTCCCAGCAAAGTAAATGCCCAATTTCTTTCCTGCTTTTTAAGGTAAACCAGCGTTTCCTGTTCTTTGCCCTGCTCGGATTCGGGACGGAAATATTCCTCAAGAAAATTGCGGTCGCTGATCCAGGATCCCTCGAGAGTAAGTTCCCAACCCTTGGGCAATAGTTGACGGTGCCGCCAGGTGTGCCGTCCGCGATTTTCGTTTCCATGATGCCCGTCGCGGAACGGCCCAAGGTTATCCTCGCCGGTATCGTAAATGTAATAGCTGCGCAGCAATCCGTAGGCGTTTTCCAGCTCATAGTCGATATCCAGGCCGATTCCCGGTCCGCGCTCGCTGAAGTAATCGAGGCGCAGAATGGTGTCCACTCCTTGAGGCTCTTCCAAACCAAGCAGATTGAAAAGGTGCCATTTGGATTGGAAGGTGGCCCCGAAGTCATCACTGTAGCCGGTGCTGATACTTTTGATCGACGTTTCGGATCGTCGGAAATCTCCAGTGGCGTAAGGCCAGTAGGCAACCGGTACGCCATCCAGATTCAAGGTGACATCGCGCATCGCATATCGACCGCTCAGGATGCCCGTTTCCCGTCCGCTCATGTCCCGGGCGGTCAGGTCCGTCAGTTGTACCCGCTCCGCCCCAATGAAAACATGCGGCGTGTTGAATTCGCTTGTACTGATCATGGCTTTTCGAGCCAGATATTGGTTACTCGAAAGCTGGCGGATCTGCTCGGCCCGCACATAGATAGGGAGGTTTTGCTCGGTCAACATACCGCGCATCACCGCATCCAACACCAGGGAGCGGTCATTCTCAAAATCATAGTAAAGTTCGTCCGCACGAATCGCCCAATCTCCACGGCTCAGGAGGACATCTCCCCGGAGATACACTCCGACAACGCGAACGCCCAACCCCTCACCGATCGAGATCATCCCGGCAGCGTCCGGTTTCTCCCATTCGGTCGCGTCCATCGGGAACGGCTCAACGGGAGCGCTGGTTGTCGCCCCTGCACTCGATTTTTCCTGTGCTTGCGTTTCCTGATTTTGGCGACTTAGAAACAGGACCGCCTCGTCCGCCTGCAACTCCAAGAAATCACCGCTGTCGATCAAACCTTGGGAAACGTAGACGTTACCGATACAGGATATTCGCCAGTTTCGGTAATCGATTTGCCATTGATCCGCTTTGGACCGAACCAAAGGTCGGGCCTGCGGCCGAGGCGGCAGGATGGGTTGGTCCACCGTCCGAACCCGTATATCCGGTGATTGGACAGAGTCGCTTAAGTCCGCCCGAAGCGATTGACGCAGCTTAACCCCTTCCTGGTAAAGTGGGGTATCCTCTGATGATTGCCTCACCTGCACATCACAATTAAGGATGGGTGGCAGCAGCGTGTTAAAGGTGACCATCAGCATAGGTCCCGTCGTCGCCGTACCCGCCGAGTCGCGCACTTCGGTATTATGCGAAAGAAAGACCTCGTAATGATAAAAATCCGTGTTCTCCCATCGACTCGGTTCCATCCAGATAACCGCATCCCGGCTTTTCAGGCGACGATCCCCCAGATGGCCGTCGAATCCGCCGTGATACTGGATGACCTGAACACCATCCTCGGCGGTCCAGACATAGACGTAATCACCGAAAAACTCAGGTTGTTGTCGGCTGATTCCCGCCGGCAGGAGGGGGGTTTCAACCGTTTCATCGTCCAAAGGCACCAAAGGCGAGGTAGGCGACTGAGCCATGGCCACCGCGCAAAAAACCAGCATCGCTTTCAGTGTCCGCGCAACTATCCTTGTCGTTGCTTTCAAATTTGCCGCGCCTCTCAGATGATGAAATCCTCTCCCATACCACATCAGGCCGGACCCTTGGGAGCTCGACCCGTGCAGTACGGACGATCAAACGCAGATTATAAGAGGTGGCCCCGCCGAGTCAATTATTCAAACAGGACAAAACAGGCCTTATGATCCCAAGGGAAAAGGGGTTTTTACCCGACCTGCCCCTTGTTCCAACCCTTGGTAATGGTGGTATAATGGTGGAAAGAGGCGGCGGGTAGCCGAGTCGTGCGGCTGCCGCTAAAATCAGGTCGGCGATTGCTTCTATGTATATCGCCTGTCCGGACGCGCGGTCATTTTTGTATCATGCCCGCACCGGCTGTCCGTAACAGGATCCGCCGGTTTAGTGTTTGTTGGCAGGACTGTTTTTCGGGCCTGTCAAGAACGGGCTGGGGTGTACTCAATCGCCCGAAGGCATGGAAGGGACAAGCTTGGATTATTCATGCACGAGAAACGGAATGCCTTAACAAAGGAGAACGCGCATCATGGAAAAACCGAAACGATCCTACTACTTGCCGGCTAAGTTGGTCGCCACTTTTGACCGGGATTGCGCCAAGAGCGGTTATGTCAAGGAAAAAGTCGTAGCCGCGGCCATGCTGGCCTTTTTGGAAAGCGATCCCGCGGGCCGTAGCAATATGTTCGAGCGGTTGGACATTTTTCTTCGCGGGAAAAAGAAGGTCTGACCCGCGACCCCTTTGTACCCGGTGAACGCACCTCATTTTGCAAAGGGTGTTGACCCACCAGGCGATTACCATGCTTTTTACCAGTTAAAAATGGTAAAGGGTGTTGTTCTATAAACGCCGAATCCCTCCTCTCTATCAGGCAAACGATCGTTAAGTTTCTTTTTTCCCAGTCGGGACGCACCGACACGCAAAGGCCAAACGAGGGGTCGGCTTGTTTGGCCGATCAACCCTCGTTCATGCCTGCGATTGAGGTATATCGATTTTTCAGGGCTGCAGGAGTTATTCGGTTTTTTCCTTTTGCGGACTGATCTTGAAGAAGAACAAGGTCGGGCCAACATTCTTCTTGTACACCCGTACGCGTACGCCATCCGCCAAGGCCTGCGCACTCAGGGCTTCCTTGAGTTGAGGCAGCGTGGTGATCTTCTTGCCCTGCACTTCCATGATCAGATCACCCGGCTGAATACCCGTAACCGCCGCCTCGCTCAGCGGCTCGACACCGGTTACAATTATGCGTCCCTTTGCTTCCTCATTGTTCTCCCAGCCATATTGGCGGGCCTTTTCGTCATTGATGACCGCAACCTTGATACCCAGCGTATCGATGGTTAATTCCCGGCTGGCGGCTTGTCCTTCACCCGGTTCGGACAGGGAATCCCTTCCGGAGGCGAAGAAGTTTTCCGGCTGCTCCTCGATGGTCACCGGTAGGTTGATTTTTTTGCCCTCTCGCCAGACTTCAAGGGTTACGGTCGTACCCGGCGGGGTGATCGCCACAAGGTTTTGCAGTTCCTTGGCATCGTCCACTCGTTTGCCGTTGAAGCTGAGGATCACGTCGTCCACTTTGAGCCCGGCCTTGGTTGCCGGAGTTTCGCCTAGATCGGTCAGGACACGAATGACCGCCACGCCGCGATCCTCCTCAAGCCCATAAGTCTTGCCGATCCCCGGTTGAAACTCCTTCAAACCTTTGATACCCACGCCCAGATAACCGCGCACGATACGTTTGCCTTCGGCCAGTTGTGGCAGGTAGGTCTGTACCAGCTTGCTGGGAATCGCAAAACCGATACCTATATAGCCCTGAATCAATCCGCTGGTGGCGATGGCCGTGTTGATTCCGATGACCTCCCCGCGCAGGTTAACTAACGGTCCACCACTGTTACCCGGATTAATGGCCGCATCCGTCTGGATGAAATCTTCGTAACGCGTAATGCCCATGGCCCGACCTTTGGCGGAGATGATGCCTTGGGTCACGGTCTGAGCGTAGCCGAAGGGTGCGCCGAAGGCCAGCACCCAATCGCCCACTTCCATTTGATCGCTGTCCCCCAGTTTGGCCGCCTGAAGACGGTCTGCTTCAATCTGG
Source organism: uncultured Planctomycetales bacterium (assembly GCA_964401335.1). GTDB lineage: Bacteria > Planctomycetota > Phycisphaerae > UBA1845 > PWPN01 > JAAYCU01. Next base: position 11,808 of record CAYNYK010000071.1, read on the forward strand.
ATCAAAGCCAGATCGGTCAAGGGATCGTGCCCGAGAACTTTGACCTTGCCGGATTTGGAATCAATTTGTCGGCCATCGGCCAAAAAAACATCAATTCGGCTATCCATGCCTTCTGGGCTGCTGATGACGTGATTGTTGGTCAACACATAGCCCTTTTCGGCATCAATAATGACCCCGCTACCCATCCCTTGTCGGGGAGGGGGTTGGAAATCCGGCCTGGGTAACTGACGATACCGTCGGCCGAAGAAATCCTTGAAAAGATCGCGATATTGTTCGGGCAGGCCGTCAAAATCGAATTCCTGTTCTTTTTCCTCCCCTTTACTCTGCTCCTTTTTCATGCTGGCCGCTGCCTGGGTTTCGATACGCACGACAGCCGGCTGAATCTTCTGGGCCACCAAACGGAAAACGCGCGAGATATCCTCGACCTTGGCGAGTTCCTGCTCGGTCGCTTCAAGTTTACCTTTCTCAACGGCATAGGCCACGCGGCCAATGATCTGCTCATGGAAAAAGAGTGTGGTACTGCAAAAAACCAGGAGCAAAAACAGAATCAGACGTTTTGAGTCATGTGCTGGGAACATCATCATTTCCTCCAAAATGTATTGAAAATTAAAATCTCATACCGATGTTGTATTTCCAATGGCACCCGGGCCCCTTCTGCTCCGCGGTGCTTCGGCTGTCTGCTTCACAAACTCTGACGTTCCTGATCCCTGAATCCGGTCATTCGGCTTTATTTCGAACATCGGCCGGTCCATTGTCAGGTAAATACGCGGAAAAGTAGCCTGGTCCCGTTTTATACCATAGCAGGCAAAGCATACACCCACCCAATAGTACGAGCAATGTCAGAAAAGATATGGTCAAGCCCACTCTTAACCCCGGTGGCCGGTAGAAAAAACGCACCTTGTGTCGCCCACCCGGCACTTCCACCCCCTGACATACCCCATTCACCCGGCAAACACGAACGGGCCGACCATCAAGTTCAGCCCCCCAGCCCGGGACAAAGGATTCATTCAAAACCACAACCCCCGGCCGCTCTCCATTTATTTCCACGTTGATGCAATCACCACGGCTACGGACCCACTCTAATTGGGCCGAGCGGAACAACTCCGTGTCGGACCCGCATTTAATCACATTACCCTTTTTACCCTTGTCGTTTATCTCTGATGCGGTCGCCGGAATGTTTTCTTCTGTCGTAATATAGGCTTTCTCCGGTAGGCTGGTTCCATCCGAATTGTGCAGTAACCGTTCGACTGCCTCTGCTGCGTTTGCAACTCGTTCGATCTGGTCAACCCAGCGAACCAGCTTGGCGGCACCGGCCAGTTCATACAAGGACACACCATCGGGAAGATCGATCCGATGAATATAACTTGAACGATGTCTGGTCCCATCCCTGCCCGCCACTCGAGTCCACTGGGCCTTCCCCGCCGATAAAGCCAAGCCCATTTCAGCCTTGACACGGATTCGCGCGATTGAAAATACCTTGTCGAAAGCGAAATGAAAAACCATACGACGACGCCCCAAAGCCAGATCCATTGGATCCAGCGTACAGGTTCGGCCGATCGCTTCACCCTGTTCCGTTTCCACTCGCACGAACCATCGACTGGCCGACCCTTTTGCCGGTTCCGCCTCAAAGGTCAATGCGTAAATACCCGGCTGGTCAATTCGTATTGGCCATAACAGGTCCGCACCATAACGTACCGGAACAGCGTTTTCCGTACCTGGTATTTCAGTTTGTACCGTTGGGACTACCGCAGGCAGCGACGCCGCACGTAAAATGGCTTTTTCTTCATCAGATCGAACCGCCACAAAACGGACGCCCATGACCCGTAACAGTTGATGATTCAACAATAATCCCAACATTTCTTCGCTGGACCCCCATGGCTGGAAGCGAAACATTTGTCGCTGTTCCACCGGCCAGAATGGTCCGTAGCCGTTGAAGGTACTTATCGCACACCCCTCTTTCCGTGAAAAACAAACAGGATTCGCAGTAAAAAGCATATTGGTTTGAGGCCAAAGCAGCTCGATGGGGCGGTTGTAATCCGCATTATATCGAGGGACCAGTAATCGCTCCCCCGGTTGCGGATCGAGCTGCCGGATAGCCTTTGCCAGCGGAGGGGCCTGCTGCAGGGCCGTTCTCTGGTACGTGCGGGTGTCCACATCCACGAAACTCGCTACGCTCGCCAAATCCGCAACCAGCAAAACCATCATCGCCATAAACAGATTATCCCGCCTCGTGTTGGCCCAGCGAATAGTCATCCATGCGGTGATTAACATGAGCGAAATGGGCCACCAGAGGGCCGGATTGCCCGGATGCACGGCGGAGCGTAACCCCTCGAAAACCGGCCGGGCATAATCGCTGGTGAAATGGGCAGCCAGTCGGGGTTCCATCAGTCGGGCGATGACAAGTAGTAATATGCACAGGATTGCCGCGGCGGGTAGAACGCCTTTGGCCGCTTTGCGAATCCAAAGCATCATGTTTGTACATTGTGTCTCCCGCCGGAGCAGAATGGAAACCACCGTGGCCGCTAGTACCGGCCAAGCCATCGACCAGACCAGTATCCAACGGGCCGGCACCCGTAAGTTCCGGTAGATGGGCAAATGAAAAAGCAGTTTGGAAATCGGCGTGCTGATCGGCGTCGTATTGCCTAATGCAATCAACAGGGCAAGCAGACAGGCCAGCCACCAGAAAGCCACTTCGCGATTGCGTCGAATAAGCCCCAGGGAGGCAACAGCGAGTACCAGAATCAGGATCGAACCGTAGGCCGACTGTTCGCAAAAATGCGAGATGCCCCACCAACTCTGGTCCCAGAAGTTCGGCGTACGGCTCCCGAAAATCATGGGAAACAGCAGGAGCAGGGCCGAGGTCGGGGACCAACTGTTCTCCACGAACAGATAATATGCCGGACTGGCCCGCCCGCTGCCCGCAAAATGAAACCATGTTGGCAAAATCTGCACCGCCGCCAAGGCCGCTCCCAAACCCATCCCTGTCGGGTATACCCACCATAATTTTCGCCGTCGTGACCATAAAACCATTGCGACATAACCGCTTAAGAGGGTGGCCGAGATAATCGAAATTTGTACGTGTTGAACCAGCATTTGCAGGCCGAAAAATAGGCAGGCCAGGGCGAAAGGACGATAGCGGCCGGTGTCGGCGAACCGCCTCCAGGCGTAAAACAGCCAAGGTAGCCAGGCGGCCGCCTGTAAAATAGTGAGATGTGCCCGGTGGGCAACCAGAAATCCGCTGAACTCGAAGGCGATAGCTCCCAGCAACGCGGCCCGCCAATCCAGTTTCGATGCCCGTAAAAACCGATACATGCCCGCACCGGCCAAAGCGAAGTGGGTGATCAGCACGAGGCTATAAGCCCCAAGGGGGGGGAGGATGGCAAACAAATACGTGGCCGGATACCATAAACCGCTTTGCGGATCGCCGGCAATAGAAGTTCCCATCCCCACCAGTGGGTTCCATAGAGGCCATTCGCCCGCGGCGATCCTTTGCCCGATATATTGACGAATAGGCAAGTAATACAACAGATCATCTTCCAGGGCCGAAACGCCTCCGAGATGCCAGGTCCCAGCCAGAATCGCCAAGGGCAACAAAGCGATCAGCCCGGAGACGAATACCCGCCGCCCAAGAATCAGCCACTCCATCGAACCGCCGGGCATAAGCGACGGTAAGACCGGCCCATGCTCATAGTTCCCCGATGGCGTCTTGAATTCCTTTAGGACCATGAGTCAAATCATCCATTGCCAGGCAAACTTCGTCAAACGCGTTTGGTGTTTTTGTCCAAAGGCATTATAATCTCGTTGCACGGCCATGAGAGGGTTGACGGCCTTCATGATCGCTAAGTAATAAGTGACGGCCATATTACCTGTTTGGGTGGTAGTGAACGGTTGATCAGATGCGGCTTGTACGCCGCCATACATATTCGTTTTTGGGGTTTGCCTTCGGGCAGTGATCAGTCATTTGTACCGGTTTTCATAAGTTATCCTATATCTCGGGAGATCATTTATGTTATTGAACATGTTGCGAGCTATTTTTGTGCTTGCGGTTGCAGCGATTGCCATGAATTTCGCTGAAACCTATTTTCAGAGCTGGAATGTCTTCGAAGTGCTGCTCATTTTTATTGGGATATCCCTTTTTGTTATCGGGGTTGATGTATTGGTGACCCACAAATCCCTCTTGGCTTTGTCCGGCTTGTTCTTCGGTCTGTTGGTGGGAATGGTTATCGCCTATGGGGCCGGCCTGATTTTTGATTTACTGGTCGACGCCTATCGTGACACCCTTTGCAACGCCTTTGATATTAAATCCACGGATTTGAGTCAACTGGCCAGTACGGTCAAGATTCTTCTTGGGGCGATCTGCTGTTATTTGGCCGTCAGCTTTATCCTGCAAACCAAGGACGATGTCCGGTTCGTGATCCCTTATGTGGAATTCGCCAAGCAGCGCAAGGGGCAGCGACCCCTGATCCTCGATACCTCAGTGATCATCGACGGACGAATCGTGGACATTCTTCAGACGTGGGGCCCCGATGCACCGGTCTCCATCCCTCGCTTCGTTCTGGCCGAATTGCAGGCCATCGCCGACAGCGGTGACAAACTCAAGCGCAAACGCGGCCGACGCGGTCTCGACGTGGTCAATAAACTCCAGACGCTCGATAAAATCGATATCGAATTTCAGGACGTGCGGTTGTCCAGCGAGGAAGCCACTGAACCCGTCGATCAACGTCTGGTTACCCTGGCCCAGAAAATCAACGGACGAATCGTTACCAACGATTACAATCTCAACAAGATGGCCCAGATTCGCGGCATTGATGTGATCAACATCAATGACCTGGCCAACGCGCTCAAGCCTGTCTTCCTGCCCGGCGAATCCATGCAGGTTAAGATCATCAAGCCCGGCGAGGAGCCCGGCCAGGGTATCGGCTACCTCGAGGACGGCACGATGGTGGTGGTCGAATCCGCCGCCGACCGTATCGGCGAGACGGTCCGCGTAGTGGTCACCTCTGTACTTCAGACCAGTGCGGGGCGTATGGTGTTCGGCCGCAATGAGGGCGCATCCCTCCCCGACCGCCCGCGCCGAAAAACGAATTCGACGGATAGCTGAATATTGAGACCGGATATCAGCGGTATAATAAGGTTAACAACCGATGATCCATGAAATGGAAATGTATGTACTTGTCGTGAGCATCGGTATCAGCTATGTCACGAGTCTGTGGAATCCTGGTGCAGCGGTTTTCGCCGGCGAAGAGAAAAATAACCCATCAGGCCAGGTGGAGAGGATGCAGACGGTCGTTGTGGCCGAGAAGTCCCCAAGGAGCAGTCCCGCCCACATCGGTAAGATCGATCGTCAGGCCGTGGTTAATCGTCATCATGTGATACTTCATGGCGCGGATGCGGAATGTCCCCTGCAGTTGGGGAACGGCCACTTCGCCTTCAACACCGACGTGACCGGTCTGCAAACCTTTTATGGCAACACGCTCTCCGACTGGGGTTGGCATGCTTTCCCACTACCGGAGGGGATGAGCGTCAAAGATCGAACAAGATCGGAATATATTACCCGCGGCAGGAAACGGTATTACCTTTCACCCGTTCCCGATGAGCAGAAGGTACTGGCCGATTGGCTGGATGACAACCCACACCGCCTGAATCTTGGGCGACTACGTTTCGTTGATGGGCATGGTAAAACCCTTCAGGCCGCAGACTTGAGCGTGATTCATCAGGAGCTTGATATTTGGAGCGGGATTCTTTCCAGTCGATTCATATACGCGGGTGAAACGGTGCAAGTGGAAACCTGCGTTCATCCGGAAATGAGTTTGATGGCGGTTCGCATCGACTCGCCGCTGGTGTCTGACGGGCGTTTGCAGGTGGCTTTGGACCTTCCTTATCCGGCGCATGAGGACTTCCCTTACGTCCCACCGGACGGCCGAATGCCTTCGTGGTATGATGGAAACCGACCCGCGAATCAGGAAATCCGTATCGCCGGCCAGACCATCGACCGGATTGATCTTGTCCGCAGGGTGGATGAAACAACTTATTACGTGACGATGGCTTCGACTTCGCAAGGCGTACATTTCCGGTCATCTACCGACGGGCAAAGTTATGTACTCCACGGCGAAGGCTCCACCGAGTTGACCCTTATCTGCGCTTTTGGCGAGAGGTCACTTCCAACATCGCTGCCTTCTTTTATCCAGACAAAAACGGCCGCGGCTGACAGTTGGGCCGGCTACTGGCAATCCGGGGGAATAATCGACTTTTCCGGCAGTCAAGATCCGCGCTGGAAAGAATTGGAGCGGCGCGTGGTGCTGTCCCTGTATGCAATGAAAGTCAACTCAACCGGTGCCTCCCCGCCGCAGGAAAGCGGTCTTTTACGCAATAGTTGGAACGGGAAATTTCATCTGGAGATGACGGCCTGGCACGGGGCCCATTTTCTCCTGTGGGGACGCGAACATCTGCTGGACGGGTGGGTCAAGTGGTACCGTGACATTGGCCTGCCGGCGGCCCGCCGCGAAGCCCAGGCCGAAGGCTGGAAGGGCGCCAAATGGCTGAAAACCTCGCATCCATCCGCGGAATGGGAAGCGTGGATTCTCGGCGCCAATCGGGTCCACCCAAAACGCTCATCCCTTCTATTTCGCCGAGCTTTTCTATCGCGCACGACCAACGCCACAAACGCTCGATATGTGGAAAGACATCATTTTCGAGACGGCCACCATGATGGCCGACTTTATGTATTGGGACGAGGCCAGCAAACGTTATATCATGGGTCCGCCGGTCATGAGCGGGGCGGAAAGCAACACCGGATTCGCCAGCTATAACAGTACGAGCGAGCTGAATTACTGGGCGATGAGTCTCGAGATTGCCCAGCGCTGGCGCGAACGGCTCGGCCTGGCTCGTGAACCGCAATGGGACCATATTCTCCGGGACCTTTCGCGTCCGCCGGTACACGACGGCGTGTATGTGAACGAGGAATCCGATCCCGAGGTGTGGAGTGTGAATGCCGATGGCCGTTTTATCCGTCCGGCCTGGGCCGAGGTGTACGGCTGCGTGCGCGGTCCCTTAATTGATCCATGGATCATGGAAAGAACCTATGAACGGATGGCTACGGATTTACGCGGCGGTAAATGGCTGAAAAACATCTGGGGTTGCGATTTCCCCATGATGGCCATGACCGCCGCCCGTCTGCACAGACCCGCCGAAGCGGTGGACTGGCTGCTGTTTGAGGAGAGACGAAATCAATACACGGCCAACGGCTTGTGTTACGGCTGGTACCTGCCCGGCAATGGCGGCCTGCTGTGGGCGGTAGCGATGATGGCCGCCGGTTGGGATGATGCACCGCAACGCCATGCGCCTGGTTTTCCCGATGACGGCCGGTGGGACATCCGTTATGAAAACTTGCGTCCCGCGCCATAAAACAAGTCAAAACGCCTTACCCGCCGATGCCGCGCACCCTATCCCGGATAGCCAGCAGGTCTTTCATGACATTGTGCAAGGATTGGTAATAGCCGGTGGTGCCGAATGCGTCGTGCAACTGGTGGTAAATGTGAAACAACTCATTGTAGACCTGATGGCGCTTCGGGTCGGGTTTGTAGACTTTGGGTTTTAGGCCGCACATTTTCGCCTGGGCATCCTCCACGCAATCATAACCACCAGCGGCTCGGCCGGCGATGACCGCGCCATAAATAGCCGCGCCGAGGGCGCAGGTCTGAGCGGAACGGCTGATTTTCATGGGGCGTCCGGTCACATCGGCGTAAATCTGCATAACCAATGGGCTTTTTTCGGCGATCCCGCCGCAGTTGACCACTTCCTTGACCGCGACGCCGTATTCCTCAAAGCGCTCCATGATGATCCGGGCTCCGAAAGCACTGCCTTCGATCAGAGCGCGATACACCTCCGCCGGCGTGGTGTGAAGCGTCTGTCCGATCAGCAGGCCGGTGAGCCTCGGATCGACCAGCAGGCAGCGGTTGCCGTTATTCCAATCGAGGGCGAGCAGGCCACTCTCGCCGGGTTTGAGTTTGGCCGCCGTCGCCGAGAGGGTGGCGTGGGCCTTTTCGCCTTTGTCGAAGTAGTTGACCCACCAGTTGAAAATGTCACCGACCGCCGACTGCCCGGCTTCGAGGCCGAAATAACCCGGTACGATCGAGCCATCGACGATCCCGCACAGGCCGGGGATATCCGGCAACGGCTGATCGCTTGGATGGATCATCATGTCGCATGAGCTGGTTCCCAGAATCTTGACCAGCGAACCGGGTTTGACACCGGCCCCGACCGCCCCCAGATGGGCATCTATCGAGCCGACGGCCACCGGGATGCCGGCCGGTAAACCCAGTTTCTTTGCCCATTCCGGGCAGAGCTCACCGGCTTTTTCGCTGGAGGGATAGGCTTTTTCGTAGGTACCGCGTCGGCGTAGCTCGCCCAAACGCGGATCGAGCGAATCAAGGAAATCCGCCGCCGGGAGCGACCAGTCGGCATGGTACATGGCTTTGTGACCGGCGGAGCAGACGCTGCGCTTCCAGGTAGCCGGGTTGTTGTTGCCCGTCAGGACGGCCGGCAGATAGTCCGACTGCTCGACCCAGGCCGCTGCCGCCTGCATGACTTCCGGCGCGACTCGGATGCAATGCAGGGCCTTGGACCAGAACCATTCGCTGCTGTAGGTGCCGCCGCACTTGGCCAGATATTCGGGGTGAGCGGTTGCGGCCGCCGCGGTGATCTCCGCGGCCTCGGCGAAACTGGTGTGGTCCTTCCAGAGCCAGGCGAGGGCGTTAAGGTTTTTCTTGAACTCCTTTTTGCAGGCCAGCGGGCACCCGCTGGCGTCGACCGGCAGGGGGGTACTGGCCGTCGTATCCACGCCGATCCCGATGATCCCGGCGGGATTGAACCCACGGATTTTCTTGGCCTGCCGCAAGGCCGCTTGCGTGCATTTGGCCATCGCTTCCAGCCAGTCGCACGGGTGCTGCCGGGCGACGTTGGGGTCGCGCTTGTCGAGAATGATCCCGGCCTGCCCGCTGGGGTAATGGGCCACCGCCGTGGCGATTTCACGCCCGTTCGTCGGATCGACAATCAATGCCCGAGCCGAGTTTGTTCCGAAATCCAAACCGAGAACGTATGCCTTGGCCATGATCTGCCCCTTGTTTGGAAAAAGTGCTGACTGCAATTCTTGTTATCTGCCGACACCGAGGGTTATTGGACACCCGCAGGGGGCGGGTGTCAAGATCAGATGGCGAGGGGAAATGTACGCCATCATACATATCATAAAAAGCTGCGTAATCGAGCGAGATTCACTCGATCCAAGTCACGACCACGAGTATCCTGTCCTTTGGGGGTTTCGAGGATCATGGGGCGGCCGCGCAAGCGAGGGTCGTTGACCAATCGTCGAAACGCCTTGTTGCCGATTTGCCCTTTTCCGATATGTTCATGCCGATCGATTCGCTCGCCGCACGGCCTGAGGGAGTCGTTGACGTGGATGCAGGCCAATTGATCGCAGCCGATAGATCGCTCGAAATCTTCGAGAGTTGAGGCATAACCTTCCGGCGAGGCCAGATTGTAACCGGCGGCGAAAACGTGGGATGTATCAAGGCAGACGGCCACCCGCTCCGGTTCGCGAACGCGAGCCATGATCGCGGCTAGATGCTCGAAGCGGTAGCCGAGGTTCGTTCCCTGTCCGGCGGTCGTTTCCAAAGTGATACGGACCGGGTATCCACGAGTACGGCGTGTGGCCGTGTTGACTGCCCGGGCAATACGCCGCAGACCCCAGGATTCGCCCCAACCGAGATGTGCGCCGGGATGTATGACCAACCAGCCGATATCCAGTTGTTCGCAGCGATCCAATTCATCAACGACGGCCGCGACACTCTTTTCCCATAGAGCCTCATCGGGACAGGCTAGATTGATCAGATAGCTGGCGTGAGCGATAACCGGCCGCAGGTTGATGGCACGGCGAGCCCGTTGCCAAGCTCGAATTTGATCCGGCTCGAGTGGTTCGGCCCGCCATTGCCGCTGATTTTTGACAAATATCTGAAAACAGTCGCAGTCAACCGCCGCGGCCCTCTCAAAGGCAAGATGCAACCCCCCGGCAATAGACATATGTGCACCGAAGAGATTCTGACCGGAAGGTTTTCCGCCGCGTCGAGGCATGTCACTTACTCGCCGATGATTTTGACCAGGACGCGTTTCTTCCGCCGCCCATCGAATTCCGCATAGTGAATCTGCTCCCACGGACCGAAATCCAGCCGTCCACCGGTGACGGCAACGACCACCTCGCGCCCCATGATCTGACGCTTGAGATGGGCGTCGCCGTTGTCCTCACCGGTATTATTGTGCCGGTAGCGCGACAGCGGCTCGTGCGGGGCAAGTTTTTCGAGCCATTCGTCATAATCCGCGATCAGGCCCGGTTCCGCGTCATTGATATAAACGGCCGCGGTAATGTGCATGGCGTTAACCAGGCAGAGCCCTTCGCGGATACCGCTTTCCCTAAGGGCGGTTTCGACCTCGCCGGTAATGTTAATGTAATCGCGGCGATGGGGGGTCTGGAACCATAACTCTTTGCGATACGATTTCATATCAACACTCCGCTAATGGGTTAAACCTCAAGGGTTGTCCGCGATAAGGGGCCGAGCGTTCACTTCCAGCAATAACTGGTTTGAAGGAACGGGGGGAAGGGCGAAGATCACGTTATCCTCGTCGTCGCGATAAAGGTCCGTGATCGGCCGACCATTGACATACACATGGACCTCCTGGCCATGTACCCGCACGATCTTGAAAGCCGGATTAAAAAAAGAAGGCGGCCGACGTTCAAGACGGGCCCTGGCCCATTGGTTATCAAGTTGCAGAACGTAATATCCACGAGCTTCGCTGAATCCATCATTGTCCGAATCGCCGGGATCATTCCGAACCAGACTGCCGGTTGTGACCGGGAGAGGCAACGGCTGGCAATAATCGATGACGGTTGCGTCCGCGGCGGAGCGACCATCCAATTGATTGGGCCATATACGAAGCATGGCCGAGAAAAGAAAGTAGTCGTTAAGCATCGGCAACGACCAAAGAACGCAGAATCGCGGATCATGTGCATTCCTGAGGCTGCGCAGCGCATGCAATGAATAGGGCGCGATCAACAGGTCCGCCTGATGGCTTGCCTGGCGAACGTAATGCGCATAGTTGGTTTTCGGTCCGGTGCCGGTGAGGTCCGACGGATGTAAATACACCATGTTTTCCTCGAAACCCAATTGCCCGTCGCAGCAGAATGCCACCCCCACAGCCGGTGGATGAAAACGCTCGGTTCCCACGACCCCTTGGCATTCCACAAAGACCTGCCCATCGCGGTAGATGGTGTAGACCCAGCGATGATAGGGACTCTGTTCATTCGCGGGGGCATCGAAGGTACCGAACCGCCATTCACCTTCCAAGACAACATAAAGGGTATTGGCTTCCCGTAAGTTCTGGATGGTCTGAACGCTGACGCCCAGCGGAGCCCATTGGGCGGCATCGTCCAGCAGGATAGGCGAATCTTGCCCAGCTTGCGGCACCAGGACGGGCGTAGGGCCCAGAGAGCCGGCACCGACGAGATTATGGATACGTTGTGGATCGTGTCCGAGATCATACCATTGAATGATCCGCCCCTTGGAAAAGACCAACTCGAATTGTTCAAGGGCACCGACGACCATGCGTCGTCCCTTGGCCTGGACGTATAGATCACCCGCCCGCCGGGCAGGTGTTTTCAATATGTCCCGTGTGTTATCCACGAGGATCAGATCGTCAAGATACAGGTCCACGGGGGTATCCAGTGGGTTGCAACCAAATTGAATAGCACGCACATCGCCGAGATCAATGTGGTCGGCCAGATCACCCAGATCGATGCGAATCAGGTTCCAGCCCATTTCAAGGAAAATGCGCGGATGTTCATAGGTCAGGGCCAGATCGCCGGACCCGCTTCGGGCGAGGAAGCGAAAACCGCCCAGCTTTCGCGGACTGAATACACTGAAGATCAATATCTGGAACCTGGTCCAGTCACGCGGCAGCGTCATGCGCCCCTCGGAGCTGTCCGCGGCAAGCAGCCATTGATCGGAAGTATAGAGGGTCACTTTGATCGAGGCGACACCTGTTTCACTGCGGGCCTGATCCCGGGTGATGGCGATCTTTCCCGGTGCGTAGGGCGGTTCATTACGAAAGAGCGACTCCTGCTCCGGAGACTCAAAGTCGGCCAGCAGGATGTAGCGGTCCAGGGATACATCCTTGTAAGCAGCAACAAAAGGATCCGCCGTGGGCTGCTCTGCCGGCTTCGAAAGTTCTCCGTTGAACCAGGAGTGAGGTGTGCATCCGGCAAGGATCCAAGCTCCGATGGCCCAGAAAGGAATGCGCCGCAGGCCCCGTGAGCGGCGAGGACCGACGGAGTGAATCTTTCCCGGTTCGGTCATTTGAAACTGCTCAGCAGCCCTTCGCGTTGCCATTGTACAACCAACACCTTGAGTTCGCCGGCTGCCTGGCCGATGCGTTGGACGGTTAAGAGAAGCTCGTCATAAAATTTCGTATCCCGCAAAAGCATGCCGATCGCCCCGTTGCCTTCGGCCATGTCCCGACCGACGACATTGAGATAATCAATGAAACGCGATAGTTTGTCCAGATTGAGGGCAAGTTTGGCTCCCAGGTCCTCGATCCGCCGGTTGGCGTTTTCGACGGTCTGGTCGAGTTTGACCACCACCCCCCGGGCGTCGCCGACTGTCAAGCGCGCCTCTTCTCCCAGTTTTCCCAGATTGTTAGCCGCGGTTTTCGCCCCTTCACTGGCTTCCCGGAAATTGGCCAAAGCCATTTTTAAATTGCTTTGTACCTCGGGATCGCCAAGAATCGTATCAAAATGTTTCAATATGGCATCGAGACGAACAACGGCGGAATAAAGATTCGGAGCCAGATGATGGACGTCCAAAGCCTCCTCCTCGGTAAGGGAACGTCGAGAAATTAACTGATTGAAGGAGAGGGCCAAGAGGCGAATCTGCTCGGTTGTGTTTTTCAGGTTGTTCATCAATTCCGGATCGCCCGCGGTTTCCAGAGGATTCCTGACTTTGCCGGTGATTTCACCTGTTCCATCTTTCGGAACGAAACGGGTAGGTACGAGCGGCGGCTCGATATTGATCACCGGCTGGCCCAGAATGGGGGTATAGACGTTCGCAATCGAATTTTTGTCGATCGCGTAATTCTGGTCAATCTCCATAAGGGCCCGGGCCCCTTTGGTCGGATTATTTTTGTCGATCAATTCGACGGTCGTGACCTTGCCGACCCATACGCCGGCCAGATTAACATCCGTACCTTGACGAACGCCGATCACGCTGTCGAATTTGGCGACGACGATATACCCCTTGCTGAACAACCCGCGTCCCTCGCCGAACAGGACAATCATCACCGCCAGGGCGATGAGCCCGCCCAGCACAAACAGTCCGATGAGTGAGTTCCGTATCCGATCGGTCATGATTTATCTCCCACAACCAGCGGTCAAATCTTATCCGAGGAGGATTCGCCGTTCACGAATTGGCGGACCCGCGGCTCGGTAGACCGGCGGAAATCGTCCGCCGTCCCGTCGGCAATAAAATTTCCTTCATGGAGCATGAGAATCCGGTCGGCCACCTTGAAGGCGCTGGCCATGTCGTGCGTGACCACCACGCTGGTAACCTTGATCTCGTGCTTGAGCTTGATTATCAAATCGTTGATTGTATCCGCCCGGATCGGATCCAATCCGGTAGTCGGTTCATCGTAGAGGACGATCTGCGGATTCATGGCGATGGCCCGGGCCAGGGCGACTCGCTTACGCTGTCCGCCGGACAACTCCGCCGGGAACTTGTTCTGAGCGCCGTTCAAGCCCACCAGATCCAGTTTTTCCGCCACAATGCGTTCGATTTCCTCGTCGGTATAGTTGGTGTGTTCGAGCAGGGGAAAGGCGATATTCTGAGCGGTGGTCATGGAATCGAACAAAGCGCCCATTTGAAAAAGATAACCAAACCGCTGCCTGACCTTGACCAGTTCTTTCTCCCGCAGAAGGTCGATCCGCTGGCCTTCCACGTATACCTCGCCGGCATCCGGCCGCAGCAAACCCATCATGTGTTTGATCAGCACGCTTTTACCTGTACCCGATTCGCCGATAATCACGGTCGTTTTCCCGCGCTGTAGTTTCAGATCGACGCCCTTGAGCACCTCAAGCAGACCAAAGCGCTTGTAAACGCCGCGAAGCTCAACGATAATGTCATGGTTCTCGTTCATTCGTTTGATCGTTTACGCCCGTAACCCGAACTAAAAAACCGTTTTGAAACCCCATACAGACACGTAAAAACCTTTCTGGGCCATGGTGATAAAGAAATCCATGACCAAAATCGAAATAAACCCGGTAACAAAGCCTTCCGTGCAGGCCCGGCCAACCCCTTCGGCTCCCTGCCGGCAATAAAAGCCCTTATAACAGGAAATCAAACCAATCGCCGCTCCGAAAAAAACCGCCTTGCTGACTCCGCAGAAGATATCCCACCATTCCAGGGCACTGGAGGTGTAATTCCAATATGCCCAATTGGAGACGCCGAAAACCGGAACACTGATCAACCAGCCGCCGAACACGCCCAGGAGGTCGCAATAAAGCGTCAGGAGGGGGGTCAACAATACGCAGGCCAGAAAACGCGGTACGACCAGAACACGAATCGGATCGCTCCCCATCGAGCGTAACGCGTCGAGCTGTTCGGTGACGTTCATGGTACCCAGCTCGGCGGTCAGGGCTCCGCCCACCCGCCCGGCAAGCATCACCCCGGCCAAAACCGGTCCGAGTTCACGAACCACCGAGAGGCTGACAATCACACCCATGCGGTCGGCCAAACCGGAGGCCATTAACTGCTCGATGGCTTGGATCGCTAATACCAACCCGACAAAAAATCCGGTAATCATCACCACCGGAAGACTGCTCGTTCCAATGGCGTGACATTGCGGCCACAACCGCTGAATATCGCGTCTCCGTGTCATCCAGGGCAACACCCGCCCAAACGTCCGACCGGAAAAGGCCCAGAATCGGCCGAACGCCGCGATCAGGTCGGTGGCCAATGTGCCTGTATGCATCAATATGCTGACCATAGAACCCTACCCTAACCCTTCCCGCCTTACGGAACAATCCTTATGCAACCACGGCTTGCACGACGGACGAAAGCCCACCCCGCCATGCCTTCCTGTACGAACAAGAGGGCAAACCTCGCCCGGAGAAATAGCCCACCGTCCGATACGCAAAGGCCATGGCCGGTCCACTTGTTATTGCTTGCAGGTACAAGACGGATTTCGTTCATTCTGGGAATAATAGGGATACTTAAAGTGCCTCACCATCACAGCGGTTGTGGGCACATGATCCGAGCCGATGGCCGACACTCGTAACTCGTTGCCCTCATCCCGGATTTCAGCGTCATAGGTCCGGATGCGGTCACTTGTGGTCAAGGTTAATTCGTCCCGGAAACAGTTGAAATCATAGGTTCCCTTGGTGCGAATCATCTCCTCGCCGCGCAAGGCCACGGTTTCAAAGCTTCCGTTGGGATAAAATGACGCACGGGTAATGGTGAAGTCCTCGTATCCCAGCGCCGGTTGCATCTCCCGCAACCTCCACCGGCCTTGAATACGATCGGAACAACCCGCCAGAAAAACCATGCCCACTAACAATCCTCGTAAACCGAATTGACTCCAGCTCATGTCGTCTCCTCTTATTTTGTTAAGACCGTCACCATGTGACGGCTCGCCTGCCGGATTCCATGCCCCAACAAGCTCATCTATACCCTCCCATGTTTGTAGCATTTTCGATCGCCACGGTCAATAAAAATTGCTATTTGTCATCCTCAATACATGAGCTTGTCATGGTCGAGTCCCCCTGTTTCACCATTGGGACAAATATATCCTCATTGTATCGTGCAACAGTGATTATGGCATTTATTCACTCGCCGAGGGTGTGGCAATTTTTTCGGGCAATCGAACCGTTGAGGCTCGGTCCCCCTCGTTTCCGACTCAGAATCGAGGATCGTACAACGTGGTTGGAGA
>CAYNYK010000072.1:0-27372 GCA_964401335.1 uncultured Planctomycetales bacterium
GATCAGAAAAATGTTTTCCCCATCAGAAACTTACCGCAAACCGCCAAAGTCCAGGGGCAGGTTCTTATCCCGCAACAGCGGGATAAGAATCTGCCCGTGTCTTTTCGGCATCGGCACAAAGCACGGGCAAACCCTTGTCCCGCCGCGGCGGGACAAGGGCCTGCCCATGCCACCCGGCCGCGGCGGGACAAGGGCCTGCCCATGCCACCCGGCGATTGCATCGGTAAGCAAGTAAGACGGCCAATAATTGACGGCCGCTTGGGGTGTGCGATAAGGTATGACCGTGGGGTAGGCTACAAGTCCGCTATGGAACGGAGCGATGTGGCGATCGTCCGGGGTTCCCTGTCATTCATAGCGGCTGGGTTGATGATGTTTATTCTTGTGCCGTATCGGGTTTGCGGCGCGCCGCTGTGGGTGTGGGAATTTGAATGTACTTCATTGTATTTGCGGCCTATGTGATCGTATTGAGTTTGCCGGACAACGGCCCGCCGTGGACCACCCTTAGAGGTGACGGGTGGGCGTGGCTGATCGCGGTCGGGCAAGTGGTTTTGACCGTCCTGGTGGCCGGCGTTTTCAGCCGTTTGGTCAAGGTCAAGCTGGAGCGCGAGGCGGCCTGGTTGCCGGCGGCGCAGATGCGGCTGGGGCAGGCGAATACGGCGATCAAGGTGACACTGACGGCCGGTTTGTTGACGAGCATTTTTTATACGCAATGGGGCGTGCTTGTCAGGCGCTGGGTGGATACCACCCCTATCGGGAGTTTCCCGCTGAAACATCTCTGGGGTTTGGACGAATTGCTCATGCTGGGGCCTTTCATGCTGGGTCTGATACTGGCCTGGCTGGTGTTGTATCCGGCGGATCGGGCGGTGCGGCAGGTGGCGCTGGAGTTACGGCTGCTGGCCTCCACCCCGGCCCGGCCGGTCTGGCGGCTCGCGGCGTATATGAGTTTTATGGTGCGTCAGCATCTTTTGGTGATGGCGCTGCCCATGACCTTGATTCTGGTAGCCAACGACGGGGTCAGCGCTTACTGCGGGCGGATCCGCAAATGGACGGGAGTGGCCTGGGCCGATCAGGCGGTATTGGCGGTGGTGGCCGGCGTGATTTTCTTTTTCGCGCCGGTGATCCTGCGGTATGTCTGGCACACGCGCGTGCTGCCGCCGGGCGATCTGCGCCGAAGGCTGGACGAATTGTGTCGGCGGGTGCGGCTGCGTTACCGGCAGATTCTGATCTGGGAAAGCGACGGCATGGTGGTCAACGCGGCGGTGATGGGTCTGTTGCGGCCGGTGCGGTACATCATGCTTTCCGACGGGCTGCTGGAGATGATGGAGGACGAGAAAATCGAGGCGGTCTTCGGGCACGAGGCCGGGCACGTCAAGCATCATCACATTACGTATTATCTGCTGTTCGCGGTGGTGAGCATGTTGATCGTCGGGGGGATCACGGAACTGGTCTTGTGGGCGATGTTCAAATGGCCGGGATATTTTCCGGAGCGGCGATTGATGTACGATTATTTGCAGGTGGGTTCGATGCTGCTGATCGTGCTGGTCTGGGCGTTCGGATTCGGGGCGGTATCGCGGCGTTTCGAGTGGCAGGCGGATTTGTTCGGGGCCCGGAGCGTGACGCCGCCGGCGAGCGCATGTCGGCAGCCCTGTTTCGTGCATGGTACGGCGCTGAGCGGTTCGCGGCGGGAAAACGACGGCGAGGTTTTGTCCGCGGAGGACCATAAGCGCAGTCTGGTGTGTGCGACCTCGGCGACCCTGTTCGCAGAGGCCCTGGTCCGAGTGGCCTCGTTAAACGGCATACCGGCCGAGGCCCGGAGCTGGCGACATTCGAGCATCGGCAACCGGGTACGACTGCTGCGGCGCTTCGCTAACGATCCGGCCGCCTTGGCCGACTTTGAGCGAAGCGTATTGATAATCAAGGGGGTTATGCTGGCCGGTACGGTGGTGGGCGGTGCCATCGCCGCCTGGTTGTACTGGCCTTTCTGATTACGGCCTGATTGTATCGACATTTCCGGTCTTTTTCGATTTGTTAATATCCGCGATTCGAGGCCCCGGTCCCTCGCTTTGATTTGGAATTTCGGATTTAGAAACGAACCGTGGCCGTTTCGCGCACCGCCATACGATGCAGGCCGCCCTGTGCTCGGGCGTTCCGCGTGACGGTGGTTATGCGGGTCGGGGTCGGGTGTTTTTACGATGTGCTTGGCCGATACGGAATGTCCGGGCCAGTCATGGTGACAAGTGTGGGGTAAAGTCGTGCTCGAACAGGTGGTCGCCACGGAAACAAGGGGAGGCATGATACCCGCGACGGTGCGGCCGATCGTGCCTTTACTGGATTATCAAAAACGCGACATCGAATCACCGGCGCGGTTCAGTTGGTGCTGCTGGTCGCGGCAGATCGGCAAAAGTTTTACCAAATCGCTGCGCCGTCTGTTGCGTGGGCTCCAGCGGCGGAGGACGCAGATATTTTTGTCCGCCGGCGAGCGACAGAGCCGGGAGTTGATGTTGAAAGTCCAGCAACATTGCCGGGCGCTCAACATCGCGGCCTGCTTTCGAGGTGACACCTTTCTGGCGGGAACCCGGTTCAGGCAACTGACCGTCGAGCTACCCAACGGCGCGCGGATCATTGGGTTGCCGGCCAACCCGCAGACGGCGCGGGGGTTTACCGGCGACGTTTTGCTCGACGAGTTCGCCATGCACCGGGACGACCGGGAAATCTGGGCGGCGGTGTTTCCGTCCGTGCTTCGCGGCGACGGCGAGCTGGACGTGGCCTCCACCCCGAAGGGCTGCGCGAACCTGTTCGCGGAGTTGCGGGACAACCCGCGGTTTACACATTCGACGGTTACGCTCGACGAGGCAATCGCCGCGGGGCTGGAAGTCGACGCCGAGCAGATACGCTGCTCGATGAACGACGAGATGCTTTACCGGCAGGAGTTCGGCTGCGAATTTCTGGACGAGGCGGCGGCGTTCCTGACCTACGAACAGATCGGGCGAATCGAGGATGAGGCCCTGGAGAAGAAGTTTGACCTTGCGAAGCTCGGTCGATGTCATCGCGGGTTGTTTGCTGGTGTGGATATCGGGCGGCATCGGGATTTGACGGTGATCTGGGTTTTGGAGGAGGACGGCGAGACATTGGTGACGCGCGGTGTGCGCGAGAGCGCGGGTGAACCGTTCGCCCGACAGTATGCGGCGTTGCATGAGCTGCTATCGTTACGTCAGGTGCGACGGTGTTGCATTGATGCGGGAGGGATGGGTATGCCGCTGGCCGAGGCGGCGGTGGCGGATTTCGGCGCGGGGCGGGTCGAGGCGGTGACCTTTTCGGCGACGGTCAAGGATGAACTGGCCACCCGGTTGCGGATGCGGGTGGAGAGCGGTGGTCTGCGTATACCGTTGGATGAGAGCATCCGCAACGACTGGCATTCGGTGCGGCGTTCGGTGACGGCGGTCGGGCCGGCACGATATACGGCCGGGCGAGGCGGTGACGGACATGCGGATCGGTTCTGGGCGGCGTGTCTGGCGGTACGGGCGGCGGGGATGACCTGCGGGCCGATCGAATCGGTACGCGGCGAAACGCTGCGGTATGCGCGAATGGGGATATGGTGAGAGAGTGGTCAGTAGTCAGCTATCAGTAATCAGTGGTCAGCTGTCAGGAATCAGCTACGCCGAACCAGGTCTGACGGCGGAATGCTGATAGCTGAATACTTTTTCAACAGGTGAGCGGATGGGAATTGCACGTTGGGTGGTGAATGCGTTGCGGGGTGGGGCGACGGTGGTGCGGCCGCGACCGGGACGGATGGTGCATTTGGAGACGCTGGATCGCTGGCGGGAGTATCCGGCGGACGGGCTGACACCTTCGCGACTGGCGGCCGTTTTACGGGCGGCGGACACGGGCGCGGTGAGCGAGGTGCTGGCGCTGTTCGAGCAGATGGAGGAGAAGGACGCCCATCTGTTTTCGGTGGCGAACACGCGACGGCTGGCGGTGACGGGTTTGCAGTGGCGGATCGTCTCGGCGGCCGAGGAACAGGAGGGCGTGGACCGGACGGCGGCGGACGAGGCGGCCGCCTATTGTCGCGAGGTGCTGGCGGCCATCGAAGGGTTCGACGAGGTGTTGCAGCATCTGGCGTTGGCGATCGGGCGGAACATCGCCGTGGCGGAGAACGTGTGGGAGACGGTGGGCGACGAATTGCGGCTGGTGGAGGTGGCGGCGGTTCATTTTGATCGTCTGGCTTTCGACGAGCTGGGCCGGCCGCGCATTTTGACCCGGCAGGAGCCGTATGAAGGGATGATGTTGCCGCCGGGCAAGTTCGTGGTACATACGCCACATGCGGTCAGCGGGCACCCGATGCGCGGCGGGTTGTTGCGGGTCAGCGCGCTGGCGTATCTGGGCAAGCATTTCGCGATGAAGGATTGGCTGGTGTTCGCGGAGGTGTTCGGTATGCCGCTACGGGTGGCGCGTTACGAGCCGTCGGCGACGCCGGAGGAAAAGCGCGAGCTGTTGGGTATGTTGCGTTCGCTGGGGGCGGATGCGGCGGGGATTTTCTCGAAGGCGGTGGAGATCGAGTTGGTCGAGGCCGGGCGGGGCAAGGCTCCGCCGCCGTATGAGAACATCTGCACCTTCTTCAACCGCGAGTTGAGCAAGGCGTGGCTGGGCCAGACGTTGACGGTTGAGCCGAGCAGTTCGCCCGGTTCGCTGGCCGCCAGCCGGGTGCATAACGAAGTGCGGCTCGATTTGCGGCAGGATGATCTGCGCAAGGAAGCGCGGACGATTCGGCGGGACGTGCTGGGTCCGGTGGCGCGGTTGAAGTTCGGGGCGGCCGTGCCGGTTCCGCATTTCCAGAGGGTATACGATCCGCCGCGCGACTTGCGCGAGCTGGCGGACGTATTGAAGACGGCGGTCAACGATCTGCACATGCCGGTGCCGGTGGAATGGGCCCGTCGGGTTCTGGGGATACCGGCCGGCGGGTATAGCGAGGCGATTTTGGGGGAGTGATTTACCACGGACTCGTGCTACGTAGCGAAGTACTTCGCAGAGTAGCAGATCACCGAGGACACAGAGACCATAGAAAAAATGAGTGAATGTGCTTGCCGGGTGGTTTGTTCCGCATGCCGAGGTCAGCGGCGGATGGCGTATCCCCAGAGGTAGGTCCCACAGCACAGGGCGCCGAGAGGCAGGTTGATGAGGGTGCGGGCCGTGCTCCAGAGTCGGCCGTGTTCCGCTCGGCCGCAGGTCGCGATGCTTTGTTCGAAAGTTTGATAGTCGAACCGGCCGCATTTCCAGAAGTCCTGAAACTCCAAATGGTCGGAGGACAACTCGACGCGGGCAAAGCCCGTGCGGTGCAGCAGGTTACGCAGGGACGCGGGGGTGAAGTAATTCAAATGGCCGGGCGGTTCGTTGTACGCGAAGCGGGAGACACCGAGACGAACGGTCAGCGAGGCGTAGTTGGGCACGTGGACATACAGGACGCCGCCGGGCCGGAGCAGGCGGGCCAGTTCCAAGGCTTCCTCGCGGGGTTGACGCACATGTTCGAACACGTCCTGGGCGTAGATGGCATCGAAGCAACCGTCGGGCCAGCGCTGCTCGCGGATGGTGCCGATGTGCAGGGGGAAATCGCGATGGGGTTGCAATTCGCGTATCCATTCGCCGACATCGAGGGCGTCAACCCGCCAGCCTTCCTCGACGGCCACCTGTCCGACCAGCGCGGGGCCGCAGCCGTACTCCAAGAGCCGTCCTTTTCCGCACAGGCGGGCCATCCGGCGTAAACGAGTCCGCCAAATCTCGACTTCGCGCGGACTGAACCAGGTCTTATAGAATTCCGGCCGGTCATGACATGCCCCGATGGCTTCGGCCAGATCGCCTTGGCCGTTGTACGCGGCCATGAGGGCGGTATCGGAGGGTTGGGGGTTGACGAACACCATTCCGCAGGCGCGGCAGCGTACGAGTTGCCAGCCGGTTATCGTACGCTCAGGCGAATGATCCCGGCCGCCGCAGACAGGGCAGGGGACATACTCCAATGGCGCGGAAGTATGGGGAAGGGCCGGGCGCGCTGCCTCGTTGGTTTCGATGGCCATAGGAGTAGCCTCAATGATAAAAGCATGAATCATACCGCAAGGAACGGACTTGCGTCGATTCTACCGCAGGACCTCGACCTTGGCCGTTTGGTAAAAGCGAGGGTCGCTGAAAATATCGGTCCAGCGGGCGGAGTCCACGAACTCTTCCGGCAATAGTTGCTGCAACAAACCGAACGCACCGACGGCACCGAGCAAGGCGTGTAAATCCGGTTTGCGGGCGAGATATCCGGGCCAATACTGAACCAATCCGCGTCCATGCCGACGCGCCGCCTCCAGAATGTCGGCGCGGCGATACCGCGGCGCCTGCGAACTCATATAAACCAGACCATAGAGAGCATCGAGTTCCATATAATTGCAGTAAACCAGCCACGAGCCATCGGGGCGCTGCATCGCCAGGATGCCGTCAATCACTCGTTCCGGGTAGGGGAATCGCCGATGGTTGTGTTGATAACACGGCCAGATATGCGCCCCCCCGGCCACCGGTTCCCAGGGCTTTATGTAGGGAACGCCCTTGCGCCACCAACCGGTTTGCGGATCGAGATTGGCATCGAGCCAGTCGAAGACGGCCTTGCGCCATTCATCCGTGCAACGGCTGCTCATGCTGTAACAATGCATCCCGCCCCAGAACAGGTGCGAACCGCCCCACTGCCGGTACCAGTCGATTTTCTCGAGCCACGGGCCGATCTCCTCCGGTGAATCGAAACGTTCATATAACCGCACGGGATATTTCTGTCGTCCGCCCAATACGCCCAGTGCGGCGATGACCATCCCGTTGCCATGTTCGGCGGAGTGTTTCCTTCGGTCCGGGCCGTAGATGCCGTCCGGTTGGGCGAAGGAGTTGATATGGTCGATCCATCCTTGGCGCTGCTCCGGGGTCAGCGTTTTTTGGAGGTCTTCGCCCATGATGGTGCGCATGAACACCACATCACAAGAGGCATAGAGAGAAGGCGCTTTCGTGGCACTCTCATGGTCGTAATACCAGCCGAGCGGCTTGGCCGGCACCCGTAATGTCTCGGCATAGGTCAACACCTGGCGACGAATCTCGGACAGATAAACCGTCACCTTGGCCGGGCCTTGGGGCCGTGAAGAGGATTGCTCCGACTCTGACGCAGGTCCGGCCGGCCCCGTCGCCACCTCGTCCGCCCTCATTGTGGAGACCAGTCCTGTTACCCCGATCAGGCCGACTTTGATCAAAAACTCGCGCCGAGCCATGTCGCTCAATGAACAGCATTCACTCAAGGTTCGGTCCTCCCCTGCTATTCGCCGATTGGTCGACAATGATATTCGATCAGTTATCGTCTAGCCCGGATTATTCACCACGGACGTCAAAGAGAGCCCGCCTAGGCTCCGCCGTGGCGAGCTCCACCGTGGCGAGCACGGAGAAAAGATGAAATAAGGACGCAGGCGAGGTACACCTAATTCTAATTCTGGATACATGCACCCTGTCCAAACCATCGCTCACTTTGTTTTCTAATAACTCCTTGATTCTCCGTGATCTCCATGGACTCCGTGGTAAAACCCGATGAATAATGCGGGCTAAGAAACTCGGCCCTACAAGGGGCGCAAGGCGACGATTTTCCCCGATGTGCCCTTTCAGCCGGAAGACTCGACGGGCTCGGTGGGCTCGGTCTGCTCGGGTTGCTCGAACATCCCGTATTTGGCCATCTTGTCGCGCAGCGTGGTACGCGGGATGCGTAAATACTGGGCGGCCTTGGCTTGATTGCCGGAAGCGCGGCGCAGGGCGGCATGGATCAAGGTGCGTTCAACGCCGGCGATGGTCTCGGTCAGGCCGGCGATTTCGGGGATCACCACCTGGTTGGCGGCGGCCGCCTGGGTTTCAGGGGATAACATGATGTCCTTGGGTTGAATTTCATCGCCTTCGGCAAAGGCCACCGCCCGATGAATCACGTGCTGCAGTTCGCGAACATTGGCCGGCCAATGGTACTCGACCAAAGCGTCCAGGGCGTGTGGGTGAATCTTGACGGGGCGTTTTTTGCCGGCGGCCTGCGCGGCATCGTCCTTGAGAAACAGATCGGCCAGCACGGGAATGTCCTCGCGGCGTTCCCGCAGGGGCGGGATGGTCAAACTCACCGCGCAGAGCAGAAAATACAAGTCCTCGCGGAACCGGCCCTCGTCCACCAGATGCCGCAAGTCATTCCGGGTGGTACAAAGCACGCGAACATCCAGCGGGCCTCGGCCAGGCTTGCCCGAATGGGCACCGCTGTTTTCCTCCACAAGTTGTAGCAATTTGACTTGCAGATCCAGCGGGAGGGCGTCCACGTGTTCCAACAACAGGGTACCGCCGTTGGCTCGGGCAAAGACGCCGCCGCGTGAAGGAGCTTTGGAATCCGGCACGCCGCACAATTCTTCGGCGATCAGGTCGGGACGGGAGATATTGCAGGCAAAAGGCACGAACGGACGTTCCTTGCGCCGGCTGAGCTGATGGATGGTCTCGGCCACCCGTTTTTTGCCCGTGCCGCTTTCGCCCTGAATGAGGATGGCCCGCTCGTTGTCGGCTACGGTGCGAATCCGCTCGAAAAGACGTCGGGCGGAAGCGCTGCGGGCGACCATGTTTCCCAATTTCTCCAGCTCGGGCGACTGGGCTCCGGCGCTGACCCGGCGGCAGGCCAGCAGACGGTCGACTTTCTCCAGAAGCAGCCCGGTACGGAACGGCTTGGCCAGGTAGTCGTAAGCCCCGCGTTTGATGGCCTCGACCGCCGAATCGATCGAACCATAGGCGGTCATCAGGATCACATGGGTTTGCGGAGACTGGGCTTTGATGCGTTCAAGGAACTGCAGACCGTCCATGCCCGGCATGCGCAAATCAGTAATGACTACGTCCACCGGCGTTTGATTGAGCATTTGCAGGGCGGAGGCCGCATCGGAAAACTCATGCACGGTATAACCGGCCTCGGTACATTCAATCTGTAACGTCACTCTTTTGAGCGGCTCGTCGTCCACGATCATTAGCACGCCCTTCGATGATTCGTTCATGATGCAAGACCCTTCCATCAGAGGTTTTGACATGTTCATGATAACGATGGCCTCCATCGCCGACCGGTAGTTTAACAACCACCGAGCAAAAAGCAATGTTTTTTTGCCGGGCACTTCGTCCCATGAGCCTTGGGAAGGGAGGGGCCGTCCGCGCCGGTCCATGGCGGCCAACGCCGACCAGCGATTTACTCCCAAACATATTTGCCTCCACGCCGTATGGTGGGCGGAATCGTCAGTTTTTCGCGCAAATGGGCGGCGTCCAAGGCCCACAAAGGGCTGATTTCAAAAACGCCGTCCGGGACGCCGTCGGCGGTCATGGGGACCTCGAAACCGGCCTGGGTCAGCCAGCGGGCCGCTCGTCGGATCATGTCTCTTTGAGTGGTTTCCGGGCTGTCGTTGCCCACGGCATTTTTCACCGGACTGAATTCCTCGGCGCGCACGGTTTCCAGAATCATCGGATTAGCCGCGCAAGGTATGGCGTCGAAAATAAACGTCTCTAATTTGATCGCGTTGGGTTTGGCCGGCTCGATTTTTTCGCCCTTTTCGTTGACATAGGCCACTTTCTTGTGGGCCCGGTGCCAAGGCAAGGCGAACCGGGCCTGATCAGCGGTCAGCTGCTCGACAAAGGTCCGGCTGAGCACATGAATGGCAATGCTGGCCGCATCGAAACGCCGCCGCCCCTGATCGTCGCGGGCCCTGGCCAAGGTCTCCGGCAGGTCGGAATACTCGATCACCATGGTCCGCCCGTCGCCTCGAACAAAATTGCCTACCCGTTCCAGGTCGTCAGCCTTGGGTACCGTCTTGCTGGATATTTCCGAGCCGGTCAAGGCATGCAGACCAATGAACAGTGGATCGACGGCGTGGACGAGAGGATTATCCACCTGAAAATAACTGATATATTCGATGCCGGCCTCGGCCATCTCCCGCAAAGCCCCCGAACGCCGCAGGGCCAACAGACTGCCCCCGTGACCGTCTGGAGAAAAAGCCACGCGGTATTCTTCTTCCAGCAGGATTTTCCCTTCCGGTGAAAAAGCGGGCATGACTCCCTGCTGAAAAAAACGGACCCGCCCAGGATTGAGAGCGAAATAATCGTGTTTCTCGAAAAACTCGATCGTCTCGGCGTGGTTCTGCGGGCTGGTCATGATATACCACATGAGGTCCGCGCCATAACGACGGTTCGTGCCGCGAATATATTCGGCGAAAAGTTGAAAAAGCGACGCTTGGCGCACCGGCGAGATAGGAAACATCCCTTTCGGCCCATCGAAACCCAACCGGGTCCCCTGTCCACCGGCCACGGTGAAGGCGGCCACCTTGTTTTTCCGAATCAGGGCGACACCCCGCTTGACGGCGTCGGCATAGCGACCCACGAGGTCGATTCCCGGCTCGGCGGGATAAAACGAGGCCGGCTCGATGATTGCGGGCAAGGCAAAGGGCCGGTCGCACAACACGTAGCGTTGGATCAGCTCATCCAGGGCCTCGAAGTTGATTTGCTCGATATCCGCGAGCAAGGCCGCGCGCTGCCCTTCGTCCAAGGCATCCCAATGGGCCAGGAGATGTTCCTGGTTATGCTGTTTCAATCGGGACCGAATCCCTTCCAGTCGCGATGCATCCGAAAATGTCATAGACGCCCTTTAGTTTTTTGCAAAAGCTGAGGGTAACACCATCCAACGCCGATAGATATAGGAGTATGTCCGGCGGATGTCAACGCCGCTACCGCTGTAAATCCGCCGAAACGGTTAATCTTATGGGAACTTGTCCGGTGCGCGAAAGTCGGCGTACATTTCTGGGGCGGTTTGGCCGTCTGGCGGCCGCCTCCATGGCGTTTGCTCCGAGGGCCCTGCGCGGCGAATTGACGACCGATACGCAACCCGCTACGCGCGCAGTGGATTCTGTGCGCTCATACGCCGGCCCCATCGATCCGGCGGATAAATCGCGGGTTGTTCTCCTCCGCGCGCCCGAGGCGGCCGAGGAGGAAAACCTGCTCCGCGAGATGGTGGAAGAGGCGATCCGCATTCTCACCGGGGCCGAATCCTCAAACGAGGCCTGGCGAAAACTACTGCGTCCGGATGATGTTATCGCCATAAAATTCAATCAGGTGGGAGCAAAGGAACTGGGCACAACCGAGCCAATGGCCCGTCAACTGGTGCATTCGCTGGGTCAGGCGGGTTTCGCGCCCGAACGCATCATGCTGATCGAAGTGCCGGACCCGTTGGTGAGCAAGCTGAAAACTCGGCCGCGCGTTTTTGGCTGGAGCGGACCGGAAGTGTCTTTCGGTAGCGGCCGGGACAGGCTGGCCGCCTGGTTGGAGGAAGTGACGGCCATCATCAACGTTCCCTTCCTCAAGACCCACAACATCGCCGGCATGACCGGCTGTCTGAAGAATCTTTCGCACGCGGTGGTGCGTTCACCCGGTCGCTACCACGCCAACGGCTGTGCTCCATACGTCGGGGACATCGTGGCCCTTCCGCAAATCCGCTCGAAAGTGCGTCTCCATCTGATGAACGCGATGCGGGCGGTGTTCGCCGGCGGGCCGGAGGTTCGCCCGGAGAATCGCTGGGTTTACGCCGGGATCGTGGCCGGTATGGATCCGGTGGCCATCGACAGCGTGGGCGTGGACATCCTCAACGAGCAGCGGATTCTGGCCAAGCTTCCGCCGATCGCCGCCGACGCCGCGGGCATCCCCCATCTCCATGCCGCCGCCCAAAAAGGATTGGGCACCAACGATCAGGATTACATCGATCTCATCGCTCCGCCCAGCATGTTTTAAGACTTCCTCGTCGTCTGGTTCAGCACCGCCCGGTCGCCGAGCGAGGAGGAGATCCACTCTTTTCTGGATGCTCGGTAGCGCAGAGTAACAAAATATATTGGGATGATATGGTTATGATTCCCTGTTTCGCGATCTCCGGACCATCCAAATCGTTCCGCTGACAAAATACACCAGCGTCGGCCAGATGAGAACGCTCTTGAATAAGGCGCAGTTATTGGGGTATTGATCGAGCGGGCTGCGAAAAACCCAAATTGAAAGAGCCAGGCAGGCCAACAGCGAGATCACCGCGATCAACCGGTTGATCCACAGGACGACATCCGCGCCGCGATGCGAATTTCCCTGCCAGCCCGTAGTGCCAGCAAGGGACGAAGGCGAGCCAACTCCTTTGTCGTTGGATGCTATTTTCGAGGCTGGATGCGTGTTCCCTAAGGGCGAAGTTGGACCCTCGCTAGCGCTACGGGCTGGCTGTTCCTCGCTTGCGCTTACTACTCTGCGAAGGGGCGCTTCGCTACGTAGCACGAGGCGGGCTGGCAAGGATTCATTGTCGGGCTTCGTCATGGCCGCGCCCGCCAGCCAGGCGAAAACAATGTACAAAACCATCGTCAACAGCCAGATGGGCACGAACAGATAGAACAAATGCAATGTCCCGGTTCGTTCAAGAGTGACGGACACGGCGATGGCGATGGCCCAACTGAGCATGGCCGGCCAACTGGACAAGCGGTTCTGGCGGCTGACCCAATATCGCGTGAGGCCGATTTTCGGGAAAACCCAATGCTCGGTGAACACAATCGCCCCGACGGGCATCAGCAACAAACCGTAATAACCGATGAAATCGAGCAGCTTGGTAAAAGCGAAGGGGAAACAGGCGATGACCGTGGTCACCGCGCCCGCAGCGAGCGTGACCAGCCAGCGCGGCCAGTTGGGCGTCACGGCCTGGAAAGCCAGCCCCGCGCGGTACAACGTCGGGTTGGCCGTCGTCCATCCGGCGATCACCACCGCGATGATCCCGCAGACGCCGAGTACCTGATGGGCTACGCCCCCCGAATCCATATCGCTCAGGTTTTTGCCAACGGCAATGGCGGCCGCCGCCCCCATCACTCCCGCGCAAATCCAGGCGAGATAGTGACCGAGAAACATCCCCAGCGCGGAGTACAGGCCGTAACTCGACCGTCTTGCGTAACGGAACAAGGCCATATCCGACAGTCCGGCATGAGTGGCAAGGTTGCAGATCCAAGCGAAGGACGCCACCTGCCAGAAACCCATCGGTGCCTGCTCTCGACCAGGCGGAACGGTACCCTTCCAGATCATCTGATTGGCCATCGTCCAGAAATCATCGAAGCTGCTTATCCTTCCCATACCCGAAGCCATGGCCAGACCGGGCAACGCGGCCAAGGCCCCGACAAAAAACATCAACAACAGCCAGGGCGAGCACACCGTGGCGAACTGGGCCAGTTTTGTAAATCCGAGAATTGCCAACGTAACCACGACCGTGCCGACCAGCAACACCACTGCGACAAAACGCAAATCCTCGGGATACCATTGGACCTGAGCGGGAATATGGAAGGGGATGCGCACCGCCGAGGCGGAGATGGTAATCATGCAGCCGGCCAGGATGCAGAAGAGAACCGCGTTGAGCAGATTATAGAGGGTGGTGGTCAACGGCCCGGCGATTTGGCGAAGATACCAGTAGAGGGTCAGCCGGGTCTGCACCGCGATCGGGGTGCAGATAAGGGTCCAGGTCAGGACGGCCAGCAGGTTGCCGATCAGCAGCCCGACGAAGATGTCGTAAGCGCGCACGCCCCAGTTGACAAACGTGACCCCGATGACGAATTCGGTGGCGGCCACGTGCTCGCCGGCGAACAGCCCGCCGAAATAGCGCCCCGGCTGAAGCTTGTCCGCCGACACCGGCTCCCGCTCGAACTCGTACAATTTGTCCAGGCCGGTCAAGGCCCGTTCCGTTCGCGTGGTGCTCATGGATAGGCTCACCATATCAGCGCGCTAATCAGGAAGCGCGCAACCGAATGAGCGGAATAACCGCCGTTACTTTTTCACGGCTTGTGCGGAAAGCTGCTTCTGGAGGCGACCGTTAAGCGGCCGGAACTTCCAGATATCCGCTGTACCCGGCAAGGATGGCCGAAACGATCAACAACAACAGGCCGGCCGCCAGGCGCGTCCGCGTACGTTTGCTGGTTCCGTTCCATTCGCCAAGAAAAATACCCAGTAACGTGCTGAACATGATCGCACTGGCCATCAAAACCGCCCAACTGAGATATTTCATCATACCCAACGCCGGCTCGCCGGTTTTCTGACAAATGAACTGCGAACACCAGATGGCCCCGGCCAGACCGGCAAAGAAAAAGTTACCTGCCAATGGAAGGCTGGTCTTCGTATAATCCCCCAAAGTCTTGTTGGTCACATTCAGGTAGAAACAATACAGGAAGTTGGTCACGAAACCGCCCAGCAAGACCACCACCAGGACCGGCATACCCCGCCAGATCGGCGAAGTGACCGGCTCGACCGTCTGAGCCAGGCTCTCCAGGGTGGTTCCGGCTTGCAAACCGAAGTTCATCGCCGAGCTCATCAGACCTGAGAAAATGGCAATGATCATGCCTTTCTTAAAATTGTATTCCGCGACGGTCTTCTTTTTTTCCTCCTCGGGTAGTTCGTTTTCCTTCGACATACCGGCCATGCCGACCAGGACGATGCCGGCCAACGAAACCAATACGCCGATGAGCGAAGTAATCCCGGCTGAGGTCTCGAATAGTTTCCCGAGTTCGCCCTTGTGTATGGTCGGGATCAGCGTACCGGCGGCCGAGCACAGCCCGCAACCGATGGCCAGGCCGAGCCCTACCCCCAGATAGCGGATCATCAATCCCCACGTCAGCCCGCCCACACCCCAGGCGGCGCCGCACAAGCAGCAGTAGGCCAGCTCCTTGCCCGGCGTCTGATGAATCACGTCGAGGAAATTCGGCGAGGTGGAATAAGCCAGTACCCACGGCACCACGATCAGGCCGACCACGGCATAGATCATCCAGTAGCTTTCCCACGCCCAGTTCTTAACCTTCTTGAAGGGAATGTAAAAGACCGCGCCGGCCAATCCACCCAGAGCAACGATCATTACGCCTAACGGAGGGTTGGGTTCCATGTGGTTCTCCTTAGCGGAAAGTGATTGAAAGTGACCACACCACGGCGGTATGAACTACCGGGTGGACCTATGGGCGAAAAGTGTATAGCGGATCGACCGCGGATGCCAGATGCCGATGGAGATTTTCAGGCGACGGGCAGCCGATCAGGTTCTCGGGCGGCGACGCAGCTCAAAGGCGGCGCGACAGCCGGGATGTTCGCAGTTCACGATGATCGGCTTATCCTGCCCCGCGGGAGCGGCCTGTAGAGAGACCACTCCTTTCCAGACCGGCGGGATGGCCCGCATACAGAACCCGGCCGGAGTAAACTCACTGAATAAAAAAACGTGTCCGAGGGTCATGGCCGCGGGACATCCGCCCTTGGCCGGTGCCCGAACCACGCGCACCTCGATGGTCGCCGGTGGCGACGAGGCAGGCTGAGCCGCCGGCCTGCCCCCCGATTTCATTTTCGGGGCATGCTCAGCCGTTTTCAGCAGGCCGAGCGTATCGGTCTCGATGACATCCTTGCCCATGTCCATCGCCCGGTTGGCCAAGGCGTCGGCCATCGCATTCCGCTCACGATACACATGGGCGATCCGCCATTCGCGGAATCGTTCCAAACCCGCCCGGGCCTGCGCGAATAAAGGTTTCAGGCCGGGCGATTTCACTCGGTATTCCCCATTGATCTGTCGAACCAGCAGTTCGCTATCGCTGAAAATCCGGACATGGCTGGCCCCGGCGGCCTCCAACAAACGCAGGCTGTTTAACAAACCCTGATATTCCGCCGCGTTGTTGGTCATGCGCCCCAGGTAGAAGCCGACGGCGAGCACCGCGCGGTTATGTTCGTCGAGCAGATAAACACCCGCGCCGGCCGTCCCGGGATTACCCCGTGATCCGCCATCGATATAGGCTGTCCAGGTCATAAGGCAAGTTGATCCGTCAGGTGGCCGAAACCCCGACCGGCGCCTCCAGATAAAGGATACGCAGGCAGTTGGGGCACTGCTGCACGTCGTCGCGGCTCTGCAGGGCATTGATCGTTTCGAGGGGTACGGACATGTTGCACCCGCCGCAGGTAAACTCCGCCCGCTTGGGATGCGCCCGGTGAATAATGGCCATCGCTTCCCCGTCGTGCCGATCGCACGACCGCTCGAACATTCTCAGGATCGTAGGGGGAATTTCGTCGGCGGCATCCTGACGCTGTTGCTCCAATTCGCTGAGCTGATCGGCGAAACGGGCCTGCATGTCCTCGGCGGCCTGAACCAACTGCCGGCCGTGGGCTTGCTCCTTTTCCAATAAGACGCGTAGTTCCTCCTGGTTCTTGCGCAGCTCGTCCACTTTGCTCAGAGCGGTCAGGACGGCGTCCTCGGATTTGAGGCTATCGGCCTTGTTGGTGTTTAATTCGGTCAGCAGCGCGGCGTATTCCTTGTTGGTTTTAGCGCGATTCAAGGCTTCCCGCAGCTTGTTGATGTGCTCTTCGTGCGCCTTGCGGTCAAGTTCCAATCTATCGGCATGGCTCTGGGATTCGCGGATCTGTTTGGCCAGGTCGGCGATTTTCTGTTCGTGGGCGGCAATGCGCTTCTGGTGGGCTTTGCTGATACGCTCCTTGGAATCCAATTGCTCACGTATCGAACGGATTCGTGTTTCTATGGTCTGCAGTTTATGCAGGGCATCAAGAATGGCTCCCATGCGTCTCATCCCATCTGCCGGCGACACCGGCGGTATGTGATTGTCAATGCCTGTTCGGCGGTCGGTCCGTCAGTTTTCACGGAACCGATCGATTCGCTCAAAACGACGTACCACGAGCAGATCATTATCGGTTTTTTGCCCTGCTCGTGCAAGAGCGATCCGGTGCCGTTGTCGGCGCAAAAAAAGCCCGCGAGCATCTTCCCGCGGGTTAGTGAAGGCTTAAGCCACGATATCGCTTATAGTTACCTGCAAATGTTGCTGGCGATGTCCGATCTTGCGGCGATAGTTCTTGCGCCGCTGGAATTTGATGTTGACCAGCTTGGAACCCTTGACCTGCCCTTGCAACTTGCCGATAACCTTGGCCCCCTCGACAAAGGGCTGGCCGATACGGGCATTCTCGCCTTCACCCACGGTCAAAACCTGGTTGAATTCCAGGGTATCCTGGCCCTCGGGCAACTCGCGAAGGTCCACGTAAATCTTGTCCCCGCAGGCCACCTTATATTGCCGTCCGCCGTCTTCAAAAATCGCGTACACTTGCATACTCCCGTCAAGCAGGTTGTCAAAACCAAATCAAAGCCCAGTAGTATCCCATCCAGCGGTTCCAAAGTCAAATCCTCGTTTTGGCCGCGGCCAGCGGCAATCCCCCGGAATCTTCCCCGGTTGGCCGCGAGGTCAGCCGGCGGGTGGATCAATCCATCTATAGGGTGGGGGGTGAAGGCTTTCAGACCGACTTCGCCGATGATTTGATTGTGGATAACCTTTTTCGCCCCAAAGAATTAGCATTGCCCCAAAGTCCTGCCCAATTCATCAAAACGTCGAACGAACGACGGGGGCACCGTGTTGACAGACCCCGTCCTGGCGGCAACAATGCACCTTGGAATCCAGCCCACTGGATGGCCGGCGGTCGGCGAAATAATACTCGCCGTGACAGCGCCGAATACACCAGTGTACTTACCTTAGACAATATAAACGTGTGGAGTATTCAGAATGGCCGTCGCCCGACCGCAGCAAAAAGCACCGGAATCAACCGGAATCAAAGCCGCCTTGATCGTATTTGTTGTGTTGACCTTGGCCTCGGTGGGATTCACCATCTATCTGTACACCCAGCAGGAAGAACTAAAAGATTCGGCCAAGCGTGCCCAGGAAACGGCCCAGCGGGCCAATCAGCAGCAGCAGGAAACAGAACGGCAAATGGTCGGCATGGCTACGCGGATACTTGGAGCCGGTGGTGATCAAAGCCCCGATATGGCCAAATTGGACCAGGAAATCCAAAAGGTTTCGGCCCCCGTGCTGGCCGATCCAGTGGTCCAGACGGCCGGAATTACTCCCGAAAAAACCTCGGGCGTCCTTCCGCTTCTGCAAAGCCTTTACCAGCTTTTCACCGCCAAGAGCGATGAACTGGACGATCTGAAAGCGCAGTTTCAGAAACAGAGCGACGAAATGAAGACCTTGAATCAGGCGGCCGCCCAGAAGCAGCAAGAGTTCGACGAGCATATTGAGCGGCTGAGCAAGCAATATGAGGAGCTGAAAGCGGAGAGCGAGGCCAATCGGAACGCCTGGCAGGAGGAAACTGCCAAATTACAAGGGCAACTTGCGGCGGCCACGGCAAGGATCAACCGGCTTACCGCCGAAAAACAAAAAGCCGTCGAGGAGGCCCAGCGCCGCTTGGAGCAGGCCAGTGCGGATATCCGGACTCTGCGCGAGCGCATTTCCAGTATGGAGCCGTCCGCGGATGAATTTGCTGCCCTGCGGGTGGCCGACGGAACCGTCGTGCAGGCCCCGGCGGGTGAGGATTTCCTCTACATCAGCCTGGGCCGCAAAGACGGCCTGAAACCGGGACTCACCTTCGAGATTTACTCTCATTTCGAGCCGATACCGGCCGACGGTCGCGGCAAGGCATCCATCAAAGTCAGCCATGTTTTCGAGAACACCGCCGAGGCCAAAATTGTCCGACGTACACCGGGTGATCCCATCCTTCGTGGGGATCTGGTTGCCAACCCCGTCTTTGATCGTAACCGGCGGTACAACTTTGTGGTGGTGGGCGATTTCGATCTTACTTTTGACGGGAAAATCGATGATCCGGATGGTCGACAAATCCGGCGCTTGATTGTCGAGGCCGGAGGAAATGTGGTCGATCAGGTCGGCCCGGCCACCGATTTCGTAGTTCTGGGCCAAGAGCCCCCCCCACCGGAAGAAATCGTACCTGGGGCCGAAGAAGAGGCCGCCGCCGAACGCAACAAACAACGAGAGGAAGCCCGAAAAGTCTATGATACAATCATTAAGGAGGCCAAAATAACCTCCATCCCTATCCTGACTAGAACGCAGTTTTTGTCATTTCTGGGATTCGGTGTGCCCGGAAATATAGCGCCGGATAAGATTCCCTAATGACTATTCAATGTTCATTGAATCGTCTTTCTATTATTCATGTGATCGATTTTTTGATCAGGCGAGAACATCGAGCTGGTTGATTATTTCGACAGAAGACTCTTCGATAGATTGCTCAAAGCCCTCAACCGCCGCTTCGAGAAGAGCTATGGCCGTCTGACCCTGTTGGCGGCCTGCCTGCATGATTTTGGCGGCGACCGCCATCTGGACTTTGAAAGCGTTTTCTGCGTTATTTAGACTGCTGATGCCTTGGATCATGTCCATAAAAAGATCGTCGGAATAATTAACCAACTTATTTAGGTAAGAATTGGGGGCAATATATATCAATAATCGTTGTATAGTTGAATTGTTATGGGTTTATGGTATGATTATATTGGGTTCTCTACCCGCAAATCGGCTTGGAAGGTCTTTTGTCTTGGTCTTCGAGGGAAACCACCATGTGGCCTTTCGCGCATCCCGACCAAGGCCATTGTTCGAACGGTTCAGGCCGTTTTGATCCTGTTCCTCACGTTGGTATTCCACGTGGCCGTCAAAAGCCAGAATGTTGATCCCTCCATGGTGTCGCCATATTTCTTCATGAAGAAAATCCCCTCGATAGGTCACCGGTCCGGGATCTTGCTCGTCGCAACGCCAGGCCCCCTGGGATGCAAAACCCCAGTTGGCGTTAGAGATTTCTCCAGCGGTTTTTGAGACGACATGGGCGTCGGCCAGCCAAGCCTTGGTCGCTGGTTTCCTCAGGCGATCATGACGGGGCAGGTAGTAATCAGGGATGCAGTCCTCGGACCACCATAAAGTTCCAGCAACCGAGCCGGTACGATTGCCTTTGCTGACGTAGAGGAAAAAACGCGAGGTGGCATAACTGGGGGCCAGAACACTCGCCGGTATCAGATTCTTCATGGGGGCAATATTGACCGGCCCGGAGAGTCGGTGATTGCTCGGGCATTGCAAGACCCCCGCTACGGCCGCACGGTAGCGAGCTTTCGTATCGGCAGGTGGTTTGATCCCCATTTTTGGTAACAATGGCGAGGCCCAATCAAAAACATGCAATGCAGGATAATGATCGGAATTGGCGCTATCGGTGTAATCTCCGGCGGCGAATCCCGGACGGGCGCCGTTGCCGCTGGTGTTGGGCGACCCGACGAGCCATCCGCGAGATTCTTCTGTGTAGCATAAAGCCGCGATTCCGATCTGCCGCAGGTTCGCGGCACAGACCACCATGCGGGATTGATCACGAGCGGCCTTCAAGCTGGACAGGAGCAGGGCCAGCAATAACATGATGATGGCCAATACCACCAGCAATTCAATGAGGCTGAACCCGTCGGCGCGCGGTCTCTTACAACGCTGAAGGACGCGTGTGGTTTGAAGCATATTTATTCCCTGTAAGACGCTTCGCCCCTTGCCCGATGGTCCTGCTCAAAAGGGACCGAATTGTAACGTAAGTTAATAGATTATCTGCTACACGTCAACAATCGGTATATTGAAAGAAGCCGACTATTGGCCAAACCTTTTAAGATCTTCCTGTCGAGGGTGTCGCGGGGGCGGCCGTGTCGCGTTTTATCGGACGTTGAAAAGATTTTTTTCTCGATCCGAGAAAGGTTCGGTCACCCGTTCGCCAATTTCCTCCATCAGTAAGCCGGAAGCGGAAACCGGAGACTGAAAAAGGCATTTTAGAAAAAGGAGATACACAATGTTTCGGAATCATG
The DNA here is from genome assembly GCA_964401335.1 of uncultured Planctomycetales bacterium. Lineage (GTDB taxonomy): Bacteria > Planctomycetota > Phycisphaerae > UBA1845 > PWPN01 > JAAYCU01. The sequence goes on from CAYNYK010000072.1 coordinate 20,723, forward strand.
GAATCAAGAACGGTGTAACCAAGACGATTCTGGTGGCCCTGACGTTGACGGTGGCCCTGGCGAGCACGGGGTGTGATTATGGGCTAAGCGCCTTGAACGCCCTTGGCGCCTTGCAAGGCTTGGGCGATTACGAGGGCGGTTGGAATGACTGGGGCTTCCCCGACAGCAGTTTGTACGACCCGACAAACGAGATCCAGAGCGTGATCGGCTACCAGCAGGAGGTCATGGACTGGAGCGCAAATGCCTGGGACGAGTACATTCTTCAGTAAGTCGGCGATACGGATGAATGACAACGCGGGATTTGACGAAAACGGACGGGACCGGTCCACAATGGCCGGCCCCGTTCGATTATTTCTCGAAACCGATTTTCGCGATGACCGGCCGATGGTCCGAACCACGACCGACGCCGGTTGTGCAGTACGTGCAGGTTAATGGCTCGCCGAGGAACACATGGTCCAGCCTCAGACCCGGCAACCATCGGAAAAAGGAATGGACCGGCCAGGTCGTGCCCCGGCCATACCCTCCGAGTTCATGGGCGGACACCAATCCCTTTCGTTCCAGCGCGCGGGCATAGGTACTATGCTGGGTGGCATTGAAATCGCCGACCAGCACGACCGGCAACGTCTCACGGTCAAGAATATCGAGCAGGTCGGCGAACTGCCTGCGCGCGGACATGATATACTCCAACGAACGGGGCGGAAGCAGATGGATGTTGTAGAAGGCCGCCTCCTGACCGTCCAACCCAATGACCGCTCGTATTTGCGGCTCCAAGCCGCCATCCAAGGGCAGCTCCATATCAACCTCGCCGACGAAGGGCCTGTGGGAATAGATCGCCGCTCCGAAGGAATCATCCCGACAGACATATTGAACATACGGGTAGTCCGCGCCGAACGCCGCGATCAATGCCTGGTACCAGTGGTCGGTATATTCCTGAAAAAGAATCAAATCCGCCCGGGCCTGTCGAATCTCGTCGATGATGGGTGCCGTATCCGTATTGATGGCCAGCAAATTGACGCTCATGACCGTTATTGTTTCCCCGATCACCTCTCGATCCGCTCTGGGCCGCTACTCCCAGACAGCCGGCCCGAGAGTGAACAACGCCGGCGGAATTGCCGCCGCCAGCAATCGCCAATAGCGCGTACAGGCACAGACTATCACGATCAGCAGCAGGAGCAGGCCCAGGTGAAAGGTGAACGTACGGACCATGAAGGCCACCGTGGTCCCCAGCACGAAGGTCACGGCGTTTTGTCGAAAATCCTCCGGCCAGACCCATGCGAATAACAGAAGGATCCAGCAGACCAGGACGACGATCCATGCCTCCATGCGCAGCAGACGCTTGCGTTGCGACCAGGAAGGGAAAAACAAGCTCCTGAGCCATGAAACGTATGGAGGGGAAGATGAGGGCGTTTGCGGCGATGTCATGATCGGCGGCCTTCTATCGAATAAATATCTCCGTCGGCAGGACGGTCAGGACCGACTCCCGATTCAACAATTCGATGCGCAGCAGACAGCGCCGGATGGCCTGGGCCCGTTGCGGATCGACCCCTTTCAACATGGATAGAAGGGTCTGTCCCGCCGGAGAGAACCACCCGGCAAACAGGGGACGGGAAGAAAGATCGCCACTCAGATTATCCATGTCCTCCTCCTTACGCTCGTCGGTCATGCCCTCGAACAACATATCGAAAAAGTTTTTCGGCTCCGGCAGGGCACGTATATCATACTTGCTGATGTTGGCCTCGGCCGCCGCGTATTCGATGGCTTCGCGCAAACCGCCGAGCTTGTCCACCAGCCCGTTGGCCGCCGCCTGGCGGCCGGTATAAACGCGCCCGCCAGCCAGTTGGTCCAGCTCTTTGCTCAGGCGATCGCCCCGTCCCTTTTGCACGCGGTCCTTGAAATCGTTGTACGTTTCCTCCATGTGCCGCTTGACGGTGGCCCTTTGCTCGTCGTTGAAAGGTCGATTGGAGGTATACAGGTCGGCGTTCTTGCCGTAATTGGTTTCATGGAACGAAACCCCGGCCCAGTCCCACAGTCCCTTGGTGATCAGCTTGCCCCCCACCACTCCGATCGAGCCGGTCAGCGTGCCCGGTTCCGCGAAAATGCTGACCCCGGCCGCCGATACGTAATAACCTCCGCTGGCGGCCATGTTCCCCATGGAAACCACCAGCGGTTTGGTCTCGCCCAACGCGCGGGTCGCGTGCCAGATGATATCGCTGGCCGTCGCCGATCCGCCGGGAGAATTCACCCGCAAAACGACGGCCTTGATGCTCTCGTCATCACGGGCCTTGGCCAGCACGCGCCGCATGGTCGTACTACCCACCGAGTTGCCCTCACCGAACAGGCTTTGCTCAGTTCTGCCGGTCATAATCATGCCCTCAATATAAACGACGGCAATACTGTCCGAGACCTTGGATTTGCTTTTGCCCATCATCTTGCCAATGGAGGAAAAGAAGGAAAACGGATTGGAAAAATCGATATCCGGTCCTTTGTCCCGCCCGTAGTTATGCACGAATTCGATTTCCGTACCGTACCGCTCCTTGAGCGATTCGGTCAGGTCTTCGGCGTAAACCAGTTCGTCGATGAGGCCGGCCTCGCGGGCCTCGCGGGCGGTGAACGGACCATTGTCGATGAGGCGGCGCACCTGGTCCGGCTGGAGGTGGCGACCGTCGGCGATGGCTTCGATCATCTGCTCGTACAGATCTTTAATCAACCAATCCATCATTTCCTTGGACTGCTCGGAAGGGCCGGTACGAGTGAAGGGCTCGTCCGCTCCTTTGTAATCGCCGACACAGATCATGTCGGCGGCGACGCCGAGCTTATCCATCAGACCCTTGAAATACGTCTGCTCGGCACTCAGGCCGATCAATTGCAGGCTGCCGGCCGGGGTCAGGGCAATGCGCGAGGCCCCTGTCGCCAGCATGTAAACGCTCGGGCCGGCTTGCTCAAGGTAACAGAAAACATCCTTGCCCGCCGCCCGCAGCGACTGAATACCCTGCCGCATCTCCTGCATCTGGGCCCAACCAAAGTCCGGGCTGTCAAAGGTCAACACGATCGCCTTAAGCTTGTCATCCTTGCCCGCCTTGTCGAATCGATCGAGCAAATCGTGAAGCGAGACCGGTCTTTCCCAGTTGAAACCGAATTCGATTTGCGTCGGCGCCTCCCGCATTGCGCCGGAGAGATTGAAAACCGCGATCCGCGGCTTACTGGCCTTCTGTGTCGTCGTTTCCGCTCCCCACGCCGATCCGGAATACACCGCCAGCATGGACACCGCCAAAATCTCTAAGGACCGATGGCTACGCATGATTTCTCCTTGATATCCGTGTTCCCGACCGGCCGAGAGGTTCCGCCTCTGATTAATAGGTCGGATTTACTCCAATCCAAGGAATGATACACACTCAATCTTGATCCAAATACTTTTTTACAATAATCCAAGAAAAAAAGCCAGATTATCGGCCTATGTTTGCGTGTCGAAGGCTTCTAAAGTACCGACCGGTCGGTCATTTTTCTTTATTTTACCGCTGCTTATTAGAATAATAACCGCCAGGAGCAACTGTCCCCATCCCCAGCGAATACCTTGGTCATGTTGAGCGTATATATTCGCTCCGGCCAAACGGATCGTCATCATTCCGCTACAAAGAAGATACAAAGCCAACAAGGCCGGACCCCAGCGAAACTCTCTTGGGAGCAGCAGTACCCACAAGGTCAGGAGGATGATCAATTCCCGCATCCAGGGAAAAACCGCTATCCCGAAAGCAATGGATCGGGTGTTGAAAAAATCAAAAAGATCGATTTGCAGACCCTCTTGGTCCGCGACCAGGCTTGGCTGGCCGATCGGGCTCATGGTTTCACCCCAATCCGTGGCGACCCAAACATGGCCGTTGCCCGCCACCAACTTGGCATCGATTCCTTTTGCCCGCAGCAAGGCGGCGGCCAGGACCGCACGGCCGTCACAGTCCTCCCGGCCTGCTTCAATGATCTCTCGAACCGTGGGGATATAGTCGGCCACCCCCCATACCTCCCAATCATAGGCGTAGGGCACTTGCTCGTAGACAAATCGTTGGACCGCGTCCAGCAGGGCCGTTCCGCCTTCGATGCCTTGTTGGGCCACAAATGTGTCAAACTGTTTTTCGACCGGCCTCAAGGCCGGCTCGCGCGGATCAGGGAGGGCATCCATCACCCGGAGTCGGGCAACGTGGCGAACCAGCAGGGACGGGCGTGGATACAAGACAAAAAGCACGACAAGGATCAGGACACACCATTTGATCGGCCAGCGGTAACGTCGCCGAGCCGCTTGAAGCTTATGCCAAAAGTGGATCATCGCTGTTTTCGCCGCAAAACACCATCCAGAAAACCCATGACTCTATCACGGTTGCCTGTCGGGCGAAAGGCATATGCCTCACGCTCTCCCGGCTGCTTTTCATCCGTGGCATTTCCGGGCGGCACCGTTATAATCGAGCGTCCCTATAGGGTAGATGGCGAGAATCGAAACATGTCCGATCAACCGCGCGTATTGGTCCTGTATAATCCCGACAAGCCGGAGGCCCGGGCGGCGACGGCCTCGGTCATCGCCTGTGTTGGGCGTGAAGCTGTGGTGGTGGCCTCGGCGGAAGTCCCGGAACCGGAGAAGTGGCTGGGAAAAGATCCCCAACGCATCATCGTGCTCGGCGGTGACGGGAGTATTCTGGCCGTCGCCCGTGAATTGAAGGAGCGGCAAGTACCCATTATCGGGGTCAACTTCGGCAAATTGGGTTTTCTGGCCGAGTTCAGTTTCGAGGATCTGCAACACAATCTTCGATCCGCCCTTACCGACCCCGCGCTGGTCAGCCGGCGGATGATGATGGCGGTGGGGGTTGTTCACGGCGAGCGCGGGCCTACGGAATCGCCGGCGGTCAACGATTGCGTGGTCCACGCCGGTGCGCCATTTCGCATGATCGAGTTGTCCATCTCGGTCAACGGCGAACATCTGACCAACGTGAGCGGTGACGGCCTGGTGTTGGCCACTCCGACGGGTTCGACCGCCCAGAATATGTCCGCGGGCGGTCCGATTCTGATGCCCGGCACGCGGGCGATTGTCCTGTCGCCGCTTTCGCCGCATTCACTGACCCATCGGCCGCTGGTGGTGGCGGCCGACGCGGTGATCGAGGTGGTTACCCGGCGGGTCAATACGGGAACCACCGCGGTGATCGACGGGCAGGTTTCCTTCCCGCTCGTTGTCGGCGATCGGTTGACGGTACGTCAGGCGGCTTATGTTTTTCAACTGGTACGCAACCCCGGCCAGGCCCAATGGCACACCCTGACCCAGAAACTCAAGTGGGGGCAATGAACTGAACTTATCGGCCCAAAATAGTCGAGCCGCGGATTATTCGATCTTCTGACTCTTGAAGGTTGACGATTCGCCGGGCTCTTTCACGTTGGGATCGTCGCCCTCGATACCCCGCTGCAAGTCTTTCCACTGCTTGCCGATGACCTGGCCGTCCTTGAAATAGATGAAGGCGGTGATCGTGTGATCCGAGTCCTGATAGACCCAGGTCTGATCGGTGGTCTGGAACGGCTCGCCCAGGGTGGCCTTGACCACTTCCGGCGTGGCCCCGTCATGAATGGTCTGCCATCGTTCGTAGGTGAGCTTTTGGGCGCAACCGCAAACGACCAGCATCAGGCCGACTACCAACCACTTCGTGCAGTTCGCGGTTCTCATGGGCGATCTCCTGTCCTTAGAATATCTGGCGAACCTCCGGCGGCGTATCGGAAGTTCACTTCATTGGTTTACCGGTCAACTCGGAGGCGTGTGGAGCCTGCATCAAGTATTCAGCCTGTATGGTTTCGTCCCACGGTGGACGATACGTGGCAGTGAGCAGATATTTGCGGCCGGGCTTGACTTCGCCCACGCCGGCCGTCCAGACGAGTTGAAACTCGTACATCTGGGCGCGGGTCCAGTAGAGTTTCATGTCCTGCTTGGTGCCGATGGTCCGCTCCCAGTAGGCCAGCCGCTCGCCCTTGCGCAGCGGGTCCGATTCGTTGTAGGTCCACAGCTCGAAGTAAAATACTCCGGCCGCCTTGACCGGATCGCCGAACCGATCCACGGGGCGCAATACGAGCAGGACGCCGTCGGGCTGTTCGTCCTGATCGAAACTCTTGAACTTGGTGAAGGGCTCGATTTTCAGCTCGCTCGGCAGCATCAGCGAGAGCATTTCGACCTTTTCCTGCTCGGTGGGCATGCCCGAGGGCCCGCCCGCTCGACAGCCGAGCAACACCACGCCCGCCGCCCCGATCAGGACCGTCCGCCAGATTAAGCTGTATCGCTTCATATAAGGGCAGATTGTAGAGAGGCGGCGATTGCCATGTCAAGGGTACGCTTCCGGGCGATTCGCCGGCATATTTCCCATTCGTCCAAGCGTGTAGGGCGTGCCATTTACACGCCGCCGGGCGAGTGGCCCGCGTCCTCGTACGTGTTTAGCGACCTCTGCAATCGGGCCGGCTGGCCCACGTCTTCAGATGTGGGGGAGCGATGACAACCCGCTGGTGACATGATCCTTCTGCTGGTGCACGCACCCTTTCCTCTGCTGGTGCGAGAATCCTTTCTCGTGCCTCCCCGTCAACGGCGGCTGGACCGAGATTCCTATCTCGGTTTCATGGTTCAGGATTCCTATCCCATT
>CAYNYK010000073.1:0-27049 GCA_964401335.1 uncultured Planctomycetales bacterium
TCGCCGAGAGTGTGGCACCGGCGTCTCGCCGAGAGTGTGGCACCGGCGTCTCGCCGGTGTCGGCCGGTGGGGCCAACGCTACTGGGTTTTATGATGTACACTCTTAACACAAAAGGATTCAACAGCGGTAAGCCATCCACCATATTATGCCGGACTATTCAATGACCCGCACCAGTTTCATCCCTTCCTGCCACCAGGATCTCAGCAAAGGACAATTCAGACTTTTGCGGGCCAGAAGGCGGCTGGCTTGGCCGATGTCGAGCGTGGCGGTCATCGTTTCTTCCTTGAAAATAGAGGCTTCCTGCACGATACGACCACTCGGGGTAATGATGCGGCTTTGGCCGTGGGAACCGGCGCCCTCCTCGGCGTTCGGAGCGATATCCGGGTTGGCCGGCGGGTTGGCATGTACTACCCACACCGTATTCTCCATCGCCCGGGCCTGGATTTGAGCGCGGTAAGGGTCGATCTTCGATTCGCTGACAATGCCCGACTCGGCCGAAATGTAAAACACCACTTGGGCCCCAACCAGCACCGGCAAGCGGACCAGTTCCGGATAGCGTTCGTCGTGGCAGATGATGATTGTACACATCACCCCGTCGATCTTGAAGACCGACATGTGATCTCCGGCGTCGGTGAAGTTATCGGAAAGCTGGATTTTATGATAGCGTTCAATCACTCGTCCGTCCGGAGCGAAGACGACGGCGGAGTTAAACAGGCGATTCTCCTGGCGGCTGGGCATGCCCACGATGGCGTACACGTTGTTCGCCTTGCAGGCCTCACCGATCCGCTGCTCGGCGGCGGCCAGTTCCTCAACCGAACGTTTGACCGACTCACGGGTATACCCGCTGGCCGCCAGCTCGGGAAACACCACGACGCGCACATCGTCCTTCGCGCAGCGGCCGATGGTTTCGACGATTTTCTTGAGATTGGCCTCCATATCGGTATCCGAGCGCATCTGCACCGCCGCTACTTTCAGCTTACGGGCCGGCTCGGGCGTATCCGCGGACTCGGCCACCGTCGAAGACCAGCAGAGCAGCAAAATCAAAAACCAGACCGCCACGAGGCATCGTCTTCCCAACATCATGGATTCCTCCCAAATCAAGTCATCGTTTCAATGTCCGTATGATATACCCATTCCGCTGCTCTGATTGTTCAGCACCGCCGCGACGGCCGCGACAACCGCCGCATGCAACCGACCGTTGGTGGCGATGATACCCCGATTCTTGCGTAACGTCCGCCCCAGCGAGAAATCCAGTGGGGCTCCGGTTACGTCGCTCACCTGCCCCCCCGCCTCCGTGATGACCATCCAACCGGCCGCGTGGTCCCAGATCTTTTCCTCGTAATCCGACCGGGTCGGCAGGCGAAGATATATCGAGGCGTCTCCACGGGCAACGGCCGCGTACTTGCATTGGCTGTCCATCCGGACGGGGGCTGCGGTTACGCCCAGCCGCCGGGCGATTTCCGCGGCCTTGCCGTGCGAACTATGGCCCGCCTCCACCGACTCGCAAAAATTCGCCAGTGCCGGGTCGTCCACTTCGGTAACCCGGATCGGCCGTTCGTGTGCGTTCTCCAGCGGCCGCATCTTAGCCCCCTCGCCGCGAACCGCGACAAACAGGCAACCACATTCGCCGGACGCCTCCCGGGCATCGATTGGCAGGTTCGGACAACCCAACACGCCCAGCACCGGCCGTCCATCCTCGATCAACGCCAAGGCCACCACATACTGCTCGCCCCGCAGGAATCCTTTCGTGCCATCGACCGGATCCAGCGTCCAGAACCGCCCCGAACCGCCGCCGGCATAGTCGCCTTGATCGATGGCCGACAGGATGGCCCCCTCGTCGAGGTCCGGCAGGATCGATCGCACATGCCCGATTACCTTATCCCGGATAGCCGAGGCTTCTGGCCCACGCAGGTCGGCGGACTCCTCCTCGCCGACGAGCGGGTCGTCGGGGAAAGCCTGTCGCAAAAGCCGGCTCACCACCGCCTGGGCCCCGAAGTCCGCCACCGTCACCGGCGATTTATCCTTCTTGGCCAGCGTCTCGGCCGATACCAGCTCCCGCCGCACCGACTGGCACAGCCGACTCGCCTGCACCACCGCGGCCACCGCGACCTGCCGCTCTTGCTCATAAGCCATTGCATTCTCCAACCAATGATCCGACACCCGGCACATCCATCCCTTGGCGTGTGGCATGGGCAGACTCTTGTCACGCCTCAGCGGAACAAGGGTCTGCCCGTGCTTTTGAGTTCGCGATAGGGTAGCCTGGTCCGGCGGTTACCGTTCTTATCACAACCACCGGTCGCTGTCGCCCATTTTCAAATACTCTCTTAACAGGAAATCCTTTCCGGAGCAAAACTTTTACCGGTTCAAAAATCCCTTTTCTCGCCTAAACCTCGGTGAACTTTGCTGGTGCAAGAATGCCTTCCTTGCTGGTGCGAGAATCCCTTCTCGCATCCGTACCTTGGGGAATCACTTCCCCATGACGCGGGATAGGAATCCCGATCACGGGCTGTCGAGATGGGAATCTCGACAGAGCAACGATGGGAATCTCGACAGAGCAAAACTCGCTGCTGGTGCGAGAATCCCTTCTCGCATCCGTACCTTGGGGAATCACTTCCCCATAACACGGGATAGGAATCCGATCACGGGCTGTCGAGATGGGAATCTCGACAGAGCAACGATGGGGATCTCGACAGAGCAACATCTCGACAGAGCTATCCGGGCCCGGCCGTTGGGAGAGTCAACTCATGAAGGACTTTATTTCTTTAACGGGCGATAACTCATGGATGCCGTATATGATTGTTTAACATAACCTTGGGAATATAGCCTTATTGTCTACTCACCGGAGAATGTGGCCGGTTTTTTGACATCCAAGATACGTGTCATCAAACCCGATCCCCTTGCCGTTCGTATAATGAAATGAGAGGAAGCGTAGTTCCGGCTGGTGACATTTTATAAAAGGAGGTTCCCATGCGTATTCAGGTATTCGCAAGGAACGTCGCGCTGGCCCCGTCCCTGACGGAGTTCATCGAGCGTCGTCTGCAGTTTGCCCTTGGCCGCTTTGCCTCGCGGGTGAACGAGGTGATGGTTCGTCTTGAAGACCTTAACGGTCCACGCGGCGGAATCGACCAGCAGTGCCGGATTGACGCCAATGTGGTTCCTTCCGCCTGGAAGACGGCTGCGGCCAAGGGGTCCAGCATCCATGCCGCCATCTGCCAGGCCGCGGACAAGATCGCCCGGGCCGTCCGCAAGGACCTGGCCCGCCGCCGAACCCGCCGGGTTCGCGCCGGCCGCCGGGCCGGGATATAAGAGTGCATTCTAAAACCGGTGTTGCACCGGTGTCTCTCGCCAAAGGTGTGGCACCCCGCCACGGCGGGTAAACTCCTTTTCGCCAAGGGTGTGGCACCGGCGTCTCGCCGGTGTTTGTCGGCCCGGTGGGGCCGGCAGCATAGAGTTTGCTGCACTCTACGTCGCGAAAAAACCGAGTTAATGCAAAGTATATAACCGGTCGGCGTACCGACAGGCTGACATGAGCAGGTCCGCATTGTGGCATGGGCAGACCCCGGTACGCCGGCGTTTGCCCGCATTCCCCGCAGCCCAAAATATGTCGTCGTCCCAAACGGATCGACAGCCCCGCCGCTCCCCCTCTCCGTGTCTCCTTGTCTCCCCATCGTCCGACCCTCGGTTTCTTTCGCTCGCCTACCACAACCTGCCCAGGCCCGCCTTGGCGAGGCTCCGCTCGCCAAGGCGGAGCCTAGCGAAGCCTGGCCGTGGCGGGCGAGGTAAACTGCGTTGGGCTGGTAGAGGGTATCTCTCGCTTCGGGCTGGTGGATTGTCTCGCTCAATAGTGCTTGTGGGGTATCGAGACAGGGATTCAGCGATTCGTAAAAAGGAGGGAGGACGAACGCCGGCGGGAACCGGCGTTCGTCCGCAATCAGGGCACTGGGTACGATTAGAAGTCGGCTAAAGCTCCTTGTTCTTTCCCATCAAGGGCCAGAAACTCGGGATTGTGGGCACCCGCGGTGGAGGTTGCCACTGGTGCCGTGTCGGCTTTGGTATTCTTGCGTTCCAGATGGGCCACCTTGACATTCAACTTCTTCTTGCCGCCGCCGCGGTTCATCCGTACGCTGTTCGTGGCCGCCTCGGCCGCCTGGGCGTTCTTTCCACTTATCAAAACCACCAGTTCATTGACCATCGCCTTGACCGCCTGGGACTGGGCGGCCAACTCCTCCGCGGCGGAAGCCGACTCCTCGGCCCCGGACGCATTCTGCTGAGTCACCTTATCCATCTGAGCGACGGCTGTATTCACCTGCTCCACGCCCTGGGCTTGCTCCTGAGACGCCTGGGAAATCCCGTTGACCAGTTCAGTTACTCGAGCCACGTCGCTGACAATGGTGGCCAGGGCCTCGCCCACCTCGCCGGCCACCGCGGTACCCTGCTGCGAGCGGTTCACCGCGTCCTCGATCAGTTCGGTGGTCTCCTTGGCGGCCTGGGCACTGCGCTGGGCCAGATTACGCACCTCATCGGCCACCACCGCGAAGCCTTTGCCGTGTTCGCCCGCCCGGGCGGCTTCCACCGCCGCATTCAGAGCCAGCAGATTGGTCTGGAAGGCGATTTCCTCGATCACCTTGATGATCTTGCTAATCTTCTCCGAGGACGCGTTGATCCCGCTCATGGCCTCGTTCAACTGCTTCATTGTCCGGTCGCCCTCATCGGCGGCCTGGCGGGCCTGGGCGGCGCGCTCGTTAGCTTCCTTGGCGTTCGCGGCGTTGGTGCGGGTCATGGCCGCCATCTCCTCGAGAGCGCTCGAGGTCTCCTCCAGCGAGGAAGCCTGTTCACTCGCCCCCTCGGCCAACTGTTGAGAAGCCGACGAGACCTGTCCGGCGGCATCGTTGACCTGATCCGCACCCTCGTTGAGCCCCGCGATAATCCGATTGATCGGCTTGACGATGCTTCGGGTAATAAAGATCGCCAGCAACACCCCCATAATCACTGCTCCTATGGCCATCCCCGTCATAAGAGCGTTGCTTCGGGCCATCATCCCTTCCATTTCAGCCTTGAGCGACATGCTGATTTGGTTAATCGTCTCCACGATACTCGCGGCCGCGAGGCGCAGTTCCTTATCCGCGGCGCGGTCAGCCAACATGCCGCTATAATATTGTTGACCACCGTTTTCGTATTGCTTGAAGTGCTCATGCATTCGGGTGGCAACTTCTTCCAGCTTGGTTTCACCCTTGATCTGCTGCTCCCATTTGGTCAGGCCTTCCTTGGCGGTCTGCAGTTGCTTTTGATAGGCTTCCCATTGGGCATCGGCATTGGTGGCAATCAGATAAACCGCGGTCACCCGCAACAACAGGAAGGGTTGAATCACATCCTTGTCGAGTTGGTCGCTGATTCGCGACCAGCGGGCGATTTCCTCCGCCTTGCTCCCGGCTTCCGCCTGAGCGAGCGCGGGGCGAATGACCTGTTCGATGACGTTCTGGATATCCTGAGTCACTTCACCGCCCACGCGGCCCCATACGGAAAAGGCATCATCCTTGGCCTTGCGTGCTTCGGTCTGCTTGCCGAACAGGTTTTTATATTCCTGGGCCTTGCTCAGGGCGGTTTGCACCATTGCCTGGTTTTCCGCGCTCATTCCTTTGGCGATCTTGAGGCTTTCCAGCCGTTGGTTAAGGGTGTCGTAGGCGGCGTACCACTTGTCGACGGCATTCTTGTCCTCGCCGTCAGCCTTGGCGAAACCGCGCAGCGCGAAATCGCGACGTAACGTAGCGCAATCACTTAAGGCACTCAAGCATTCGCTTCCGCCCTTTTCCAAAGCCACGTTACGGGCCAGGCCGTTGAGGCTGCTCCAGCCCGTTATACCCAATACGGCGGAGATTACCACGAGGATTCCAAATCCCATGGCCATTTTGGTCGCTAATTTCATGTTTCCAAACATCATAATGCCCCTTTGCTTTGTGCCGATGGACCTTTTTGGAAGATCGCGATCGGCCCCGATTTAACCCAGAACACACCCGAAACGCACATTCCCCGACCAAAACAAAATACTTCCGACGGGCTGCTGACCCGCAGGAAAGACATCGACCAACAACCGTCCAGGCGTCATGGATTGAAATACCCAATTCTCTCGCCCGATAACGTGGCGTATGAGTCGGTACGCCGGTATGTCGCTGATACACATGATGACATAAGCGGGGTTACTCTGAGAATTGACGTTCGATGGTCGCCTCAGGAAGGGATCCGGGGGTAGGATATATTGGATTGGTATGTTTTACACCTCGGCCAGCCCCTCACGAATGGCGAAACGGGCCAGTTCCACCCGGTCGTGTATATCCAATTTTTTCATCAGACGATCGCTGTGGCGCTCCACGGTACTTATACTCAGGTTGACCGTTCGGGCGATTTCCTTCTTGGACATACCTTTGGCCAGATAACGCAAAATCTGCATTTCCCGTGGCGTCAGGGTGGACAGGCGGGTGGGCTGTTTGGTGCTTAGGCGCGTGCCTCGCGGGTCGAATACGATGCGCGAACGCACCTCCGGTGAAAAATACACCCGCCCGGTGACGGCCATACGAATCGCCTCGATCACCGCTTCGGGCGGTTCGCTTTTCGTGACATAGCCGGCGGCCTCGACGGCCAGGGCCTCTTCGATATAACGATCGCTGAAAAAAGCGCTCAAATAAATGATCCGCGTTTTCGGACAACGGGACAGAATCGTCCGGGCGGCCTCGAAACATTGCAGACCGGGCATGTCGATATCCATCAAGACGATATGCGGCTGCTTCTGGATGCACAGGCTGACCGCCTCGTCGGCGTTACCCACCCGACCCACCACCTCCAAATCCGATTCGGCCATCAGACGATCCGCCAATGTGGCGCGCACCAGGGCATGATCGTCGGCCAGCAGAATGGTGATTTTTTCACTCACGATTCGGCCTCCACTGCTCCGACCCCCTGCAAAAGATTGCCAACCAGGCGATTCAGATCGGCCATTTGGAAAGGTTTGCGCAACAACAACGTGTACTCATCCAGTTGCTCCTCGACTTCCAACCCTACCGAACCGCTGATCAGGATCGCCGGTCGCCTAAAACCGTCGGCCCGCATCTCCCGAAGACACGCTATTCCGCTCCGTCCGGGAAGATCCATATCCGTCACCAGCAAGTCAACGGTATCCGCGTTTGCCCGATAGTAAAGCATCGCGGCATCTCCGTCAGCTACCGAGGTGACCCGATATCCATCAGCTTCGAGCGAAGTGGCCATAATCTGTCGGACATAGGGATGATCCTCGGCCAGGAGAATACGTTGCCCGCGACCCGTGGACACCTGCTGATCAGAAAAGGAGGCGGCGGTATCCTGCTCCTCCGCATGGAGAATGGGCAACCACACCTTGAAGCACGTCCCGCGTCCCACCTCGGAATCCACTTCGATCCGTCCGCCGTGACCCTGCACGATCCCCAACACAATTGCCAGACCCAGGCCGGTGCCCTGTCCGCGCGGCTTGGTGGAATAAAAAGGTTCGTAAATCCGCTCGATCATTTCCTGAGGCATTCCCGTACCGGTATCCGTTACCGTGATCCATACTCCATCGATCGGATGGGCCTTGGTATCCGTGGTTTCTTGATCGGAAATCGATTGGCCCAGGGACGTGGCAATCCGCAGCGTGCCGCCCTTCGGCATGGCGTCGCGCGCATTAAGCGCCAGGTTAAGAATCACCTGCTGCAACTGGGCACTGTCGCCCTTGATGCGGGTGGGTCGCGTATTCTCGTCGATCTCCACCCGCAGATCGATGACCGCCGGTAACAGGCGGCGCAGCATCTGCGCGGAAGTCTCCACGATTTCGGCGACACTTTGGGATTTCATTTCGGTCGGCAACCTGCGGCTGAAAGTCAACAAGGATTTGGTGATTCCCGAAGCCTGTTCCACTGCCTCGGCCATCATGTCCAGCTCCCGCTGGGCGGGCGGATTATCGGTGGTTAGGCGGCGCAAGTTCGCGAGGTTGCCCATGATGACCATCAAGAGATTGCTGAAATCGTGGGCAATTCCGCTGGCCAGTTGTCCGATGGCCTCCATTTTCTGGGCTTGATGGAGCTGCTCCTGAAGTTGGCGCCGCTCCCGCTCGGATTGGAGACGAGCGGTTACGTCCCGACCGATGGCTAAAATACCAAACGTCTTGCCGTCCGCATCTTTTAATTCATCGTCATACCATTCGATGAAAATTTCCCGTCCGTCACGAACGGTGATCGGATTGATGTAACCCTGGGAATGTATGCCGCGGAGGGTCTTTTCGAATGCCTCCTGGATACTATCCTGCTGGGATTCATGTATAAATACCTCGATCCAGCACTTGCCTTTTACCTCCTCCAACGAATAGCCCGTGAGCTTCTCGGTGTACTTATTGAAAGTAACGATCCGACACTGGGGATCGAGCACGAGAATAATCGCTTGGGCGGTATCGATCAGACGGCGGGAAAAGTTGCGTTCGCGGTCAAGGGATTCCTCCGCCAAGCGGCGCAAGCGCCCGGTACGTACCCCGTAACCGATGATAAAGGACAAGGATATAATGGCCACCGCCAGAATAGCTAAAACCACCGCGGTCAGTTTCCAGGTAAAGGCTGCGATTTCCGCATCGACATCCTCGATGTAGACGCCGGTCCCCAGGACCCAGCCCCACGGCTGAAAGAGCTTGACAAAAGATAATTTGGGGACGACACGCCGCGGGTCGTCCTTCCACTGCCACATGTATTGGACGTAACCCTCCCCTTGTTGTTCGGCGACCTCGGCGAACCGCACAAAAATGTGCTCACCGGTCGGATCAGTGTAATCATGCAGATCTTGCCCTTCCAACTCCGGCAGGTAGGGATGCAAAACCATGCGCCTCTGCGTATCGTTGATCCAGAAATAATCCTTCAGATCCTTTCCATAGCGCATATACCGTAATCGATACGTGGCCCGTCGCTGAGCCTCGAGGCGGGTGAGTTCGCCTTTTTGCTCCTGCTCATGATTGACCATGAGGGTGGACCATCCGGCCTGAACCAACTCCTTAATCATCTCTTTTTTGCGGGCGATAATGTTTTCCCGCATGGTCGGCAGAATAAAACAAAACATGGCCAGAACGTATAGTCCCACAAACACAATCGCGGGAAATACAATCCGTACCACCACTTCTTTCCAGAGATGGTTACGTGATAAAATGTTCATGTTCGGACCAAGACTTCCGCGCCCGGACGGCGGGCGACGACCTTGCGACCTTGAGACCTGCGCACGCGCTTGTTTCCCGGCTGCAATCTTCACGCATTATACGCCCTTCATGGGCGTTGACAAGTTCCGCGATCATGAACATTCTATCTATGTCTATCGGAAGCTCACTTGTTGAGAAAATAGACTTTTGATCCAAATTATCGCTTGGTGCAATAGGGGATGCCTGTGAATCGATATCCTAAATTTGCTCCCATCATCCTTTCCGGTAAAATGTTCGGATGGAAAGTGTTGTTTGACTAAAATATGAGCCGGGTATGGAAAATCCTTATTGACAAGTTTTCCCATGAGAAAGCAATATATCACTTATTCGTATTGCGCTGACAACGGTGAGGACATAGGACATTGTCGTTACGGCCGCGACGGCGCAAGACTGTCCCGCCATTCTCTCGCTACAAATCCTTGCCTATCAAACCGAGGCGGAACGATATCATGACTGGACGCATCCCCCCCTTGCTTCAGAGTCTCGATGATATCCAAATGGAATATTCGCGGGGTCGTTTCCTGAAAGCCGTCATCGGCGAGCAAATCATCGGCTCGGTTCGCGCCCCTGAACATGGTGACACCTGCCTTATCGGGAGGCTTATCGTTCATCCCGACTATCGAAATTGTGGACTGGGAACGCAACTGTTACTGGAGAT
The DNA here is from genome assembly GCA_964401335.1 of uncultured Planctomycetales bacterium. Taxonomy (GTDB): domain Bacteria; phylum Planctomycetota; class Phycisphaerae; order UBA1845; family PWPN01; genus JAAYCU01. The sequence goes on from CAYNYK010000073.1 coordinate 9,895, forward strand.
CGAAAACTGTTTCCCGAAAGCACGTCGTTTTTGAATTCACCGGCACGGAAAGTTCAGACAATCTGCGACTGTATACCAAGCTCGGATATCGCGAATTGAAACGAGATTCACTCAATTCGCGAATCGCTCTGGTGTTTCTTGAGAAATTCAACAAGGATCCTGGATACATATCGTCGGATACCTCGAACGCATCTTACCGGAACGAAACGGGACGATAGCAGGACAAACCGCATGATCCGGGGGATTGGCATCGTAATGTGTTTGCGATAGGATTGTGTCGCAGAGGGTTGCTCACAAGGGACTCAATGATTTCCACAACAGATGCCATTGCCGTTTTTCGCCGCCGTCAGAAAGCCTTTCTGGACGATTTGTTCCGTTTCCTGACTTTTCCGACTATCTCCACCGATCCGGAACGTCGAACCGACATGCACGCTTGCGCGGAATGGCTTGTCAAACAACTGACGGCGGCCGGTCTGAAATCACAAATCATGCCTACCGGCGGACACCCGGTGGTTTTCGCCGACAGCGGACCTCTGGAAGGGAATACCAGTGCGCCGGTTTTACTTTGTTACGGCCACTATGATGTACAACCCATCGGCGAACCGGCGTTGTGGCAATCCCCGCCTTTTGAACCGACGGTCCGCGAGGGAGCGATTTACGCTCGCGGCAGCGCCGATGACAAGGGCCAGCTCATGACCCATCTGGCCGCCGTCCGCTGTTGGAAAGAGGCTGCCGGCCGATTACCTATCCGTATAAAGTTCTTGATCGAGGGTGAGGAGGAAATCGGTTCACCGAACTTGCCTACCTTCCTTCGCGAGCACCGGGATTTACTCGCCTGTGATGAGGTGCTGATTTCTGACACCTCCAAGCACGACCGGGATACGCCGGCGTTGCCCTATGCCACCCGCGGTCTGCTTTACAAACAAATCACCATAGACGGTCCCACCCGTGATCTGCACAGCGGGCAGTACGGCGGCATGATCGCCAATCCGGCCAACATTTTGGCCAAACTGATTGCTTCACTACATGACCGGAAACATCGTGTAACCGTCCCCGGCTTTTATGACGACGTGGTTCCCCTGACCGATGATGAACGCGGACAACTCAATCGCCACGGCCTTACCGAGGCGAAATTGCTTGCCCAAACCGGCAGCCCCGCATCCCTGGGAGAAGAGGGCTTCACCCCTATTGAGCGGGGTACCGCCCGCCCCACGCTCGATGTGAACGGCTTGATCGCCGGATTCGCCGGTCCAGGATCGGCCACCATCATACCGGCCAAGGCCTTGGCCAAAATATCCATGCGTCTGGTAGCCAATCAGAATCCTGAAAAAATCTCCTTGGCCTTCGACACGGCCATTCGGGAAGCCTGCCCATCCGCCGTCCGTCTTCATATCCAGACCACGGCGGCCTGTTCTGCCTACCTGCGTCGTCTCGATTCGCCCGCAATCCGGAACGCAATCGCCTGCCTTTCGGAAAGCTTTGGCCGTGAACCGGTTCTATCCCGCGAAGGCGGAACCTTGCCCATCCTACCTTTATTCAAGGAGGTTCTCGGAGCGGATAGCCTGATGCTCGGATTTGCCATGCCCGACTGCAATATACACAGTGCCAATGAATTTTTTTATGTCGATGATTTCGATCGCGGCACATGTTGCATTATCCAGTTTATCGGAATGTTTGGTAAAACCCCATAATATCTTTTTATACAAGGGTTTACACTTACAGAGATGCCTTCATGATCGATCTCTGGATCATCCATGCTTGCCCCTGTGAGTTTTCAGGTCAACGAGTTATGGCAAGTGGCCGATGAATACGTTAAGGTATTATCATCATCGTCGCCGCGCGGTAACTTGCCGAAAAACAAAGTTTACCGCACACTGATCCAACCTGGAAAGCTTCGGAAGGGTCGAAGCTACATGGAGTCGACGCGACGAAAATTGTTTTGTATCTGGCGTTTCATCAAAGGGAGATATCGCGTGAATTATCGGCGAGGCAAAAAAGTGGTCTGGCTTTTGGCGGCAACCGTATTCCTTCCAGCGGGGACGATTCAGGCAGGCATCTGGAAGGACGTGGCCCTAGGTCTGAATCTGTTTGATATAAATATTTCCGGTGAAAGAAATCTGCTCGGGAACGGTTGGACCATCAACGCCAATGCCGTTTACAACAATCGCGAATTCGACATGGGCTGCGCCGACTTGACCTTGAACGGTATTCTCAACGCCTCGGCAGGTTACACGATGCGTTGTTGTCCGGAAGGTAAATTCTCGCTGAATACCGGCAATACACCTCTTACTTATAAATTTGTGCTCGACACCGGTGTTCAGAATTTCTACGCCGAGGGTAGCGTGCTGATCAACATCGATACCAGCATTAACACGCTGGGTTTTTATGATCAAACCTTGCAAATTTCAAACCGCGGCGTTTATGGCTTGGAGGGCTGGGCAGCCGAAGCTGAAAAATCCATGGATTTCGACGTTGGTCCTATCGATGTTTCCGGAAACATCTTTCTGGATATCATCGCCTTGCTGACCGAGCCGTTTTTCGACGCCATAGGCCAAGGTAATCCTTTCTCCAAACTCAGCCAGGCGTCGGCCAAGAGTGTACAACTGTTGACCGAATCCGAAGCCCTCCAGGCCCGCATGGCCGCGGGCGAACAACTCACCGACCAGGAGATCGCCACGATGGTCAACAATGCGATTCTAGCGGCATTTTTGGGCGGTCGGCCGAACGGCGACTGGTCGGCCGCGATTCTGGCGGCGACTCCTGAATATCCGAGCGGAGAGAACGGCGCAACGAGTTTGACTACCCTCGAGGGCCGGGCGGTACCTGAACCGATCAGTCTGTCCCTGCTCGCTTTCGGAATGGTCCTTGGCTTGGCTGTGCGCAGGCGAGCCTAAGGCCGCCCGGCGTTACCTTGACCGCCTCCAACCGGGATACTCTAAATCCGTGACCGCATCGGCGCGCTTCCCATAAGAAAGGTCTATTTCCGGCCTCTTGCTCCTTGTCCACACTCGCCGCACAATACCCTTATGCTGATGCTCATTGGGTTGATCTTATGCCAGACGCCGGCGCAGACGCCGTGGTCGATGCTCGGTCGCTACGAATTGACCTGTCCTTGTTGTGGACAATTATTCACCACCGTCCGTTGCATGCAAAGCAACACACGAGGCGGGGTCGATCGCGATTTGTTTGCCCGGGCGGTTGGACCACAACCCGAGTATTACCGCATCGCCACCTGCCCGCGTTGCGGCTACAGTGGCTATGATGCGGATTTTGATATCGGCGTTACTCTTCCACCTGACATACGTGAAAAGATCCTGAAGGAACCGCGCCTTGCCTTGCCCGAGGGGTTTACACCGCAAAGCGATCCACGAGAGCTGGACGCCCGCGATCGTTACGATTTGGCTATCCAATGTTACCGATGGCGGGGCAAGTCGGACGAGGCGTTGGCGTGGCTGAATCTGCGGGCGTCGTGGATTGCCCGCGATTCCGGATCTATTTTACCCCCGGATTCCCGCTTGCAGCGCGTACTGAAATTCGCCGAGCGCTGGCGGCCGACGATGCAGGCGACCGATAATCAGGCGGACGTGGAAATGCGGATGGTTACACATATCGCCGAGGCCGTGGCCACGGGCCGATTCAATCGTTACCAAAGGCCTTACGTGGAACTGGCCTTGACCCTGATTCTGCGTCAGCACGGCGAGAATCGCCATGCGCTCCCCCGACTTGATCGGCTGCTGGATGATGCTCCCTTCGAGGATTCCTTGCGTACGGGAATCATACGGATGAGGGCATCGATCGAGCGGGAACAACAATACCAGCGGGAAGCGGTCCAACATTTTGAGCGGGCGTTGCTGGCCAAGCAAATTTCACCCGCCAACCGCGGGGCGGCCTGTTATGTACTGGGCGAACTCCTTCGCCGACTCGGCCGTGACCGCGAAGCCCTCGGCTGGTACGAGCAGGCCCTGCAAGACCCGCTTCTTAAGCCCGACCTGCGCGCCTGGGCGGATGAACAACGTGCCTGGTGTGCGATTACCATCCGCGCAAATACACGATAAAGTTGAAGGCCAGATTACTCAGATGAATGGACGTTAATTTTGCCGGAATCGGCGACCTTTTGGGCGAGGCGGCGATAGGCCTGCACGAAATCACGGCAAATAAGATCCATACGCAGATGTAGATCCTGTCGCTCCTCGACGATACGGCGGGCAATGCGCCGGGCCTGGCGGTAACGGCGGCGCTGTCGGCGAGCGACTCGTTCGGATTCGGCGGCGGACTCCACAAGACAGGACAAGTCGGCCAGGTCGAACGGCTTGACCAGCAATTCCGTCACCTTCAGACGGATCGCCTCCCGAGCGTCGTCGAGCGTAGGCTGATCGGCCAGCAGAATGACCGGGCAGGGATTGGTGACTCGTAACTCCCGAACAAAAATCAGACCGTCCGCGTCTGGCAACGTCAGGTCGGTCATAACCACTTCGTGTCGGGTGGTCAACTCCTCGCGCATGGCCTCCTTGGCCGTCGGACAATGGGTTACTTCGCACCACATCGCCGCCTGGAGATGCTGACTGATCATTTCGGCCAGTTGAGGATCGGGCTCAACCAGCAGGATTTCCACCGGTCTTTCCGCCATAGCTTTTCCCACTTCCGGATCAGCACCGGAACCAAGATTCCACCAAAAAAAGGCCGGCGGGAGTTTCGGCCGCGAGAGCGAGGAGGAGGAGGAAGAGGAGGAGGCCTACGCTACCCGCCCGGCCCGGAATCGTGTCCAACCCCTCAACAAACAACCATAAAAGCTACCCCGTGACAGACACGGCCCCGTGGACGACGGCGGACGTTCTACCCGGCCGTCGGAAGCTCCACGAAAACGGTCGTGCCCCCGTTCAACTCACTGGACAAGCGGATGCGTCCTCCATTGATCTGGGCGTAACGCGCCGCCCGTGACAACCCCAATCCGCGGGCACGACCGGCGGGGCGATATGAAAAAAACGGCGTCATCGCCTGCTCGGCCACCTCGGAACTCATGCCACATCCGTTGTCCTGAATACCTATCACGATTTTCTCATCGGCTAGATCGATGCGGCAATTGACGATCAACAATGGTTCCTTGACACAACCCATTGCTTCCACGGCATTGCGAATCACTTCGTCGAATAACATCTTGATTTGTGCGTCATCGGCCCGGATTTTCGGCAACTCGTCCGATAGCTCCAGACGAAATTGATGTGGCTGAAGAATATTCTTTTCGATCCATTCCTGACGTATACAGGCCAATAACTCGGCCGGATCGATGACCCCAAGCCTGGGCGGAGCGGGCTTGGCGAATTCCATCAACTCCTCGACGATCGCGCTGGCCTTGTGGGCATTTTCCTGGATAAGCGTCGCGGTGCGGCGGACCTCCTCGGGCAAATCGGGACGGTTGATCAACTGGGCACGTCCGGAAATGACCGCAAGGGGGTTATTCAGTTCGTGGGCGGCCCCGGCGGCCATATCCCCCACCATACTCAGGGAACGCGCGCGGGCAATTTCGAGCTGTGAGGCGGCCAAGCAGCGATTCATCTGGGCCAATTCCTCATTAAGCCGCTCCGCGGCGGCCCGGGCTTCCGCCACATGCAACCAGACGGCGATTCCGTCCGCCAGCGCAATAAAAGATTCGTCGGACGGGGGCTTCCGCTCGCCCGTCGCCAGCAAGGCTCCGATAAATCGATTTTGATGGCGAAGCGGATACCACCAACGGGCGGGCTCATTCATCACCATGCGCAGGCGGTCCAGAAAATCACCTGGTAGACTGATCACATCTTGCCAGAACGGTTCGGCGACAATCTCGGCCAGGGCTGCAACTGAAAAGGAGGGTCGAACTTCCACACGCAATTCGTCGGTGGTCTCGAAGCAGACGGCGAGAATGCCAATCATTCCGCGGACGGCTGAGCAACCCAGTACCGCCGCCGCTCGGGCATCAATGGCCTTCAAAAGTCCGCGACAGGCCGCTTGGACCACTTCCTCGTGGGTGGCTTCCGGGTTGATATGCTCGCTAAACAGACGCAGAGCATCAAAACAGCGGCTGCGTTCGCGAAGTTGTCGGTTGGCCTGAATCAGGGATTCATTCATCCGGGCCAGCTCCGCATTCGCCTCAGCCATAGATTCGACATAAATCTCCTTCGAGGTCAATCGCTCCAAACCGACGAATGCCGCCCGTTGCGCAATCCAATCCGGTAAAGCATTTTCTACGTCGCGCAAGGCCTTGGCGGACAAGCCCAGGGTAGCGGCTGATTCCGCCAACGCCCCATCGGTGGCGTAATTACCCGAATATCCGATGCGCATACGGCGAACCAGCCGGTCGGCGATCTGTACCAGTTTTGCGGCCATCGGATGAGCAATCTGAGCCGGCGTAATAGCCGGCGAATGATGATGCAACCAGATGCTTTCCTGGATCATCGTCGGCAACTTCCACCGGCCCGCCAGTCGCTTACCGGCCAGGGTATGATCGAGGCCGAAAACCTCTCGTTCGATTTCCGTAATATCTCCCCGCACCTGTTCGGCACGAGCGATCACCCGGTCATAACTTTTCGGGAAACACGCCCCGAGTACCCATTTGCCCAGATCATGGAGCAGGCCGCAGACAAAGACGGATTCCGGATGCACCGCGTCGGTTTTCATCAGGTCAGCATTGCCCTGCTCGGCCAGAAGGCGAGCTGCGCATCCCACCGCCAGGCAATGCTTCCATAATCCGAGCCAATCGAGCCGACCCCCGGCCTTTTCCAGTCGCTTGGAAAAGGTATCAAAAATTTGCATCGAAAGGACCATATTCCGTACGACGTGAAAACCCAGCAGGACCACGGCCCTTTCAACCGTGTTCGCCCTGGCCGCGATGTCGGAACGCCGCAGCAGGGCCAGAATCCGGGCCGATAATGTCGGATCAGATTCGATTACCCGGGTAACCTCCGCGGCGCAGGATCGATCGTCCAAGGTTAATTCCAAAAGGCGGGTAGCGACGGCCGGCAAGGTGGGCAATTGATCGATGCTCGCCAGAATCAGCTCGACTTGTACCGTGGCCTCGGGTCTGGCGGCTGTCGATGATGCTATTTCCTCCGAGGTCATGATCAAACCCACGCGTATGATTCGGAACCAACGGGCCAATGCCTCCAAGCTCAAAAATGCGTTATCGGCCTAACGCCCAAACTTCTTCCTATCCGCAACCTTCTCAGACCTGGACCAACTGAAGAATGCGGGAAATCAATTCGTCGATTTGAAAAGGTTTCTTCAGGAAATCGTCGGCACCGGCGGCTTTCAGTTCGGCAATCTCATCCGGATCGGCCACGCCGCTGATAATGATAATTTTGGTTCCGATATAATTGGGATTAGACCGGATGGTCTGGCACACTTTGTTTCCGTCGATGTCCGGCAGTTTATAATCAAGAATGATGGCATCGGGCCTGAATTCGTGAGTAAGAATCCCCGCCTCATACCCGCCACGGGCCACCTTGACCTCGAAACGCCCGTCCCGTTCGAGCAGCTCGAAAAGCATCTCCAGGATCGCTTCGTCATCATCGACTACCAGAATGCGCTTTTTACCGGTATCGATGTGATCCACGGGGATATCATTTTCTTTCATGAACTGCAAAAGACTTTCGCGGGGAATACGCCGGAACCGAGAACCCGGCACTCGAAAACCTTTGAGTTTCCCGTTATCGAAACAGCGAATAACCGTTTGCTGGCTGATCTTACATATGGCCGCCACTTCACCCGTGGTATAAACGCTTTTCATGGCCACTTTCCTCCCAAGCCAATGGTTGATGCAATTAGCCCAACCTCACTAGATAATATCTTAATTCCATTCCCCTTAGTTGACATTTCTTTCCCATCTTCGCCATATTACCAAAATACACTACCATCCGTTTGGGCGGCTTGTCAATAAAAAAATCGTGATTTCTGGTTATGGGTCGGAAATTTTCTACGTGTCCAGTAACTTTATGGATTCGCGCATGCGGTCGGTGACGATTTCAGCCAATAATTTGCCGAAACAACCATCATGAACGCCCATGATCCTGGTAGTACAACAGCCCTTCCCTCAAGGCTTTGATGTTTTCATGTGGGGTTCCGGGAACGATGCTGCTGCTGGCACCCAGCATGAGGCCGACAGGCGGGCCGTTTTCCACCAGCCATTTTATCTGGTCGATCACGTCCTGCCTGGTCCCAAAGGGTAACGTCCTCGTGACGGATACCCCGGCGATAATAAACAAAGGTGCGCCTTGGCGATCGGTCATGCGACAGATACGCGGGTAGTCCATCCCGTCCTCATATTGGAACCCCTGGAAACCGCTGATACCCACCTCGATCAGGCGGGGTACCATATCCATCAAATTGCCGTCACAATGCCAGATAAGCCGAATACCCGCGTCGAGTAAAGGCTGAATCGAGCGGGCGAAGGCCGGAAACCAGATTTCGTCCAAGGATTTGATGTTGACCAGAGTGGATCGGGAATCGGCCATATCGTGATCGAGGCGGATGAGCCGGGGCAGGTGGCCTTCGATAATGGCTCGGGCCGCAACTTTGTTTTTCAGCACGGCCAGATCGGCTTGCTGAGCAAAATCCCGGGCCATGATCTCCGGAAACAGGGCATAGGCCATGAAATAATTGGCATAGCCATAACGCTCGTAATGCAGGATGGGGAAACTCTGAAACCCATCCATGAACGGTCCTTTCAGGAGATTGGGGCCGAAGAGTTTCTGTCGGTGACATTCTCCGGCAATCAAGCGTTCGACATGGGCGGGATCGTCGGGGTCGAAGGCATCAATTTCCTTCTGACGGCGAGGAAAAATGAAACGCTCCATGTGTTCGACGACCGCTTCGGGGGAATCGATGGTCAGGCCGTCAATGACAACTTCCGAAGCACCGGTGGTGGCCCCGTGCTGGGTACTGGACGTGAAACCTTCCTGCCCCATGGTCAGTGGATTATCCGCCAGGTATTGATCGATGAAGCAAACCCCGGCCCATTTCTCGAATGCCAGGTAAACCTGATCCGGGTTATGGACGTAATCACCGGGCTTGTGTTCGGTGATTTGTTCCATAAAGGGCATATCCATCACATGGACCAGCCATGCGGGGATGCCTTTCGTCGGCTTCATCCGTAGTGTATCCCAGGCCAAACGTGCTCTCGGTCCCCACGTTTCCTCGAAAACCTGATAACCTTTTTTGGACATGATAAATCCTGCTTTTCGTGTTCCACTCATTTTCCCGCCGATGGCTGAGATTCCACCGGCACTGAGACAGGCACGGCCCCTTGGCCGCCGTCTCCCGGACCGACTTCGATCGCCTGAATCATGGCTTCGCCGCCTGAGTCATTTCGGAAGCGAATAGAAATGACGCCATTCACCGGCTTCAGATCATTCAATACGATATCAACAGCATGACCCATGCCATAATAAACGGCACGTTTCCAAGTGGTTGGTTCCCTCAATCGCGTGGTATCAAGGCCCCGGGCGGCGGTTGCGGCGATATCCATATTCGCGATCACTTCCCGGCCGTTGACCGATACGCTCACGCACCGCAACTTGGGGTCAATATGTCGTATTTCCATGAATTTCAGGCGGGCATGATAGGTACCCGGCCCTACGGTGAAATCAACCCAGAAATCTTTCCCATGCACGCCATAACGATAAAGCTCGGGATCGTTAGTACCGTCGATCACCATCTGACGCGGCTGCAAATACCACGAGGCGGCCACCGCATCAGCCCCCCGCGCACGAATGACAAACTCAGTGCCCGGCCTCCAGGAGTGGCCTTGTGAATCCACATAGTCTACACGCCCCGTATAGCCGAAAACCATCCGCTGGTCGTCGGTCGGGCCGCCCCCGGAACCAAAATCCTGCGCACCGGTGGCCGCCGAGTAAAGCACTTTTTGCACATACAGCTTCGCGCCTTTGGAGTGAGGATTCCCCGCGCCTTGCAGCACAATCTTCAACTCGTGCGGGCCGTCGCTTAAACCGTTTCGATAATAAAGAAGCTGATCGAAGCGCGGGGTCGGATTCCAGCAGTCAATCCCGACCAGTTGCTTTTCACCGTCGAGATAGACCTCCGCCAAACCACCGTCGGGGCAGAACCCGCCGATCAGCCGGACCTGATTACCGGTAAAGCGGGCTGTCAGACTCGCCCCCTTCTCGGAAGACGCCCAACAGGAAACCGTCTTTACTGTTTCTTGCTTCCATCCATCACTGAAGCTTAGCATCTGTTCCTTGATTTGCTCCTGCGGATCGTCACCTTGGATGGTTATGGAAGTCAGGCCTTCATGGCGAAGGGTCAGCAACACATCGCCGTTCTCCAAATCATCGATCTGGTACCCTATGCCCTCGGCCGTAATCGCTAACCGAACATCGCCGCCAATGACTGTGGTGGGTCGAAAAGCCAACCGAAGAATGGTAACCGTATGGGGCGGCGCATCGTAAGTTTTGAAACGGATCGTCCCGTCGTCATAAACCACATCGGTCACCACCGCCGTACTCCGCATGATGTGATTTTCGCGAGACGCGCCAAAACATTCCGGCATCCAGGACATGGCGTGCAGGATATTCTTAAGCGCCCAGGGATGGGCGATCTTGAACCAGGTTTTATCCACATAGGCGCCTCCGTCGATCAGGTCTTCGACCACGCCGGTTTCATGGAAATCGTAAGTAGCCAAAATAATCTGACGGCGGGCCATCTCGCGGCCCCATTCGCTGTCGGCCAGCACGCCGTATTGAGCATAAGCGGTGGCCACCTCCTGCGGGGCATAAATGAGCGACCGATCGCAACAGCCTAATGATTCCGGATAAGCCCACGCCCCGCTGAACACATCGGCATTGGACAGAGTACTCACACTAGTTCGATTCAAAAACAAACCGGTGATATTGCGCACATCGTTCGCCCAGTTGGGAAACTCATCCGGATGGTTCATCAGATAACGCGCGGCGAACGTGGTGACATTGAGGATTTGCACGCCGCAGGGCCAATCCCAGTAGTTGCGACCCCATATATCATGACCCGTCCAGTCCGGCAGCAGGACGTCCCGCAGGTAGGCCACCCCGGCCTCGCGGGCCTTGACCAGAGCATGATCCCGTCCGGTATGGCCCGCACGGATCAGTTCGTCGAGAAACTCGAGAATATAAACGACTCCGCCGGTGGCCCGATCCTCCCAGAGCGCATCGGCGGGATTGGCGTACCGCGGCCAGGGTGACAGGCCCGGCTCGCACAGGCGTCGTTCGGCCAGCAGATCACCCCAGTGCTTGGCGGCTTCCAGCCATCGTTCGTTGCCCATGATCTGGGCGGCCCGAACCACCCAAACCCCGACTTCGCCGACGATGTCCAGTTGAATAAAACCACGCGGATCGGCCTGGCCGTAAGGTTTGCCGCGTACCGGCACACTGACGGGAAATCGCGGCCACAGATGATCTTCCGGGGTGAGGGAGAAATCAAGCAGAGCATCGACATAAAGAGCGACATGGGCCAGGGCGGCCGCGTCGCCGGTGTAACGGTAATACTCGATCAACGCACCGAGGGTGTATGCCGCCCGTTGGCCGTAATCGCCGTTATCCCAATCGCTGATCATCCCGGCCGTGATCTTACCGTTTTCGCCGATCCCCCAATGTCCACTGTAGATATACTCCGGCAAGGGTCTGGGGGCCTTTTGCGAATCGGCCCAGGGATAGCGTTTGAGCGTTTCGGCGGCCACCCGGACGCGCGCGTCGCACTGACCGTTCAGCCCGGTGTACCACGGGGCGATGACGCCGTGTTCGTCCTCGACCGCGTCATGGGCGTAATAATGCTTCAAGGTGGTGGCCCCGACACACAAATCAACCGTGGTCAAAAACACTATCCACATCACGATTTTTTTGAGATGTGCCATCGCATTACCCTTGTTCGAATGTCATTGGAATCCAAGCCGATGCTCTCGCCGCCATGCTGATTCGCCGGGCAACACTTGAGCGACCTTTGATCTTTCTCGACAATACGTATTGTATGTACCGTCTTCCCTCATGCAACGTATAAGGAAATGACATTCATTTCCCTAACGTAACGCCCGCAACCGAGGGGCGAAGGTCATCCTTTGCTCACTGTTTTTGGCGAGTAGCCTCCGGTTGAGTCGGGGGTATGGATACCGGCGCAACGCCCTGCCCGCCATCTCCAGGACCAACTTCAATCGCGCGAATTTCGGCCTCACCGTCGAAGGCATTCAGGAAACGAATAGAAATAATTCCGTTAGCCGGTTGGAGATTATTCAAAACAATATCCACCGCGCGATGCATGCCATATACCAGAGGGCGTTTCCAGGTGGGTAACGATTCATTCAACCGGTCCGCGCTTAAAGCTTGGGCGGCGGTAGCGGCGATATCCATATTCGCGATCATCTCCCGTCCGTTGACCGAAACGCTTACGCACCGCAACTTGGGATCGATATGGCGCGATTCCATGAACTTCAGGCGGGCATGATAAGTTCCCGGCCCGACGGTGAAATCCACCCAAAAATCCTTGCCATGCACGCCATACCGATAAAGCTCGGGATCATCGGTACCGCCGATCACCATCTGGCGCGGCCGGGTCTGCCAGGAGGCGGCCACTGGATCCACCAACTTGCCTGCGCGAATGATGAACTCCGTGCCCGGCCGCCAGGGGTGGCCATCGGAATCCAGGTAGTCGGTGTTCGAGGTATAGCCGAAAATCATACGCTGCGGTTCCGTGGAGCCGCCCCCGGAACCAAAATCCTGCGCACCGGTGGCCGCCGAGTAAAGCACTTTTTGCACATACAGCTTCGCGCCTTTGGAGTGAGGATTCCCCGCGCCTTGCAGCACAATCTTCAACTCGTGCCGGCCGTCGCTTAAACCGTTTCGATAATAAAGAAGCTGATCAAAACGCGGAACCGGATTCCAGCAGTCGATGCCGACCAGTTGCTTTTCACCGTCAAGATAGACCTCCGCCAAACCGCCATCCGGAGCAAAACCGCCGATCAGCCGGACCTGATTGCCGGTAAACGGCACCGTCAGACTTGCTCCCTTCCCCATAGATGCCCAACAGGAAACATCCTTCATCGTTTCCCGTTTCCACCCGTCACTGAATTGCAGGGCTTTCTCGCGGACTTGTTCCTGGGGATCGTCACCTCGGACCGTAATGGAGGTCAACCCGTCATGACGAATCGTGACCAACGTATCGCCGTTTTTCAACTCTTTTACCTGATAGCCATTGCCTTCCGAAGTACGCTCCAATGGCTTATCACCCGCCATGATCTTCGTGGGGCAAAACGCCAGACGCAAAACCGTAGCCGTGCCGGTGGGTGCCTCGTGCGTATCAAAGCGAATCAGGCCGTCATCATAAACGACATAAGTGACCAATGCGGTACTATGCATGATGTGGTTTTCACGGGCAGCGCCGAAGATCTCCGGCATCCAGGACATGGCGTGAAGAATATTCTTAAGTACCCAGGGATGGGCGATCTTGAACCAGGTTTTATCCACATGAGCACCCCCATCGATCAAATCCTCGACTAAGCCGGTTTCATGGAAATCGTAGGTAGCCAGGATGATCTGACGGCGGGCCATTTCACGTCCCCACTCGCTATCGGCCAGCACACCGTATTGGGCAAAGGCGGTGGCCACCTCCTGTGGCGCGTAGATGAGCGACCGCCCACAACAGTTGGCGGCTTCGGGATACGCCCAGGCCCCGCTGAAAGTATCCGCGCTCGAGTCCGGATTAACCCCCGCCCGATTCAAGAACAGGGTCAAAATGTTCCGAACGTCGCACCGCCAGTTGGGAAATTCGGCTGGGTGATTCATCAGATAGCGTGCGGTAAAGGTGGTGACATTTTCGATCTGGGTCGTGCAGGGCCAATCCCAGTAATGTCGCCCCCAGGTCTCGAGATCCGTCCAGTTCGGCAGCAATACATCGCGTAAATAGGCCACGCCGGCCTCGCGGGCCTTGATCAGAGCGTTATTCCGCCCTGTGTAACCCGCGCGGATCAGTTCGTCGAAAAAATCAAGGATATAAACGACGCCGCCGGTGGACAGATCCTCCCAGGGAACATCCTCGGGGTTCGCATAGCGAGGCCATGGACTCAAACCCGGCTCGCTCAAGCGTCGTTCGGCCAGCAGATCAGCCCAATGCTTCGCCGCCGTCAGCCATTCTTCATTACCTGTGAGCTGCGCGGCCCGTATCATCCACACCCCGATTTCGCCGACGATATCCAATTGCATGAAACCGCGCGGATCGGCCTGGCCGTAAGGCTTGCCCCGTACGGGCGCGCTGACGGGAAACCGAGGCCACGGATGATCTTCCGGCGTAAGCGCAAATTTCAGAAGCGCATCCGCATAAAGCGTAATATGAGCCAGGGCCGTTGCATCGCCGGTATAGCGGTAATATTCAATCCACGCGCCGATAGTGTAGGCCGCCCGTTGGCCGTAGTCTCCGTTGTCCCAATCGTTGATCATCGGCACGGAAATCGTACCGTCCTCGGTGATGCTCCAATGCCCGCTGTAAATGTATTCGGGCAAGGATATCGGCGCTTTGTCCGCATCGGTCCAAGGATAGCGTTTGAGCGTCTCGGCGGCCACGCGCACGCGGGCGTCGCACTGGCCGTTCAAACCGGTGTACCACGGTGCGATCACTCCGTGCTCATCCTCGACCGCATCATGGGCGTAATAATGTTTCAGCGTCGTGGCTGCCACGCAAATATCGATCGCAACCCCAACCGCCGTCATGCCGACAATCAAACTTTTCCTGGAATGCCACATCGAATTATTATCTCCTGATTAAGCGCTGACCCGTGCTCCTTTTTTACTGCTTCGGCTGAGCGGTAACCGGCTGGGCTTCGGGAATACATACCGGCCGAGCCCCTTGCCCGCCGTCGCCCGGCCCCACTTCGATAGCCTGGACCGCGGCCTGACCGCCCAGTTCGCCCCGGAAGCGAATGCAGATGATTCCGTTTGCCGGTTTGATCCCGTTGAAGACCAAATCCACCGGCCGGCCCATACCCCGATAATGGATGAATTTCTTTCTAAGCAATTCATTAGGACGGGTTTCGTTGATAGCCAGGGCCGCCGTCTCCGGAACATCCATGTGTTTAACCATTTCCTGATCGTTGATGAACACGGTGACGGATCGCGTCCACGGCAGTTCGGCCTGATTTTCCATGAATTTCAGGCGGACATAATAAGTGCCCGGCCCCACGGTAACATTGACCCAGAAATCCTTGCCATGCACGCCGTAACGGTATAACTCGGGATCGCTTGTACCCGGTATCAATGTCTGGCGCGGCTCCGTGTACCAGGACGCGGCCACCGAATCCACTTCCCCACCGGCGCGAATGACGAACTCGGTCCCCGGTCGCCAGGCGTGGCCTTGCGAATCGATATAATCCGTCCGGGACGGATAGCCCATGATCATCCGTTGCGTCTCTTTCGGCCCGCCGCCGGAGCCCCACCCATTGTCTCCCGTAGCGGCGGAGCAAAGCACCTGGCCGATATAGATGTTGGTTCCTTGCGAAACAGGATTCCCCGCACCTTGCACCACCACTTTCAGCTCGTGAGGGCCGTTGCTCAACCCATTTTTATAATACAGGAGTTGCTGCGAGCGTGGCGACGGATTCCAACAGTCGATCCCGACCAGTTGCTTTTCACCGTCGATATAAACCTCGGCCAAGCCGCCGTCAGGTGCATAATCGCCCAGCAGACGTACCTGGTTGCCGTTAAATCGACAGGTGAGGCTCGCCCCCTTCTCCCCCGCTATCCGCAGCCCCTTCCCCTCGTACCAGGAACCGCTGAATTGTACGTCACGGAGAGGGATGCTCTGTTGAGGATCGTCACCCATGATGACGACGGAGGTTAACCCATCATGGCGAATGGTGACAAGAAAATCTCCGTTAGCCAGTTCCCTGACTTGATAGCCATTGCCTTGGTTTTCGTCCGCCAATTGGAGTGGCTTTCCGTCAGCCTCAATCTCCGTCGGGCGAAACGCCAGTCGGGCCACGGTACGGGTTCCCACGGGCGCATCATGAACGTCGAACCGAATACTGCCATCATCGTAGATCACGTTGGTGACCACGCTGGTGGCGCGCATGAGATGATTTTCTCGGGCCGCGCCGAACAACTCCGGAAGCCAGGCCATCCCCAACAGGATGTTACGCAAGGGCATAGGGTGGGCGATTTTGAACCAGACCTTGTCCACTTCCGCACCGCCGTCGATCACATCCTCGACCACTCCATTCTCATGAAAATCGTACGTGGCCAAAATGATCTGTCGGCGGGCAAGCTCGCGGCCCCATTCGCTGTCGGCCAGCACGCCATACTGGGCAAAAGCCGTGGCCACTTCCTGAGGAGCGTAGATCAGCGACCGCCGACAGCAGTTAAATGATTCCGGATAGGCCCAGGCCCCGCTGAATGTATCCGAGCCGGACCCGACCCAAACACTGGTGCAATTCAGGAACAGGCCCAGGATGTTGCGGACATCGCACCGCCAGTTGGGAAACTCGTCCGGATGGTTCATCAGATAACGGGCGACAAAGGTGGTCACATTTTCAATCCGTGTGGGGCAAGGCCAATCCCAGTAATTGCGGCCCCAGGTATCATAGCCGGTCCAATTCGGCAGCAGCACGTCGCGCAGATAGCTCATCGCGGCCTCACGGGCGGCCGGGATGGCATTATTCTGCCCCGTGTAACCCGCCCGGATCAGTTCATCGAAGAATTCGAGATGATACACCACGCCGCCGGTCAACCGGTCTTCCCAAAGGACATCCTGCGGATTTGCGTAACGCGACCACGGCGGTAACCCCGGCTCGCTCAGCCGATTCTCGGCGATCAGGTCGCCCCAATGCTTGGCCGCTTCCAGCCAGCGTTGATTACCAAGGATCTGAGCGGCCCGGATCAGCATGACCCCCACTTCGCTGGCAATTTCCAATTGGATAAAGCCGCGCGGATCGGCTTGGCCGTAAGGCTTGCCCCGGACCGGCACGCTGATCAGGAACTTCGGCCAGGGATGGTCCTCGGGTGTCAAGGCAAATTCAAGCAAAGCATCGGCATAAAGGCTGATATGAGCCAGGGCCGCGGCATCGCCGGTATAGCGATAATATTCGATCAAGGCGGCCAGGGTATACGCCGCCCGTTGGCCATAGTCGCCGTTATTCCAATCCGGGAACGTCGGGACC